>CALGPN010000038.1 GCA_937960435.1 uncultured Desulfosoma sp.
GGGCCGACCGTCCGAAGCAACGAGCGCAAGGGCGCCCACGTCTGTGATCTGCGCATCTTCAGGAAGTGGGATGCCGCTGGTAACCGGCTCGGATGCTCTCACAAGGTCCGGAGTCGAATTTTCCACCGTCAGGGGGATATTCAGGGCCGGCACACTTCGCGGGACGAATAACCACAATGTCAAGAGCAAGAGAGCCAAAAAATTTCCAAGCATTAGCTTTGCTCTATTCTTCATGACACGCTTTATTGCCATTGCGCTGCATCCTTTTCTGAAAGGCCCGTTCCACCATGTCCAAGAAGCTCGCAACAACGCGCTCTTCTCCATATTCTTCCGCCACCAGCCTCGCGTTCCCTGCCAGCCTAGAGGCTTCTTCGGGGCACGTCAAAAGGAAAACTACCGCCTCCGCCAATTTTTCATGGTTATCCACCTCCACGAGCAGACCCGTTCGACCGTGTTCCACTAAAAATGGGATACCTCCGGCCGCAGTGGAAACCACGGGCAGACCGGACGCGAACGCCTCCAACAGAGCATTCGGCAGGTTATCGACCCTGGAGGCGTTGATAAAAATGTCGTGTCGGTCGTAAACAGCCGGCATGTCGTCATGAGCTACGGACCCCAGGAATTCAACCCCTGGCTCGAGACCCAAATCCTTTGCGAGTGCCTTTAACGCCGCCGATTGAGAACCGTTTCCCGCGATCGTTAAAACAGCTTCAGGATAACGTTCTCGAACGATCTTCAACGCCTTAAGAATCACATCCACGCCGTAGATGGTTTCCAGATTTCGCGCCGCCAGGAGACGGGGTCTCAAAGGCCGGCGGTGTCGGAAAGGAAACTGCTGCGTATCCACCATCGTCCGCACAATGCCCACGTCCATGCGAAATTCCTTCTGAAACACCTCGGCGAGGAAACCCGATGGGGCGATGACCAGATCCACTTTGCGCATCAGCGGCCGGAGGAGGGGGCGGTACCGTCGGCAAAACTCCCCGGCTCCACCCCCTCGGGCATTCAGGATGACGCTCTTTCCGTAAGCGTTGGCCAAAAGGACGACGGGATAGGTCACCCAAAAAAAATAATTAAAAAAGCTACTAAAAATGACAACGACATCACTTTCTTTAAGACGGGCCGACAAATTTCTCAAAAGACGCACTGTGGTCGCCGCGGTGCGGACCCCGGGGGCCCGATACCAAAAACCCACATCCGTCGGAAGTCGATTGACTCTGACCGAAAAGACGGGAATACCCCGCCGTCTCAGGCTCTCCACGAGCTTCCCGGCTTGGAGCGCCATCCCCCCATAGGGGGGAACAAATGGAGCGACGAGACAAATTTTTCTCATCTTATGCCCCGAGCACCCTCAAAAAACCGGGTGACGTCCGTGCTTTGAGAGATTTCTTCGCCCGTTTTCTCGTTCTTTAAGGCTCTCATGAGAAAGAGGGGAAACATAAGAAACCAGTAGAACTCTTCAATATATACGGATGAGATAAAGAAAGCGGCCGTCAGGTAGATGATGAGCGAGATACGCAGCGCAAAAGCGTTCATAAAATAAAAAGTAGCGACGCGATCTTCCAAAACCGCCGCTTGCCTTTCAATTTTTCTTAACATCTTCAGGGAGGAAAAAATGAGAAGCAAAAGAACGACCAAGCCTTGAGCCCCTGTCTCCGCCAGACAACGCAAATACGTGTTGTGGGTGTCCCGCCCCGCCAGATTGGGATTGTAGTGCCCGGCATGATCCTTGTACCGGCCTACCCCTACCCCCAATGGGTAGTCCCCCCACATGCGCAACGCCACTTTCCAAGCTTCGAGGCGACTTTGTGCCGACGCGTCTTCCTCGACTTTATCGGATTCCAGCGTGCTCATCCGTTCCCAAAAGGCTCGATCGGTCAGGCTCAAAGCCCCCACGAGCCCCACAACCAAACCCACAATGATCTGTTTGCGATAAACACGAAGTCGGGGCAAGTACCACAAAGTCGCGGCAGCCCCCAGCGCCAAGGCCAAAAAGGCCCCTCGCGAGCGCGTGATGATGACGGCGTTGACCATTAAAGCCCCTGAGACCGCGCAGAGGGCCTTCATTTTCTTGTCCCCGGCGAGGAAACGCACTCCCGCAAGCGGCAAAAGCCACGCGAAGTGCGCGGCCAAAAAGTTCCCTTCGGCAAAGTCCGACCCTCCGAATCCCCTGTCAAATCGACCTCCGATCCATCCCCCGGCGCCGCTGTGCAACGCGTAGCCAGGGTAGCCCCCTACGGCAATCAAAGCCAGCAACGTTCTCTCGAAACGTTCCCGTGTGGTGATAATCCTTGTCGCCATCAGAAGAACCGTACCGATTTTAAGCATCTTCCATTGAAGCTCATCCACGTGAAAAGTAGGGCCCGTCAAACTGCTGACCCAACACATCATGATAAAGACAACGAGAAGGCCTTCGTGTGTGGAAAAGACCTCAGGGCATTTCAGTTTTCGGTATTGAAGAACCATCCCCGCCGCCATCGCTATAACAAAAAACATATTATATCGCTTGGCAAAGTCGGGAAGAAAGGCTCCCCACCACTGCTGGAAAGGGGAGATATTGTAGGTGCTCAAATATGCGTACAGCCCCCATTCCGGGTGGATCAAAACACTTGCAACGAACGCCAGTCCCGAAAGGCATAAATAAGCAATCGTGGTCAGCGGCATCGTTCTCGATCTATGCAGTCATACGGCGGGCCCGCGTCAACAGGTCGCTAGACGTGAAGCCATAAACCCCCATAGGAAAAAGGCTTCATAGAGACGCTGAATTCAGCCAGGTGATCAATATATATATTTAACGTTATTTAAGTCCTTAACCATCCCCCAGAAATGTATCGTCAAAACTAGACATGGGTCCTCGCAGAGCTAGGGCTGACGTTTCTTGCACTGATCGAAGAAAATGCAGTAAGGTTTGCGGTCCTGTGTTTGGAGAATAGCTTCAAGGCGGTTCACATCCGAAGGAGGAAGGTCGTTGGCGTCTCTTCGTCGGTAGCCGGCTTTACGAAGCAGCAAGATATTCAAGTTCACCAACTGAGCATTTTCGTAGGTATTGAAATCAAGCTGCATCGTTTTCGAGCCCAACCAAAACCCCTAACGAGCGACGACACCGGCGAGCACCGAGCTTCCACTGGATCCGGTGGTCAAAATGATCACATTGGACATCGTGGTTTTGTTTTCTCCCATCATGACTTTGTGCCAATTCACTCAGTCCCAGAAAAATTTTAAGGGCGATGAAGCAAGAATCTCTTGAATTATAGAGGACTCTTCGCGACCAAGTCCGTGTTTCCACGCATTCATGGTCTTTTGAGGATCTTTAAAAACACTATAGTACCGTGAATCGTTCCTCTTTGTCATAGAAGCGATCTGAGCTTTGATACCCTCTGAGAACTCCCATTCTAGAAAATGATAGATCTCGGCCATGGTCTTCAGCGTGTCGCAGCACAGCTGTTCATAGACGACGACTTTGGCGAGAGAGGTGTTTCCGCACTCCCCCACAGCTTTCTCGTTGGCCAAAAGCCACCAATAGGCAAAACGTTCGGGCGCGGTTTTGCCCAGAAGCAGCGGCAAAGAAAGCCCGCGTCTGCCGGCTACTTCTAAGCTCACGAGCTGCTTTAATCGGGGAACAGACTCGGTCACAGAAGTGTTGTTTATGAACTTTCCCATCCGCTCACCTCTTAAGAGGGAGTATCTGACGCCACAGGGATGTCTGACGATATAAATGATTTTTAGATCGTGGATGCTGTGGAGAAACAGAGGTATTCGACCGAAAGACTCAACCGACTTCACAACAATGTTTATATTTTGAGGAATAAATATTAAGCCCCAAGGAATAGACCTTCGGCTCAAAGATTTGAAAACTTTTTCAAGTACGGCAAGAATATTTATGGATACCCAAGTTGACTTCTTGTAATAGCTCTTCCTGAAGAGGGGCAGCCGAGTATAGGATCGAACCGGAGCGCAACCCGGCAAGGCGTGGAAAAACTCCCGAACTTGCTCAACGTGTTCCCTTTTAATGTCCCTCTCGATAAAAATGGGTAAATGTGGAGACAGGACTGCCGTGTCGGGCTCATGCAGATAAAAAGCTTCGGGGTGGCAATCCAGCATCTTGCCGAGCCATGTGGTCCCGCTGCGCGGCATGCCGAGAACTAATACGATGGGCCTTACTCCATTGTTTCCTGTGCCCATCTTTAATTCCATGCTCCTTTAATCGGATCGAGCAAGAAGCTTTTGACGCCGCCCCACAGCCAAGATTCAGGGGTAGATCTCCTTCTTCCCGAAAGCACCCAAAGGCCCAAGACACTGCTCAGGTAGCTGGCTGCGCCCACAAGAACCAAAAGAGCGAGAGTCCATCCGTCTTTTGCCGGCAATCGCTCCACGAGCCGAGAGGCGCCCATCGCCGTGACGACGACATACATGAATCCGGCCGCTGCGCAAGGGCGTGCAAACAGCTCCAGCCCGGCTTGCCACGAGATCTTCAGCGACTGAAAGACCCACCCCAAAACGAGAAGGCTGATCAGGGCCTCGGTGACGAGAAACGCCCAAGCCGCTCCCAAGGCGCCTGCACGCGGGCAAAAAATGCTGAGCGTTCCGAGGAGAACACAGGCTTTCACTCCCCAAAGACCGGTGACAGCCCACGGTTTCCCTTGCGCCAAAAAAATTGAAGGTGCATTGCTTTGAAGACTTTTTAACACACCGCCAAGGGCGAGCATTTGCAGTAGTGGAACAGCCTCGACCCACTTCGGCCCTAATAGAACGGGGACCAGCACGTGGGCCACAGCCGCGATGCCGACCCCCATGGGCATTGAAAAAAAAGCGAGTAGACTCAAAACCTTGACATAACCCTCCCGGAGGACGCTCAAATCGTCACGAATCTTGACGTATGAAGGAAAAGTCGCCCGCGCAATAGGGTCGGCGAACTCGGACGTAGGCAGGGTGGCCACGGAATGACTTACGGAAAACAGCCCTAAAGCTTCCTGTCCCGCGAGTTTCCCTAGGATCAAATCCGGCGATCTTTGCAGAACGAAAGAGAACGTCGTGTTCATGTAGAGCCACTTGGAAAACCTGAACAGCTCGCCGGCTTTTTGGAAATTGACGCGCGGCCGATAGGGGCTCAGAAGGTAACTGGCTCCAACTTCAGCGATGCGCTGCGAGGATATGCCGAGAATCAGAGCCCAGAAGTCGCCCCTGATGTAAGCCAGAGCCAGCGAGGTCACAACGCCGATGACTTTGGAAGGGACACGCAGGAAAAATTCTAGATGAAACTTAAGGTCCTTCTGGAAGCTCACGATGCCGATGTTGCGAAAACCCCCGAGGAAGACGGTTGCCCCGAGAGCATAAAACACCGGCGCCAAACGAGGTTCACCATAAAAACTCGCCACGTAGCCCCCCGCCCCAATGATCATAAGGCCTTGAGCCACGGCGAGCAAAACCTGAAAAGTCCAGGCCGTATCCAAATCCTCTTTTTGCAGATCCTTTTTTTGGACCAGGTAAACATGAAACCCAAAATCCCCCAACATTTCTACCAGCATGACGACGGCCGTCGCCATGGCCACAATGCCGAAATCTGCGGGGCTCAACAGCCGGGCCAAAACAATGGTACTGAGGAACGCCAAAATCTTTATGGTGTGAGAAATGAACAGAACCCACACACCACTCTTGGCAAGCTCTTTTTTCCATTCTTTCATACCCCGGGTGCCCTTGAGTGACCATCCTGAACTGTATGAGTCACCGAAGCAACATCAATTCTTTAAATTGCTCAGGTGCAAATTCGAACCCCACGCGCTTCATTTCATGCCATCCTCCCGCTACGGGGAAGACATTATTCATTCCAAGAGATCTCCATTTGTGCGCCACACGGGCGCTTTCGCCGCCGGCCCATCCTCACCCGCAGTAAAGAACAATAATGACCCCTTGCGTCGGGATTTTGTATGCCGCCAATTTTCTTGGGTCGAAGGCCATATAATCTTTCAGTAACCACCCATCAGGCAGCCTGGGAACATCCAGGCCAACACCGATAAAAACGGCTTTTTTCGACCGATAAAGGCTCAGGGCTTCGATCGGGGCGATCTTTGGGACATCCGGAAAATATTTTAAAATATCCTTGGGTACCAACCCCTTGGATATAAGCATCTGATTCCTCGGGTGAACTTTCTCTTCAGCGCGGGCCTCTTCGGGTCCACGCGCGGCAAGCAGAATCACCATTCCAAGAACCAGCCACCTCACACATTTCATTGTTCGCCTCCCACGCTCCAAGAACCTGCCGCCCCCGGGGGCCTCAGAGAAAAAACAAAAGCCTGCGTTGTTCCAAAGCGAACTTTCCGGGGGCACAGCTTAACTTTTATTACTCCAACATCGGTGTCGTTCTTTCTCTGCCGCGAGGGAAAAATCAAAGATGGCTGGAATAACAAACTCTTTTTACGGTGCGTCGGAATCAATCCCATGGCCCCTTAGGCCTAGGATCGGCGATCCCAAAGCGATCCGCCCGCATGATAAACGCAAAGGTTTGCACCTGATTTCTCACTAAATTTCGCATGATGCCCAAAAGATGAACGCGTCACAGACTTTTCTTTTGGGTTTTCACCTCTGCGCCGGCCCGGCATTTCACTGTACCGAAAGAAGAAAGCCTTCGCTTGACGGCGGCCAAAACGGCCTGCCAAGAACCGGGATTCATCAGGGAGTGGACGTGGCGGCGGCGCCAACGGAGTTTAAAGATATCGAACTCCAAATAGTACGGGTACAGAACGGGCCGGCCCTTTCCGGTTAAAAGTTTTATCGCTTCGCCCACAATAAGGCACCCCACCGTATTGGTGACAAAGTTTATGGATGCGGCCGTCGGGTGCACGTTTTCATGGTCGAAAGCACCGAGTTCTTCCGCGGTTAATGCCGTCAAGGGTTTCGCGCCGCCGAGTTTGATGCGCTGCCACCAATCGTCTACCCATGTGCGACATGGTGACACGCGGTAATCAAACCCCTGTACCCGTCCCCCCGTGACGGTTGCGTAGCCGTTCACGAGAGGCACGCGATGGCGGGATGCCGCCAGGTAAAATAGTTTCGCCGAGGGGTAGTCGGCGTTTTGAATGACGATCCCGGCGCCTTTGACAAAGGGTTCGACGTTTTCGTTGTTCACGCGTTCGGCGATTTTCAGTTCGATGTGCGCGTAAGGGTTGATTTCCAAAATGCGTTCAGCGGCGACGTCGACCTTCCACCGACCCAAAGTTTTTGAGGTGGCGAAAAGCTGCCGGTTGAGGTTGGTTGGCTCGTACCGGTCCATATCCATCAGCCGGAAACGCTTCACCCCCCAGCGTGCCAGCAGTTCCGCCGTGACGGCACCCACGCCTCCCAATCCTGCAACGGCGACGGTGGTGGAGCGCACCCGATCCACGGCCTCTCTAGGAAGGGCCCGATACGTCCGATCCAACATGGATTCGACATAGCCGTTTTCACCCCTCATAAAAGCTCCCTGTAAGCACCGACCAGCCGATCGGCCGCTGCGTCCCAACTGTAAACCCGGGCGGCCTCGGCGGCGTTCAAGAGGATCTCGTTCAACACTTTTGGGTCGGACAACTTTTCCAAGGCTTCTGCGATCGTCTTCGGCGAGTAGTGAGAGAGCACGCACCCTAGGCCATATCGTTTCACGATGCGGCCGATTTCACCGAAATCGCCCGTAATCACAGGTCGACCCGCGGCAATGGCTTCAAAAAGTTTGTTGGGGGCACTGAAACGCGAATTGGTGTTGGCCGGGTCGAAGCCGTAGTACACGGCTTGAGACATCGCCGTATACAAAGGAATCCGGGAAGGGGGCACAAAGCCCAAGTAGAAAATATTGGGGTATTTGGCCGCCGCAGCTTTGACGATGTCTTCGGCGGGACCTCGCCCCCCGATGAGAAGGAAAACCTGGGGCATGGCTTTCACGGCTTCGATGAGGGGGACAATTTGCCGCTCGTGCCCCAAATTGGCAATAAACGAGACCACAAAGGCATCGTGCGGGATGTTCAAAAGCCTTCTTTGTTCGGCCAAGGTCTTCTCAACAAAACAAAAGTCTTGCGGATTTTTCCAGTTCCCCACAACGACGGTTTTTCGGGCACCCCGAGACCGGAAGGACTCCTCGAGAATTTCCCCGACGGTAATCAGCCCATCGACTCGAGGCAAAAAGAAATCTTCCCAGGTCACGATGGCTTTTTTCATCCACACGGGCACGTTTTCCAACATGTCCGCGTAGCTTTCGTGTGCGTCGTAGATAAGACGAGACCTCTTCAACCGGGATAAGACATAACCCAGTGGGAGCGTGTCGAAATCGTGGCAATGGATGGCGGAAAAATCCATGCGTATGGCTTTCAGGAAAGCCCGCAGCCAAAAAAATCCGAGGAAAAACATTTGGGACGCCCCACGACCGTGGGTCGAACGCACGTAGACCCTTTCCACTACGACCCCCGCGTGGCTCTCTTTTTGGGGGCGCCCACAATCCCTGTCCCAGCACAAGATGGTCACCCGATAGCCTGCTTTCCCAAGTGCCCGGGCCTCTCGGTCCACGCGGGGATCCGGATCGAAGGCGTTGGTGAGTAGCATGAGGACATGAGGCCGAGCGCACTCACGCTCCTGTAGCTTGAATCGGCGCATCATCACGAGCGAAACCTCGGAGGGAATAAATCGGCAAGGAAGGCGATGATGCGGTCGGCGGCATGTCCCGTCCCGTAAGGGTTGGGGTCGGTTTGCTTACCCGATTCGTTATCCCCAAAAGGGGCTGTCGGTCCCCGCCAATCCATAAGAGATTGAACGGCTTCCAGAATTTTTTCCGGTTCCGCCCCCGTCACGCGGTTCCATCCCAAAGCCACGGTTTCCACCCACTCCGTTTCGCCACGGACCGTCACGCATGGAACCCGCAACAAAAAGGCCTCCTTCTGAACCCCACCGGAATCCGTCACGACGGCGAAGGCGTGTTTTTCCAGGGCCAACATGTCAAGGTAGCCGACAGGATCCACAACCTGCACGTTGGGCCAAGCACTGCCCCCTTCGGGGCCAAATGCCGGAAGCCCAAAGGACTCCATTCTTTTGCGGGTTCTGGGGTGGATAGGGAATACCACCCGGAGGCCCGAAGCGCCGATTTTTCTCATGGCATCGAGAATCTGCTTCAGCCGGTCCGGGTCATCCACATTTTCCGCCCGGTGAAGGGTAAGAAGAACATATCGCTTCGATTGAGCCGAATCGGTCAGACCCAGCTTCTTGAGGATGTGGGATTTTTGGTCGGCAATTTTTTCGTGATAGAGAATGGAATCCGCCATGACATCACCCACCTGAACGACCCGGCGGGCCCTAAAGACATCTTCCACCGACTCTTCCGCCGTTTCGTCCAGGATGCCCTCACGTCGCAAGTTTTCCACGGCCGCCGCCGTTGGGCAAAAGAGGATTTGGCTCAATTCGTCCGCCACAACCCGGTTGATTTCTTCCGGCATGGAGCGGTTGAAGCTGCGAAGACCAGCCTCCACATGAGCCGTGGGGATGTGGAGCTTTACGGCAGCGAGAACACCGGCCAAGGTGGAATTGGTATCCCCATAGACGAGAACCAGATCGGGCTTTTCTTGGACAAGGACGTCCTCCAAGGCGGCGAGCATGCGCCCGGTCTGACGACCGTGGGTGTCCGAACCTACGCCGAGATTATATGCCGGCCTTGGAAGCTGTAATTCCTCGAAAAACACCGCCGACATATTGTCGTCATAGTGCTGCCCCGTGTGGACGAGAATCTCTTCCACACGTTGGCCCTCAGGGGCCGTGCGATTCCACCTCTCCAGAGCCCTTCGAACCGCCCCGGCCTTGATGAATTGGGGCCGAGCCCCCACAACGCTCAAAAGCTTGATCATCTGAAAAATGCTCTATACGAATACGGACAAAAGAGTGTCGGCAATCCTGTCCACTTGTTCATCGCTCAGATAAGGGTGCATGGGGAGACTCAACACGGTTTCGGACAGATTCTCCGAGACGGGGAAATTCCCCTTCTTGTAACCTAGAAAAGCGAAAGCTTCCTGAAGATGTAACGGCTTTGGATAATAAACCCCACTAGGAATGCCTTTCTGCTGCAAAGCCTTGCGAATCTCAGCTCTTCGGGGGGAAACGATGGTGTATTGGGCCCAAGCGCTCCGATAGCCCTGCGGAACATAAGGAGTTCGGACAACATCTTTCAACCGCTCGGTGTAACGCTCGGCGACGTGCTGCCTGCGATCCAGTTCTTGAGGGAAGATATCCATCTTGGCCAGAACAACGGCCGCTTGAAGGGTATCCAAACGCCCATTGATGCCGATGCGGACATTATCGTATTTGTCCGTCCCTTTTCCATGCACCCGAAGGGAGCGGATGATCTCCGCCAGATGGGCGTCTTCTGTAAAAACGGCACCCCCGTCCCCATAACATCCCAAGGGCTTTGCAGGGAAAAAACTGGTTGCGGCAATTTCTGTAACCGCGCACGCTTTCTTTCCACTCTTATCAACGGCACCGAAGCTTTGGGCAGCATCCTCAAGGATGAAAAGATCGTTTTCCCGGGCCACTCGGCTCAATGCAACATAATCGGCGGTGAGACCAAAGAGATCCACGGCGATCACGCCTCTCGGCCGAACATCGGCGTGCTCCACTCCCATGGGAAGCGGATATACGGTCGGGTCTTTCGTTTTTAGAGCCCGAACGGCTTTTTCCAACTGATCGGGATCCATATTGAAAGTCTGCGGGTCCACATCCACGAAAACCGGGGTTGCCCCCAGTAGGGCAATGACCTCGGCGGTGGCCACAAAGGTGAAAGGGGTCGTGAAAACCGCGTCTCCAACCCCGACTCTCAGAGCCATCAAGGCCATCAGCAAGGCATCGGTCCCGCTCGAACAGGTCACCGCATGGCGAACCCCCACGAAATCGGCGAGACGTTCTTCCAATTCTGCAACCTCCGGACCCATAATAAACACGCCGTGCTCCAGTACGGCTTGCATCCTCCTGGTGAGCCTGTCCCCCAGCAGCCGGCGTTGACTCTGCAAGTCCACAAAGGCGATGCCTACTTTTTCATCAGTTTCCACGCAGCGCTCCTTATCGGTAAACAGAGTTTTCATCGAGAATCATATGCCCCGCAGAAGGCTCAATGCGGTTGTATTTGGCCGGAACTCTCTTTTGAATATCGACTTCCACACGCAGAACACTCGGCTTCGTCCCCCTCGAATTTCAGCCGGAACCCGCACCGGCACATCCAGCCGACATGTCTCGCAGGGTTTCCCAGCACCAAGGCGTAATCGGGCACATCTCGAGTGACCACGGCGCCCGCACCCACAAAAGCGTAAGACCCAATGGTCACGCCGCACACAATGGTACAGTTGGCGCCGAGGCTCGCTCCCCTTTTGACCAAAGTGGGGCGAAGCTCGTCCATCCTCGGGATCTCGCAGCGCGGGTTATAGACATTGGTGAACACCATGGACGGTCCGCAGAACACATGGTCCTCCAACGTGACCCCTTCGTAGACGGAGACGTTATTCTGAATTTTACACCCGTCTCCTATGGTCACTCGCGGCCCGATCACCACATTTTGTCCGATGCGACAATTTTTTCCTATGCGCGAACCCTTGAGCACATGGGAAAAATGCCAGATATGAGTGCCTGGAGCGATCGTCACGTCCTCGTCGATGCACGCCGTTTCGTGAATCTGGACCCCCGGGTAAAGACCCCCTTGTGAACTTCCCGGTTGCACCGAAACACCTTTGGAGGCCCGGAGAAAAATCGTGCACCCTCCTTTGTCCAGCGATTCTTGGGAAGCTGTGAGGATTCTCAAAACGCTGAGCCCCTCCTGACCATCTGTTCGAGGCGGCTTGCCTTCTTGAATGCATTCAATGAAATGCCGGCACTCATTTTTCAGGGGTTCAGCGCCATCGATGGAAATCACCTGGCCTTCCGCCTTTGACGCAATCGGCACCCTGTTTTTCCACTGTATCTCGTGGGCGTAAAGAACCAGTTTATCTGTAGCCGTGTCGTCGAAGACGGCCATTCGGCGATCCCCCACGACCACCAATTTTTGTTCCTTGAAAGGATGCAACCAGCTGACGAAAATGTGTGCTTTCACACCGCTGGGGAAGCTCAAATAAGTGATCGTCGTGTCCGCGACATTTTCCTGGAGATAGTTACCTCCATGGGCAAAAACCCAATCGGGCTGCTCCCCGAGAAGCATAAGCATTGTTGAAATATCATGGGGCGCAAAACTCCATAGAATGTTTTCCTCCGTCCTGATTTTGCCGATGTTCAGTCTGTTGGAATAGATATATTGAATCTTTCCGAGATAGCCATCATCAAGAATTTGCTTAAGTTTTTGGACCGCAGGATGATAGTGGAGAATGTGCCCTACCATTAAAACAAGACCTTTTTTTTCGGCGAGTTCCACCAGCTCCTCGCCTTCCCTCACACTGAGCGACAAGGGCTTCTCCACCAAGACGTGCTTACCCGCCGAAAGAGCCCGTTTGACCATCCCATAGTGCATGGCAGCGGGAGTCGCGACAACCACGCCGTCCACGGCTTCGTCCTTCAGAACGGCTTCGTATTCGGTGAGAAAGGGGACTTTTGGATATTTTTCGGAAAACCCGGCGGCGAGGAGTTCATTGCTGTCGCAAATCGCGTAAAGATGTCCCAGTTCATAAAAATTGCGGACAAGGTTTTTTCCCCAATAACCGGCACCGGCGACGACGATATGCGGATGCATAGGATACAAACTCCTCACTTACTTGTGAACTTCATAAAGTTGGGGCGGGCTCCCGCCACCAGGGCAAGTTTCATGCAGTCCCCTTCTTTCCCATGCGCCCCTGATGAAGCGACACCACCACGCGTTCCAAAGCGTTCATCCCCGCTTCCCAGCCGTAGTTTTTCTCCACGAAACGCCGGGCACGGTCACCCAATTCTCTCGACAGCTCCGGGTGACGGAGAAGGTGAAGAACCGCTCGAGCAAACCCCTCCTCATCGTCGGCCGCCAGAACCTCCCGGTCGGGTTGCGCCTCGATACCGCCCAAGGCTTGAGAAGTGACCACGGCGGCTTTGCCCATGGCCATGGCCTCCAGCACTTTGTTTTGAACGCCTCGGGCCAAACGCAAGGGGACAACCACGCAATCAGCCGACGCCACATAGGGGCGCACATCCTCCACAAAGCCGGTTACTCGAATCCCCGGCCTTTCGCCCAAAGCCCGGACGCTCGGCTGAGGCCTGGACCCCACCACCCAAAAGCACACCTGGGGAACCTCCTCCCGAATGCGCGGGAGGATCCTTTCGGCAAACCACAGAACCCCATCCACATTGGCCGCATAATCCATAGCCCCCACGAACACCAAGTGGTTGGCTCCTTCTTTCCCTTCCGGCGCCTCGCCCACCGGGCCCTCCGATGCCGCCGCCTCAGGATGAAAGTACTCCGTATCGACGCCGTTGGGAGCGACATACAGATTGTCCGCCGACGGCACCCGGGTGCGAAAAAGATCCGCTTCCCTCCGCGACACAAAAAAACAGGCATCGAAGCGCCGCTGCACCTTTCTTTCGTAGTCCAACAGTCGCTCGGCTTCTCTTCGGTAAACCCATCTAAGCGGCCCGGACGCGCGTTTTGAATACTGGAGCCACTTGTCCGAATCCATGTCGCAAAAATCCATGACCCACAGCGGGCTTCGTGAAACTCGAGCACGGCTTCGAAAAAGGTATTCGGCCATGGGCGATGAAAAACAGAGTACCGCATCGTAGTCTCGGCACGTCAGCCAGCGATCCACGGTGCGCTGCAGGGCTTTGCGATAAAAATACGGCACCGAAAGCGGCTTGGATTGCACCAAAGCCGGCGTGCTCAACATCTTGGCCTGCCACGGCACCAGCCGATCTACGGCCACCTGCCGGCACCAGGTTTTCAATGCCTCGGCATGTCCCAAATCCTCTTCCACATCGCAGAGGCACCCCAGATCCACCTCATGCCGATCGGCCAGGTGTCGCACCTGATGATAGGATCGTATTTTATCCCCCTTGTTGGGCGGATACGGAATTCGATGAGCCAAATACAATATCCTCACGCCTTCCCGATTCCCGCCTTCCCGCCTTCACGATTTCACGATTTACGATTTCACGATTTACGATTTACGACTTCACGATTTACGATTTACGATTTACGATTTCACGTCAAAAACCTGGCCACCGGCGGCCCGGCCAGCCGCGTGAGCCAGTGGGGGAGTCGTCGCCAAAGTTCGATCTTTTTCTGGTACTTGGGGTTGGCCGGGCTCAAGTCCGGAATTTCCGTACCACGGATCAGCACGTATTGGTACGGCAGAGTTTTCGGTTCAAACCCCCAATGGGTCTTGAAAGAGTAGGAACCCGTGCCGATCTTGCTCCGGCCGAAGTCGAACCACCGGTAGCCTCGAGTGCAGGCCCAACGCATGAGGTCGAAATACATGAAGTCGTTGGGCGCCAAGTGCCGATATTCCGAAAGAGAGCCGGCATAGTAGGGCATGACGGCATCTTTGTAAAAAAAGCTAAGGACACCGGCGATGGGGAGACCTTCCGGCGTATAGATGATGCGAATTTCACAGTCATTTCCAAAGACGTCCGCAAGGATTCGAAAATAGCGGTAGGGAAAGATCGGCGTTCCCAGGCGATGGAAGTTCGTCGCCAGCAATTCATAGAAAACGGGCAGCAGCCGGCGACCCGTTCGGGAAAAAAGACCCGCCTTCATCCCCACACGCACCATCCGCCGGGATTTCCTGGGAATGGCGTTCAGGTTCTTTTCAGGGTCGGGCGCCATCTCTTTGCGAAAGGTCACATAACGCTCTTTGACCGGAAGACCGTCCAAGGGTTTTTCGTTGCGCAGTTCCACGTAGTCGAGACGGGCCTCGCGAGCATAAGATTCCGCCTCTCGGAGCAGCGCTTGGGCCGTTCGGTCGTCCTCCGCAAGGGGTCCTCCTTTTTCCGCAAAAGGAACCGAACACAGGTAACGCCCGAACAGCTGGCTTTTCAGAACAAAACAGGGAAAAATCCCCAAAATTCGAGGATGCCCGAAGGCTCCCTTCGCCTCTTCCGCCAGAAGGTACACAGAGCGGTGCCCGAAGGCGCGTTCCACCACGGTCTTCCACGCCATGGTGTGAAACGGGGTTCCCCCGGGGTGGGAGGCCACATAGGCATCCCAGGGCAGGGTGTCGGTGGGGGTGGCACAACGAATGGTCACCATGAGAGGCGTCCGGTGAGTCGGTTAAGGGGCCGTGCGCGAAAAGGGCAACAAGGGCCAAAGAGCCAGGGCCGCGGCGATTCCGGCCACATTGAAAAGCACATCCGTCAGTGAGCCGTAGCGGCCTGGGACAAAGGCTTGCCCCGCTTCCAGGATGCCGCTGAAAAGGGTCGTCCCCAGGCCCACCCCGACGAACACAAGTCCGCGATGTTTCCGGCCCGAAACCCTAAAGGTACGGAGGCCGATCAAAGCCAACAGGCCGAAACACGGGGCATGCATGAGGTTTTGGACATCCGGCGAAATGTCCACCAGAAACCTGGGGGTCAAGGCAGACGAATCCATGGGTGCTAAAGCCAGCCCTGCCAGGAGCAGCCCATAAGCGACCATCACGAGTCCCCACGCCCGCCCGGACAACCCGATCCTCCGATTGACGCAGGTCATTGAAGGCCCTGGAGTTTCAAATAATGGGTGCAGGGAAGAAATCGGCAGCCGGCGAAAGACGTGACGAGCCGAAGCAGACGATCCGCGGTGCGCGAAAGATTCAGGTAGTGGCGAAAACGACTCAACGCCCCGATGCCGCGGACGCGAGGCTGCCTCGGGTCGCATTCCCATGGGTGCATGTAAAAAACGTACGCTCCCTGAGACTGAAGGATTTTGGAAACACCCGCCGAGAAAACGCCAAACGGCCATAGGCGGAAGTAGCCGCCGCCTGCCCACGGCAGCACTCGGCCCCAAAGGCGAAGGTTGCTTACCGGAATTTCGTAAAATTCCGGGTGCAGCTCATGGGCGATTCCTTTCCGGTTCCCGTTCAGGGAAAGGCTGCCGTAGCGAGGGTTCAAGCCAAAGGAGTTGTAGCTGGAGTCCTACCGGTAGCCGGCTTCCCGGACATGTTCGAGAATTTTGTCCGAGATGGAAAACCCCGGAGCCCGGTAGCCGAAAACCGGGGCGCCCAGAAGGTCTTCCAGAAGGGCTTTGCTGTGCTTCAAGTCTTCTTGAAGATCACAAGGTTTTTCCTGCACGCAGAGGCGATGCCCGTAGCCGTGGGAAGCCACTTCATGGCCTCGCTTGTGGATTTCCCGAACAAGACGGGGAAATTTCGCCGCCACGGACCCAAGCACAAAAAACGTCGCTTTCACCGATCGCCCCAGGAATTGCTCCGCATCCTCCAGCACCTCGAGAAGCGTTCCCGTGCTTCGATCCACCCGCCAGTTCTGACGGTCCCAGGATTCGGGAGGAAAGAGCGAGCGCAGGTTTTCCACCTGGAACCAGTCTTCTACGTCGAAAGTGAGCAAGAAGTCCATGAGGCTCTGAGCCTGATGCGTTATTGGGGCACTGATGGGTTGGTTTCTCGTGGCATTGGGCGACGAAGGAGGGCATAGACGCCGCCCAGCATGGCCAGACCGAGGAGAAACACGAGCCAGCCGGAAAAGGTGTGCAGAAACCCTTCGGCGACGCCCGCTCCGTAATGGCGGGCCAAGACGGCCGTGCCGATCAGGCGAAGCACATTACAGACCACCGCAATGGGCGCCGCGGACAAAAAGAGAAGCCATTTTTTCCACGCCGCCATGGGCGCCAGGTAAGCCATGGCGGCGCTCAGGGCCAGGAGAGAGGTCAGGGACCGAAGCCCCGAACAGGCATCGGCCACTTCCAGCACCGTGTTGGGCAGCGTGAGGATGTTGCCTTCCCGAAGCACCGTGTAGCCCATGGCTTGAATGACGTCTGCCGCCACCTTGGAGGCAAAGAGCTTCATGGGGAAGGCGATTTTGTTCCACAGGATGGCGGGAAGAGGAACCATCAAGGCGAGGTAGGCCACGGGGACCCACACGATCTTGGTCAACGTGGGACCCCACAGAAAGAGCACCACCCCGAAAAGAACCACCACCATGGACGTTCCCTGAAGGAAATACTCGGATCCGGCCCAGGCCAAAACAAATTGCGCAAGGCCCAAAAACACCAAAACCAGTCCCCACGGGGAGCCTTTCTTATTCGCTGCGGCTAAATCTTCCTTTCGTTGCCACACCATGTAGGCGGCAATGAAAGGAATGAAATAGCCGTGGGAATAATTGTCGTCCACGCCCCAATCCTGGATGAGCTTGGCCAAAACGGGATAATATAAAACAAGAAATGAAACCGATAGGGCCGCCAACGGGACGATGGGACCAAGATTCATTGCCTTCTGGACATTCATGAATCTATCCTGGTTTCAGGACCTTTGTAGGTCTTTGCGTTCTTACTGAGGAAGGTATGTATTCAAAATGGGGATGATGTGGTAAGCAAAATCCACGGCGGTCTTCATGGCGTCATCCATTCGGTTGTCGAAAACGGGAACGATGATGCGCACGAAGGCTCCGTCGGTTCGCTGACGAAAAAGGGAATCGATCACCCGGTAGACGCGCTCGGAATATTCCGTGGGCATGATGCGACCCCGGCCCTGGTACCAATAGAGGACGATCTGATGTTCGACTCCCTTTTGCATCAGCATGCGGCTCACTTCCACCCTGTGCGGGTGCGGATTGCTCAGCTCTAGGGGGACCACCTCCAGCCGAGCCACGTCCCATCCGGACCCTGGCATGCAATTGCGCGGGGAATGGTAGCTCTTGCCTCCCCAGGTGGTGGCGAAATAGCTCGCGTAAAAATGCACGGGCGCATCCGGGCCCATGTACGAGCGGCTCACATAGTCGTCCACCCCGAGCACGCGGACGATGTTTTCCGGCAACACTTCGTCGGCCCCGCCGTGCCACGGCCCCACGGTGCGGGGGAAATCACCCAGAGGCTGAGGCAACGGCACGGGTTTTCCATGGCCGACCAGGTGAATCAAGGCGGTGGAGAGCACAAAGACGGCACAGAGAAGCCACGGGCGCCAAACGCCGGTACCGCCCAAAGGCCCCGTTGTCTTCGGCTCGGGCGCTTGGGTTTGTCCCGTCAGGGCCGACTTCGCCTCGATAGGGAGGGCACCCATTCTTTGGGGTGCTGAGGCCTGTTGCAGGGGGTTCTCCTTTTAGACTGCGGACGCACGCCAAAAGCTTGGCTCGACCGCTTGATTATTTCAACCGGATGCCGTGTTCCGGGACGAGACTTACGCTCATGACCACGCGGTTTTCCCGATAGTCGTTTTCGTTGAGGTTGGAGTCCAGCTTTTGGTGCGAATAGGTCATGTTGAGGTAGAGCCAGCGGAGCATGCGGTACCGAAGGCCTGCCGCCGCCGTGTAAACGTTGTCGTCCCGTTCCGGGTCTTCGTCCAGGTATTCGTTGCGAACAGCGGAAAAAGAGGCCAGCGCATCGGTGCGTTTCGTCAGGGCATAGTTTCCGGCGATCATAGCCTGGTAGTAGACGGTGAAACCAAGGTTTTCCGCTCCGCCGTAGCTTTGTTCGTACCCCGTGCCGCCCGAAACTCGAAGCGCCCCGCGGCGAAACCGCCATGTCTTACCGAGGTCTCCGGAAATCGTGGGGCCGCTGTCGTTGGAACCTGTTTCATTGTTTTTGTAAAAGTAGCCCACGCTGAGGGCGGCAAAGAAATCTTTGGACGGTTCCCAATCGACGCCCACAAAAGGTTCATAGACCTGATAATCTTTCTCTCTACCGGGTTCGTCCGCCATCGTGTGCCGATACCCCACAAAGCCCTTGAAGTGCTCTGAAAATTCGCGAAGGAACCGCATCTGGGCTTCATAGTCGTTGGTGTAGTCCGTCTTGCCCGAGTAATCTATACGTTCGTAGAGGAAACGGGCGTCCATGCCGTAGTGATCCCATGGCCACCAGCTCACGGCAAGGCTCGGGCTGTGACGCCGATTGTCTTCCACCTTCGGGTCGTCGTTATCCAAAAAGCCGAAAAGATAAGACGCCGTGAAGAGGTCTCGCTTGCCGAACCGATAATCGGTCGCCACCGCCGTGGTGCTCTCGGTATAGGGTTCCCGGTTTCGGCGAACGGTCCGGTCCATGCGTCGTTCCACAATGGGTTCCTGAAATTCCACGGAAGGTCCTTCGGGCTGTTCGGTTACGGTCGGGACCGCTCGAGTGCGCCGGAAAACAGGTTCTTTCAGGGTATAAGGAAGTTCTGTCCGTTGAAGGGTTTCAGAGGCCCTCACGCGAAGTTTATTGGTGACTTGGTCCCAGAAGTAGGCCGCAAGATCCTGGCGGATTTCCGAGTTGTCCCGGTCCTTGGCCGCGTAAGCAAACCCGGGACTATAAGACAAGCGCAGGCCGCGCGTTTTCCACAAAGCGGTATAATCAATTCCCGGACTGACCACGGTGGTCCATTCCTCACGCCGGTCCGACGGGTTCAGGTCCACGTTGTCCGTGTATTCTTGGCTGATGGTCAATCGCGGCACGAGCGTTTGCTTGGAATCCGCCCACGCCGCCCCACCCGAGGTCGTCACCCCGATCAGCACCATCACCATCGTGCAGAGTTTTTTCATGCCGGAGTCCTCGTCTCCATCCCGAGGTCAGGAACACGGAAAACCCCCCTCTGATTTTTTTCGGGATACCGCATGATCCCATCAAGGTCAAGGGGCGGCGGCCGCATCTTTGCCCGGGACACCCGCGCTCCTGGGAAAAAGCGCCTCCCTCCTAAGGGATAACGATGGTATCACCAGCCTGGATGAGGATGTTTTGTTCGGGGTTCTTGCCTTTGACGATTTCTTTATAACTCACCGGGATGCGCTTTTCCTGACCCCCTTCCCGGCGCAGGATCATGATCTTGTCTTTGTCGGCCCATTCCGTGAACCCGCCGGCCATGGCGAAAGCCTGCAGGACCGTGATGTCCGTCGTGAGTTCGTACTCGCCGGGTTTGGCGATTTCGCCGATCACGTAGAATTTCTGGCTGGTGGCGGCCTTCAAAATGACGGTCACTTCAGGCTGTTCGATAAATTCGGAAAGCCTTTGCTGAATATCCTTTTTCACTTCCATGGGCGTGCGACCCGCCGCCTGCAAATCGTCCAGAAGGGGCATGGAAATCATGCCGTCCATGCGCACAAAGGTTTCCCGACTTAGGACAGGTTCCTTCCACACATGAATTTCCAAAACATCCCCTTTGCCGATTCGGTATGTGCCGGCCGCTTCCGCCTTGACGCCCGAAGGGCGTTCCGCCTTGTCCGCAGCCCACAGCCCCCCGTACCACGCCGTGGACACCCACAACACGGTCATGATCCCCACAAGGATTCCATTCCACCGGTACCCGCGCTTCGCTTCCATTTCCTCGCCCCTCCGACTTGTTTCGATCCTCAGGACTGTCGCCGGGCAGGCTTCGCCCAACTCGATTCCATCGAGCCCTTCCCCCTCATGATGCCAACATCTTTTCGCCCAAGACCGGCAGGGCCAAAAACTGAATTCTTACCGGGCGCCTTTCCCGAACAAGACAATTTGGACGGTCTTGAGGACGATGTACAGGTCCAGGAGAATGGAAAAGTTCTTCACGTAAAACAGGTCGTATTCCAGTTTCTTCAAGGCGTCCTCTTCCGAGGCGCCGTACGGGTAATTGATTTGGGCCCACCCTGTAATGCCGGGCTTCATTGTATGCCGTTCCCCATAGTAAGGGAGCCGCTTCTTCAACTTTTCCACAAAGACGGGCCGCTCCGGCCTGGGGCCGACGAAACTCATGTCGCCTCGAAGCACGTTCCAGAATTGGGGCAGCTCATCCAGTCTCAGTTTTCGAAGGATTCGGCCCACACGGGTGATTCGAGGATCCCGCTCCCCGGCCCACACGGGACCGCTTAATTGCTCGGCATTTTGCACCATGGTGCGGAATTTAACAATTCGAAAGGTCTTCTCCTTTTTCCCCACCCGTTCCTGGCTGTAAAAGACGGGACCCGGGGAATCCCATTTGACGGCCACAGCGATAAGCGCCATAAGCGGGGCCGAGAAAACGAGTCCCGCGGTGGCGAACACCACGTCCAAGGTTCTCTTGGCCAGCTGGGTCCATCGGTGTCGATGAAAACCGTCGGAATAGATGAGCCAACTGGGAAGGGCCCCTTGCACATAAATCTTGCCGCTCAGGGCCTCGTAGAAAGTCACGCCGTCACAAACGCTGATCCCTGCCATGCGGCATCGGAGCAGGACTTCGGCGGGGAACTTCCCACGCTTTTCATCCAAAGCCACGATGATCTTGGACACTTTTCGTTCCACCGCCAGTTCGCACATGCGCTCGTAATCCCGATAGAACTCCACACCCAATTTTTCAGCCGGATTTTCTGCGGCATCGGGATCCAGAACGGCTTCCACCTTGTAGCCGGAATCCAGGTTGCCCACGATTTCCGACACGATCAGCCGTGCCATGCGACCACTACCGACGAGGAAAACCTTTTCCGAGCCGATCCCCTTGAGGCACATGTACTGGTAGCCGAAGCGCCAGGAGACGAGCAAAAGAAGGAGCAAAAAAAGAGCCACAAAAAAAATACCTTGTTCCAAAATGACGGGCGGGTAAGCGAAATAAACACCGGCAAGGACGATACACGCCGCCCCCGTGGCCTGCACGAGCTTCAAACTGAGGTCGAAAACGCCGAAACGTTTGGACACGGTATAGAGATCGTGGTAGTAAAGGCTCAGCTGCACAACGAGGGTGACCACCAGAACGCGGACCCACAGGCTGTGGCGAATCGTTTCCGGCACAGGGTAAAATTCATGGTAGCGCAGAGTAAAGCCCACCCAAAGGGCACCGAAAATCAGCAGACTTTCCCCCAGGAAAAACAGGAAATTCCGAATGGGGTAGTGAGTGTGGAAGATTTTCAGCATACCGGTTCCATCGTTAGCCTTTGTTTCCCCGAGGTTCGTCCCCGTATTTCTTGTAATACCCGTATTTGCGATAACGATTCATGATGGCGTCATCGCCGTTAAAGACCATGCCGAGAAGTTTTTCCCGGCGGATTTTATCCAAAGCCGCCTGGACGGATCGTCGTGGCGTCACACCCCGGCGCACTACGAAGATGATGGCATCCACTTCATTGGCCAGGACATAAGTTTCGGGGGTGAGTTCCAGCGGTGTGGAATCAAAGATGACGAACCGGTCGGGATATCGGTCCCGCACTTCGCGGATGAGCCGGCGCATGCGTTCGGACGTGAGCAGTTCCGCCGGCCGGTGCGTGGAGTTGCCTCCGGGAAGGATGGTGAGTTTCGGCAGCCCGGTCTTTCGAAGCACCTCCTCCAGAGGCACTTGCTTGTCCAGGTGCGTGGAAAGCCCGTGCGTCACGTGGGACACTCCGAAGACGCGATGCACCCGGGGGGCTCGAAGATCCGCATCCACCAAAAGAACATATTCGTCCAATCCTTGGCTGATGGCCACGGCCAAGTTGCACGCCACGTAGGTTTTGCCCTCGCCCGAAACCGCGCTTGTGACGAGGATGGTGCGCGGCGGGTCGCCTTGGGCCGGATGGACCACCAAGGAGCGCAAGTATCGAAACATTTCGGCCGCTTGAGAACCCGGTTTGTCCAGGACCACCAGTTCCCGAGCGAACCCTTGGGGCACAAGGTCCGAAACGGGGACTTGGGGATCGGGTCCCCCCAAGGCCGAAGGATCCACCGGGACTTCAGTTCGACTTTGTTTGGCTCGTTCCAGGGCTTCGTAAATTTTTCCCATGCGTTTTTCCGTCTTCGAGATCTCCGACATTCGATCCGTCGGACCCATTCAGTGGGTTAATCGGTTCAGGGTTCCGTAAAGTTGAACCTTTTTTAAACCCCGGCACGTGCCGTTCCTGCCCCCGGATGGAAAGGGGCCATCGGGGTTTTAAGTCTTAGGCCGCCTTTTTCCTTCCGAAAAGACTTAACTTTTTGCCCTTTCCCGGCTTTTCATCTCTGTGGAGAGGGATACTCACCAAGACTTTGCATCGGGTGACGGCTTCCACCTCTTCCTGAGAGTAAAATCGAGGATCCAAGGTTTCCCGAACATACGCCAGCCCACAGCCGAGCCCCAAGCCGGCCACCAAGGCCATGGCCAAAACCTTGCGCACATCGGGCTTCACGGGCCGATCCGGCGCCACGGCAGGGTCGATGACGCGAAACTGCTCTCCTTTTTGCCGGCGTTCGAGCTCTTCGGCCATCTGGGCGTCCAGTTTCTTGGCCAACAAGCGGACATAGCGGTCCTGAACCGTCTGGTAGTCACGGACCAATTTGGTCAATTCCAACTCCACTTCAGGCGTTTTTTCCACGCGGTCTTTATAGAGAGCGATCTGTTCCTTCAAAGCGGTGATCTGCTTTTCGTAATCGGCGATCCGCGTTTTAATTTGCTCCATCTGCATAGCAAACATGTCCTGACCGGAAAAACCTCCGAGGTCAAGGGTGCTTTTCTTTTTGACGGTTCCCGAGGCTTGTTGCGCTTCGGCGGCTTCTCTTTCCAGCTTGGCGATTTTTCTCTTTAAGGCGACGACATCGGGGTGCCGTTCCGTATAGTGGGTTAGAAGCTCTTTCAGTTTTTGTTGCAATTGGTCGATCTCCCCGCCGCCCATGGCGACCGATTCGTCTTGGACCATCAGGGACGACATGTCCGGCCCGCTTTGGGCCATGGCCTGACTTTGAGACTGAAGCATCAGGGCCTGCTGCTTTTCCATATCGACGCGCTTCTCCAAATCGGCCAGCTCTTGCTTGAGCTGGCCGAGGATATCCAGGTTGCTTTTCAACTGGTCGGGAAGCATGCCCATGTTTTCTTTCTTGAATTTTTCCAGGGCCTGTTCCCGCGCTTCCAGTTCCTTGCGAAGCCTTTGGGTTTCGGCATCCAAAAATGCCGTGGTCCCCATGGCCATTTCTTCGCGAACCTTCAGATTCTGCTCGATAAACTGGCTCGCGATGGCGTTGGCCACCGCCGCCGCCGTTTCCGCGTTGTCCCACTGAAAAGTGATTTCAAAAGCATTGCCTTGTCCGCGGACGTTAACCCCAATTTTCTTTCTTAAATCTTCCACCAAATCCATCAGGGGCACTTTGGGGGCGTCTTCCTCTTTAAGCACGGGACGGCCCAAAAGCTTTCGCAGGCGATCCCGCAAAACATCCTTGAGGCCTCGTTCCCGAATCCGGGAATCGGGATAAAGGTTGAAGTCCTTGATAATGCGTTCCAGGTTCGTTCGGCTGTTGACCTCCTGGGTGATGGTTCTCAAACGGCTTTGGACGCTTTCCGTCACCGTAGGCTGCACGTAGTTGGTGGGGATGCGCTGCGGTTCCACCAGGATGAGCGTGCTCGCTTCATAGGTTTTCGGCGCGATTTGAGCGTACAGCACCCCGAAGACGAGGCACAGCGTCAAGGGCGTTACGATCCACCATTTGCGCCGAAGGAGCGCATCCACATAAGGTTCCACGTTGATCTTAGGCAATTGAACCATGATTGATATCCTCGCTAGCTGGCTCGTGTTCGAAAGCTCTCCGCACCCTCAAGGTCGAACGAGCACATTTTCTTGTAAAGCGTTCGGGGACTCACGCCAAGAAGTTCCGCAGCCTTGCGCTTATTTCCCCGGGTTTCTTTCAAAGCTTCATAAATCATGCGCCGTTCCACCTCATCGGCTATTCTTTGGACCACCTCTCTCAGAGAGCTTTGACGGACGTCTTTAATGAGTTCACCCACATTGGGGTTCTCGGCCGCGTCGAGCCGCACGGGTTTGCGACGCACTTTCTCTCGAAAGCTCTTCAGCACTTCCTCATCATTGCCCAGAGCCACCAGCCCTTTGATGCAATTTTCCAATTCCCGAACATTTCCCGGCCAATCATAGAGCTCCATCAGGGCACAAAGCTCCTGAGAAAGACCGGGCACGGGACATCCGAAAAGGGCCGCGTACTTGTTGAGAAAATATTGGGTTAAGGGCCTAATGTCTTCGAGTCGTTCCCGCAAGGGGGGAAGTTCGATGAGCACGACATTGAGGCGAAAGTAGAGGTCTTGGCGAAACTGCCCGCGGGCCATCATTTCTTCTAGGGGGGCATTGGAAGCCGCAAAGATGCGCACATCTGTGCGAATGTTTTCCGCGTGCCCCAGCGGCGCGTACTCCGAGTCCTGAAGGACTTGCAGAAGCTTGGCCTGCATGAAAGGGCTCATGTCCGAAATCTCGTCGAGAAAGAGACTTCCCCCCCGGGCGAGATCGAATTTTCCCGGTTTGTCCCGATACGCCCCCGTAAACGCCCCCTTGCGGTAGCCAAAAAGTTCGCTTTCCAGAAGAGTGGGAGGGATACTGGAGCAGTTGACCTGCACGAAAGGGCCGTGGCGTCGGGAAGAGTTGTTGTGAATGGCCATGGCCGCAATCCCCTTGCCGGCCCCCGTTTCCCCTCGAATAAGGACGCCGAGGTCCGTGGCGGCAATGCGGGCGATCCGCCGGCGCACGTTGCGCATGGCCTCACCGATGCCGATGAGGTAGGGCCCCTCCCACAGGGCGCCGTCTTCGGGCAACTTTCCATTTTTTTCCACAAAATCCCCGAGGCACCGCACAAAGGCGCTCGGATCCAAAGGTTTGCGAAAGCCCCAAACGCCATGGCCATTGTCGGATGAAAGGCTGGAAAGAGCTTGTGCGTTTTCGCTCACCACCGTGAGCGGCACCCCACAGGCCTTGACGCACCGGCTCAGTTCCGAAGGAATCGGCTGCCGGGTTTCCACAACAACAAGGGTCGGACGAGACCCTTCTAGAAATTCCTGAGTGAGACTCTCCGGCGGCACCCGCCGGCTCGTGAGGCCCACCTGGTCCACCAGGCTCTCCAGAAACGCTCCGTAATCGGGTGTTTCCGCGCTGATGATCGTGGTCACCGCTGTTTTTCCTCCATCCCCGCAGCTTCCTTCGGCGCCAGGGTCGTCGAAAGCCGCGCCGTGAGTTTTCCAGCCGCGGCGCGTCCCTTTAGGGAGCATCCCCCGGTTTTCGCTTTTAAATTAGCATCTTTTGTGCCGGATCCGGGTTCGGAGCTTTTTTTATGACATTTCGTTATCTTAATTACTACACACAGCCTCCTTTTCTTTCGGTGTATTTTTTCTTGCCTACTATGTGCAACTGAGTGCACACACCCTGCCCCGAAGACACCCACCCCGCCCTCCGCTCTCCGAAACGAAAAACAGTCTGCAACGAAGAAAACACCTGCGCAAGACGTTGCACACTTCAAGTGCACGGTTTTGCACATTTTAAGAGGAACGGTCTTCCATGGAAGCCAATTTCTGTGGAAAAAGTTCTCCGCCGTGGAATCCAGTCAAAATTCTTTTATCGTATTTACAAGGTGTTACACTTTTTGAGGCCCGATGTTTTTAAATTTTTTAAAAGCTTCATCAGCCTAGGGCCTTTCGGTATCAATTTTGCGTGTCAGTGGATGAATGACGTCGGGTGAAAACGACATAAGGTTTCAAGGAGGACCGAAGAGAAAACTGGAAAACGGGCCTCGGGGCCCCCGCGAAAGAGGGGAAGAAGGGGTGATAAGGGCGGCAGCGACCGGGGAGCGAGGGGAGCGAAGGCGGCAATGCCGTCTCCCTGTGTCTTTGGAGGGAACCATCAGAGCTGCTGACGAACGTTGGACTCAGCTCGGAATTGTTGAGGATCTTCACCACCTCGGCGCATGCGCTCGCATCCGGGATGGGGAGACCTTGGAGCAAGGGGAGGCCGTAGTCGTCGGCCTTGTCATGGATCCTAAACCCCAGGAGGTGTCGGGGCAGGTTCGATGGACACAGCACTGTGAAGACGGGAGCCTTCGTTTCGGCATCGCCTTTGATCAGTCCCTGAACATCGCCTTGCCGTTGGAAACAGCGGTCTCCGCCTGTGCCCGCCTTCAAAAGACCGGGCAGGAAACACACCGACGTGCGGCCGTTTCCCTCCTGGAAAAAAGCGCTCTAGCCATGCACGGGGACGCATGGGCCGGCGGGCTTTTCGGCCTCTGTGCGGAACCGGCGCAGCAGGTTTTCAACACTTTGGGGGCGCGTCTGGAGCTGGAATCTCTGCGGCTTCAAAAAGTGATGACCGAATGCCGGATAGTCTCCCCCGAGGCGCCTTTGCACCCGGTGCTGGAGCGCACGGGCAACGTCATCCAGGCGCTCCAGAGCGCTTCGGCGAAAATCAAAGAATCCGTCTCCTTTTTCCGCCTTATCCAGGAGGCCACGGTCGTCCAGCCCGAAAGTTATCTTTACACCGTAGACCCAGGGGATGTTCTGCGTCGATCGGTGGCGACCCTGGAAGCACTGTGTGCATTTCTCGGGGGCAAAATGGGGGCCTTGCGCTTCAAGATGATTCCCGACGGGCTGCCCCTTTTGGCGATCCGCCCCCTGGATTTTCGATGCACCGTAAACGATTGTCTTCTCGGCCTTCTGGAATCGGCTTTGGCCGGCGACGGTTCGACCCTGACCGTAGAAACCTCCATCAGCGACGGTTCGGTCGGCATTCGTTTCGGGCATGATGGATTTCGCATGATTCAGTCGGAGACGTTACACATTGTCGGCGATGACTATAGGTTCTTGGAAAAAATCAGCCCCCGGGACGAACGGACGGCTCTTCGCTTCTTTCATGCCATTTTGCCCTTGCGGGGATATGGTGCCAGCGTGCATATTCGCGGGGAGTCGGGTTACAATCGTGTTCAACTGCGACTTCCGGCCGCCCATGTGTTTGCACCGGGCAAACTGAAACTTTGAATCGAGAGCTCGGGGAAATCCGGCCCCGCGGTCCAACCGCCCGAAGTTTCAATTTGAAGGAGACTCCCTGTTATGCCGCACCAGCCGCATTGCCGCAACCTTGTGCTTCTGAGCTTCGCTTTGAGCATCATTTTGGTTTTCGCCGTCGGGTGCCAAAGCCCCGAGAAAAAATTCGCCAAGCATATGGCCCGGGGAAACGCTTTCAGCGAAGAAGGGAAACTGGCGGAAGCCGCTCTTGAATACAAAAACGCCCTCAAGGCGAACCCTAAATCGGCCGAGGCCTATTTCGCTCTAGGGGAGGTCTTCCTCAAGCAGAACGACCTGCGCAACGCCTTTGGGGCCTTCAGCCAGGCGATGTCTCTGGACCCGGCTCATGTGAAGGCTCAGGTCCGTTTGGCTTCGCTCTATCTTCTCGCAAATCAGATCGAACGGGCACGGGAAGCCGCCGAAAAGGCTTTAGAGGGCCAACCGGACAACGTGGACGCTTTGGTCCTTCGAAGCCAGGCTCTGGCGCGCGACAAACGCTTTGAAGAGGCCCTTCTCGACCTGGAACGGGCTTTGGCGCTGGATGCCAAGCGCCTCGATGCGCGGCTGCTTAAAGCGCAGTGTTTCCTTTCCCTGGGGCGCCTTTCCGACGGCGAAAAGACTCTGCAGGAAGCCGCCGAAGCCTTGCCTGATTCCCCACATCCCCTCTATGCCCTGGCCCAGCTCTACGCCGCCCTGCGGGATCCTTCCAAAGCAGAGCACACCCTCAGGTCCATTCAAGAAAAATTCCCTTCGGAGCCCATGCACAATCTGGCCATGGCCCAATTTTACGTGGCCCGTCGGGAATTCGACAAAGCCGAGGCAGAACTTCAAAAGGCCGTGGGAAAAGCCCCTGAAAGCCCCCAGTTTCGTATCGCCCTTGCGAGGTTCTACCTGAGCCGAGGTGAGGTGGACGACGCCGAAAAGACGCTGACCGACGCCCTTTCCGCCATGCCGGACAATATCGAACCTCAGCTGGAACTCGCCTCCCTCTACCTGACCAAGGGAGAAGCCGATAAGGCACTGGAGCTTCTCCGAAAGGCGTCTCAAGCCCATCCGGACGATCTTCGGCCTCTGCGGGCCCAAGCCCAGGTCCTGTATGAACGAAACGCTTTCGAGGAAGCTCGAGCCGTCCTGAAAACCATCGAGACCAAAGCCAAAGGGGATCCCTTGGCGCGACTCTTGGAAGCCCGAATTCTTTTGAAAGAGAAGCAAGCCCAGCAGGCGTTGAACGTTCTGGATCAGTTGGTCAAAGACTATCCCAACTTGGCGGACGCCCACTACTACAGGGCTCTGGCCCGCTTTGAAACAGGCCGTCAACAGCAAGGGAAAGAATCCTTGGAAGAGGCCTTGAAACTCAATCCCGACCATTTCCTGGCCAAGATGTTCAAGGCGGAACTTTTGCTCCGGGAAGGCAAAGCGGGCGAAGCGGAAGCCCTGTGCCGGGATGTGGTCGAAAAGCAGCCGCGGGACATACGGGCAAGGCTCCTTCTGGGCAGGGCCCTAGCGGCGCAAAAGCTCATGGATGAGGCGGAAAAAGTTTTCCTGGAAGTTCAGCGTCGCTTTCCCGATCGACCGGAAGGTTACCTTGCCGTGGGGGGTGTGCAACTTGCCGACAAGCGTTTCAAGGAAGCCCGGTCCCATTTTGAAGCGGCCCTGGAGCGGGCGCCGGGGTCGACGGAAGCCGTGCGCGGCATTGTGTTGACCTATGTTTCCGAAAAAGAATTGGACAAAGCCCTCTCCTTTGTCCAGGATCGGCTCTCCAAGGCTGAACAAGACAACAACAACCGCCTGGAAGCTTTTCTTCTCACTATGGAAGGCCAGGTTCGGCTACTGAAAAAAGATCTGCACGGCGGTGAGAAGTCTCTGGCCGCCGCCATTGAAAAAGCCCCCGAATGGCCCACCCCTTACATGATCCTCGGGAACATTTACAGGCTTTTGGGCCGAACAGACGAGGCCGAAAAGCGCTATGAAATGCTCTTGGAACGACAGCCGGATTACCTCCCCGCTCTTATGAACCTGGGGATCCTCCACCACGTGAAAGGCAGAAACGAATCCGCCGCCCGCTACTACGAGAAGATTCTCCAACAAAAGCCCGATTTTGCGCCGGCGGCCAACAACTTGGCATGGCTTCTCGTGGAAACGGGCGGCAACATCGACCGGGCTCTGACCCTGGCCCAAACGGCTAAGGAAAAGATGCCCGAAGACCCGGCCGTCGCCGATACCTTGGGTTGGATTTTCGTGCATAAGAAAGCCTACGGCAGCGCCATCGCCCAGTTTGAGGACGCTTTGGCCAAAGCGCCGGACAACCCTTCCATTCGTTACCATCTGGCGGTGGCTTTGGCGGAAAAGGGCGAGACGAGCCGAGCCCTTGAGGAACTGAAAAGAACCCTCGAAAAAGATGCGCCGTTCCCGGAAAAGGAAAAGGCGCAGGCTCTGGCGGATAAGTTGAAAAACAAGAAGGATTCCTAACGCCACGGGCGGGGCGGGCTCGTGAGGGCGCTTTGTCGGTGGGCGCCTGTGCGGCCTATAGGGGGGGATCGGCGTCTGTGCCCAGACCCCCTACGGGCTTCGCCGCGTGGTTGCGAGTCATACACTTCGAGCAATGGGAGATTGGGCCCGGTTTCCCAGTGTTTTTGAGAGCGGGCGCTGTGACCGTTTCGAGAGGAGTTCCCCATGGCTGAACATGAACCCGGCCGCTTGGAACGACGCCGCACCGTCCGCATCAAACGCTCCAACCTCCTCAACCTGCAGCTGGACGACATCGACCGCCCGGCCATCAAAATCGCCGAGACCCAAGATGAATACGAACAATCCTTCCGCTTGGTTCATGAGACCTATCTACGCATGGGCTATCTCAAGGAACCCCAACCCCACGGGTTGCTGTTCAGCGTCTATTCGCTACTTCCGGAAACCGTCATTTTCGTCGCCAAGTCCTACCTCACCGTCATTTCTACCCTGACGGAAATCTTCGACACGGAACCCTTCGGGCTCCCCATGGATACCATCTACAAGCCGGAACTGGACACCCTTCGGGCTCAGGGCCGGCGCGTCGTGGAACTTTCCGCTCTGGTGACCCCGCCCAAACTCCGTTGGCGAAACCTTTTCATGGTGCTCGCTCAAGTCATGTACCAATATTCGGTCTACCGCGGCGTGGACGATCTTTGCATCGCCGTCAATCCCAAGCACGTGAGTTTCTATAAAAATATCCTTTTGTTCGAAGACTTCGGCCCGGAACGGCATTATCCCCGGGTGGATGCGCCGGCCGTGGCCTTGCGCGTGGACATGCACCATATCGCCGGCCGTCTCAAAGAAGTTTACGACAGCAACGACCTGGACACCAACCTCTATCTCTATTTCCACCGCATGACGGGTCTGCTTCCTTGGGACCCCGAAAAGACGCCCGTGCCCGTCGAGACTGCGGCCGCCCAAACATCCCGGGACGTGGCGCCTCCCCTCATGAACGGCCGTAAAGCGGAAATTGTTCGGCATTTCTTTGATCTTTCCCCTTCCCTATGGGATGAGCTCAACCCCGCGCAAAAAGATTTTTTCATGACCCACTATCCTCGTCTTCAAAAAATAACTTTATTTTCCTAAATATTTTCTTGACAAGCGGGTCCACCGCACTTTATGGCTCTCGTCATGTGTGTCGACCCGACTCTGGGGTGTGGATGGGGCTTTTGCAAAAAGCATGGCGGTCTGTTGCGTCAGTGAGGAGGGGACATGGCCGAAAACGCGCTGGCGGAACGTCATTTGGCCTATCTCAAGCGGGGACGCTATCTTGTTCTGGATCGGGCATGGCAGGATCGCCTGACCCTCAAATGGGCCGAAACCTTGCAAGAACGGCGCGAAGCCTTTTCTCTTGTCCATGATGAATACGTTCGACAAGGCTATATCCCCCAACCCACGCGTTCGGGGATGATCTATCGCCTGCACCATTTGCTTCCCACATCCCTGACCCTTCTTCTCAAAGACGGCCCGTCGGCCGTCGGCACCCTGACCCACGTGTTGGATACAGATCTTTACGGCCTTCCCATGGACAAAGTCTACGGAGAGGAACTCAACGCTTTGCGCCGCCGAGGTCGAAGGCTTGCCGAACTGAGCGCTCTGGCGGTTCGCCGAAATTACTGCCTGCAGAGTCTCTTCATGCTTCTTGTCCGTGCCGCCTATCTTTACGCTCTGAAAAAACGCGTCACCGATTTCTGCATCATGGTGAACCCTCGCCATGCGGGTTTTTATCGTTCCATCTTTCTTTTCGAAGAGTTAGGTCCCACGCGCCCTTACCCCCTCGTGAACGCGCCAGCGGTGGCCCTTCGCCTCGACCTTGTGACCGTCGCCGAACGTATCCGAGACCTTCTCCGGGACGTTGCTCCGGAGCATTCCGTCTATCATTTCTTTAACGAGCCTTGGGAAGCCGCCACGGGATGGGCTCAAGTGCGGCACCACCTCGACGCTCCAGCACCACCTCTTTCCCGCAAGCAAATCCTCAAATTTCTTGCCGAGGAACCCGCCGCTCTTGAAGGTTTGAACACGACCCAGAAAAAAAACGTCTCCTACCTCTGTTCCTGGGACTCTTTGTGCCTTCACTGACGTGTTCGAGCCTTTCCCACTTGCGGTTGCGTTTCCCATGCACTAGGATCGGGGCGTTTCCCGCTGACCTAAGGAAGCCGTGACCTCAAGGGGCAAGCCATGCCGGACGCCCGATCCACCTATTTCACCGAAGCTTTCCGCCGCAACCTGGGCCTGGTCAGCCCGACGGAACAAGCTCTCCTTCATCGCTCCTGCGTGGCCGTCGCCGGGTTGGGAGGCGTCGGGGGGCATCATCTCATGACGCTGACGCGCATGGGTGTGGGACGCTTTCACCTGGCGGATTACGATGTTTTCGAACCGGCCAACATCAACCGCCAGGCCGGTGCGGCGGTTGCCACTTTCGGGCGGCCCAAGCTGGAGGTCATGGTGGAACAGGCTCTGGCCGTCAATCCATACCTGGAGATTCAAGCCTTTCCCGAGGGGCTCACCGAATCGAACCTGGACGCCTTTCTTTCCGGGGCCCACGTGGTCTTGGACGGGCTCGATTTTTTCAATTTTCCCATGCGGCGGTTGCTTTTCAACAGGGCTCGAAAACGTGGCCTTTACGTGGTCACCGCAGGCCCCTTGGGGTTCAGTGCCGCCGTGTTGGTTTTTTCCCCATATGAGGGGATGGGATTTGACGAATATTTCCACATTCTAGATGACCTTAGCGAAGAGGATCGTTTATTGCACTTTGCCATGGGGTTGGCGCCGCGGCCGACCCATCTTCGCTATATGGACACGAGCCGGGTCAGCTTCCGAGAAAAAGCGGGCCCTTCCATCGCCTCGGCATGCATGCTCTGCGCGGGCGCCGCGGCCACCGAAACCCTCAAGATCCTTCTCGGTCGAGGACCCGTTCGGGCCGTTCCCCATTACATCCAGATCGACCCCTACACGTGGACGTTTCGGAAAGGCCGCCTTCGAGGCGGGCAGCGAAACCCCGTCCAGCGGCTCAAGACAGCCTTCGTCAAACATGTCCTTTTGGAAGAAAGATTCGAAGCCCCTTGTGCCGAGAGCCCGAAAGCCCGGAGTCCTTCCCTCGAGGGCCATAGCCCTTCGGTTTCGAGCGACACAGAGCCGAAACGCTTCACAGGTGCATTCGGGGTTCGATCCATACTGCGCCGCCTTGTGTGCCGTCCCGTGCCGAGCGGTTCGCCCTTGGCCGATTGTCGACCCCGCCCTCCAAAACCGTCCCCGCCGGGGCCGACGGGAGAGCTCCTCTCGGAGCCTGTCCTTCACTATCTTTTGGACGCGGGCGTACAGGCTCCTTCGGGAGACAACGCGCAGCCGTGGGTTTTTTCGGCCACGGGCGACACCCTCAGGGTGTTCATCGACCAGGATCGGGACCGGTCCTTTTTCAACGTGGATCAAATCGCTTCCATCATTTCCGCCGGGGCCGTCGCCGAAAACATCCGGATCGCCGCCTCGAGTCTCGGGCTTTTTACGGACGTCCGCCCCTTCCCCGACCCCGATAGCCCCACCTTGACCGCCGCGCTCCGTTTCCAAAGGGCTCCCGTCCCCGAAGACCCGCTCGTTGAAGTTCTCTGGAAGCGCTGCACCAACCGAAAGCTTTACGACCCCGTTCCCCTTTCTCCCGTGATCCGCGAAGAGCTGGAACGGGCCCTCACCGATTTCCCCGACGCTCGTCTCCAGTGGATCGTCGGCCGCGATGGCCTCCGAAAGCTTGCGCGCATCGTTTTCCAAGCCGACCGGATCCGGCTGGAGGATCGCCGTCTTCATGAACACCTCCATCGCATGATCCGTTACAGCACGGAAGAAGCTCTGGCCGCCCGCGACGGTTTTCCTCTGAAAAACTTGGAGGCTGGCCGTGCCGGGGAAGTGTTCCTGCGGCTGACCCGGCCCTGGTCCGTGATGAACGTTTTGAACCGGCTTGGGATGTCCCGGATTGTGGCCGCCCATACGGCTCGAAGTGTTCGTCACGCCGCCGCTTCGGCATTGCTCACCGTTTCGGGGACCGCTCCGGCCCATTACTTTCAAGGCGGCCGCGCCTTGCAGCGGGTCTGGCTCACCGCCACGGCCCAGGGTCTTTCACTGCAGCCCATGGCCGCCGTCACTCTTTTCTGGACCCGTTACCAACGCGAAGGGTTTCAACTGTTTCAAGACCGGCACAGAAAACTTTTGGAACGCGTCTTCGCGGGTTACCAGGCCTTGTTTGCCCCTGTGGATTTCTTTACCGCAGCCCATGTGCTTCTGTTTCGTCTGGGGCGAGCGTCCCCCATAGAACAGCCGACGTTGCGGCGCCAACCCGAGGTGTGGGAAAGGGGTATCAATCGGCTTGAGTCGAACCGGGAATCCAACTGGACCCGATGATGTCGGAAGCGAATCCCCATGAGCTTGATACAGGCCCAGTCCCTGAAAAAGCTTTACCGGTTGGGAAAGACCGTGGTGGAAGCCTTGCGCGGCGTGGATCTTTCCATTGAGGAAGGGGAGTTTACAGCCTTGGCCGGGCCCTCGGGCAGCGGGAAGACAACCCTTTTGAATCTTCTCGGGTGCATTGAAGTTCCTACCGAGGGAGTCATCTTGTTTGACGGTATAGACATCGGCCGGCTTACGGCTTCCCAAAAGGCGGATTTCCGGGCGGAAAACATCGGTTTTGTGTTCCAGACGTTTAATCTGATTCCTGTTTTGACGGCCTTTGAGAATGTGGAATTCCCCTTGCTCAAGAAGAACCTTTCAAGAACCCAACGCCATAAAAGAGTAGAGGAAGCTCTGGAGGCGGTCGGATTGGCTCAGTTGGGCCGTCACAGGCCAGATGAACTGAGCGGCGGGCAGAGGCAGCGGGTGGCCATTGCCCGTGCCTTGGTCGGCCGCCCAAGGGTTATTTTGGCCGATGAACCCACGGCCAATCTCGACCGTCAAACGGGTTTGCAGATCCTGGAAATCATGCAGGACCTCAATCAGCGATATCGAACGGTGTTTGTGTTTTCCACTCATGACACCATGGTGATGAACCTGGCACGTCGATTGATCCACATGAGGGACGGCCGTTTGATTGCGAAAGGACCGCAGCCGTGACGACCGTCGAATTCCTGCCCCTGGCCTTCAGAAACATTCGTCGAAACCGCATGCGATCCATGGTGACGCTGGCCGCCATCGCCTTTGGAGCTGCAGCCATCATTCTGGCCGGGGGTTTTTTTCAGGACACTTTTCTTCGCATGCGGGAAGGACTGATTCATTCTCATTTGGGCCACATTCAGATCTACAAGAGGGGCTATTGGGATCAGGGGACGGCGCGGCCCTTCGAGTATTTGATCGAGTCTCCAAAGCCTGTGGTGGAAGCTCTCGGCTCTCTTCCGAACGTTCAGCTGATCACGCCGCGTTTCAGCTTTTCGGGGCTTTTAAGTACGGGAGAAAACACGGTCTCCGTCATGGTGCAGGGCGTGAACCCCGATGGGGAGGTTCGGCTGAGGCGTATCGAAGGCATCCCCCACGCCGATACGGGGCTCGCCATTCTCGAAGGGACCGACCTTTCCAACGACGACCCGTTCGGTGTTCTGTTGGGCCAAGGGCTTGCTCGGGCCACGCGGCTTTCCGTCGGAGACAGCGTAATCATCCTGACCAACACCGTCGCAGGCTCTCTCAATGCCTATGATTTCACGGTTCGAGGTCTGTTTGCATCCCCTTCCAAAGAATTTGACGACCGTGGGCTTCGCATGCCCCTTGAAACCGCGCAGCGGTTGTTGCGCACGGAAGCTGTGGAGAGCTTGATCGTGCTCCTCCGGGACACGCGGCATACGGAATCCGTTCTGGCTCAGATTCACCATGGCATGGCCGAGACTTACGGCATTGAAGCCAAAGCATGGCATGAGCTGGCGGATTTTTACAATCGGGTCGTGGCGCTCTACCGGCGTCAGTTCGTGGTGCTCATCGCCATTATCGCCGTCATTGTGGTTCTCAGTGTTTTCAATACGGTGAACATGTCCATCACGGAACGGACCCGTGAGATCGGGACCATCATGGCTTTGGGGTTCAGGCCTTCCGAGGTTCGACGGTTGCTCTTGCTGGAGGGCCTCCTCATGGGGATCGTGGGAGGTGTCTTCGGCCTCCTGCTGGGAACGGCACTCGCCCATCTCCTGTCCATCGTGGGCATTCCCATGCCGCCCCCGCCGGGGGGAACGGTGGAATGGAGGGCGGCCATCAAGGTGGTCCCGGAACTTCTTCTTATGGCGTTCGGTGTGGCCACACTATCGGCTTTTTTCTCCTCATGGTACCCAGCCCGGAGGGCTTCGGGGCTGGTCATCGCCGATGCCCTGCGCCACACGTAACCAACAAAGGAGAAAACGTGGTTAGGCTTTTCCTTCTGATGCTCTTGGCCGCCTTGGGGGGCAATCCACATTTCGTGGCGGCGGAATCTTTATCGGATCCTCAGGCCATCATGGAACGGGTGGACGCCATCCGCAACCCCCAGGAAGACTATCGCCTCAATGTGCGCATCACAAGCCACACCGCCGACAGTGGGGCCAGAATCTATGAATACGAAGTTCTGGTGAAGGGCCGCGACAAAACACTCGTCAAGACGTTGGCCCCCGCGACCGATCGCGGCACCACCATGTTGATGCTGGGCTACGACTTCTGGGTTTTCATGCCGTCGATCTCCAAGCCCCTGCGGGTCTCATTGCAGCAGAGGCTTCTGGGCGAAGTCGCCTATGGCGATATCGCCCGCGTCAACCTTTCGGGCGACTATACCCCGAAAATCTTGGACCAAAACGTGGAGGGGCTCGGCGTCCCGTGCTACCTTCTCGAATTGACGGCGGTCAATGAACGCGTCACCTACCACAGGATCCTTCTCTGGGCGGCCATGGACGATTGCCGTCCTCTCAAGGCCGAATTTTATGCGGCCTCAGGAAAACTACTCAAGACCTGTCTCTACGAAGATTACCGAGAGGCTCAGGGGATTGTGCGCCCCCATCGGCTGGTCCTGAAGGATCCCCTCCGACCGGGGCATTATTCGGTGATGGAGTATTCGGATATTCGGGTGGAAGCGCATCCGGAAAAGTTTTTTACCAAGGAATACCTCAATATTCTTCGGTACTGAAAGGACTCCTGGATGCGCAAAAAGGAAAACGGACGCCGCCGCTGCCTTCAAACGGTGGTCTTCTGTGCGGCTCTGATGTTCTTTCCGGCGCATGTGGCCAAAGCCGAAGCTTTCAGCCGCACCGTGCACGGATCGGTTACCAACGAAACAGCCTTTCGAACGTCCGAACCCCACGAGTTTACCAAGATCAAGAACATCGTGCGCCTCTCCACCGCACAACCCCTGTCTTCACACGTCACGCTGAATCTGGCGGGGCGTTTCTCTTACGATGCCGTCTACACCTTCACGGATACGTACGGGGATCAGGTCAAAAAAGACCAAGAAAGCGAGGCCGACCTTCGGGAAGCTTTCTTCCATCTCAGCCTGGGCGATTGGGATGTGCGATTGGGCAGGCAACAGATCGTCTGGGGCGAAGCGGTGGGCGGGCTTTTTGTGGCCGACGTGGTCACTCCCAAAGATCTGAGGGAGTTCATCCTGCCCGAACCCAGCGAAATTCGCATCCCCCTCTGGGCGGCCAATGTGGAATATTTCTTGCGGGGAACTTACTTGCAACTGGTATGGGTTCCCGTGCCCGATTTCAACGAACTGCCCGTGGAAGGCTCAGAGTTCGAACAGCCGCTGCGCCTTCCGCAAGGAGTGCCCGTCACGATCCGATCGGCGGATGAACCGGCGAGAAACGTGAAAAACAGCGCCCTCGGGTGGCGCGTGTCGCGGAAAAGCGACAGATGGGATTTGGGCGCGTTTTATCTTTACACCTTCGATTTCTTCCCCGCCCCGGTTCTGCGGGTGCAAACTCTAGAGGAAAACCGCCCCGCGCTGCTCATCGCCCCGGAATATCGTCGCCTCCATCTTTTCGGCACAACCTTCTCGACCTCTCTCGGGGACGACATTCTCAGAGGCGAGTTTGTCCTGAACAAAGGCAAAGAGTTCGCCACCGACGATCCGGCGCACAGGGACGGGCTGGCGAAAAAAGATGTTTTGGATTACCTGTTGAGCTTCGACCATACCTTTGCAGGCAAGGTGGACTGCAACATTCAGTGGCTGCAGCGGATTCTTATCGACCCTGAGCCATCGATCCGGGAACGGAAGATAAAAAGTTTCGGTTCCCTATGGTTGGAAACGGCTTTTTGGAACAACCGGCTGGAGCCTGAAATTTTTCTCATCATCGGCTTCAACCAAACCGATATCATGGTACGGCCCAAAATCACCTACCACTGGACCGAACACTGGCAGGTGGCGCTGGGCGCCGACGTTTTCGATGGCTCTTCGGACGGCGACTTCGGGAGATTCGACACCAAGGATCGGGTCTACATTGAAGTGGGCTTTCACTTTTAACAACCACTCCTCCAGGCCGATTCTCGTGCTGGCCTACGGCCACACCTTGAGCCATGTGACTCGAGCGCTCGTGGTTTCCGAGGAGCTTTGCCGGCGCGGACATAAGGTGATTTTTGCCGGCGACGGGCGAGAGCTCCAGCATGCGGCACGCAAGGGATTTGAGGTAAAAAGGATTCTCGAAATCCCCGGTGACGTTCTTTTCGGAAGGATAAGAAAACGCTCTCTGAAATTTGTGCGCACCGACGAATTACAGGGGCTTGTAGAGGCCGACCTTGCCATTGTCGGCGCCGTGAAACCCAAATGGGTCCTTTCGGACGGCCGCGTGAGCGCCCGACTTTCCACCCAAATCGCCAAGGTGCCCCATGTCGCCATTGTGAACGTCTCCAGCACCCATCACCGGAGGGAACCCTACGTTCCCATTCTGAAGCGATTCCCTGAAAGCCCCCTTGGCGAAAGACTCCGAGCCCTGAATCTGTGGCTGGAGATGCGCCTTTTCGATGCGGCGGTTTCCGCCTTTCCGACTGTGGCCCGTCGTTACGGCATGAACGCATCCGTTACGGCCACCAATTGCCTGGAGGGCAACGAGCTGACCCTTCTTCCGGATCTTCCCGAATTCATGCCGAGTCGGGGTCTTCCTGCGGGCCACCACTACGTCGGGCCGATGGTGCCCTATCTCGATGTGCCGGACCCGCCCTGGTGGCCGCGTGTGCAAGCGCTGAAAAAGGCCGGGCACCGCCTCCTCTACCTCACCTTGGGAAGCACGGGTGCCGCCGAGCTTTTGGGAAACCTTCTCGAGGCCCGAATAAAAGGGGCTCCGGAGAGGCCCTCCGGCCTGGAAATGAGCTCATCGGACCGACCCGCTTACAAACCTTTTTCCAAAGATTCTTATGCCGAAGGATCCTGGATCGTCGTGGCGTCCACAGGAGGGCAGAAAGTGCCGTGGGGGGGCTCGGACAGGGTTTTCGTCGCCGACTACCTTAATGCGGACAAGGTCTTGGAAACGGCGGATCTCGTGGTCTGTCACGGAGGAAACGGAACTATTTACCAAGCCCTCTGTCACGGGGTTCCCATTCTGGGAATCCCGGCCATTCCGGATCAGGAATACAACATGCGGCGCGTCGAAGCCTTGGGGTGCGGTCGGCGGGTGAAGCCGTCGGACATCAGCGTGTGGCGACGATTTTTGGAAAAGCTCCCCAAAGAGGCTCACGCAGTCGGAAAAGAGTTGGCGTATCGTGCGGCTCGGGAGCGCAAGAGGTCGGCTTCACGAGCCGCGGATCTCATGGAAAAGGTGCTCGAGGCGGGGGGCTCGACCGGTACCGAAGGATGCCGGGACCGTAGCCCAGCGTCACCTCCTTGCTCGAGGGGGCAAAAGAAATGCGAAAAATCACCCTAGGTCCCATCGTGGTGTTTTCCGTCTTTGCGATCCTCGCCCTGGCCGGTGCCGCCGCAACGACTCATTTGCTCACCCGGGGCCTCCCCGATTGGCGCTGGATCGGGACCGTTCAGGTCGTCCTTTTCCTGGTTCTGGCTTTTGTCGTCTTGGCTGTGGAAAACCGGATCTTTCTCAAGTTTTTCCCCCTTCCGGTCGGTGAAATCGCCGCCGGATCCCGCGCCGAATTCATCTACCATGTGAATCTCCTTTTCTATCTTTTGGCCTTCTATCCCGTCACCCGCAGCAGATTCGTTCCCGTGCCGCTCATGCGCTTGGTTTACCAGATGCTCGGAGCACGCTTGGGAAAAAACACCTATTGCTCGGGAATCATCATGGATCCCTCGCTGACCACCATCGGCGACAACACCCTGATCGGCCAGGATGCGCTGCTTTTCTCTCACGCCATCGAAGGCGAATACCTTGCCCTGTCACCCATTTCCATCGGAAGCACCGTCACCGTCGGAGCCAAGGCGGTGATCATGTCGGGGACGACCATAGAAGACCGGGCCATTGTAGCCGCCGGATCGGTCGTCCGCAAAGGGACACGGATCGGCGCCGGGGAGATCTGGGGAGGGATACCGGCACGGAGGATAGGAAAAGCGGAAGACGGATAGGGCGCACGGCTTATGGAGCCTGCCGTGGCTGGGGGCACAAAAAAAGGCGGGAACAGATGTTCCCGCCCCTCGGACTTCGTTAGACTCTTCTTAGTCTTTTTTTCCCTTGAAACGCTTTCTTCCCAAACCGGCAAAACCCATCAGACCCATCCCCATCAATGTCAGGGTGGCGGGCTCCGGAACGACATTTATCACGGTGCTCCCGTCCGTCTGAAGGACCATATCGGGGCCGTTGACGCCGTTTATGGCACCTACTTGAATGTCATTACCGCCATAACCGTTAATGCCCACAATGTAATTTGTCCCATTCCAGTAATAATTGGCGGGGTCCACCTGTTTAAAGGGAACCGCATTGTTGCTGGTATCGAACAAAGCGAAGTAAAAGTTTGTGGGGATTTCTAAGAAGTAGTCACGGTTGATGTCCGTCGCCGTGGTTTGGGCGGTGAGCGTCGTGCTGCCGGTTCCTTTGACCGTATTTATGGTGGGAAGAGAGTTCGAATTAAACTGGTCCAAGGCTTCAGGGCCGCCGAAAATACTGAAAACCCCGTTACTTGAGGTGACAACACCCTTCAAGAGTAAGGTGCCGTCATTGAACCCCGTTCCTGCCACAAGATCGTCATCCAGATTCTTGTCGGCATTGGGTCTATAATCGATATATATCTCAAAAAAGTTGACACTGTTGGTTGGATCATACTCAAACGTAACGACGTTGCCAGAAGGTGATACATACGTGGGAATTTCCCCGAAGCCCATGACGACAGTGATTTCAATGTCTGTATCCAATGTATAGCCATCAGGCAAATCAACGTTGCTGCCATCCTTCTTGAAGGCACTCAAGGACGCATGGGTATACACCGTGAACGCATTGAAAGTTCCACCTTCGACAACCGGGATGCCGTCATCGATCAGCGCGGAAGACACGCCCCAATCCAACGTGTCAAAGTCGATGACCGTAGTCGGGTCGGCCCCTCCCGCTCCCGCCAGGTCAAACTTCAACGCATGCGACGTGCCCGCATAAGGCAAAACGGCGAGGCACAGTGCAGCAATCAACAGGTACTTTTTCATGACCATCTCCTCTTTTCGTCGGTTTCGTTCCCAAAGCCCGGCCTCTTCGGTGCCTAGGACCGGGCACACACCTTTCTAGAGCTCAATGGCATCGGGTCCGCTCGGATTCTTTTCACATTCCCCATCGTCAATGGGACCTCCCGGCCTCTATTTTGCTTATTGTCATTTGCGATTCACTCCCTCTTGCAAGGGACCATCTCTAGGCACCGGGGTCTCTATCCAACGCCCCCGCTGCAAGCTTCCATCCTCACTCTCCCGACACACCCTTCGCCCCAACCCGAATAAACTGAGAAGCCGCTTCCAACACTCATTGTGCAACTCCGATGCCAGAAAAGACGAAGGAAGGCTGTTGTTTTCTAAGTTGTTGATTTATTGTTGGATATTGTGCCGAGGACACTTCACGGAACATCCCCAAGGGGGACTCTGTGGGGCGATGAGTGCAAGAGGTTTCACCCTTTAGTGTGCAAAACGTTTCCCATTTGGGAAGGGGCTTGCACAGTCCGAAACCAGGATAGGCGTCGAGGGAAGCGACACCGAGTGTCCTTAAAGTGGCACGAGAAAAGAACAGGAAGACCATGGACTTTGGGTTCGCAGGCGGGTCAAAGTGCACGGATGGCGGCGCAAGGGTCAGTTGAGAAATCCCTTCATGGCCTTGACGGCGACGGTCTGGCGGAAAAAAGAAAACCGTTTCAGCCCAATTTAATCGCGCTCGCACCCAAAAGCCGGCCTTCACCGAGGCGACGCCCTCACACGGACGAGCAGGGGCAAAAATACCTTTGTACGCGGACCGCAGGCGGACAAGCTTTTCCGCCCGGTGCGGCATGGAGCGCGTCATCGACGCCAGAGGGGACTAGGGCAAACGGGGGGAAGCGAACAAGGAGCCCTCATGGACCAAAGGCTTCACGAGCGATCTTTGATTTTCGCCTCACGGTGTCTGGATTCTCGCCTGCCCCGGACGGGTTCCATGGAGCGAAGATGCAAACCTCCTTTCTGGCGTTTTCTTCAAGGAGAAACACCGTCGTTCGCGCGGCAGGCTTTCCATCCCACATGAAGGACATCCGAGGAAGACCAAGCTGGTTGGTTTTCCCCCGCTTTTTTTATAGCTCCATTGCGTCCCCGCCGTTTCCCGCGGATGCTTTCAGCCGGTAGGTTTGCCCATCAGTAAAGCCGGGCTGGCGGATGCCTCTCCCTGTTCCAAATCGGTAGGTCTAAAGGAAACCGTCAGGTTCCCCAAAAGACGAGAGTGTGATAATTTCCATCGGCGGATGGATGCATTCGAAGGGGAATCCATGGGAAGCTACGACACGGCGGTGAAGGTGATCCTTTCCCGTTGTCGGCACGCGGCACTGGAGTTTTTCCTGGGCCTGGAAGTGGAGGAATCGCAAATCGTCGAACTTCCCCAGGAGACCGCCTCGGTGAGGACCAGCGATTTTCCCCTGTGGATTCGGACGCGAGACGGGAAGGTTTTCATTGTGCTTCTGGAAGTCCAAACCCGTTGGGAAGCGGACGTGCCGCTTCGGCTTCTGGAATACGACGCACGTTACCGGCTGAAGACGGGCCTTTCGGTCCTTCCCGTGGTGATGGTGCTCACCCCAAGCGGCGACATTTCGGAAACTTTCGAAGACGGAGGAATACGCTATCGCTGGCGGGTCCTTTCCCTTGCGGCCATGGACGCCCGATCGGTGCTCGATTCCAAAAACCCCTGCCTCATGCCCTTTGTGGGCCTGATGCGAGGGGGAATGGAGCTACTCGATCAAGCGGAGCAGATTCTTTACGATTCCCCGCTCGAGCGAGCCGACAAGGCGGATCTTCTCACCGGCATGGCGCTTCTTTCCGG
>CALGPN010000039.1 GCA_937960435.1 uncultured Desulfosoma sp.
CTTGCATGTGTTAGGCACGCCGCCAGCGTTCATTCTGAGCCAGGATCAAACTCTCCAGTTTTTCCCAATCAACCGCACCCTCTTCGGGCACGGTCCCTTTCTTCAAGGCCCAGCACGCTCTCACTATTTAGTTTTCAAAGAGCAGAGTTTTTTCTTTTCTATCTTTTTGCCGCGGGGAAGTCAAGCGATTTTTTGCTCCCCCCGAAAGGCTCGGTCTATGTAGCAAAAGGCCGATGCCCGGTCAAGGGAAATTTACGGCGCCACGCGCACACGCGACACCTTTTTTTTCCCCGCGCGGAGCAGCACCGCCCCTTCCTCCAGATTTTCCAAAGCTACCAAGGCATCAAAGCGATCCACACGCTTTCCGTTAAGGTACGCCCCCCCCTGTTGAATCAGTCGACGCGCTGCGCTGCGGCTTTCGCACAGACCCGCCTCGGCAAAAAGCTCAAAGGCCGGAATGCCGACCTCAAGGCGAGAACGGTCCACATAGAACGTCGGCACCGCGCCATCTTCCATCAAGGCATCCCGTGGGATTCGGCTCGAGGGCAGCAGATCCCAGGGAATCTCACGGCGCCCGAAGACCCGGACAGCGGCCTGATAGGCCTCCAAGGCCTCTTCGCTCCCGTGAACCATGGTCGTCACTTCAAAGGCCAAGATGGACTTGGCCGCATTGATCGCTTCCCCTTCAAGCCCACGCACCCGCTCGATTTCTTCCACAGGCAGCAGAGTGTAGAGCTTGAGGAATCTCTCCACGTCGCGATCGTCCACATTGACCCAGTACTGGAAGAAGTCATAGGGAGTGGTTTTCTCGCCACTGAGCCATACCGCTCCTGCCGCCGTTTTTCCCATCTTGGCCCCGGTGGCCGTGGTCAACAGCGGGAAGGTGATCCCGAAGGCCTCCCTGTGGAGTTTTTTCCGGATCAGGTCGATTCCCGCCACAATGTTGCCCCACTGATCATTGCCGCCCATCTGCACAAGGCACCCGTAGGTCTTGGCCAAGTAATAGAAATCATAGGCCTGCAGGAGCATGTAGTTAAACTCGATGAAGTTGAGCCCGGTTTCCAACCGCATCCGATAGCTTTCCGCGGCGAGCATCCTGTTGACGCTGAAATGGCGACCGATATCTCTCAGGAACTCAATGTACTTGAGGCCCAGCAGCCAATCGCCGTTGTTCAAAATCAGCGCCTTGCCTTCTCCAAAGTCAAGAAAGCGCGACAGCTGGTTCTTAAGCGCCCTCACGTTGTGCTCGATTTGCTCTTCGGTCAGGAGCTGGCGCATCTCCGTTTTGCCGCTGGGATCACCCACCATCCCCGTGCCGCCGCCCACCAAAACGATCGGACGATGCCCCCCGCGCTGCATATGCACCAGGGCCATGATGGGCACCAAGCTGCCCACATGGAGGCTGTCGGCCGTGGGATCGAAGCCGATGTAGCACGTGGCCGGATTTTCCAGCAGCTCATGCAGCCCCTCCCGATTGGTGACCTGCTCGACAAAACCCCGTTCCGTCAAAACATCCAGCGTATTCTTTCCACCCGCCACGCTCATTCCCCTTCCGCTGCGCTTGGCCCGTTTGCCTTACCGCTCACCTTGCGTATTCCACAGCTCGAGTCTCACGGATAACGGTCACTTTGATTTGCCCGGGATAGGTCAATTCACTTTCGATACGCTTGGCGATATCTTTGCTCAAGAGCACCGTGTCGGCATCGCCTACCGATTCGTTTTCCACAATGATGCGCAATTCGCGGCCCGCTTGGATCGCGTAAGCTTTGGAGACCCCTTTAAAGGACATGGCTATCTTTTCCAGATTTTCCAAACGCCGCACGTAAGACTCCAGAAGCTCCTTGCGCGCACCGGGGCGAGCTCCCGACAAGGCGTCCGCCGCTTGAACTAAAATGGCCAGCACACTTTCCGCAGGCACGTCTTCGTGATGGGCGGCGATGGCGTTGACGATTTCCGGAGATTCGCCGTGCTTTTTCGCCAGATCGGCTCCGATCAACGCGTGGGGGCCTTCCACTTCATGGTCCACAGCCTTGCCGATGTCATGCAGCAGGCCCGCTCTCTTGGCCTGCTTCTCATTGAGCCCCAGTTCAGCAGCCATCACCCCGCACAGGAAGGCCACTTCGCGCGAATGTTGAAGGACGTTTTGGGCATAGCTCGTGCGGTACTTGAGTTTGCCCACGAGCTTGATGAGTTCGGGGTCGATCCCATGAACGCCCACATCGAACGCCGCCTGCTCCCCGGCATCCCGAATGGCCGTATCGATTTCCTGACCCACCTTTTCCACGATTTCTTCGATGCGGGCGGGGTGAATTCTCCCATCGGAAATCAGACGCTCAAGGGACAGGCGAGCCACTTCCCGCCGTATGGGGTTGAACCCCGATAAGATCACCGCCTCGGGAGTGTCGTCGATAATCAGGTCGATGCCGGTTGTGGCTTCCAACGCCCGAATGTTACGGCCCTCGCGCCCGATGATGCGGCCTTTCATTTCGTCGTTAGGCAGGTTCACCACGGATACGGTTTTTTCCACCACGTAGTCCCCCGCGTAGCGCTGGATCGCCAAGGCAATGATTTCCTTGGCCTTCTTGTCCGCTTGCTCCCGAACCTCCGCTTCAATACGCTTCACCGTCAAGGCCGCCTCGTGGCGTGCCTCGTCTTCAATACTTTTAATGAGCATCTCCTTGGCTTCCTGTGCCGATATGCCCGAGAGAGATTCCAACTTGAGCCGTTGTGCTTCAATGAGCCCCTCCAGTTCCTTGGAGCGGTCTTCCAACTCCTTTTCTTTGTCGAGGAGCATTTTTTCCTTCTTGGCAATGGCACTTTCTCTCTTGTCGAGAGCCTCGGATTTTTTGTCCAGGTTCTCCTCTTTTTGAAGGAGTCGCTTTTCGAGATTCTGGAGCTCCTTTCGGGTTTCTTTCGTTTCTTTTTCGAAATCCGCTTTCATGCGGAAGATGTTGTCTTTCGCCTGAAGAATCGCTTCTTTCTTGAGGGTTTCGGCTTCCTTGCGAGCCTCCTCCAGGAGATGCTCCGACTCCCGCCTTTCCTGTTCGCTCTTGCGTTGGAGCACCAGCCGCCATCCCAAAACGCCGGCGCCGATTCCCACAACAAGAGCCACAAAGGCCACAATCACCATGCCGACCTGTCCCATATGGCTCATCCTTCCTTTCCGTAGACCCCATGGCGTTCAACGCCCTTGGGGCTCTGACATTTTGAATGGTCATGCCCACGCTGCTTCTCAAAACGATTTGACGAACTCTCGAACCGTGACGACCGATTCTTCAGTATGGAGATTTTCTCCGGAGGGGTGCCAACGGGCTTGACGTTGAGCTCGGAAGCCCACAGGCACACAGCAGGCGAGATCGGGCCTGAAGCTCATAGAAGAGGGAAGCCCCCGCCTTGTGCCGTGTCGGCAGTCGGTCTTGAACCGATTCAGCGAAGTGGGCGTTCCATCGTTCCTTTAGGCACGTCGACGACGCAACGCGCTCACCGGAACGAGCGGGAACCCCCCGTTTGTTGGTGTTGGCTCAGGAACGCTCTGCCAATCACGGGCACCGCAGGGGCTCACGTCATCACAACTCCTGGGCTGGATCCTTCGAAGCCCCACAGCGTTTTCATCTGCACAACAACTCCCTCGGCTCCGTTGGGTGCATCCGTCTCCAATCCTCTACGGACTCCGGACCCTACCCTTTTTTTCATATCTCGATTTGCCTGTGCGCTCCCCCCTGAGGCCCATGGGTCGTGAGGGCTCGGCACGGCAAAAACTTCAAAATGCGTCTCAGCGCCGCTCGCCTGAACTGCTGCCGTTTTCCCCTTTTTTTTCAATCGTCTCGGCCCAGGCCTCCCTCAGCTTCTCTCAAGGCGCTGGGGCTTAATTTCCGTTAACCCACTTGAATCACATATATTTTCCTGATTCACAAGAATCTTATGCGCAAAATCAGAACAAAGTCAAGTTCAAACTCTTTAACGGTCTCCGGGCCTATTCGACGGTGACGCTTTTTGCCAGGTTCCGTGGCTGATCCACATCCGTTCCACGCAAGTCCGCCATATGGTAGGCGAGGAGCTGCAGAGGGACGGCAAAGACGACCGGGGAAAGCCACGGGCTTGTTGCGGGCACCGGGAATTGAAGGACGTCTTCGCCCAAACGCATGTCCTTGTCGCCTTCGACAAAGGCCAGCACTTTCCCACCTCGGGCTTTGACCTCCTGAACATTGGAGAGCATTTTTTCATAAAGCGCGCCCTTTTGCACGAGCACGACCACAGGCATTTTGTCGTCGATCAGTGCGATGGGGCCGTGTTTCATCTCTCCGGCCGCGTAACCTTCGGCGTGAATGTACGAGATTTCCTTCATTTTGAGCGCCCCTTCCAGAGCGATGGGGTAAAGGGGTCCCCGACCAAGAAAGAGGAAATGCTCTCGGTCCATGTACTGCTTCGCCCATTCGCGAATGATCTCCTCACCGGCCAGCACTTCGTCGATTTTTCCCGGCAGTTCCCGCAAGGCTTGGATGTGGTAAGACATCTCTCCAGGCTGAAGCTTTCCGGCCGCATGGGCCCAATAGAGGCTGAACAGAAACAAGGCCACCAGCTGGGTCGTGAAAGCCTTTGTGGAGGCGACCCCGATTTCCGGACCTGCGTGGGTGTAGAGCACACCCTGGGCCATGCGCGCCAGGCTGCTCCCGACAACGTTCACAATGGCTCTGCAGTGCGCCCCTTTGTCCAGTCCCTCCTTAAGAGCGGCCCGTGTGTCCGCCGTCTCCCCTGATTGACTGACAACCATAAGAAGGGTTTCACCGTTCAAAAGCGGCCCCCTATAGCGGAACTCGGAGGCCAGATCCACCTCTACCGGCACCCGGCTCATTTGCTCCATCATGTATTTGCCGACAAGGCAGGCGTGAAACGATGTCCCACACGCCACGAGATACATGCGGGCAATGGAACGGACCAATGATTCGGATATCTTGAGGTCCGCAAAGCGCAATTGCTCCCGATTGAAATCGACGACGCTTCGCAGTGTGTCAATGATGGCCCGGGGTTGCTCAAAAATCTCCTTTTGCATGAAATGCTTGTAGCCGGCCTTTTCCGCCGCCACCGGGTTCCAATCCACCGTCTGCACCACATAGGGGCGGATCTTCCCGTCCACCGTTTGGATTTGGAACCCGTCGCGTCGCACGACCACGAGATCGTCATCCTCAAGGAGCACGATCCTCCGCGTCTGATGAAGAATTGCGGGAATATCCGAGGCGAAATAGTACGCCCCGTCACCGATGCCCAAAATTAATGGGCTTTCTCGACGCGCCCCCACCAAGACATCAGGCTCCTGCTCATTGAGAAAGACGACCGCGAAGCTTCCCCTCAATTGTCGAAGCGTCGCCTGGACGCTTTCCAAATAATCACTGCGTGCACGCCATTCCTCTTCAAGCAATTTGACAATCACTTCGGTGTCGGTCTCGGAAGTGAACACATGGCCCTTGGCGCTCAATCGCTCTTTAATGTCGCCATAGTTTTCGATGATGCCGTTGTGCACCACCGCAAAGGGGCCTGAACGATGGGGGTGGGCGTTTTCGTCACTGGGTGCTCCGTGGGTCGCCCAACGCGTGTGTCCGATGCCGATTTTTCCTCTCACAGGATTCAGAGCCAACTTCTTTTCCAGCTCGCTTATCTTGCCGACACAGCGTACCATCTGGATCCGCGAACCTTCATCGAGCACCGCAATCCCTGCACTGTCGTAGCCGCGATATTCCAACCGTCGAAGCCCTTCGACGATCATGTCCACGCCATCCTCAACGCCGATATAGCCCACAATCCCACACATGCTTCGTCTCCCTTTCCTTTTGCCGCCTCACCATCTATCGCCCTCTATATATTTCGGCACAGGGTCCGTCATCCTCAAAATAAAAAAACCCCGCCGCTACGCGACGGGGTTTTCTCCCTTTGACTCAGCAGCCTATCGCCGCTCGGCCACTTTTAACCGCGCCAAAGCCCTCTGCAAGGCCGCCTGCGCTCTGGCAAACTCCACGCGGTCCTTGGCCTCCCGCAGCCTCCGCTCCGCCCTTTCTTTCGCGGCCTGGGCTCGGATCACGTCGATGTCCGTCGCCTCTTCCGCCGCGGTGGCAAGAATCGTGACCTTATCCGGTAAGACCTCGGCGTAGCCTCCCATGATGGCCACATACCGTGTGCTGGCTCCCACTTTGAACCGAAGCTCCCCGATTTTGAGCTTCGTCAAAAACGGGATATGGTTGACCAGTACCCCGAACTCCCCAAGTTCCCCCGGCGCCACCACCATGTCCACTTCTTCGCTGAGCACCTTGCGAACCGGGGTGACGATTTCCAACAACAGTTTTCCCGCCATGATTGCTCACCATTCGCTCAGAAGGTTACGCGGCGGCCATCGCCTTGGCCTTTTCGATGGCCTCTTCGATCGTCCCCACCATGTAGAAGGCCTGCTCCGGAAGATCATCGTGCTTGCCTTCGACGATTTCCTTGAAGCCCCGGATCGTGTCTTCCAGCTTCACATATTTGCCCTCTACACCCGTAAACTGAGCGGCGACATGGAAGGGCTGCGACAGGAACCGCTGGATTTTGCGTGCGCGACCGACAATGATCTTGTCTTCGTCGGACAACTCGTCCATGCCGAGGATGGCGATGATATCCTGAAGGTCTTTATATTTTTGGAGGATCTGTTGCACGTTCCGAGCCGTCTGATAGTGTTCCTGACCCAACACGTTCGGGTCCAGAATACGCGAGGTGGAATCCAGAGGGTCCACCGCGGGGTAGATCCCGAGCTCCGCGATCTGGCGCGAAAGCACCACCGTTCCATCCAAGTGCGCAAAGGTCGTCGCCGGTGCCGGGTCCGTCAAGTCGTCCGCGGGCACGTAGACGCACTGTACCGAGGTGATGGAGCCCTTAGTGGTCGAGGTGATGCGTTCTTGGAGTTCACCGAGGTCGGTGCCCAACGTCGGTTGGTAACCCACGGCGGAAGGCATGCGCCCCAGAAGAGCCGAGACTTCCGCGCCCGCCTGAGTGAATCGGAAAATGTTGTCGATAAACAGCAGCACGTCCTGGCCTTCCACATCGCGGAAGTATTCGGCGACGGTCAGCGCCGACAACGCCACGCGAGCCCGCGCTCCTGGCGGTTCGGTCATCTGCCCGTAAACGAGGCCGGCTCGAGGCAGAACGCCTGATTCCTTCATTTCCAGGTACAGGTCGTTGCCTTCCCGGGTCCGCTCGCCCACGCCCGCAAAGACCGAAATACCGCCGTGCTGCATGGCGATGTTGTGGATCATTTCCATCATGACGACGGTCTTGCCCACGCCGGCGCCGCCGAACATGCCCATCTTGCCGCCACGCGGGAAGGGAACCAGCAAGTCGATGACCTTGACGCCCGTCTCCAGGACGTTGACCGACGTGTCCTGCTCGGTAAATGTCGGCGCCGAGCGATGGATGGGCATGAATTCATCAGCATCCACCGGGCCTAACCCGTCCACAGGCCGCCCAACCACGTTCAAGACGCGCCCCAAAACCTTCTTGCCCACGGGCATTTGAATGGGCTTGCCCGTATCTTTCACGGGCATGCCGCGCACCAAGCCGTCCGTCAGGTCCATGGCGATCGTGCGCACCACGTTGTCGCCCAGATGCTGCGCCACTTCCAAAACTAGGTTGTCTTCTTCGTCGCTGAGCCCGGGATTGCTCACCAAAAGAGCCGTCAGAATGGGCGGCAGCTTCCCTTCTTCGAACTCAACGTCCACCACGTTGCCGATAACTTGGACAATCCTTCCGATATTCATGTGGCCCGATACCTCCTTTGTTTATTTCGAACCGTCGTTTACTTCTTGAGAGCTTCCGCGCCGCCAACGATGTCCATAAGCTCTTTTGTAATGGCGGCCTGACGCGCTTTGTTGTACGTGAGTGTCAGGCTTCTCACCATATCCTTACAGTTGTTGGTGGCGTTTTCCATCGCCGTCATCCGGGCCGCATGTTCGCTGACCGCCGTCAGGTAGAAGCAGTCCAGGAGTTGGTTGTACACGTAGTTGGGCAACAAATCGTTGAGAAGCTCTTGATGCGACGGCTCAAAAAGATATTCCCGCACTTCCGCTTCTGCCTGGGACTCCGGAACGATGGGCAGCAAGCGGATAAGTCGCGGCTCCTGCTTCACCATGCTTCGGAAATGGCTATAGATAATGTAAACCTCATCCACATCCCCATCGAGAAAAAGATCGATGAGTTCTCTTCCAAGCCGAAAGGCATCGTCATAATTCGGCTTGTTTAACAGTCCCGTAACCTCGGAGCGCATGGCATATCGACGCCGCCGAAAATAATCCCGGCCTTTGCGTCCTGCTGCCGTCAGCGTCACCTCGAACCCATCCCGACGCTTCTGCGCGATGAACCGCTCCGCCGTCACGATGAGATTGTTGTTGAAGCTGCCGCACAGGCCACGATCCGCTGTGAGGAGCACGAGCTCAATCTTCTTCACCTCCTCGCGCGGCGTCATGAGCTGAAAGGTCCCGTCGGGCTCAACCCCTGCGGCAAGCCGTCCGATGACTTCCCGAAACTTCTCTGCGTAGTTTCGGAAGCGTTCCATATTCTCTTGGGCGCCCCGCAGTTTCGCCGCCGCCACCATATTCATGGCCTTGGTGATCTGGGAGGTCTTTTTTACCGCTTCGATCTTCCGCTTAATATCCCGAAGGGTCGCCATACCCGCCTCTTTTCAGCCTGGCCTGTTCGCCGAATTATCCCTGGAAGACTTCCCCGAACTCTTCCAGCGCCTTGGCCATCTTCTTGTCCAGCTCCTCGCTGATGACCTTCTTGTCTTTAATTTCCTGGAGAATTTCAGGGTACTTTCTCTCCATAAACGCGAGCATCTGGCTTTCGTAGGCCCCGACCTTCTCCACAGGGATCTTGTCCAAGTAGCCGCGTGTGCCGGCGTACAAAGCCATCACCTGCTTTTCGGCGGGCATCGGCTGGTATTGGGGTTGCTTCAGCAACTCCACGAGCCTCATACCGCGATTGAGCTGCTGCTGCGTAGCCTTATCCAGGTCGCTTCCGAATTTTGCGAAGGCTTCAAGTTCACGGTACTGAGCGAGGTCCAGACGCAAACGCCCGGCCACTTGTTTCATGGCTTTCGTCTGAGCCGCACCGCCCACGCGGGAGACCGAAAGGCCGACGTTGATGGCGGGCCGCACACCAGCGAAGAAAAGGCCGGGTTCCAGATAGATCTGCCCGTCTGTAATGGAGATGACGTTGGTGGGAATGTACGCGGAAACGTCACCCGCTTGAGTTTCAATAATCGGCAAAGCGGTCAGAGAGCCACCGCCCAGCTTATCGTTCAGTTTGGCGGCACGTTCCAGCAAACGGGAATGGTTGTAGAAAATGTCGCCGGGGTACGCCTCACGTGCCGGAGGACGGCGCAGCAGCAGCGACACCTGCCTGTAAGCTGCGGCCTGCTTGGACAAGTCGTCATAGATGATGAGCGCGTGGCGGCCGGTATCGCGGTAGTACTCGCCCATGGCGCACCCCGCGTAGGGGGCGATGTATTGCAACGGCGCGGGGTCGCTGGCGCACGCCGCCACCACCACCGTGTATTCCATGGCGCCGTGGCGACGCAGCGTTTCCACCACTTGGGCCACCGTGGATTTCTTTTGTCCAACGGCGACGTAAATACAAATAATGCCGCTGTCTTTCTGGTTGATGATGGCGTCGACGGCAATAGCCGTCTTTCCGATCTGACGGTCGCCAATGATAAGCTCCCGCTGGCCACGACCCACCGGCGTCATGGCATCGATCGCTTTCAGACCCGTATACATGGGCTCATTGACCGGCTGACGCGCGATGACGCCCGGAGCGATCCGTTCAATGCGCGAGAACTCCTTCGCTTCAATCGGGCCCTTGCCGTCCAAGGGATTGCCCACGGGATCCACGATGCGCCCGATGACTGCATCACCAACCGGCACCTCGGCGATGCGCCCCGTTCTGCGCACTTCGGCCCCTTCCTTGATGTGGATGTCTTCACCCATGATGGCGACACCCACGTTGTCTTCTTCCAGGTTTAGGGCCAGGCCGTAAATGGGTCCGTGATCCGTAGGGAACTCAAGCAATTCCATGGACATGCACTTCTCGACACCGTAGACGCGCGCGATGCCGTCACCGACGGAGAGAACACGCCCGGTCTCGCTGAGCTCAACCTTCTTCTCGTAGTCCTTGATCTGCTCGCGAATAATTTGGCTGATTTCTTCGGCTCTGATTTCCATTAACCCAGCTCACCCCTTTTCAAAGATTCTTTGATTGCCTTTAACTGCGTTCTCACGCTGCCATCTATCACCAGATCGCCAATGCGAGCGACAGCACCCCCAATGAGGTTCGGATCCTGCTGGAACTCGATGACGATCCTCTTACCGGTCAGCCGGCCCAGCGTCTCGGCGATCTTGCTTATGGCCGCCTCATCCAACTTGACCGCAGCGCTGAGTTTCGCTCGGGCCACATTGAAATGCTCGTCCGTCAGCCGCTGGAAGTATTGAGAAATCTCCGGAAGATGACGGATTCTCCCTTTTTCCACCAGCAGTGTCCCAAAACTGCGCATCACAGGGCTCATCTCAGCCTTATCCGCCAGAGTACGGAAGACGGATTTCTTCACGTCCTCAGGGTAGAGGGGGTTGGCCAGGGCATCCATAAGCGCCGGCTGCTGATCGAGGAGCTGCACCAACCCCTGCAGCTCTTGCCCGTACTCGGTCAGCCTCCCATCCTCTAAGGCGAGATTGAACAGGGCCTTGGCGTATCGTTTGGCGACAATTAAGTTCTTCACTTTGCCTCCACCGCCTTTGTGATGAATTCGTCAATCAAACGATCCTGGTCCTCGGGCCGTATATTCTTCCTGAGGAGATCCTCCGCGGCGCTTACCGACAGCTCGGCGATCTCCTCCTGCAGACTTTCTTTTGCCGCTTTGATCTCCTGCTGAATAGCCAAACGGGCCTGTTCCTTGATGTATTGCGCCTGTTTTTCCGCCGCTTGAATAATCTTGTCCCTTTCCGCCTCGCCTTCCTGGATATATTCCGCCAAGATTTTTTGGGTTTCTTTATCGAGCACAGCCAATTTCGCCTGGTACTCCGAAGCCTTCGCTTCCGCTTCTTTCTTCTTTTCTTCCAACTCGGTCAACAACCGTTGGATGTTTTCCCTGCGGGAGGAGAAGAAATTGGCGACGGGTTTTTTCAGCAGCTTGACAAGGATTGCTACCATAATGGCAAAGTTCATGAGTCGTAGGAAGAAGTCCTTCCACGGCAGCCCCGCTTCATGGCCTCCCGCACCCGACGCGTAAGCCGCGGTTGCTGCAAGAAGACTCACCCCCACAATGCCCGCTGACGTCGCTTTCCATCCCTTCATTGATCGCCCCTTAGCTCTATAAGATACCCAAGCTTTCACCATGGACCGTATTAAAGACTGCGACCGAGGATCCGTTGAGCCATCTCTTTGGAAAACTCTTGGATTTGTGCCTGGAGTTGGGATCGCACCTGGCCGATTTCTTTTTGAACCCTTTCCCGCACCGCCTGAACTTCTTTGGCGGCTTCCTCCGAGGCCTGACTCAACAGGTCTTTTTCCCTTCGGTAAGCCGCCTCCTTCAGTTCTTGAATCTTCTCGCGCCCGGCCGCGCGCGCCTGCCTCAGGCGCTCCTCGAACTCGCGCATGACCCTCTGCGCCTCGTTTTCCGCCTTGTCGATGCCCTCCCTCTGCTTGGAGACCAGCGCGTTTCTCTGGGCCACAAGGCGCCTGATGGGCCTGTAGAGCACCAGATTCATGAGCACCAAAAGCAGGAGGAAGTTGGCCATTTGAATAAACAGAGTCACATCGACGTTGATCATGATCGTTCCACCCTCGCTTTTATTGTTCCCATGCCCACGGCGGCTTCCGGCGAACCGCCGGCCGCTATGTCCTTGCTGTCACAATCTTTCCGCAGGGGGTTTCTCTACTTATTCCGACCGGTTCAGGGCCCGGAATTTTCTGATGAGCGAGTCCATAGCACAGCTCGAAAGGGTTGGCAAGGGAAAAAGTAAAAAAAATCACAATGCCCCCGCCCCATCTTTTTCCCCTTCCCATCGCCTACCTGGGGCGGAAAGCGTACCGGCGCATGGAGACATTTTCAATGAGCCCGACGGCAGCGCATAGGGTGAGCAACGATGACCCTCCGTAGCTCACAAAAGGTAACGTGATGCCCACCACCGGAAGGAGGCCGATGACCATCCCGATGTTGATCAGCGCTTGCCACATGATCAGGGCAGTGAGGCCCACGACGACCAACATGCCGAATCGGTCCTTGGCCACCCTAGCGACCCGAAGCGAGGCGCAGACGAACAAGAAAAACAGCGCGATCATCACTGTGCAGCCCCAAAATCCCCATTCCTCCGCCCAGACGGAAAAAATGAAATCCGTGTGCTTTTCCGGAAGAAAGCGGAGCTTGTTTTGCGTTCCGTTCAAGAACCCCTTTCCCCACATCATCCCCGAGCCAACAGCCACCTTGGACTGGATCGTGTGATAACCGCTCCCCATGGGGTCCCTCTCGGGAGCCAGCACAGTGCGAACCCGCTCCTTTTGATACTCCTTCAGGCCATAGTGCCAGAGCGGATAAATACTCAGCGCGCCAACGATTGCAATGAGAATGAGGTATTTCCATCGGATGCCGAGGACAAATATCATGGTAAAGGCCACCGCCAACAAGCACAAAGTCGTTCCCAAATCCGGTTCCACGACGATGAGCACAGCGGGGACAAGGGAAACCAAGACGGCAGGAATCAGTTGCTTTATGGGCGGATAGGGTTCCACGTCCTGGGAGGAAAACATACGGGCCAGTTGGAGAACCAGAACCAATTTCATGAACTCGGAGGGCTGGAGATTAAATCCCGCGATGTTCAGCCACCTTCTAGACCCTTTGATCCCTTCCCCGACGACAAGCACAACCGCCAAAGCGAGCAACGTGGCTGCGTACATCCACGGCGCCAGCTTCTTGAGTTTCTGATAGTCCACGAGCAGGGTCGCCACAAATACGAGGCACCCCGAAGCAAACCAGATGACTTGTTTAATGAATAGATTCCGTGTGGGATTCATTTGGATTTGCGTGTACAAGGCGCTGTACAAGGAGAGGAGCCCGAGGCAGGAAATGGCAAAAAACAAAAAAACGATGCTCCAATCAAAATTTTCCACAAGCCGCCGATCCATCATGGCCCTAATCCGTGTCCTCCATGCTCCCTTGCACCCCCGTCCCTTCCCGTGACCGGAGTTCGGGATGCGTTTTTTCCAGGTACTTTCGCATCACCTTTTGCGCCAACGGGGCGGCCCCGGAAGACCCATGGCCGCCATGTTCCACGATGACGGCAACAACGATCTCCGGCTTTTCCACCGGCCCGTAACCCACGAACCACGCATGATCCCTTTCGCTTTCGGCCAAAGATTTCTGGTGGGCTTTACGATTGACGTTTTCACCCATCCTCACCACCTGCGCCGTTCCCGTTTTTCCCCCTAGGGCGACCCCTTTTAGCGCAATGCCGTGCGCGGTTCCTCGACCTTCGTTCACGACACCCGTAAGTCCCCTTTTGACAAGCTCCAAAGTTTCCTTTCGGACCGGGATCTTTCTGCGCACTTTGGGTTTCACCACGTCACTGTCCCCATCGTCCGCGGCCTCGATCCGTGTCACCAACTTCGGCGTCCAAAGGGTTCCCCCGTTCACCAAGGCCGCATAGGCCATGGCCGCTTGCAAAGGCGTCACTTGGTCAAAGCCTTGCCCGATGGCGATCGACAACGTTTCGCCTTTTTGCCATGGAATGCCCGTGGCTTTCAATTTCCAATCGCGGGTCGGGATTAGCCCGGTGCGTTCCGAAGGAAGTTCGATCCCACTGGCTTCCCCGAAGCCGAACATCTTGGCGTAGTGAGCGATCGTGTCCACGCCGAGCTTCATCCCTACCGTGTAGAAATACACGTCGCACGACTCCACAATGGCCCTGTGAAGATCCACCGCGCCGTGCCCGGTATCCCTCCAGCACCGGTAACGCCGCCCGGCAAAAGCATAGAATCCCGGACACGACACGATGCTGGTAGGGGCGACTATCCCTTCTTCCAAAGCGGCCACAGCAACGAAGGGTTTATATATGGAGCCCGGAGGATACGCCGAAGAGACAGCCCGATTGAGCAAGGGGTGGGTGGTATCCGTGATGAACTTTTTCCACTCCTCCGCATTCATTCCCCGGACGAATCGCTCTTGGTCGAACGAGGGACTGCTCACCATGGCCAAGATTTCTCCCGAACCGGGATCCACCGCGACGATGGCGCCCGCTTTTCCTTTCAAGCACTCTTCCGCCTCTCGTTGCAGGTCCAAGTCCACCGTAAGCCATAGGTCTCTGCCCGGAATCGGCAAGCGTTCTTGCAAGGACCGGATGTGCCTTCCCAACGCGTCCACTTCCACCTGACGCCACCCGCTTTGCCCACGGAGAAACTTTTCCAGTGACTTTTCCACTCCCCCTTTGCCGATAAATTCACCGGATTGGTAGTCTCGATAGGCGTCTTTTTTCAGCTCCTCCTCCGAAATCTCACCGAGGTAGCCGACCAAATGGGCTGCAGTCCCGCTGAATTTGTATCCTCGACGCGGCTCCACCTCCACATAGACCCCCGGCAATCGTAACCGACGCGCCTCAACACGGGCCAAGGTGTCGCGATCAATATCCGCGATGAGCCGTATGGGCTCAAAACGCCTCTTACCCTTGTTGGCTTCAACCACCGCCGTCAATTCCGATACGCTTTTACCGCTCAACTCGCCGACGGCCTGAAGAATCTGATTCAAAGCCTCTGGGTCTTTGATGTCTTCGCGGACGAGCATCAGATGAAACGCCGGCCGGTTTTCCACGAGAGGGACACCGTTTCGGTCGAAGATAATGCCTCGCGGCGATCGAATGGTTTCCGTCCGAATGCGGTTGTTCTCGGATCGGATTCGGTAGTAGGGTCCTTTGATTACTTGTAAATACCACAGCTGGGCGACGTAGACGGCCAGCACGATGAAAGCGAAGAGCGCAATGAACCGATACTGGCGCTCGAAGACGCTTCGCTCGTCGGCCTCCAAAGGAATAAGTTCAAGCCCCTTGGCATCAGGCTGAACCAAGGACCGAGGGCTATTCTTCGCC
>CALGPN010000040.1 GCA_937960435.1 uncultured Desulfosoma sp.
CAAGTGGGGCTTTGCCACGGATCCCTATGAGATGGCCCACATGATGATCGCCCATATCGACAAGAAGCGTGAAGCTTTGGGAATCATGGGCCCGCGCGAACGCAAGCTCTTCGATATGGCCGACCGCCGTGCCCTGGATTAGGACACGGGGGGTGGGCTGACGGGCAGGTAAATCTCGAAAGCGGTTCCCACACCGGGAAGGGAGCTGGCGAGAATCTGCCCTTTGTGGCTTTCCACGATCGCGTAAGCGATGGAAAGTCCAAGGCCCGTCCCTTTGCCCAAAGGTTTCGTGCTGAAAAAAGGTTCGAAGATTTTTTGAAGGGTTCTTCGATCCATGCCCATGCCGGTGTCGGCCACAGTAAGGACGGCGTAAGTGCCGGGCCTCAGGCCGACAGCCGGCATGTCGCTTTCGTGGTGGTAGGTCCGTTGCTCTAGGAGGACCGAAAGGGACCCTCCTCCGGGCATGGCGTCTCGAGCGTTGGTGGTCAGATTGAGCAGCACCCGTTCCATCTGCTTGGGATCGGCTTTGACCCAGACCGGGGCCTTGGGAAGCGTCAGTCGCATCGCGATCTGTGATGGAAGGCTCGGTCGAAACATCTCGAAGAAAGCCCGTACCGTCTCTGTCAGGTCCACAGTTTCAAAGGCGGCCGCTTGATCCCGGCTGAAGGCCAGGAGCTGTTCCGCGAGATCCCCGGCTTTTAGGGCCGCTTTGCGGATGATTTCCGTGTGGTGGCGACCCGGGCTGCCCTCTTCCAGGAAATGCGAGAGGATGTCTGCGTATCCTACAACGGGGGTCAGCAGGTTGTTGAAGTCATGGGCGATGCCGGAGGCCAGTCGCCCGAGGGATTCCATTTTCTGGGCGTGCCGCAGCTGTTCCTGAAGCCGTTCCTTTTCCTCCTGAGCCCGCAACCTTTCGGAAATGTCCCGCGCCATCATGAACAGCAAGGTTTCACCCTTGCTTTCGAAGGTCTTTGCGCTGACTTCCACGGGGACTGTCGTGCCGCTTCGGGTTCTCAAATAGCCTTCCACAAGGTGTCTTTGACGCTCATGAAGCTGCGCCCGGCATCGGTCCACCAGGTCGTGCCCGTCCGTAGCGTCGATCATCGCATCCCAGACGGATTCTAAAAGTTCGCCTTTGGTATACCCAAGGAGAACGGAAGCCGCCCGATTGACGTCCACAATCCGGCGGTCTCGCAAGCGGACGATGAAAAGCGCATCGCCAGCCAATTCAAAAAGCACCGCGTACTGCCGGGTGGACTCTTCCAGATCTTGTCGGGCTTGGATGCGTCCCAAGGCGTTTCCCAGGTAGGATCCCACGGATTCCAGGAAGCTTTGGATTTCCTGGGGGATGTCGTCACGATATCGGGAAGCCGTATTGATGCAGCCCACGACCCGGCCTTCGTAGTGGATCGGCACCACGGCGATGACCCGAAGGCCTTCCCTTTTTTCCGCATCCTTTTTCAAGACGGGAAGATCATCGTAGACCGTGTAGAGAGGTTGCCCGCTCAAGACCAATTTCAAATTGGGCGAATCCGCGGGATAGAATCGCACCGCGTTCACAAAGGACTCCGACAGGCCGCGATGGTGCACGAGCTGAAGGGTGTTTTTCTCCGGATCGAGAAGATAGACTCCGCCGCATTCCATGCCGGAGGCCTCGAGGATGGCATCGAAAACCAAAGCGAGCCGCTCATCCAAGTGTGTCATGGAAGAGAGCACGGCGGCGATCCAGTTGTGGGTGGTTTCACGGCGTTCGCCTTCCTTGATGCGCGTGATGTCCGTGTGGGCGCCGATCATGCGCAGAGCTTTCCCTGCGGAGTCCCGTTCCACCGCCATGCCCCGGCCGAGAATCCACTTCCATGTCCCGGCTTTGGTGCGCATGCGGAATTCCACCGTAAACTGCCGGATTTCGTTGTCGATGCAACGCCGGTTTTTCTCGAAGGCCCTGTCGCGGTCGTCCGGATGGATGCGGTCCAACCATTCGCTGAGGTTCCCGCTGAATTCTTCGGGTTCGTAGCCGAGCATGCGGGTGTAGGCGGGGTTGTAATGCACGCGGTCGGATCGAAGGTCCCACTCCCAAATGCCGTCGGAAGTGGCTTCCAACACGAGACGGCATCGTTGTTCAGTGTCCCGCAGGGCTTCTCGAAGCGCGTCGAGAGCGGTGTTTTTAACTGTTACTTCTTCAACGTTCGGGGGCATCTCAATACCTCTCGTCGTCGGATCGCGGAGGGGGCGGATCGAAGCGTTCTACGATCACCGCGGGTTCGGGTCCCGTAGCCGGCTTCACCATATAGATTCGATCCGCGTGTTCGCGAAAAAGATCGATATTGTGGTGACTGATCACCAACACCTGGAATCCCAATTTGTGGGCGATGGTATGCACGATTCCCATGAGGTGCGGGACCAGGTCGGGCCGAAGCCAGCAGTCCTGCTCGTCCAGCACGAGAAAGCGGCGGTGGTCCTTTTCGGCCAGTTGGGACAGGGCGATGAACCGAAGCCCAACGAGGTTCGTTTCGATTTCTTTCAAAATATCGCCGAAATAGGCCGTTGCCAGTTCCTCCAACCTTTGAGCCGCGGCAGGGTGGACGGCGAGAAACTCCTCGATCCGTCGTAGCGCCTCGATCCTTCGGTAAAGCCCCTCGGCTTCCTCCACGGCGCGAGCGACCTCGGGCAGGGCGTCGTATGCGGTAAGATCTTTTTCAATACGTGCAAGGAGCTCCTGCAGCCGTTTTCGGTCCTTCTGGGCTTGAGCCGCGCGTTCCTTGAGCGCCTGTTGCATGGCCAGGAGATAGTCGGCCTCGGTGGATGCCGCAAAGAACCCGGCGGCTTGGCTGCCCGACTGATCCAGCAAAAAGATGGGGGTGCGCTGGTTGCCGATATGGAGGTCCACGGGGCCGGAGAGGACCGTGACGCCCCGATGCAGCTCGAGCACCGTGTGCCGATGAGTCATGAAATTTTCAATGACAACTCGATGAATCATGGACTACCCCAAGATGCCCCCTCCCTCGGGCATCTATACTCGCATGTGGAAGGCGTGTAAACTGCTTCCCCTGACAACGGGCGTCATGGAAGGATTGTAAATTGTTGCCGCGGAAAGGAAAGCGTCCCTATGGAAAAGGATAAAACCAAAGCGCGTCCTCTCTCCTTCACACAACCCAACGAAGGTGTCGATGAACTGGTTGAAAAGCTGATGGACGAGGCGGGAGGGATGCAGCATCGCGCCCTGGTTCGGGAAATGATCCTAACGGCTCTCAAGGCCGGCCAGGAGAGCCGTTCCGTCCTCGACCTCAAGCTCATGAACACGACCCTCAAGGAAATGCGCTTTACGGCCAAGGTGTTCGGGCCTTACCGCCATGTGCGCAAAGTTGCCGTTTTCGGCTCCGCTCGAACCCCTGCCCATGAACCCATTTACGCCATGGCCCGGGATTTCGGGCGTCGTCTGGCGCAAGAGGGTTTCATGGTCATCACGGGCGGAGGCCCGGGGATCATGCAGGCGGCCAACGAAGGGGCGGGTCCCGAGCATTCCTTCGGGGTCAACATCCGCTTGCCCTTCGAGCAGACGACGAACCCGGTGGTGAACCAAACGCCTCGATCCATCACATACAAGTATTTTTTCAACCGCAAGGTGGCCTTCCTAAAGGAGACCGACGCCGTGGCCCTGTTTCCCGGCGGATTTGGCACTTTGGACGAGGCCATGGAAACTCTGACGCTGGTCCAGACGGGGAAACACAATCCCATGCCTGTGGTGCTTCTCGAAGAGCCCGAAAGCACCTATTGGCTGCGGTGGATCCGGTTTCTCGAGGAGGAAGTCCTTTCTCGAGGACTCGTTTCGCCAGACGATTTTCACCTGTTTCGCCGCATCGTATCGGTCGACGATGCGGTCCATGAGATTCGCCGCTTCTATCGCCGTTACCACAGCTTGCGTTACGTCAAGGACAGCCTGATCCTGCGCCTTACGGAACCGCTGCCGGAAGGCGCCGAAGAACGGCTCCGTCGAGAATTTCAGGACATCCTGCGCCCCGGGGGGACCATCCGTCTCGGGCCGCCCCACGAGGACGAGAAGGATGAACCGGACACCGCAGGCCTCGCCCGTGTCCACGTAGATTTCAACCGCCGTGATTTCGGGCGGCTGCGTCAGCTCATCGATGTCGTCAATGAGATTTGAGTGCTCGAAGGGCGTTTTGAGCCGAGGGGTCGGGCCCGGCCCCGGGGATTACCTCTTCTAGGAGAACCCCGCTGTTTCGTGCACAACATGAGCGGGGAGGGCCTCCTAGAGCTTTTTCTCCGTCGAATGGCTGTTTCGCCAGAAAGGGAAGGGAGCGGGGAAGGCACCGAGGGCGTGTCAAAAGCGGTTCGAATCGGGGGCCCCGGCCGTTTTCTCAGCGGATGCTGGGCCGGGAAAAGGGTGACGCCGGAGGCTATGACGTTTCGAGTCTCTCTAGAAGCTCCTCGGCTTTCCTCCACGTCGCTGTGTCCGCCCTCACGGCGCGGCACCGCACGGTGACCTCGGGCCCCTGCGGCGTGATCTTGGGATACAGGCCGATTTCCACACCGGGGTGTTCGGAGACGAAGCGCTCCACCTCTTCGGCGATATCCCCTTCGGCAACCTTCAGCGTGCGTTCCATGACGCGCCGTTCGGTTTCGGGGCGGTTCCCGAAAAGGCGCCTCAAGGTTTCTTCGGCCATGGGCCGAAGCATTTCCGGGAAACCGGGAAAAGCGTATATGGGGTCTATGAAAAAACCCGGGGCGCCGATGGGATTGTCGATGAGCCGGGCCCCTTGGGGGAGCCATGCCATCCTTTGTCTTTGCGGCGTAAAACGTTCCCCGTAGCGCCGCGAGAGCCTCGCAAAGCACTCCTCATGCCGAACCAGCGGCAGTCCCAACCCTACGGCGATCCCTTGCCGTGTCCGGTCATCGTGGGTGCCGCCGATCCCCCCGGAAACAAAAACAGGCCGAAACCTTTGCGCCACGAGCCAGCGAATCCCTTCCCCGATGGCCGCCTCATCGTCCGGCAGGACCATGGCCGCGGCCGCCGGCTCTGCGAAGCGCACAAACACCTGTAGCAGCCAAAGGAGGTTGTCGTTAGCCCTTTCCCCGTAGAGCACTTCCTGCCCCACGGTCACCACGGCCGGCTTCCATAGACTGGATTTTTCGTTTGCGCACATGATATTTTGCCTCTGCTATTCCAAATGTTTTTCCAGAAAAGAGGGCCTTTTCTGCACCGCCTCCAAAAAAATTTAAGCTTTCTAAATTGTCTGCCGATCTTACAAAAAGCGAAGTTTGTTTTGAAATGGGAGACAAAAAAGGAGGACGGACCATGAAGAAAATCTTTTCTCATAGACTTGGGAGACTGGCAAGCGTAGGCTTTTTAGTCGGTTGTCTTTTCCTCAATTCGGCCGTCTGGGCCAAGGATTACAAGCAGTGTGTGGTTCTCGGTATCGAAAAACCGTCTAACCAAATCATCGGCACCGGTGAGCAACCAGATAAAGTTATTCTGGATTCCAAGATGCTCTTTTTTGTCAAGGGAGATGCATTCAATGTGAGCGTCACCAATAAATGCGATACAGGCAAGCTTTATGTAACAGTTCAAGTTCCTGGTAGTAACGCTACTGTTAATAAGTATTATCACTACTTAGATACATCGGGTACTTTTCCGACTACAGCCCTTTCGCAGCAGAAACAAGCGTATTCGGAAAATTTCATTAAGGGCGCTGAAACAAGGCTGTGGTCTTTCACGATTCCTGAGACAGGTTTAACTTTCAGCGGTCCGGTTGTTTTTGATGCTTACCTTTTGGATAGTAGCGACAAGTTGTTTGGGTTCGATTCCAAAACTGTTTATATTAACTTTACGCCCACGCCGTAAAATGGACGCGGCTCGATAACTAAAGCAATCGATAATCATTTGGAAAGTCCTTTAAACCCGGGATACCAGCACGGCCGCCGAGGCGGCGGGCAACCTGCGCCGCCGCCCAAGAGGCGAAGGCCGCGCGCCGTTCCAAGGGCCAGCCTTCCAGCAACCCATAGACGTAGGCGCCGTGAAAAACGTCCCCGCACCCGGTGGTGTCGACGGCGTCCACGGCACAGGGTTCATGACGTGTGAGTCGGCCGTCGGTGAAAAACACGCTGCCGCGCGAGCCCAAGGTCACCCCTGTGACGGCGGGACCCAAAAGTGCCAGACGACGGC
>CALGPN010000041.1 GCA_937960435.1 uncultured Desulfosoma sp.
TCTTTCAGCCCATCCAAATCGCGGCCATCATCGCCCTGAACGGGGATCAAAGCTGCGTGAAAGAGATCGTAGACATTTACCGATCCCGCCGGGACGTTTTGGTGGAAGGGTTGCAGCGCATCGGGTGGCCCATGGAAAAGCCCAAGGGGACCATGTTCGTGTGGGCGCCCATTCCGGAACGGTTTCGATCCATGGGATCCGTAGAATTTTCCAAGTTTCTCATCGAAAAGGCCAAGGTCGCCGTCTCGCCCGGCTTGGGCTTCGGCGAATACGGCGACGATCACGTGCGCTTCGCCCTAGTGGAAAATGAAATGCGCATCAAGCAAGCCATTCGCGGGATTCGCAAGGCCTTTCAAGAGGCTTGATCCGCCGAGGCCGTTGAGGAGTATACAGAGGCGATGGAATCCATACGTATCGGTCTGATCGGCTGGGGCACCGTCGGATGCGGCATGCTTCGCACCCTCAATGACAACGCCCGGGAAATCCACGCCCGTTTAGGCGTTCGGCTGGACGTGGTTCGCGTCGCCGACTTGGATCTGGAAACCCCTCGACCCGTGGCTGTGGATCCCAAGATCTTGACGCGCTCCGCCCAGGATATCCTCGACGATCCCTCCATCCACATCGTGGTGGAACTCATCGGCGGCATTGAACCCGCCCGAAGTTTTATTCTGAAGGCCCTGGAACGAGGCAAGCATGTGGTGACGGCCAACAAGGCTTTGCTGGCTCACCATGGAAACGAAATCTTCGATTTTGCCTCACGATGCGGCCGGTCGGTGGGCTTTGAGGCGTCCGTAGCGGGAGGCATTCCGCTGCTCAAGGCCCTCCGTGAAGGGCTCTCCGCCAACCGTTTGGACACCCTATTCGGCATCCTCAACGGGACGGCCAACTACATCTTGACGCGTATGACGGAAAACGGGCTCCCGTTTCCCGAGGCCCTCGCCGAAGCGCAACGGCAAGGCTACGCGGAAGCCGACCCCACTTTGGATGTGGACGGCATCGATACCGCTCACAAACTGGCCATCGCCGGCGCCATGGGATTCGGCACGCCCATTCGATTCGACCAGGTTTATGTGGAAGGCATCCGGGACATCGACCCGCTGGACGTGCAATTCGCTTCCGAATTCGGCTATCGGTTGAAACTGCTCGCCATCGCTCGCAGAACCGACGGCCAGTTGGAACTTCGCGTTCACCCGACCCTCATTCCGGAACAGCACGTTCTGGCGAGCGTTCGTGGAGCCTATAACGCGGTCCACATCCACGGAAATGCCGTCGGGAATATCATGCTCTATGGGCTGGGAGCCGGCATGATGCCCACGGGAAGCGCCGTGGTCGCCGATCTTGTGGATCTCGCCCGGGACATGACCCTGGGCATCGTCAACCGCGTCCCGCCTCTGGGCTTCTTGCCCGAACACACGGCGGACATTCCCGTCAAACCCATGGATGATGTGGTGACGCGATATTATTTTCGCTTTTCGGCAGTGGACCGCCCCGGCGTGCTGTCGAAAATCTCGGGCATTCTCGGTACCAATCACATCAGCATCGCCGCCGTGATTCAGAAAGGACGGGAAGTGGAAGGGGCCGTCCCCATTGTTATGCTCACCCATGAGGCGGTGGAAAAGGATGTCCGACGATCCTTAGAAGCCATCGATCTTTTGGACATTGTGCGCGGCACGACACGGCTCATTCGCATTGAAGATCGGGCCGAAAACACCGCCCCCCGTGCATAAGGCCGCAGGATGACGAAGACCAAATACGTGATCTTGGTTGGAGACGGAATGGGAGACTACCCGGTGGCGTCGCTGGGAGGGCGTACCCCATTGGAAGTGGCCCACACGCCGTTCATGTCTCGGCTGGCCCGAATGGGTGAAATCGGAACGGTTAAAACCATTCCTTCGGGCATGGAACCGGGAAGCGATATCGCCAACATGGCCCTGCTGGGCTACGACCCGGCGGTGTACCACACAGGACGGGCCCCGCTGGAAGCCGCAAGCCTCGGCGTCTCCCTGGGCCCGACTGACGTGGCGTTTCGCTGCAACCTGGTAAACCTGGAACGGGACGCCGACGGTACGGAGCGCATGGGCGATTACTCAGCAGGTCACATTTCCACGGACGAGGCCCATGAGCTGATCCGGGCCTTGCAAAAGGCGTGTGAGGGATTGCCCTTGAGGCTTTATCCCGGGGTGAGCTACCGCCACTTGGTGGTTTGGCAAGGCGGGCCGACGGTGTTGGCCACCACGCCCCCGCACGACATCATTGGACGGCCGACCGAGGCATACGCAAGGGTATACGAGACAACGGACATTCTCAGAACTTTCATGACCCGTTGCCGGGATATTTTGGCTGAACACCCCCTCAATCGGAAAAGACGGGAAGCGGGCCGAAGGGAAGCCAACGCGGTGTGGCTTTGGGGGCAAGGGCGAGCGCCGTCCATGCCCACACTTCAGGACCTGTTCGGGATCCGCGGGGTGATGATTTCCGCCGTGGATCTGCTCAAAGGGCTCGGCCTTTATGCCGGCTTGCAACCCCTCCAGGTGCCCGGCGCCACGGGATACCTGGACACCAATTACGCCGGGAAGGTGAACGCCGCCCTTGAGGCGTTGAAGGAGCTGGACTTTGCTTTCGTCCATGTGGAAGCCCCCGATGAAGCCGGTCACGAGGGAAGCCTGACGAAAAAAATTCAAGCCATCGAGGATTTCGATGCGAAAATCGTCGGCCCCATGCTGGATGGGCTGGCGGGCTACGAGCGCTGTCATGTGCTGATCGCCGCCGATCATTTGACGCCGCTGAACGTTCGAACCCACGTGGCCGACCCTTCTCTTTTTGCTCTTTACAAAGGCCGGACGATAAAAAAAGCCCCGGAAGGCCGGGAGCTCGTTTTTTGTGAAGCTGCGGCTCGGGAATCGGGCCTGCACATGGACAGCGGCACAGCCCTTTTCCATCATTTTATGAATGGGCCCCGACAACTTTAAGGATAGCCGCGCCGCGGGAGAGGACGGCGAAGCCTGCGGCGGTTTTATGGGACCATGAAGACACCCATCGCCTCCATCAAGACCAAAGCGGTTCTTCGCGTCCTTTACGGCGACACCGACGCCATGGGACAGGCCTACTACGGCCAGTACATGCGGTGGTTCGAAGCAGGTCGAGCCGAATGGTTCCGACACCTGGGCACAAGTTATCGAAACCTTGAGGAACAAGGAATTTTTCTCCCGGTGATCGAGGCGCACTGCCGTTATCTGCGCCCGGCTTTTTATGACGATATCTTGGAAATCGAAACCTGTTTCCATTTTCCGGCCCCGGCGCGGTTGCGCTTTGATTACGTCATCCACCGACAAAGCCCGCCGGAGTTGCTGGCACAGGGCTATACAGTGCACGTGTGTGTCAACGGGGAGAGAAAGCCTCTTAAACCTCCAAGGTGGCTCCGGGAGCTCCTCACCCCTGAGGGTCCTCTGGACCCTGCCGCCCAGGAGGCCCCCGCATGATGACCATCTATCCCGCCATCGATTTGAAAGACGGCCAATGTGTGCGCCTCATGCAAGGCGATATGGCTCGGGCCACCGTTTACGGCATCGACCCTGTGGCGGTGGCCCGCCACTGGGAGGCGCAAGGGGCTCGGTGGCTCCACGTGGTGGATTTGGACGGCGCCTTCGCCAAAACGCCGAGGAACCGAGAAGTCATCGCCGCCATCGTCAAGGCGGTTTCCGTCCCCGTCCAAGTGGGCGGCGGCATTCGCAGCATGGAAACCGTCCAATATTATGTGGACCTGGGTGTGGAGCGTCTCGTGCTCGGCACATGGGCGCTTCGTGAACCCGAGGTGGTGAAAAAGGCGTGCGATCGGTTCCCAGGCCGCATTGCCTTGGGGATCGACGCGCGCGACGGATTCGTTGCCGTGGAGGGATGGACGGAAACGACGCGCCAGGAAGCCGTTGCCTTCGCCCGGCGATTCGAAGGGCTGGGGCTCAGCGCCGTCATTTATACGGACATCCGGAGGGACGGCATGCAGTCCGGAGTCAACGTGGAGGCCACCCGGCGGCTTTGCGCCGCCGTTTCCACGCCAGTGATCGCCTCAGGCGGCGTCGCTTCTTGGGACGACATCGAAGCCCTCTTGCCCTTGGTGCCCTTGGGCCTGGACGGGGTTATTACAGGCAGGGCGCTCTACACCGGCACTTTGAATCTTAAGGAAGCCCTCCAGCGCCTGGAGTCTCTCAAGGCTGATTCCTGACCGCTCCAACCGCGCGGCCTTTTTTTAGGGGCCCATGGGGCAACCCGCAGCACACCAGAGAACCCATCGATCCCAGGAGGTTCATCCATGGAATTGCTTGCCAAGATTGAGCATGCCCTGAAGGAGGCAATCAAAAGCCAAGACGAAGATCGTCGAAACGCATTGCGCATGTTGTTGACCGCCATCAAAAACAAGGAAAAGGAACTGCGGCGTCAGCCGTCGGAGACGGAAATTCATCAACTCATTAGCGGGGCCATCAAGCAACGGAAAGATTCCATCGAACAATTCCTGCGCGGCGGCCGAAAAGATTTGGCGGACAAGGAACAAAAGGAGATGGATGTCTTGGCGTCCTTTTTGCCGCCCCCTTTGGATCCGGAGGCTCTCAAGAATTTGATTCTGGAGGCGATTCGCGAAACAGGCGCCTCTTCACTCAAGGACATGGGCAAGGTGATGAAGGCGCTCATGCCCCGTGTGTCAGGCCGCGTGGACGGAAAGACGGTCAACGAGATGGTGAGGGCTCAGCTGGGCGGGTCCTGAAGCCCGCAGGGGGCACCATCAATTAGGATGATGAAGGTCTTCTTTGTTGTTGATTCGGACTTCAGAAAAGGATAAAAATAAAAAGTTTTGGGTCGGCAAACGGTCCCCACGTTTTGCGCGATTCTTGAAAGGTGGCAAGGGGCGGTGACCACGTCGGACGTGGCAACTCGAATCAAGCAGGCCGTGGATGTTTTGGACCTCATCGGAGGCGCCGTCCCTTTGAGGCGCGTAGGTAACCGATATGTGGGGCTGTGCCCGTTTCACCGTGAAAAGACCCCTTCGTTCCACGTGGATGTTGCAGGGGGATTTTTTTATTGTTTCGGGTGCGGGGCGGGAGGCGACGTGATCACCTTTACCATGCGCCATTGGAACCTGACCTTTCCCGAAGCCATCAAATACCTGGCCGATCGCTACCACGTGGTCCTACCGGAATCTCCCCTGGGACCCTCCAAGGAAAAAGCAGGGGCCCTCGAAGCCATGTCCCAGGCCCTGCAGAGCGCCTGCGATTTTTTTGTGGACCGCCTCCACCATCCGAGAGAGGGTCGAGCAGCCCGGGACTACCTCCACAAGAGAGGGTTGCCGCCGGAGCTGGTGCAATCGCAGCGTCTTGGGTATGCTCCCCCCGGCTGGGACCACCTCCTGCGTCATCTTCAATCCAAAGGGATCGATCCCGAGACCGCCGCTCGTGCCGGTCTTGTAGTCCGATCCGACAAAGGGACGTTTTACGATCGATTCCGGCACCGGGTCATGTTTCCCATCTCGGCCCCGGACGGCTCTCTCGTGGCCTTCGGGGGACGGAGCCTGGACGGCACGGAACCCAAATATCTCAACAGCCCCGAAACGGACCTGTATCACAAAGGCCGAACCCTCTATCAGTATCACACGGCCCGGGAAGCGTGCCGGGAAGTGCGACAAGTGCTTCTGGTCGAAGGTTACATGGACCTGCTTGCTTTCCACGTGCAGGGCTTCTATCGCGTCGTCGCCACCTTGGGCACGGCCCTCACCCCTCATCAAGTGCGACTGCTGCAGCGTCTGGCCGACGAAGTCATCCTGGTCTACGACGGCGACGCCTCAGGGCAAAAGGCCATGCTTCGCGCCGTGCCGCTGTTTTTGCACCACGGGCTTTCCGCCAGTTGCCTGGTTCTGCCCTCCGGTATGGATCCGGACGATTACCTGAAAACCCACGGGCTCACGGCCTTTCTCGAGCTTCTCCCGACACGCCGTGAGCTCATCCCTTTCGCCGTCGATGCTCTGGCTCGCACATGGGACGGCACGGTTCAAGACAAAGTGCGTGTCCTCAAAGAGTTGGCAAACCTTGTGGGAGATGTTCGGGAACCGGTGTTGCGCGCCGAAATGGTCCGGCTCCTTTCGGCGAAGCTGTTGCTTCCCGAGGGGGTGGTGCTCAGCCACTTTTCCGTTTCCGGACCGGGCGGGCCTTCCCTGCACGGGATGGCCCGGAATCGGTCGATTCCAATGCGGAGCACCGTCCGAGACGTCCCTTCGGTGGAAGAGACCATTGTCCGCCTCATTCTGCAACACCCGCGGCTCGCCAAAGAGGCCGCGGCCCTCGGGCTGCTCGACCATCTGGAGCCCTCTCCCATGGCAGTGCTCTTGGAAGTTTTACTCAAAAACGGGGGTGAGCAAGGGCCGGAAAACTTTATGCCGGATTCTTTAGTGCTTCCCAACGAGGAAACCAAGACACTTCTTGCGCGCCTCATGATGGAAAAAGACGAAAACGCCCTCCATGAGGAGGCGGCGCGGCTCGTGCTGGAGGAAAGGATCCAAAGCCTGGTGAGGCGTCGCCGAAAACAAAGACTTGCAGAAATCCGAGCCGCTTTGGATCGTGCGGACAAATCGGGCGATGTGCAGGCTCGAAAAAAACTGCTGGAAGAATACCAAGCCCTTTGCGCGGCCGAAAGAAGGGGTTAAAGGTTCAGAGAACCCACCGAAGGAGTCAGCAGCTTATGACGGAAGAGTCCAAGAAGCATCCTGAAGAGACCTCCCAGAAACGGCCCGGATTGGAAGATCTGAAAAAACTCATCAGCGCCGGTAAAGAAAAGGGCTATTTGACCTACGACGAGCTCAATGAAGTCCTTCCCGACGATCTGGTGACGCCGGAAAAGCTCGACGACATGATGATGATTTTCGATGAAATGAACATCGAAATCGTCGATTCGGACCAACAGGTCAAAGTCGTCAAGGAACGTTCCACGGATGAGGAGGGTGAAGACGAGGACGGCGAAGAAGAGACCGCGCTGGATTTGGACGCCGAAGGTCGCGTGACCGACCCGGTGAAGATGTATTTGCGGGAAATGGGGCAAGTGTCCTTGCTCACTCGGGAAGGCGAAGTGGAGATCGCCAAACGGATCGAGGCGGGGGAGCGGGAGGTTTTTAACGCTTTGATGGAATCGTCCCTTGGTGTGGAAGAGATCCTGTCCATCAAGGAAGACTTGGAGAGCGGGCGGACCAAGATCCATGAAGTGCTCATCGCCACTGAAGAAGAAATGCCCGACGAAGAAAAGGAGCTGCTGCGCCACAAGGTGATCGAAATTCTGGAACGGGTCAAGAGTTTAGACGCGGAGATTCGGGAAAAACAGATGCGGCTCTTGTCCGAAGACCTCGGCCCGTCGGAGAAAGACCTTTTGACGGCGGAGGTTCAGGCCCACAAGGATCAGATCGTGAGCCTTCTGAAAAATCTCCAGCTCGACAAACACCAGATCGACCGGATTGTGACGAAACTGCGCTCCTACTTGGAATCCATCGAGCAAGCGGAGAAGGACCTGGAGCACTGCCTTCTGGTGACGGGAAAACCGTTGACCGAACTCCAACGATGGCTGGACGAGGTAGATCAGGACGACACCGAGCTGCGCAGCCACGCCGCCCGTTTGGGCATGTCTCGAGAGAACCTGGTGGCCCTCATTCAGCGGGCGGTTCAAGCCCGGGAACAGATCACAGCTTTCGAAATGAAGGCCAAGATGGATTCCAAAAGCCTTCGGCTCATTCTCAGGAAAGTTGAAGACGGCATGGCCCGCGCGAAACAGGCGAAGAGCGAACTGATCGAAGCCAACTTGCGCTTGGTCGTCAGCATCGCCAAGAAATACACCAATCGCGGCCTTCAGTTCTTGGATCTCATCCAAGAAGGTAACATCGGGCTCATGAAGGCCGTGGACAAATTCGAATACCAGAGGGGCTATAAGTTCAGCACCTACGCCACATGGTGGATTCGTCAGGCCATCACGAGGGCCATTGCCGACCAGGCTCGAACGATCCGTATCCCCGTCCACATGATCGAAACCATCAACAAACTGATCCGCACTTCCCGGTACTTGGTTCAGGAGCTGGGCCGGGAACCCACGCCCGAAGAAATTGCGGAACGGATGGATTTTCCAGTGGACAAGGTGCGCAAGGTCCTCAAGATCGCCAAAGAACCCATCAGCCTGGAAACCCCCATCGGTGAAGAAGAAGATAGCCATCTGGGGGATTTCATCGAAGACCGACGGGTCACCTCCCCGGTGGACGCGGTCATCAATCTGAATTTGAGCGAGCAAACGCGAAAGGTTCTCGCCACCTTGACGCCGCGGGAGGAGAAAGTTCTTCGGATGCGCTTCGGCATCGGGGAAAAATCAGACCATACGCTGGAAGAGGTAGGTCAGGATTTTCACGTCACCCGGGAACGGATCCGGCAGATCGAGGCCAAGGCTCTTCGGAAGCTCCGCCATCCCAGCCGCCGCAAGGAGCTCAAAAGCTTTATTGAAACGTAGGGCCTTCAGGGGCGAGCCGTGGCCCGCCCCTGAGGAATGGGAGGGGGAAAACCAAGGAAGAAGAGAAGGACTAGAGCCAATCCCTAGACGATAAGGACCACATCGTGGCCTTCAGCCGCTTCCAAGGCGCCTTCGGTATGGTCCCGACCTAACGCCACGCCAATGGTCTCCATTCCGTAGGACCGACCGATGACCGTAGCCCGCCGGGCCGCTCTTTCCACATCGTGCCGATCCACCATCACCGAAACCTCCGCCGCCAAGAGCACCTCGCGGGTCTTGTCATGGCGCAGCCGACCACGGACCACCAAATCGATCAAGATGGCGTCGTCCCGTTCGGTTTCGCTGATGCGGCCTTCATCAAAAGCGTCTTCCAGGATGTCGGCGAGTTGTTCGGAAGGGACGAGTCGCGCCCGGGAAATCAAACGGCCGAGGTAGGCTGCAGCATTTTCCCTCACTTTGCGTTCGAAATTGTCACCTTTCAGTTCAGCCACATCCACCTTAAGCCTGGCCACATCTTCCTTGAGGACCGCCACGTCTTCCTTAAGGATCGCCACATCCTGTTTAAGGGTCGCCACATCCTGCTTGAGGACAAAAACGTCTGCTTCAATGCGATCCACCTTGTGCACCAAAGGTTGAAATTCTTCGTGACGGAAACGTTCGAAAGCCGCAGGCAGGGCAAGGATTTCTTCAGTGAGGATCAAACGGCGCAGTTCTTCCTTCCACTCGGGTTGGTCCCTCAAAATGCGGATCAAGTCCTGGATCGTCTCGATGTGATGACCGGACATCGTTTTGCTCCATTTTTTATTTTTTGTTCATTTTTAGCACGATCCGGCGAGGGCGAAAAGAACCTCTTGGGCACACATGACAAGAGGGAAAGGAAAGCCCTCGCCCGAAGTTGGCCGGATCATACGCCGGTTTTTTTGGAAAGGACCCGAGCGGCGATGATGACGGGATCCCATAGAGGCGAAAAGGGCGGCGCATATCCAAGATCCAGCTCGCTCATGGCTTCGGCCGTGAGGCCTCCCGTGATCGCCGCGGCCACCACGTCAATGCGCTTCGCCGAGCCCGTTTCTCCCACGATTTGGCCCCCGAGGATTTTCCCCGTGCTTTTTTCCGCCAAGAGCTTGACATGGATGGGACCGCTTCCCGGAAAATACCCGGCTTTGGTTCGGCTCGCGATGGTTTCCGAAACATGGTCCCAACCCAGATCCTGAAGTTCCCGCTCTTGAAGGCCCGTTCGGCCCACTTCAACGGAACAGATTTTCGTCACCGCCGTCCCCAGCACACCTCCCATTAAAGCCTGACCGCCGGCTATGTTGGTTCCGGCGACCCGCCCGTGTCGGTTGGCGACGGTTCCCAAGGCCACGTAAAATGGTTTTCCGGTGATCAAATGATAGGACTCGGCGCAATCGCCCGCTCCCCACACGCCGTCCACTGCCGTTGCCATGCGTCGGTCTACGTGGAGAGCCCCCCGCACGCCCAGAGGAATCCCAGCCTCGGCAGCTATTTCGGTGTTGGGCCGAACGCCCAACCCGAGGAGGGCAATGTCTGCGGCGTAAGTTCCTCTATCGGTGACCACTGCAGACAGCGCCCCGTCTTTCGTTTCAAAGCCATCCAAGGACTCTTCCAGATGCAAAGCGACTCCCTTTGCTTGAAGCGCGTCCGCCACGAGAGCCGCCATGTCGGGATCTAGCGTGGCCATGACCTGAGGGGCTTTTTCGATGAGGCGCACATTGAGGCCCAAAAGGAGAAAGGCTTCGGCCATTTCCAGGCCGATGTATCCCCCGCCCACCACGACGGCATGGCGCGGCTTTGTCATTTCCACAAACTTTCGGACACGGATGCCGCTTTCCAAGGTATGCACGGCAAGAACACCTTGGGCATCGTGACCGTCGAGTTTCGGGATAATGGGCCGAGCCCCTGTTGCGAGAAGGAGTTCATCGTATGGTTCCCAAAACTCACGACCTGAAGCCAAGTCGACCACGTGGACGCGGCGAGCTTGAGGGTCGATGGCAGTCACCTCATGGCGGATCCGGACATCGATATCCTGCGCGGCTCGAAAAGTTTCGGGAGAACGCGCCACAAGTTTTCGGTCTTCGTCGACAAGCCTGCCGACGTAGTAGGGAATGCCTCAAGCGGAATAGGAAGTATGAGGACTTTTTTCAAAGACGATAATTTCCATCCGGGGGTTCAACCGACGCGCCACCGACGCGGCGCTCATGCCCGCCGCATCCCCGCCGACCACAACCAGCCTCTTTTGTGCCGTCATCGCGTCCTCTCCTAACATCGCTTGGCCTTGCCGACAGTGTCATTTCTCTATGGATTTCCAAATACTGTGACCTACGGCATAGGACAAATTCAAGAGCTGTGAAGTTTTTTTCCAAAAAATCAAAAATAGTTCTTGGCTTTTGTCTGAGGACCTGTTACAAGTTCGTCACGTTGATGGGAGCCCAGAGGGGGTTCCCGAAATTTCAGATTCTTGTACGCACGTTGTGGTCCGCTCTTTGGTTTTACCGAGTGTCCGGCTTTTCCTCAGGCAGCCTCGAGTTCCAAAGCATCACCCGGCATGCAGTACAGAACACAAAGGAGTCAGATTGATGATGCAGGGTCAAGTGAAGTGGTTTAACGAGAAGAAGGGTTTTGGTTTTATCGAAGCACAGGGCGCCGGGGATGTGTTTGTCCACTATTCCGGTATTGAGGGTCGCGGATTTCGGACCCTGACCGAAGGCGAAACGGTGACGTTCGAAATCTCGGACACGCCGAAGGGGCCTCAGGCCATCAATGTTCGCCGCGCTTAGTCCTTGAGAGGTCGCAAGACCCTCCAACGCCCCGGAAGGCAGCCCTTCCGGGGCGTTGCTGTTTTGAGCGCCTCGCGCCCAAGGAAGGCCGGGGAAGCGACGTTTCCCTTGACACTGAAGGGGCTCATTTTTATAAACGTTTCCACCTTTAAACACGGGCCCATAGCTCAGTTGGTAGAGCCACCGGCTCATAACCGGTCGGTCCCTGGTTCGAGGCCAGGTGGGCCCACCACTTTTGATTGTGAGCGTTAAAAAGCCATGAGTGAACCCCATATGGAACACAGACGGAGCCGGGCAAGAGAGGGCGTAAAAGCGAGCGCCCGGGGGACAAAAGGTGCCGGTATGCCGGGGGGTGTTCTTCTTGAAGAACACCCCCTTCGCTTTTTTAGAGCCCCCCCGCCCTTTTTCCTTTCAGTCAGCCCGAAGAGGCCTCGCCCATGAAGACGCCGCTCGCTGCCGCGCACGCCGGCTCCGACATGTTGGTGCAGGTCATGATCAGCGGGCGGCAGCACGCCCCCGTCCTGACCGGCGAGGGCGTGGCGCCACAGAACAGCAGCGCGAGTATCAGCAGCGGCCACGGTTGGGTGTCGCGCCGCGGGGCTCTCGCCATCTCCAACCCTCCTCGTCCGCGCGACCGTCCACGGACGGGATGCT
>CALGPN010000042.1 GCA_937960435.1 uncultured Desulfosoma sp.
GATTGGCGGCGTGGATTGTAGGGGCACCCCCTTGTGGGTGCCCGACGACGGGCGGGCGACGGTACCGCCCCGTCGGGGCGGGCACAAGGCCCGCCCCCGCATCGCCGCGTCCCCCTGGGGGGCCGTGTGCCCGGCCGATCCGCTCAGGCGACCATGCCGAAAAATCCCCTACCTGGTTTCAGGCGGCCTTGGAGCGCACCTCCGGGGTTTCCATGGAAACCGCCGTTTCTTCGGAGGAAAACAGGCGATGGACGTTCAAAAGGATCCGTACGACATCTCCGTGTTTGGCCATGCCGGAAATGTATTCCAGGGGGGCTCCCAAACCGTAGGCCGGCGCATCTTCAATCTGGGCCGCCTTGATGTTTTCCACATGGGACACCGTATCCACCACGATCCCGATCTGGACAAGACGCCCTCCTTGTGGGGTTTCCAAGATGATGATGCAGGTTCGGGCATGGTAAGGGATTTCGGGGAGGCCGAATTTTAGACGAAGATCCACAACCGGGATCACTTTGCCCCTCAAGTTCATAACGCCTTTGAGCGCGCGAGGAGTTTCGGGCACCGATCGTATGGGCCGTATGCCCACGATTTCCTTCACAGACAGCACATCTAACCCGTAGGTTTGATCCATGAGGTGAAAGATAAGGTACTGGCCTTCCCGGTCCAGGTTCGCCTTTTTGGAGGAGCCTCCGTGCTGCTCAAGAAGTTCAACCTTTGAACGGGCGAACTTTTTGGCATCGTAGAGAACGGAGCGACGGATCGTGCCGCCTGCTTCCGAACAGGCTTTCTCGGCGAATCGAAGATCCAACAACCGGCTGATATCCACTCGGGACCCCAACCCCATGCGATCCACCATGTAATCCTGGATTTTGACGAAGTCGTCGGCCACCGGCAACAAATCGTCCGTTTTGACCCCCAGAGGGTCGGTCAGCACATTTTTCAAGATCGCCTTTTTAAGCCCCAGGGTTCCTTGAGGGTCTAGGAACTGCACACCGATTTCCGCGGCCGTATCCGGGTTGTGGGTGATAAACCGCCCCGCCTGGACAATCATGCCCACAAATTCTTGCACCGCCTCGGGATATTGCCGAAGGATCTCGTCGCGAACCGCCACGACGCAGCACGGGTGATTCTCCCACAGTTCCCCCGAAAGGAAGAGCTCGTCGGCGATTCCCGCCGCAACGGCTTTGGTCCCGATGGGTTCGGCCACCATGAAACCGCACGCCCCGGTTTGTTCCGCCAGAAAATCGGGCATCCGCACCGGAGGCACCACCTCATAGACCACATCACAGCCCTCGGATCCGGCGCTTCCCGGATTCAAGCCCAACCCTGTGAAAAACATGTGCGAAAGAATGTGATGGATGGACAATTCGTGGGGGATAAAAAAAGTTTTTCCCCTGAACATGGCCGCCATGGTGGATTGCTGAGAGGCTTTTCGGCGGACGGCGATGCTTCCGTTCTTGTGAGCCAGCAGCACGATGCGCAAGGGCACTCCATAGCCGAAAAGATCCATGGCCAGTGGGGCCAGGACAAACGCGGCATCCACTTCACCTTCGGCCAGGGCTTTTTGCACCGGGTTCCAGCTGCTCATGCACAGGGTCTGGAGTTCGAAATGGCGCGGAGTCTGTTTTCCGGTCTCGATAAAGTGTTTGACCACCCCCAGAGTGAGGTGATCGGTGATCTGGATATGGGCGACCTTGAGCTTCAGCGTGCCGCTTTGTGTGAGTTCGGCGTGGCGCTCCCGGGTGGAGCTTCGGTCCGCCAGAGTCTTTCCCGCTAGGGTCTCTTCAATGGCCTTTTGGAGTTCCTGTGGGGCAAAAGGCTTGCTGATGACGTTGTTGGCCCCCGCCTCGGCCGCCTCCATTCTTTCTTTCATCTGCGCCCGGCCCGTGGCCATGATAAAAGGTAGTTCACGGAATTTTTCCTGGGAACGCAAGACCCGCACCAGCTCGAGGCCGCCCATGTCGGGCATGTTCCAGTCACTGATCACCAGGGCGATGCCCGGGTTTTGCTCGAGGGCGGCCAGAGCCTGGCGGCCGTTTTCCGCTTCGAGGATGTTCTGATAGCCGAGAGAGTTCAGGACCTTGATTTCCATCTTTCGTGTGATGGCCGAATCTTCCACCAGCAAAATCCGCATTTCTGCGCTTTGTGTCATGGCCACACCCCTGTTTCGGTGAATTGATAAAATTCTCGAAGAGTTCCTTGACCCGTTCCCTGCTTGCGATGAGCCGGGCGTTTCCTGTCTTCGTACTAATCGGCGGTTCGGTAAGAAACCTTAAGGAAAAGCTTTCGCGTGCAGAGCCGCCGCGGGCGCACTCGGCTTTCCGCCGGGCACCGGCGAATCTTAGGCCCCGAATCAAGGGCTTCGCGGGCGTTTTTCTCAAAGCCGCGTTTTTTGCAAAGCCGGGATCCCCCTTCTCGGATGGACGAAGACGGTCTCCGATGATAAAGGGGTAGGGAAGCCTTGTATGAAAAAGGATCCGGCCTTCTGACCCTAGCCGGGAGTCGCCGCCCCATGGTCCAGGCCGCCGCCTGCGCGTTGTCACAGCCGATCATCCAAGTGGCGGGAATTCGAGATGCCGAGGAATGCCGAATGCTTGTGGACCTCGGCGTTCCCTGGTTGGGCTTTCCCTTGCGCCTCGCCTATCATCGCGAGGATGTGACGGAGGAGGAAGCCGCCCGCCTCATCGCCCTTCTTCCCCCGTTGGTGACCCCCGTGCTCATCACCTACGAAAACCGGTGGCGGGAAATCCACGACCTGTGCCGGTTCTTGGGCGTGAAAGCCGTGCAGCTTCACGGAGAGATCGCCCCCGAAGAGGTTCGCCGCTTAAGAGAGGCTCGACCTGACGTGTTTATCATCAAAAGTGTCATTGTGGCCTTCGGGCTCGGGGCGGACGCCTATCTCCAAAAAGTTTCGCTGCTTCTGCCCTATCTGGATGCTGTGATCACCGACACATGGGATCCCGAAACGGGGGCCTGCGGTGCCACAGGAAAAACCCATGATTGGGCGGTGAGCCGACGGATTGTGGAGTGGTGCGCCAAGCCGGTGTTTCTCGCGGGAGGCCTTCATTCCGGCAATGTGGCCGAAGCCATACGCACCGTGCGTCCGGCCGGGGTGGACGCCCACACGGGTTTGGAGGATACTTCGGGACGAAAAGACCCCGCGAAAGTGGCGGCTTTTCTTCGCGAAGCGCGCGCCGCTTTCGCGGCCGTAGAAGGATCGTCGAGGTTTGTGCAGACCTAGTCTTCGCCGAGATAGGCTTTGCGGACGCGTTCGTCGGCCAAGAGGTCCTTTCCGGTCCCTTCCAAAGTGATGCGGCCCGTTTCCAGCACGTAGGCATAGTGGGCCACATGCAGGGCGGCCATGGCGTTTTGTTCCACAAGCAGAATGGTCGCCCCTTGGGCGTTGATACTCTGGATGGTTTGGAAAACCTCTTCGACCACCAACGGCGCCAACCCCAAAGAGGGCTCGTCCAGAAGAACTAGGCTGGGGCGGCTCATGAGCGCTCGCCCCAAGGCCAGCATCTGCTGCTCCCCGCCGCTCAGAGTGCCCGCCATCTGTTTGGACCGTTCCCGCAGGCGAGGGAAAAGCGAATAAATCCATTCCAAGTCTTTTCGGAACTCTGCGGGGGGACGGTTGTACGCCCCCAGTTCCAGATTTTCCAAAACGGTCAGGTTGGGGAAGACTCTTCGCCCTTCGGGAGCGACGCCGATGCCGAGCCGAATGATCTTGTAGGTGGGCATTCGGGTGAGTTCGTGATCGAAAAACAAAATGCTGCCGTGTTTCGGCCGCACAAGGCCTGAGATGGCTCGAAGCGTCGTGGTCTTGCCGGCGCCGTTGGCCCCGATGAGGGTCACGATGCGCCCTTGAGGCACCTTGAGAGTGATCCCTTTCAGGGCATGAATCCCGCCGTAGTAGACATGCAGATCTTTGACTTCAAGCATGCTTCGGTTCTCCCAGGTAGGCCTTGATGACGTCGGGATGGCGCTGGATTTCCGAAGGGGAGCCTTCCGCGATGGTGATGCCGTAATCCAAGACCTTGATCCGTTCGCACAGTCCCATGACGAATTTCATGTCGTGCTCGATGAGAAAAACGGTCAGACGCCGGCGATCCCGGATCTCGCGAACGAGTTTGGCCAATTCCATGGTTTCTTGGGGATTCATGCCCGCGGCGGGTTCGTCCAGCAGGAGGAGTTTCGGGCGGGCGGCCAGAGCCCGAGCGATTTCCAGGCGGCGTTGTTGCCCGTAGGGGAGGGAACCGGCCTTTTCATCGGCAAGGTGGCCCAGATGAAGTTCTTCGAGAAAAGCTCGGGCTTCTTTTTCGATGCGTTTTTCTTCCCTTTTGTGGGACGGCAGCCCCAGCATGGCCTTCCAAAAGCGGGATCGGATCGTGTGGTGGAACGAGACCATGACGTTTTCCAAAACGGTCATGTCCGTAAAGAGGCGAATATTTTGAAACGTCCGGGCGATGCCTTGGGCGGTGACGGCGTGAGGGGGCCAGCCCGTGATGTCGCGCCCCTGCCAGAGCACTCGGCCGGATGTGGGCGTCAGGAAACCCGTGATCATGTTGAAAACGGTCGTTTTTCCCGCGCCGTTGGGGCCGATGAGCCCCACAAGTTCCCCAGGCTCGATGATGATGGAAAAGTCCTTGACGGCCGTGAGGCCCCCGAACTGCATGACGAGGTTGTCCAGTTGGAAGAAATCGTTCATGGGCCACACCTATGCCTTGGTCTGAAGGCGGAGCGCCGTGAACAGGCGGTCCCAGGACAGTTCGCTCCGCCCCATGATGCCGCGCCGGGCAAAAAGGATCACCACCATGAGGATGATGCTGAAAAGGACCATGCGCATCCCCGGAATACCGGGAATGGTGATGAATCCCAGATTCATGGGGCTTTCCACCACGCGCAAGGCTTCCCCGCCCCAGGCGAAAAGGGCCGCCGCGATGACCGCCCCGCTGGTGCTCCCCAAGCCGCCCACGACGATGATGATGAGGAGATTGAACGTCAAAAAGAAGGTGAAAAGCGTCGGGGAGATGGTCGTGATGAGGTGAGCCAGCAGGCCGCCGGCGACGCCGGAAAAAAAGGCGCTCACGAGAAAGGCGAGCAGCAGATGCTTGAAAGGATCCACCCCCATGGCCTTGGCCGCCGTTTCGTCTTCTCGGATGGCTTTCATGGCCCGGCCGTAGCTGCTGTTGACGAGCTTGGTAATGACCACCACGGTGAAGACGGCCACCCCCCACGACCACCACAAGGTGGTGTAAGGCGTCAGGCCCTTCAGGCCCAAGGGGCCGTTGGTGAGGCTCTGCATGGCATTGCACAACACGCGGACCACTTCCCCGAAACCCAGGGTGACAATGGCGAGGTAATCGCCCCGGACACGAAACACGGGAAAGCTGATCAAAAAGGCGAAAAAGGTGGCCGCGATTCCCCCGGCGATCAAGGAAACGGCGAAGGGCACCTGGATGACGCTCAAGGGCCAGATGAGCGGTTCAATGATGAAGCTCAACTGCTTTTCCGCCGGGCTCATGGTAAGCAGGGCCGACGTGTAGGCGCCGATGGTGATGAAAGCGTTGGGGCCTAGGTGGAGGATGCCGCAGAAGCCGTTCACCAGATTGTAACTCACCGCCAGAGTGATGAAGATGGCCATGTTGTTCAAGATGCGGATTTGGTATTCGGTGCCGTGCTTTTGGAACACATAGAGCACCGCGGCCAACACGGCCAACAGAAGGATGGTGCACAGGGCGTTTCGCGTGGAGGTGTCCATGATGGGATCCTTCCGGGGACTCACGTTTTGTCCGTAATGGGTTCCCCCATGATGCCCGTGGGGCGAAAAAGCAGCACCAGGATCAGCACGGCGAAGGCGAAGGCATCGCGGTACTGGGCCATTTGCGGAAACAGGGCCACGATGAGGATTTCACCGAGGCCGAGGACGAACCCGCCGACCACGGCGCCCACGATGTTGCCGATGCCGCCGAGGACCGCGGCGATAAAGGCTTTCAGGCCGGGAATGACGCCCATGAAAGGGTTCACCTGGGGATACTTCATGGCCCACATGATGCCGCCCGCCGCCGCAAGGCTCGAGCCCAAGAAAAACGTCACCGCGATGATCCGGTCCAAATTGATGCCCATGAGTCGGGTGGTCTCGAAATCTTTGGAGGCCGCTCTCATGGCCTTGCCTACCTTGGTGCGATGGACGATGTAGAGAAGGCCCATGAGGAGGACCAGGGTGAGAATGGGCGTGTAGACGGTCAGCACCTGGATGCGCAGGCCCCACAGGTCGATGACCCGAGCGAAGATGTCCGGTCTCGGGAACCCTTTGGGGACACCGCCGATGAGGACAATGGCCAAGTTTTCCAGGAGAAAGGAAACGCCGATGGCCGAGATGAGCAGGGAGATGCGCGGGGCGTCCCGCAAGGGTTTGTAAGCCACCCGGTCCACGAGAATGCCGAAGAGGCCCGTAAGGATCATGACCAGCGGAAAACTGATCTGCCACGGGAGGCTCAACAGGGTCACGGCGTAGATGGCCGCGTAGGCCGCCACCATCAGAAGATCCCCGTGGGCGAAGTTGATCAGCCGAAGGATCCCATAGACCATGGTGTAGCCGATGGCCACCAAGGCGTAGAGACTCCCGAGGGAGATGCCGTTAATGAACTGTTGCGTCAAAATGGTTGCCGTCACGGGGCTGTCCTTTGACCGTTCCAGGAGAACATGACGCAAAAAAGAGCAGGGCGATCACAGCCGACCCTGCTCCTCAATCGTGAAATCGTGAAATCGTGAAATCGTGAAATCGTAAATCGTGAAATCGTGAAATCGTGAAATCGTGAAATCGTGAAATCGTGAAATCGTAGGTCGTGGCACGAAATGATTATACGACTTCACGACCTCACGACCTCACGAGTTGACGGCTTCACGGCTTCACGATTTACCACTTCACGACTTCACGGCTTCACGATTTACGATTTACGACTTCACGATTTACGACTTCACGACTTCACGATTTACGACTTCACGATTTACGACTTCACGATTTACGACTTCACGATTTACGATTTCACGATTTCACGATTTCACGATTTCACGATTTCACGATTTCACGATTTCACGACCATGTTTCCCGGTGAGGGACTCGGTCTCTCCACCCTTTGGGAAGAGAGACCGGTTTTCGGCAAGGGCCTAGGGATTCACGGTGGTCACATAGACGAACTTGCCGTCCTTGACCTTGTTGATGACCATGCTTTTTACGGGATTGCCGCTTTCCTGCATGGTGATCAGCCCCGAGACGCCGGCGAAGTTCTTGATGGCCACCATGGCGTCTCGGACCTTGGGCCCTTCCGTGGATCCCGCCTTTTCGATGGCTTCGATGAGCAGGAAGTAGGCGTCGGCGGCGAGAGCGCCGAAGGCGTCGGCTTCCTTGTTTTTCTTTTTCTCAAAAAGCTCGATGTATTTCTTGGCCAGATCCGTCGAGGCGGCTTCTTTGTGGAAATGGCCGGTAAAGTACATTCCTTCCACGGCCTTGCCGCCGATCTTGATGAGCTCGTCGGCCTGGGCGCCGTCACCCGTGAGGATCGGCACATTGATGCCCAAATCCCGGGCCTGTTTGGCCATGAGAGCGTCTTCCGTGTAGTAGTTCGGCGCGTAGATGATATCGGGTTTGGCGGCCTGGACGGAGGAGAGCTGTGCGGAAAAATCCTGGTCGCCGGTTTGGATGTAGGTGGTGGAAACCACCTTGCCGCCCAGTTTCACGAATTCCTTGACGAAGAAGTTGGCGAGACCCACGCAATAGTCCTGCGCGATGTCGATGATGACGGCGGCGGTCTTGGCCTTGAGTTCGTTTACGGCAAAGCGGGCCGCCACTTCACCCTGGAACGGGTCGATAAAGCAGGCGCGGAAGGCGTACTGTTTGCCTTGGGTCACGAGAGGGTTCGTTGCCGTGGGGCTGACGGAGACAATCTTGGCCGCTTCGGAAATGGGGTTTCCCGCCATGGAATTGCCGCTGATGGCTTCGCCGAGGATTCCCACCACCTTTTCTTTTTCCACCAGACGGCTCACGGCATTGGCCGCCTCGATCTTGTCGCTTTTGGTGTCCACCAGGACCAGCTCGATCTTTTTGCCGAGAACCGTGGGTTTGATCTCATTGGCGATCTGGATGCCGTCCCATTCCATCTGGCCGTAAGCCGCCACCGCCCCCGTCATGGGCAGATAGGCCCCGATCTTGATGGTGTCTTCGGCCGCCGCAGGCCCCGCCAACGCAAAGGCCACACAGCACAGCCCTGCCAAAAGAACCGACCCTTTCCTGCGTCCCATGGTACCCTCCTTGCCTTCAGGATTGCCGAACCACAAACCCCCAAACAACGCCCAACATCTCAAGATTATTCACTGAAACACGCCCTTTGCTCTCTACTTGACTCGCCCTGCTCTGTCAACCCTAAAACCCGCTTTCCCGCTAAATCCTCCTTGACCTCCCTCAAAAGGTTTTGCTAAAAGCAAACTCGGTTCACAAAATGACCGATCGGACGCGCGCGACGACTCCTCCGGCACGGCTTGGGCGACATTACGGAATTTCGTGCGGGTTTCCTCCTTTGGACCTCTTTCCGCTCTTCAGTCTACCTACGTTCCCCTTTCTTCCCTGCTTTTCGATCGGTCTGTGAAGTTTCCGTCCCACCTCAACCCACCCAAGGCTGGTCCGAGATGTTCGGGCCCAAGGAACGGTTCGCCAACCCAGAGGAGGTATCTGAATGGACCACGGCACAGCGTATCAGCAGCGCATGAAGGAATTGTTCGATGTGGAGAACCTTTTTGGAAAGCGGATGCCCCTGGAGGGGATTCGGGTCCTGGAGGTCTGTTATGTGGTTTTGGGCCCGGCGTGTTGCGACTATCTGGCGGAATTCGGCGCTGAGGTCATCAAGTTCGAGGGGCAAAAAGGCGACCAGATGCGTTTCGTATCGCCCTATGCCTTTTTCTGGAAGAACATGTCACCGGGGCTGGAAATCGAGAACCACAACAAGTATTGGGTGGGCATGCATCTGGGCCATCCTAGGGCCAAGGAACTTTTCTTGGAACTGGTGAAAAAGGCCGATGTGGTGGCGGACAACCTGACCCCCGGCCGGATGGCCGAATGGGGTCTGAGTTACAAAGAACTCCGGGAAGTGAACCCGCGCATCATCCAGCTCCATGTGTCGGGCTACGGCAGTTGGGGACCGTGGACGGGCCGGACGAGTTACGACGCGGTGGCGCAAAGCATGGGGGCTCTTAGCCCCATCACCGGTTTTGAGGGCCGAGGCCCCATCAAATCGGGCGTGTGGATCGCCGACTGGGTCACGGCCTTGATGTGCGCCGTAGCCATCATGGCTGCCCTGAATTACCGGGAACGCACCGGAGAAGGCCAGTTCATCGATTACATGCAGGTGGAAAACGTCATCCGTTTTCTGGATTGGACGTGGCTTTACGCCTACCTTACGGGAAAAGACCGGCCCCGGTCCGGAAACCGGGATCTTGCCGTGTGCCCGTCGGATCTTTTCGATTGCGCCGACGGCTGGATCGCCTTGGCTGCCTTCGACGATGCGTCCTTCAAGGGCTTGTGTGAAGCCATGGGCCAACCGGACCTGTGCCGACGGTTCGCCGACCCCCTGGAACGGCTCAAAGATGAAAACGCCCGAGAAATCTTAAAAGTCATCGACGCATGGACCCGCACAAAGAAGGTGGAGGAAGTGGAGGCCCTTGGGAATCAATACGGGTTTGCCGCCTCACGCGTCATCACGGCCAAAGACGCCTACCATCGCCCTCATTTTCGCCAGAGAGGCACCATCCAAGAATATGAGGACGCTCTCTACGGCCCCATGGTTCAGCATGTTTACCCGCCGCGCATGAGCGAGACGCCGAGCCGCCTGCTGTGGGGATGCCGTCCGCTGGGGTTCGACAACGAATACGTGCTCACCAAGCTTCTGGGCCTGCCTCACGAAGAGGTGGAAAAACTCAAGGCCGAAAAGGTCATCTTCCAATGGAACCCGGCCGTACCGACCCATTGCCCGCCGCCGGACTGGGACGGCAAGAGCGGTTTGAAATTGGCCTGAACCTCTGAAGACGAACGACGCAGCGTGGGAGGACAAGGATGACGGACAAGAAAGTGGGACCTTCGGTCTATGACGATATGTTCGACGACGACGCTTTGGAGGCCATGCTCAAAGAGGACAAGACCATCGTGGGGCTTGCCATCAACGAAGGCTACGCCAAATGGGCCTATGCGGAAACCAACCCCAAAGACATTTTTCGCAAGCCGGAAGCTCTGGACGACATGCTGGTCTTGGATGTGAGCTACGCCAATTTCGGCGCCCTTTATGCCTCGTCGCTCCTTGCCGAATTCGGCGCGGAAGTGATCCGCATCGAGCCGCCGGCGGGCGATCTGGCGCGCAAGATGACGCCCTACGGCATGATGATCAAGGACACCGGCTTGGCCTACATGACCGAAGCCCGAAACAAGTTCCATATCACCCTCAACCTGGAGTCGGCCGAGGGCCAGGCCATGTTCCGCACCTTGGCGTCCAAGGCCGATGTGGTCATCGAAGCCTTCAAGCCGGGATACATGGACAAGCTGGGAATCGGCTATGAACAGCTCAAGGCGCTGAATCCCGGCCTCATCTATTGCGGAATGCACAGCATGGGCCATTTCGGGGAAGATTCCGAAAAGTTCGCCAACCAGCCCGATTACGACATCATCGCGCAAGCGCGCGGCGTCGTCATGTCCATCACCGGCGAACCGGACCTGGATCCCGAAGTGCCTCCCGAATACAAGAGGCCGCTCAAACATGGCAACTGGATGGGCTGGTATGTGGGAGGCGCCTGGGCCGCCTTCGGCATCCAAGCGGCCATGCTGGTCAAACGCCGCACCGGAAAAGGCCAATTCGTGGACTGTTCCCCACCGGAAGGCCTCTTGACCATCTCTAATTACGTCATGCAATACTACCACATGTCGGGAAACGAAATGCCTCGAGCCGGCAACTACGACTATGCCGTCTTCCCGTACACGTATGTGAAATGCAAGGACGGCTACACTTTCATGTCCGGGTTTACGGATCCCAACTGGGCGGCCTTGTGTGAAATCATGAACCGCCCCGATTTGCAGAAAACGTTTCCCACCATCAAGGAACGGCTGACGCCGGAAAACCAGCCGAAGATCCAGCATGAGATCGAAAAGTTCACGGAAAATTACACGGCCGATGAGATCCTTCAGATGCTCACCGAATACAGCCGTCGGCCCGACAAGAAAGGGACCGTCGTGACGGGGCGTTTGGAAACGCCGACGGAGGTCCTTACGCGGGATCATTGGCGCGTGCGGGAAAGCTTCATCAAACGTAAAGACCCGCACTACGGGGAAGTGCTCATTCAGAATTCTTCGTTTAAGGCCATGAGCCGCACGCCCGGTCGGGTCAAGTGGATTTGCCGGCCCGTGGGCGCGGACAATGAGTTCATCTACCAAAAGTATCTGGGCGTGGGCAAAGGCAAGCTGCAGCAGCTCAAGGACCGGGGCGTCGTGTAGGCCGCGGATCGCGCTCGGCGTCGGCGGGGCTCCCCATCTTTAGGGGCGGGCCTTGTGCCGTTTGTCGGGGCGGGCGGGAGACCACTTTGTAGGGGCGGGCCTTGTGCCCGCCCGAAGATTTTTGTGCCCGGCCGATGCGGGCACCCACAAGGGGTGCCCCTACGGTGGTCGGGCGATGCGGGCACCCACAAGGGGTGCCCCTACGGTGCTCGGCCGTCGATTTCCCGCGTTCGTGGCCGTGGGTGTGGGCGTTGGGGTTCGCTGCGCTCACCCCAACCTACGGCCTTTGCGGCTACGCGGGAGGGCGTTGGGGTTCGCTCCGCTCACCCCAACCTACGATGGATCACGATTTCACGATTTCACGATTTCACGATTTCACGATTTCACGATTTCACGATTTC
>CALGPN010000043.1 GCA_937960435.1 uncultured Desulfosoma sp.
GTAGGGGCGGGCCTTGTGCCCGCCCGTCGTCGGGCACCCACAAGGGGTGCCCCTACATCCGCCCCATGGCGGGCACCCACAAGGGGTGCCCCTACATCCGCCCGTCGTCGGGCACCCACAAGGGGTGCCCCTACGTCGGACAAACGACTTGGGCTCCTTCGGGCGGGTCACGGGATGTCAGTCGGCTTTGGCTTCTTCCGGCGGGATCAGCATGTTTTCGCAAACCCTCCGGAGCGCCTCCAGCAAAACACCGAGCGTTTTACTCCCGGGGCCCCGTTTCCTTCGACTCGGTTTCCTTCATCAGGGAGTAAAGGCGGGATCGGGAAAGGCCGCTCATCACGCACGCTCTCCCCATATCGGCGCCGCATCGCTTCCTCAGCTCCTGAAGATAAATTCCGGCGGCTCGGTGCAACACCTTTTCCCTGTACTCCTTAAAAGTGGGGAAGCGATTTTCAAAAAAAGAATGAAACCCGAAGCTTGCGGCTCCCGCCGCAGCCTGTTCCCCCGGCATGGAAAAAGAGGAGGTTTCTTGAGGGGGAACTCGGGATGCCGTCACTTGAACGCGGACATGTTTCGGCAAATGGACGGCAAAGAGAACATGACTTTCACCACATACCGCCAAAGCGCAGTGAACGGCGTGGATGAGTTCACGCACATTTCCCGGCCAGGGGTACTCCAGGACGGTTTCCACAAAATCCGGCGCAATGCCCTTGAGCTCATTCCCGCTCCGCTGGGCTTCGCGCCGAAGGATGTCTTGGACCAGGGGAAGGATGTCTTCTTTGCGTTCCCTCAGAGGGGGAACGGTAATGTGCATGGTCGCCAACCGATAGTAGAGGTCCTGGCGGAAACGGCCTTCTTGAACCATGGCTTCGAGGTTTCGATGGGTTGCGGCCAAAAGACGGAAATCCGAAGACGCTTCTTCTTTCGCTCCCAGTGGACGGAAAGTCTTTTCCTGAAGCAGCCGAAGAAATTTGGCCTGGATGCCGAAGGGCAAGTCCCCGACTTCGTCCAGAAAAAGGGTCCCTTGATGGGCCAGCTGCACAAGGCCGATGCGGCGCTGGTCCGCTCCCGTAAAGGCGCCCTTTTCGTGACCGAAAAGGTGGCTTTCGATGAGGGACTCGGGGATGGCGGTGCAATCCACCACCACGAAGGCATGAGGTGCCCTCCGGCTGTTTTGGTGAATGCCGCGGGCAAGCCGCTCTTTGCCTGTTCCTGTTTCTCCCGTAATGAGCACCGGAATGTCGGAGGCCGCCGCGCGGGCCGCCGCCCTGAGGCAATCCTCCATGGCGGGAGCAATGCTCACGAAATCGGCAATGCTGAAGACGGCCGGCGGCGCGGTTTTCATGGAACGCCGAAAATCCATGGTGCGCATGACAGCCAACCGCACATCATGAACACTCAGGGGCTTGCACAGGTAGTCCCAAGCGCCATGGCTCAAAGCCGAAGCGGCCGCCTGGGGGTCCCCTTGGCCGGTTATGAGAATCACTTCCGGGCGCCCCGGAGCGCTGCGAAACGTCCCTACGGCATCAAGCCCAGAGCCGTCGGGAAGGAACACATCGAGAAGAACCACATCAAAAGTGTCGGAAGAAGCCGCGCTCAGCCCATCGTGCAGCGTTGCCGCCGTGCGGACGACAGAAAAGGATTTGTGAAGGAGCTCCGCCAGAAAACCGCGCACGTGCGGATCATCATCCACCACGAGAATCCGACCGTCCATGGCTTTTCCCCTTGAGAGACGGCGACAGCACGTCCTTCAGCACCCGGATCAAATCCTTTTGAGTCACGGGCTTGTAAACGAGGCGCTCCACCAGATGAACGTCCTCCTTTTCCAACAAATCCTCGACGCATCGGTATCCGGTGAGCAGCACCACAGGGACGTCCGGCCGAAGGGCTTTTACGGAGCGGGCCACATCCAAGCCCGTCATCTTCGGCATGGAGTAGTCCGTCAGGACCATATCGAAATCCCGAGGGCTCTGTTGAAAAATGGCCACCGCTTTTTCAGGGGTTTCCGCCAAAGTCAGCCGACGGACCTTCGGGGTGAGAAAGGATTTAAGAACACTCAACACATCGGGTTCATCATCGACGGCCAAGACATGAACATCCCAGGACTCGTCTTCGATCTCTTGGGGTGCTGTCTCGGCCGGGGCCGCCTTGTCGGCTCCAGGCAAAAGCACATGAAACGCCGCGCCTCCTTCCGGAGCGTCCTCCACCCAAACGGCGCCCCCCAAGCGGCGAACCACCCCGGAGGTGATGAAAAGGCCCAAGCCGGTACCTTCTTCGGGCTTTTTGGTAGTGAAGTAGGGTTCAAAAATCTTTTCCCGCAAGTCCACAGGAACGCCCGGACCATTATCCATGACCGAAAGGTGCACCCAAAGGCCTTCGGGGCGGGGAACCTTGCTGAGCATCCTTTCGTTAATGCACGGACATTCCAACTCCAAACAAACTTTGCCGGCTTTGCCTCTTACCGCGTGATACGCGTTCACGGTGAGATTCATCAGAATTTGATGAAGTTCGGCGGGGTCGGCTCGAACCGGGGCGGTCTCCGGAAGGGCGCCATAAACGATGTCCACGTTTTTGGGCACCCCGGATCGGAGAAATTTCACGCACTCTTTAAAAATGGGCACGAGGTCCGTTGCCGTTTCGCCGTGAGGATCCTCCCGACTCAGAAGAAGGATCTGGCTCACCAACTGTTTCGCCCGTTGGGAGGCGTCCAGGATCCGTTGAAAGTAGCGGGAAACAGACTGATCGGGCGGGCTCCGATCCATACCCATTTGGGCATAGCCCATGATGGGCATGAGAAGGTTGTTGAAATCATGGGCAATGCCCGCAGCCAGAGTGGCCAGGGACTCGATCCTTTGAATTCTGTGGATGTGCTTCAGAAGCTCGGTCTTTTCCTGTTCGGCCTTTTTCTCGGACGTGCGATCCTCGTAAACGGCGACAACATGGCCGGAAGGCAATCGGAAAACATAGTTTTCCACCCAAAGCTCGATCCGGTCGTCTTGGTAACGACAGAGGGGAAAACGCTGGGGGATGCCGGTTTGCCAAACTGTGCGTAAAACGTCCAAAAGCCCCATCCGGCCGACTCCCGGGTAAACCTCGGTGACGCGTCGGCCCAGGTGCGCTTCCCGGGGCATTTTGCCGATGAGGGTTCCCGCGGCGTTGATGTCTTTGAAAATGAAGTCGGCGCCGTTGTCCACCGCTTCGTAAACGGCAATCCCCGTCGTGATGAGGTTGAAAATTTGTCCGAACCCGTTCTCGCAAGCCCTGGAGCCCCCCTCCATGGTCTTCTCCTTCTTCACCGCCGCATCGAAAAAGGCACCCTCCTTCTCCGGTGCGCTCCCTTTTCGGCCAAATCCACCAGATCGTTCGAGGGAAAAGTCTCGGGATCAGCACTGAATGTCAGGTTTTTTATTGTTCATATCCCGCTGACGGACCTTGGTAAAGGGCAAGCCACAAAATGTCAAGGAACTTTGTGCTTTAAGGTACGATCCCCGCTCCAAGGCCTATGGAGATCGCACACACCGCCATGCCGAGGTTGTGCCGGGATCGCCCAATGGTGGGACCTTTGACGGGAAAGAGTTCATGGCGCTCAACCGTTTTGAAGCGGAAGGCGCGTGTTTTCCTTTTGTCCGTCCAGAAGTTTTCGCACCGTTTGAAGCAGAGTCGAACGTCTTACGGGTTTTTCCACGAAAACGGTGTTGGAATCCAAGACCTTGGAAAGACCGTTGGTTCGACCCGTGTAGCCACTGAGGAAAACGGCGGGGATGTGCCGAGCCGTTTTTCGAATGAGATGGAGCGCCTCTTCGCCTCCCATGCCCGGCATGACAAGGTCGAAAATGAGCCCATCCACATGCTCCAGGGTAGAGGCAAAGAGTTCGACGGCGTCCAAGCCGTTTTCGGCTTCCAAAACCCTATAGCCCGCGTCTCGGAGCGTATGGCACAGGTAGTCCCTCACGGCCGGATCGTCTTCCGCCAAAAGAATCGTTTCCGTCCCCCGGGGCGCTTCTTCTTCCCGATGTTTCTCCTGCTCTTGGGCTTCCAGGGGATCGTGGGGTTTGAGATAGATTCGAAAGGTGGTCCCCCTTCCGGGTTCACTGTAAACGTTAAGAAAGCCTCCGTGTTGCTTGACGATCCCAAAGGCCACGGAAAGCCCGAGCCCCGTGCCCTTTCCCACCTCTTTCGTGGTGAAGAAAGGCTCGAACACCCGCCGACGCACCTCTTCCGGCATGCCGCAGCCGGTGTCCGTCACGGCCACCACCACATGAAGTCCGGGGCTTGCGTCGGGATGCCTCCGCACATATTCCTCATCCACCACCACATGGTCCGTCTCGATGGTGATTTCGCCCCCTTCGGGCATGGCGTCCCTCGCGTTGACCACAAGGTTCAACAGCACTTGCTCCATGAGGTTCCGGTCCACATTCACCCGGGGCACCTGTTTTGACGGCACGTGGCTGATCCGAATGTTTTCCCCCACCAACTTTTGGGCAAGTTTGAGGAATTGCCCGATGAGCTCGTCTAAGTTTAAGGGCTCGGGCCGAAGCATCTGCTTTCGGCTGAAAGCCAGAAGCTGCTGCACCAGCTTGGCCCCTTTAAGCCCGCTTTCCAACACCTTCTGGAGGCTTTCACGATGAGGGCCGTCCTCGGGGGTTTCGGAAAGCACCATTTCCACAAAGCCGTTGATCACCTGCAAGAGGTTGTTGAACTCATGGGCCACGCCCCCGGCAAGCTGTCCCACGGTTTGCATCTTTTGGGCCTGACGCAGTTGTTCTTCCAGCTTTTCATGTTCCGTCACATCCTGGACGTACACGAGAGCCAAGCCCCCGTCTAAACTTAAAGGGCCGATGCGCAGTTCCACAGTCTTGGTCTCGCCCGATGCCGTCCGATGCCGCGCCCAAGAAAGCTTGCCGCCCTCTTCCCGCAGCGCCTCGCTAAAACTTTCCTTTATAAGGTCCGGAGGGTTGAGGCACACATCCTGATAGAATTTTTCTTTGATTTCGTCGCGGCTCCACCCATACAAGCGCACGGCCGCTTCGTTGGCGTCCAGGATTCTGCCGTCCGCCGGGTTGACGATCAGTTGCGCGCCCACCGATCTTTCGAAGAGTTCCCGAAAGAAAATTTCGCTGCGCCGGAGAGCCTCTTCGCCCTTTTTGCGGTCCGTGACATCGAAGAAGACAACGGCGATTTTTCCAGGCTCCGGCTGATAGAAACGCACGGAATAATGTCGTCCCAGAGACGGCTCGAAGGCTTCAAACTCCTGGGGTTCGCCGGTGAGGGCCGTTAGGCCGTAACGTTCCACCCAGATCGGGGAGGCTTCGGGCAGGATTTCCCCAAGAGTCTTTCCAAGAATTTCATCGGCCTTTAAGCCCGTGAGGCTCTCGAAAGCGGGATTGACCTTGAGGAACCGATAATCTACTGGAACGCCTCGATCATCCGTCACGATTTCATGGAGGGCAAATCCCCCGAACATATGATCGAAAAGCAAGGTCAGTTCCCGGTTCTGCTCCGCAAGTTGTTTGCGGGCTTCGACCTCTTGGGTGATGTCCCGAAAGGACTGGATGGCACCTTGTGCCTGTCCGCCGTTTTCCTTCAGCGGGGAGGTCTGGACATGAAAAACTCGGCGGATTCCGTCTCGAAGTTGAATTTCGATTTGCCGTGACGATGCCCGATTCTTTTCCATGACCTCCTGGACGTCGCATTGTTCACAAGCGCCCGAGGGGACGTGCCAGTCGCAGAACACCTCGACACATGGGCGCCCTATGGCATCTTCGGGTTTGACATTGGCTAACTCTGCCGACACGGGGTTCATGAGGCGCACTTTCAGATCCCGGTCCAGAACGATGAGAGGATCCTGGAGGCTTTCCAAAACGGCTTTCCAAAATTTCTCCGACCGGGAAATGCTGCGTAAAAGCTCCTCCCTTTCCCGGACACGCCGGGACATGAGGAAAGAGGCAAGAACGATGCCGGCGGTCCCCAAGAGCCACATCATCACGTGGCCATGGACTGTGTCGAGATAGAGTGCACGGTGCGCCGTGGCCACCTCTTTCAACGGAACGGTCACTGCGATCCCGCCCCGGATGGTGCCGGGAACATCCGAGGGATCTGTATGACAGCGAAGACACGATTCTTCCGCCCGCACGGGAACCATGACTTTAAGAGCTTTTCCTTCGGGAGCCGAAGCGATTTCTTTGTAAAAGGGCGCGTCCGGGTTCCCCTCCAGCCACTCCAGGGCTTTCCTTTCCCATGGGTCGGGCGTATTGGCGGGATGAGTCGGCCGGAGACTGGTAAAATAAGCGGGATTACCGCCTGTTTCCATGGCGAGGGCATGGACGAGACGGGTCATGTAGGTGGGATTGACCAGAGTGAGCTTTTTCCCCGACGGTGTTTCGATATCCCGCTCCGGCACGTGGAGGTAAGGGTTCGGGGCGAGGTGTTCACTCACCGGGGCATAAACGCCACCTTGCATGGCGACCCACTTGCGGTAGAGAAGATCTTTTTCCACAAGAGCCAAACCTTGGACAAGGGCGGTTTTTTCCTTATGAACGGCCTCACTTTCATGAAACCACAAAAAAGAGCCCGCCACGACGAGGGACCATACGACAAAAGCCGTTACGGCAAGAAGTCGCAGCCGAAACGTCTGAGGGGGGAGGAGCGTTTCGGTTTCCGTTATGGCAAGAAAGTCCAGCCGCTGATTCATGGCCGAAGACCTCGAAAATTTTGGCCAAGAAAGCCTAACCGGAGATCATCAGGATAAAAACGCCCGATACGCACCGGGACCGCTGTCCCATAACCGTGAGTTTTCCTCGATGTCAAGAAGCATCGTCATGGGGACCCCACGCCGATGGCAGAGTTCGTCCGAGCACCGTTCAAAAGGCAGGGAGGTTCCCGTCCCGTTGGTCCCGGGATGGGTGATGCGGCGGGATGGATCGAGCACCGCTAAGCCACCCAGCCGTAGGGGCACCCCTTGTGGGTGCCCGTTATCCAGCCGTAGGTTGGGGTGAGCGCAGCGAACCCCAACACAAGCGGGTTGACCACCCCGATAATCTGCGGGCGGGCACAAGGCCCGCCACTACAGACCGGCACATCGACCCGCCCCGACGATCTGCGGCGATCCCCGTAGGGGCACCCCTTGTGGGTGCCCGACATGACGGGCGGGCACAAGGCCCGCCCCTACAGGGTTGGTTCGCAAGGGCGGCTCAGGCCCGCCCCTACAGGTTCGGGGGCGTCCTGACCGCCGGCGGCGTTTTCAGCTCCCCTTCAAACAATCCTTGATGGCGCTCACAACCACGGCCACCTCAGCCTCGCTCATGGTCGGGCCCATGGGGAGGCTCAACACCTCGGCGTGAAGACGTTCGCTGATGGGGTACGACCGCCGGTGCATCTCTCTATAAGCCCCCTGCCGGTGCGGGGGCACAGGGTAATGGATCAAGGTTTCGATCCCCCGTTCGGCCAAGCGGCGCTGGAGGAGATCCCTGTGGGGTGTTCGGATGATGAAAAGGTGCCAGACCGGTTCCGCCCATGGGGGCACATGAGGCAAAAGGAGCCCGGGCACGGGGGCAAGTTCCTCCAGATAGCGTGCGGCCACGAGGCGGCGACGGTCGTTCCACGCGTCGAGCTTCGTCAATTTGACCCGAAGGAAAGCGGCCTGCAGTTCATCCAACCGGGAATTGAAGCCTTTAACCTCATGAAAATACTTGACGGGCGAACCATAGTTGCGCAGGGTCCGCACCCGGGAGGCCAGAGAGTCGTCATCGGTGGTGACCGCCCCGCCGTCCCCGAAAGCTCCGAGGTTCTTTCCCGGGTAAAAACTGAACCCGGCCGCATCGGCCAGTCCCCCCGCCCTTCGCCCCTTGTATCGCGCCCCGTGGGCCTGGGCCGCATCCTCAACGACCTTGAGGCCGTGTCTCGAGGCAATCTCCCGAAGGGGATCCATGTCGGCCGGCTGCCCGTAAAGATGCACGGCGATGATCGCCCGGGTGCGAGCTGTGATGGCGTCCTCGATGCGGGCCGGGTCGATATTATAGGTGCCTTCCTGAGGTTCGACGGGAACGGGTGTCGCTCCGGAGTAGGTGACAGCCAACCAGGTCGCGATAAAGGTGTTGGCCGGGACAATGACTTCGTCCCCGGGGCCGATGTCCATGGCCCGAAGAATGAGATGCAAGGCGTCCAGCCCGTTTCCGGTGCCGATGCAATGCTTCACCCCGCAGTAGGCGGCGAATTCCGATTCAAAGGCCAGGAGTTCTTCCCCGAGGATGTAACGGCCGGAGGCCATGACACGACGGTAGGCCGCATCCAAGGCCTCCTGCAGTTCGGAATATATGGCTTTGAGGTCGAGAAACGGAACCCTCACCCGGTTTTTTCCCGATAGAACGCTTCGTAATCTCGGATGTAATCCCCTTCGTCATAGAGCATGGAGGCGAGCACGAGGCAGATTCCTCCGGAAGAAAAATTTTCCAGCTCCCTCCAGATCATGTGCGGAATGTACAAGCCGTAATAGGCCCGGTCCAGGTGGATCCGGCGACGTTCAAACCCATCGTCCAAGACCACATCGAAAGCGCCCATGACCGAGACGATGAGTTGCTGCAACTGCCGATGCGCATGGCCGCCGCGGCTTTCGCCTCCCGGAACGTCATAAAGGTAATAGATCCTTTGGATGCTGAACGGAAGGTGGACGCCGCCGTAAATGGGCGTGATCGCTCCTTGCCGGTCGCTGATTTTGGGAAGATCGATCAATGTGCAGTCGTGGACGGTGGTCTTCACAATTTGAGGTTCATCCTTTTGAATTCTTCGTAATCTCGGACGTAATCTTCCAGATCGTAGGATTTGGAAGCCAACACCAGGGCGACGGCGTTGGTGGAAAAATGCTGCATCCGGCGCCAAATCATATTGGGCACGTAAAGCCCGTAATAGGCTCGGTTGAGCATGACGGTTTTTTGGGCCATCCCGTCATCCAAGAAAACCTCGAAGCTTCCCGACAGGGCAATGATCACTTCGTGGAGCGTGCGGTAGGCGTGGCTGCCTCGGGATTCCCCGCCGGGAACATCATAAATCCAATAGACCCGCGCGATGTCGAAGGGGATGTGGCGACGGGCTTCGATAAAGGTGAGGTTTCCTCGATCGTCCAGGATTTTGGGGAATTGGATGATTGCCGCATCGTAAACGGATCGGCATTTGATTTCTGCGCACCGGGAAATCACCCCGTGCCTCCACGGCAGGAATTCGTCGAAATCGGTCGAGAGGCCTTCCTTTTCATGGAAGGCGCGGCTTAGCTTCCACACCCTTCGGTGTTTGTCAAGCGATAAAATGGCGCGCAGGTGAGGGCTTGTAGGTCCGCGTTTTCCCCCGTAGGGGCGGGCCTTGTGCCCGCCCGAATGGCCGCGCGTAGGGGCGGGCCTTGTGCCCGCCCGTTTTTTCCCCCGCAGGTGGGTTGGCCCCCATGGGGACGCGCGGGCACCCACAAGGGGTGCCCCTACGGTGCCCACCCGATAAGGGTTTCCAGCGTAGCGCTGCCATATGCTGATTGCCGCATGTTGTTGTTGGGGTTCGCTGCGCTCACCCCAACCTACGGCTTATCCCTACGGCTTATCCCCGCCCGGTGCGACCGCGCGTAGGGGCGGGCCTTGTGCCCGCCCGGGTACGGGGCGCGCCGAAAAATGCCCCACTCTTTCTGCCGGCCTCTCAGTGTCGGTTTTCTTTGGCGTTCTCCAGCGTGATTGCCGGCGATTTCATCGGATTCGATATCGGCTCGTCTCTCCTCAACCTCTTAATGATTTTGGGGATAAAAAACGAGAAGATGAACAGGCCCGAGGAAAAGAGGACTTTTGCCGAAAGCAGTTCAGCCCATCGGCCGGAAGCCAAGATTTCCTTGAGCGTTCCCACAAAGAAGGTAAAAACGAAGGTCCCCACCAGGATACCGAGTCCTGTTCCGAAGAAATAATCCCGGAAGCGAACCTTCGTGAGGCCCATTCCAAAGTTCATGGCCGTGAAGGGAAAGTAGATCAGGCGAAGGTAAAGGACGGTGGCGAACCCGTTGCGTTGGATGGCGTCATCGTATTTTCTAAGCCTTTCACCGGCGATGAAAGCGGCGAAATCCCTGCCGAGAGTCCGACCGATGAAAAAGGCCGCGCCGGCGCCGAGCATGGCGCCGATCCACACGTACAGAAAGCCCCAGTAGGGGCCGAAAAGGGCGGCGCCAAGGGCCGTGAGGAGCGTTCCCGGGACAAAGAGGCAGACTCCCAGGGCATACGCCAAGACAAACACCATGGGCGCCCATGGGCCTGCGGCATCCATGACCCCTCTCAGGGTTTCAGCGGTGAAATAACTTTTCGCAGGCGTATACCGAAACGCATAAACCGCACCGGCAACCAAAGCGGCCAAAACGACCGCTTTCACCACCGCCTTCGCCTTACCGCCAGGCTTTCGGCTCTCCCCGCTTATCTTTTCCATCCAACCGATCCCCTTTCCTCGCGGCCGAACCCGAAACGAGCTCGCTCGGCCTCGGTTGATTTATCCTAAAACGGCACGTTGGCGTTTTCTCGGAAAAAATGATTCCCCCCACTGAAACGCCTTCACGGCCGGGAGACGATTCGGCCACCGTAGGGGCACCCCTTGTGGGTGC
>CALGPN010000044.1 GCA_937960435.1 uncultured Desulfosoma sp.
TAGACGGCCAGCACGATGAAAGCGAAGAGCGCAATGAACCGATACTGGCGCTCGAAGACGCTTCGCTCGTCGGCCTCCAAAGGAATAAGTTCAAGCCCCTTGGCATCAGGCTGAACCAAGGACCGAGGGCTATTCTTCGCCCGTTTTGTCATGGTGCCTTTCATACCGGTCGTTCGGAGCACCACCGAGGCTTTTAGCGATTTTTCTCACTCAGAACCCATCGAATGGGGCCCATCACTAAAGGCGAAATCATCATGGAAAAAACCGCCTGCCCAACCGTCGTCATGATAACGGCTGTCGTCTCGAACCCCGGCCCGACGATGGCGGCAGCGGCCAACCCTTGAAGCACAACGCCCAAGCCCACCAAAAGCACGCCGTAGCCCAGGGATTGTACGTTCATCTGCCCTCTCCAAAGCCGATGCAGATAGACGACAGTCAAATATGTGGCACAATGAAGGCCCCACAATCGCCCTTGAAAAACGTCACCGACATAGCCCCAAAGAAAGCACCACAAAATCGAGGCCGGAGGGGGAAATCGACCGGCGACTTCCACACACACCGCCACCATGAGGTCCACTCGGGCAAACATCCAAGGGAAGCGGGAAACCATCACCGTCCCGATGATATAAACAAACAGGGAGTAACCGAAAAAGATGACAAGGAACCTGCCCCATGGCGTCACCTGGCTTTCGCTCACCCCCCACATGGCCACAGGTCTCATTCCTTCGCCGTCCCCTCCAGCCATTGGACCGGAAAATTCGGCAGCGATTTGAGAATCAGCACTTCCTGAAGAACACTGAGCTGTACCGTGGGCACCACGATGATTTGCTGAAATAGGGCCGAAGGATCTTTCGTCACCTGCTTGACGACCCCGAGTCGGAGCCCTCCTGGGAAAATCCCGTCCTTTCCGGATGTCACCACCAGATCACCCGGCCGCACATCCTGATTGCTTCGGACATACCGCAATTCACACGTGTCGGTGTCCACCCCCCCAAGAATGCCTCGTACCCGATTGCGCTGCACCAACGCATCCACGGCGCTGTCTCGGTCCGTCAAAAGCAGCACCCTGGCGTATTGCTCTGAAACATCCAAAACATAGCCGACAACGCCTTCGTCTCCGACCACGGGCATGTCCGGTTGAACCCCGTGGCGATATCCCTTATTGACGATAATCGTTCTCGACCATCCCGCAGCGTTCTGAACCACCACTTCTGCGGCCACGGTTTCCACCTGAAGGCTGTCCCGAAAATCCAGAAGACGTCGCAGCCGTTGATTTTCCAAAAAAGCTTCCTGATAGCGGACCAGCTCGCTTTCCAGGGAAGCCCGGTGCTTCTTCAAAAGTTCGTTTTCCTCTTGGACGTGGCGCAGGGACACGTAGCTCTGCACCCATTTTTCCACCGTTTGGGTTGCTTTTCGGGACACATGCAGCAAAGGGCCGAGGGTTTCCACCACCGTCCGTTGGAGCCTATCCATCTGAGCAGGCGGTCGGAAATTGAGCGACAGGATGTAGAGCATCGCGCCACCCATTGCCACAATCACGGCCACCAGCCGCATTCGGCGCAGCCAATCCGGCATGTTGCGATCACCTATGGCGGTACCAAAAGGGGAGGCTCAGAGGCGCGCCGGGCACCAACCCATAAATCGAGGGGTTTGTGCCGGCTCCTCTGCCCGTCAACTGAGAACCTCTTTGAGGATTTCGATGTCTTCCAAGGCCTTTCCGGAGCCCAAAACGACTGTGGCCAAAGGGTCCTCCGTAAGCACCACGGGAAGGCCTGTTTCCAGTTGCAGCAAATGGTCCAGGTTGCGCAGGAGGGCCCCTCCGCCCGTCAGGACGATGCCCCGGTCCACGATGTCCGCCGCCAGCTCGGGCGGCGTCTGTTCCAAGGCCGTCTTCACCGTTTCCACGATGGTGTCGATTTGTTCCTGGATCGATTCCCGAACTTCATCGGAATTGATTTCGATGGTTTTGGGAATGCCGCTGACCAAATCCCGGCCTTTGATGAGCATGGTTTCGACTTGGCCTGTAGGATACGCGTTGCCCAAGGTGGTTTTGATCAGCTCCGCAGTCCGTTCGCCTATGAGAAGATTGTACTTGCGCTTGATATGCTGCAAAATCGCCAGATCCATCTTATCTCCACCCACGCGCACCGAACGGCTGTAAACGATGCCTGCCAGGGCAATGACGGCCACTTCCGTCGTCCCTCCGCCAATGTCGACGATCATGTTACACACGGGTTCCGTGATGGGCAACCCGGCCCCAATCGCCGCCGCCATGGGTTCTTCGATGAGATACACCTCGCGGGCTCCCGCCGATTCCGCGGACTCCCGGACGGCCCGCCGTTCCACCTGCGTCACCCCGGAGGGCACCGCCACGATGATCCGCGGACGCACCAAGCTTCGCCGGTTGTGCACTTTGCGGATAAAGTAGCGCAGCATGGCTTCCGCGACTTCGAAATCGGCGATCACCCCGTCCTTCATGGGCCGAATGGCTTCGATGGTCCCCGGGGTTTTGCCCAGCATCAATTTGGCCTCTTTTCCCACGGCCACAACTTGCGTATTTTGCCCGCTGGTTCGTTTCACCGCGACAACCGAAGGTTCACAGAGAACGATCCCTTTGCCTTTTACATAAACCAGCGTGTTGGCCGTGCCGAGATCGATGGCCAAATCGTTGGAAAACCACCCCAAGATGCGATTTATGAACATACGACGTTCCTCTCTATGGTAGGATCAGCTGGAGCCAGTGAGCTCTATCATTTTGGTGTCTTTTCCGCAATCGCTTCGTGACGCAACGGGGAAATCGATGAAAGTCGCCCTTCTGCAATTGCCCGTCCAATCGCACGATTACGCCTATCCCATGGAAAACGTGCCGCTGGGAGTAGGCTACTTAAAGGCCTATGTCGAATCCCTCCTGCCACCTGACATCTGCATTCTGCTAGCCCCCCACGCCCTTGTCAATTATGGCGGCGACGACGCCCTCGTCCAATGGATTCTCTCAGAGCAACCGGACGTCCTCGGCTTCGGGTGTTATGTATGGAATGTGGAACGGTCTTTGGCCGTCGCTCGAAGGGTCAAGGCCGAATGCCCTCACGTTCGCATCGTTGTCGGCGGGCCGGAAGTGACCCCGGAAAACGAATTTCTCCGAAAAGCCGGCGGCTTTGACTGGGGAATCGTCGGGGAGGCTGAAGAGACCTTTTCGGCGATGCTTTCCGCCCTGCGCTCCGGTTCTCCCCCCCTGAAGTCACTTCCAGGAATGCTCTTACCATTGTCCCAAGAATGGCAGGCCACAGCACCGCGCCCCGTCCTCAAAACCTTGGATCAAATCCCTTCTCCTTACCTCTCCCAGGCGCTTCGCCCCTCGGATGCCGGCACCATTCTGCTGGAAACCGTTCGGGGTTGTCCCAACCGATGCCGCTATTGTTATTATCACAAAAGGTTTCCCCACGTGCGCCATTTTTCCTTGGCGCGTCTTAAGGAAGAACTTTCCTGGGCGGCACGTCATGAGGTGTCCGAGATCTATTTCGTCGATCCCTGCTTCACCCGCAGGAAGGATTTTTCGGAGCTACTGCAAATCATCGAGGAAGCGCGCCGGATTCATGCGTTTACGTTTCAATGCGAGGCCGGCGCCGAAGATGTCACTCCCGCTCTGGCGGCCTCTTTGGCCCGAGCCGGCTTGACGCAGGTGGAAGTGGGTTTACAAACCGTCAATCCCAAGGCGTTGGCGAGGATCCAGCGCCGTTTCGACCGCAACCGCTTCATTTCCGGGATTCAGGCCCTGCGCGGTGAAGGGATTCACGTGATGGTGGACATCATGGTCGCCTTGCCCGAAGATTCTTTGGACGACGTGAAAAGGAGTATCGACTTTGTTGTCGACCACGATCTTTTCGACGAGTTGAGCCTCTACACGCTTTGCCTCCTGCCCGGAACCGAACTTCGCCGACAAGCCGCCGCGCTCGGGATCACCTTCCAGAGCAAACCCCCTTATCACGTGATGCAAACCCCTCAAATGTCCCCCGAGGACATCCGACGCGCTTTCGAATACGCGGAAGAGATAAGCGCCGTGGACTTCTTCCCGCCGGACCTGCCTTCCCCCGTGATGCCCGCGGGAATCCGACGGCTCGGCCCTTATGTTGTCAGTTTTCCCGTGGAAAAGGCCTCGGAACTTTCCACAGGGTGCGAAAGGAACCCCGCCCCATCGGGCCAAAACACCCCCGGCCCTTTAGGTCAGGCGGTTTCGGTCTATGTGTCGCCGGCCACGGCCAAAACTCTGGAAAATCCCAAAGTCTCAAACGCCTTTCTCAGTCTTTTCGAGAAAAACCCATGGAGCCTCCTGAGTTTCATCGTCACGTTGGAAGGTCCCAGCTTTCCATGGGCCACGGTGTTTTCCATGGCCCACAAGGTGCTCGCAACCCGGGATCATGTGATGGATCGAGAGTATTTTTCCACGCTGGATCCCGTGCGATCGGTCCAGGTTGTCGCCCTTCTTCCCCAACTTACCTTTCCGGAGATTCTTCTGCGGGTTCCAGTGCCCCATCCCGAGGAATCGCAAGGAAATGCCTTGGGATCGGGCTCGAGCGGCCAACAGGCGTGGGTGGGCATCCCCGAAGGCATCCCTCCTGAGGAGGAAGATCTTTGGCTCCAAAAGATTTGGCCGTTCTGCCCGCCGCATATTCGGCACTTACGCCTCGGCGATCGGTCGTAAGGCGCGGGGCTCGTCCGCTCAACGTGGAACGGCGCTTGTCTCAAGAAACGTAAAGACGAGTTCGGCCACCTTCTTTCCGGAAAGGAGCATTCCTCCAAAGATGGGGCCCATGCGGGGGCCCCCGAAAGTCGCGTTGGCCGCCATACCGGCCACGAAGAGGCCCGGGAAAACTTCTCGCGTATTCTCGAGGGTCAGTCGCTCGGCCTCTTCGGACCACATGGATTTTTCCCCTTCTAAGGTTCCGCTGGGCGTTTTTAGCGTTCCGGGAACCTTCTTGTGCACCACCTTCACCACCTCCGCATCATGCCCCGTGGCGTCGATCACCGCCCGCGCACGGATGGCCAGCGGATCCACATGCAAGCCTGCCATGTCCACGGCCGTCCAATTCAGAACGAGTCCCACGATCCCCTCGGGGCGCATCACCACATCTTCCACACTGACGGCGTTGAAAACGGGCGCGCCGGCCTTCACACATCGAGAAGCCAGTGTGGAGGCCGCTTCCACGGCGTCCGCCGTGTAATACCCCTCCCGGTAAAGCCGTGTGCGGACCCCGAGCTCTTCCAGTACATGGCAGGCTTCTTCTTGCACCACGATTTCGTTGAACAGCATCCCTCCGCCCCACATGCCTCCACCGACGCTGAGTTTTCTTTCGAACACGGCCACTTTTTTTCCTGCCGTAGCCAAACAATAGCCTGCCACCAAACCAGCTGGGCCTGCACCGACAATGGCTGCATCCAAGTCCAGGATGCCGCATATTTTTTCGTAATAGCGATCAACAATAGCTTTCGTAATGACTCTTTCGTCCAGGGCCATGGTAAACTCCTTACTTCATCCTAGGGCCGAAACGGCCAGTTTCACAGCGCACAACTTCCCGCACATGGTGCATCCTTGGCGATCTTCGCTGATCTGAAGACGCCGTCTCACCAATTCAGGATCCAGGGCGACGGCGGTCATACCGTCCCAATCCAGGTTCCGCCGGCATTGGGACATGGCTTTATCCCGTTCCATCGCCGTAGGAATTCCTTTGGCCAAATCCGCAATGTGTGCGGCGATCCGAGCCGCCATGACGCCCTGATAGACATCGTCTTCGTCGGGAAGGCCCAAGTGTTCCGCCGGCGTGACGTAACACAGAAAATCCGCTCCCGCCGCCCCGGCCAGTGCGCCGCCCACGGCTGCGGTGATATGGTCGTATCCCGCGGCAATATCCGTCGGAAGCGGCCCGAGGACGTAAAACGGGGCACCGTCGCAGAGCTTTTTTTCCAGTTGCACATGCGACTGGATATGTTCGATGGGCACATGCCCCGGCCCCTCGATCATGACCTGCACCCCTCGGTGTCGAGCCCTTCGGGCCAGCTCGGCCAAGATCATGAGCTCCTCGAGCTGGGGTCCGTCAATGGCGTCGGCGATGGCTCCGGGACGGAACCCATCGCCCAAACTGAGGGTCACATCGTGCGCATGGGCGATTTCGAGCAGGGCGTCAAAGTCCTCATAAAGGGGGTTTTCTTTATGGTTGCGCCGCATCCAGTACAAGAGAAGAGACCCGCCACGGCTGACGCATGGCATGATCCTTTGAAAGTCTTCGAGCTTTTTCGCCGAAGCTCGCGTCACTCCACAGTGGACCGTGATGTAGTCCACTCCCTGACGGCACTGAGCCTCGATGGTGGAAAAGAGTGCGTCCGGATCCATCTTTTCCAAGGGAACTCCCCGCCGGACCATTTCCGTCGCCAGCGCGTAAATGGGCACGGTCCCCACCATGGTCCCCGCATGCTGCAAATACATGGTGCGGAGCTCTTCCAGGTCGCCGCCTGTGGAAAGATCCATAACGGAATCCGCACCGGCTCTGACGGCCGCTTCCAACTTGCGGCGCTCCAAGGCCAAGTCGGCGCATTCGCCGCTTGCCCCAAGGTTGGCATTGACCTTGGTTTTCAGTCCTTTGCCGATGGCCCGGATCATCCGGAATTCATGATGGACATTTTTCGGTAAGACGGCGTGCCCCTTGGCTACGGCGTCCCGAAGCTGTTCCGCCGTCAACGGTTCGCCCTCCACGGCCCGGCGCATGGCATCTGTGACGATTCCCGCTTTGGCGTAATCGAGCTGTGTGATCATGATCTCCTCCTTTACGTCGTGGAGGAGGGGAGGCAGCACGTCGGAGGCCCGAAAACAGCACGGAGAAAGAAAAAGGCCGCCACGTCGGCGGCCGGCGGGATCTCTGTGTGGAGCTCCGTTCGCCAATCCCTCCGCCAGCATGACCTGGATCAGGTTCAAGGGGTACCTTCTCAGCCCTCGCCTTTTTCGAGGACGCCCCCTGGCGATCACGAATCTTATATCAAGTTTCGGACGATCAATCAAACACAAAGGTCATGGGTTGACTCGAAAGCCTCGCCATCATCCAAAGCTTCCACGGCGACCCCACACCGCTCCAAAGCTTTCGCCATGGCCTTCTTATGGATATGACCGGCAAAATGTACCGGGCTCTTCCCGTACAACGGGTCCCATCCCGATGGGTCGGCGGCGCAAAAATACTGAACTTCCAGCCCATAGCGCACCGCCGCTTTCTCCACCCGCCAGCCCTCGATTTTTTTCGCCGCCTCCCACGTCGCTCCACAGGGCGCGCCGCGCCGCACAGAGACCCTCAGGATACGACCGTTTTCCAGGACCACATCGATTTCCGGAGCCCCGAAACGCTCTTCATAAAGGCCCAGCCGACCCGGTTTCGGAAGCCCACAGCATGTGGGGGGAATGTACACGCCGGGGACCTTGACCTTTTTCCCTGAGGCCACCACGGGGATATGAAGCGCCGCGCACTTTTTCGCCAAATCTTCGGAAAGGTCGGGGTGCTTGAGATAGTCCAAAACGAGATCCGCCTCGATACGATCGGGAAGATACTCCCAGGTATCGTCCAAGACCGCGGGAAGCGGCTCGTCGATGCTGAAAACCTCGATATGGTAAAGACCCTCCCCATATTTTCGAAGGCCGGCGATCTTCGGCTCTCCGCTTCCCTTTTGTTGAAAAACAAGAATCTTTTGCGGCTTCGTCATCCCGTCTCCATTGTGGGCGCTTTCCCCAACGCCTTTTCGATTTTGGCCCAAGAGTCCTTCAGAGAAACGATCCGGTTAAACACGAGTTTCTCCGGTGCACTGTCTTGGGGATCCACACAGAAATATCCCAGCCTTTCAAATTGAAATTGTCGCCCCGGAAGCGCCTCGCCCAGGCTCGGTTCCACGCGGCATGCCTCGAGAACCTCCAACGAGTTGGGGTTCACATAGTCGAGAAAGGTCTTGCCCGGTTCCGTGTCGTTGGGGTTTTCTTTAGTGAAAAGCCGATCGTAGAGACGCACCTGCGCCTTCAGGGCATGCCGTGCGGAAACCCAATGAATCGTCCCTTTCACTTTCCGCCCGTCGGGCGACCACCCCCCGCGTGTGGCGGGGTCGTAGACGCAGTGAATCTCGCGAATCTCCCCCGTTGCGGGGTCTTTCACCACATCCACACAGGTCACGTAGTAGCCGTAGCGCAAGCGGACTTCCCGGCCTGGAGCCAATCGAAAATATTGCTTCGGCGGATCCTCTCGGAAGTCGTCCCTTTCGATATAGAGTTCTCTGCAGAAGGGAATCGTCCGCGTCCCCATGGACGGGTCTTCCGGATTGTTGACCGCCTCCAATTCTTCCGTCATGTCTTCCGGATAGTTGATGATGACCATCTTCAAAGGGCGCAAAACCCCCATGACTCGAGGGGCCCTCTTGTTAAGGTCTTCCCGCACGCAATGCTCCAGAAGGGCCATATCCACCACGCTGTCCCTTTTGGCCACCCCGATGCGGTCACAGAACGTGCGGATAGACTCCGGCGTATAACCCCGGCGACGAAGGCCTGAAATGGTGGGCATGCGGGGATCGTCCCAGCCGCTGACGACACCTTCCTGAACCAACTGAATCAGCTTGCGCTTGCTCAGCACCGTATAGCTCAAATTGAGCCGTGCGAACTCGATCTGTTGGGGGTGATAGACTCCGAGAACGTCGAGAAACCAGTCATAGAGGGGTCGATGATCTTCGAATTCCAAGGTGCAAATGGAATGGGTAATACCCTCGAGGGAATCGGAAAGGCAGTGGGCGAAGTCATACATGGGATAGATGCACCAGGCATCGCCCGTTCTATGGTGAGAGGCCTTCTTGATCCGGTAGATAACCGGATCCCGCATGTTGAGGTTGGGTGAAGCCATATCGATCTTGGCCCGCAGCACATGTTGCCCCTCTTCGAATTCCCCCGCCCGCATACGCTGGAAAAGATCCAGATTCTCTTCGACGGATCGGTTTCGATACGGGCTGTCCTTTCCGGGTTCGGTCAAGGTTCCGCGATACCGGCGGATTTCTTCCGTGCTCAGACTGTCCACGTAGGCTTTCCCCAAGCGGATGAGCTGCACGGCGTAATCGTAGAGCTGTTCGAAATAGTCCGACGCGTAATACAGTCGGTCCCCCCAATCAAATCCCAGCCACCGCACATCTTCCTTGATGGATTCCACATATTCCACGTCTTCCTTGGTGGGATTGGTGTCGTCGAAGCGAAGGTTGCACAAGCCATTGTATTCGAGAGCCAAACCGAAGTTAAGGCAGATGGATTTGGCATGGCCGATATGGAGGTAGCCGTTGGGTTCCGGAGGAAAACGTGTATGGACACGTCCGCCGAATTTCCCGGTTTTGAGGTCCTCTTCGATAATCTCTTTAATAAAGTTGGAATTCGTGGCGATTTCTTTTTCCGTTCTCATAGAATCCCCGCTAAGAAAGGAGCCTGTCGAGGAGGTCAGAGCCTCGGGACCATAGATAAAATTTCCAAAAAGCCGCGACGATCAAGGCATGGGCAATCTCGCCCCTGTCCAAAAGGGTCGCCACGTGCTCCACGGGGTGGAGCACCACTTCGATGTCTTCCATGGCATCGGGGATCGGATCCGTGTGCTGCACGGCATTCAGGGCGACAAAGGTGTAACAGCGATTGTCCTGGATGGCGGGATTCGGGAACGTGTAGCCCAGACTGATCCAGGATTCGGCCCTATAGCCTGTTTCCTCGAGCAGTTCCCGACGTGCCGCCTCCTCGGGGTTATCTCCCGCTTCGATCACGCCGCCGGGAATTTCCAACGTCACACCCCGGATCCCATGGCGCCATTGGCGCACAAAAACCACCTCCCGTGCAGGAGTCACGGGAATGACGTTCACCCAGTTGGGGGCTTCCAGAACATAAACGTCATGGGGTTGTCCCGTCCTCGGAGAGACGACCCGATCCCGCCGAAAACCGAAAAGGGGCGTCCCATTCAGTCGCGTGCTTCCCAAAACGGTCCATGGACGCACACCCATGACATCCCTCCCGTGGAGCTTCACGGCGAAGCCACGGCCGGCATCGGGGCAACGCTCTAAAGGTCAACCAGATGACACACGACGACCACGTCCCCAGGCGGAAATCCCGGACGCGGCCGATCTCCCGCTGCAGGAATCCTCACCCGCATTTCGTGGACACATCCCGCCGGAATCACAACGGTCACAGTGCATCGTTCCAGAATTTCTCCTGTGCCGCCGCAGCGATCGCACGGCTCCACCCTCCGGACTCGCCCGTTTTCTGCACATTCCGGACAAAAGACGCAGCGCTCGTAGGAGATTTTCTCCTGGGTTCCCAGAGCGGCTCTTTGTTTCAGAACCTGTAAATCAAAGCGAAGGTCCACCGGCGGCTGAAAAATTTCTCGGCGCGAAGCGCCCCCCAAGATGTCGTGAAGCGCTTCCGAGACGGCTTCCCCCATCGCCCACGACCACTGAAAAAAATACTTTCGAGATCCGTTGGTCCTGTCCCCGTAGCCGCGTTGCAGGTCATAAAGCTTTCTTTTTTCCGGGTCCGAAAGGACTTCATAGGCGTGTCGAATCTGCCTGAATTTCTCGGCGACTTCAGAACATCCCGGGTTGACATCGGGATGCCAGCGCAGAGCCTGCCGCCGAAAGGCTCCTTTGATTTCTTCCTGGGACGCCTTTGTCGAGACGCCTAAAATGGTATAATAGCATCGCTCCATAGTCCGTCTATCCACCGCGCCGAGAGGGAACAGCCAACGAAGGGCGCCAAAACCGCATCATCAGGCGCGACGGATCATAGTTCGGCTGATCGGCGAAGACAAGCCGCAACTCGCGCAAAGGACACCCATCCCATGGTGGCCAAGACGTTCGCCTTTGGAGTCCTCGGGATACGAGCCTTTCTTGTGGAAGTGGAAGTCGATGTGGCTTCAGGGCTTCCTTCTTTCACCGTGGTGGGGCTTCCCGACAACATCGTGCGGGAGAGCAAAGAACGCGTCAAAAGCGCGCTTCTCAATTGCGGCTATCCGTTCCCCATGGATCGCGTCACGGTGAATCTGGCGCCGGCCCATTTACGGAAAGAAGGGGCGGCCTTCGACCTTCCCATCGCCGTCGGCGTCCTGGCGGCTTCCGGTTTCTTGGACCCTGAAACCGTCGCTCGGCCCATCCTTTTAGGGGAACTGTCTTTGGACGGCCGGGTCAAGGCCGTGAGCGGCTGTCTGCCCATGGCCATCCACGCCAAAGAACTGCGTCGCAAAACGATGATCGTGCCGAGCGAAAACGCTTCGGAAGCCGCCGTCGTAGACGGCACGGAGGTTCTCCCGGTGTCGCATCTGGCGGAGGTGGTGGAACATTTTCGCGGCCTCCGTCCTCTAGCGAAAACGGAGGCATCGGCGCTGGACCTTTTTCCCTTGGCTTCCCGAGACCCTGTGGATTTGTCGGACGTCAAGGGTCAGGAGCACGCCAAGAGGGCTTTGGAGGTGGCCGCGGCCGGAGGCCATAACCTCCTGCTCGTCGGTCCTCCGGGTTCCGGCAAGACGATGTTGGCGCAGCGTCTGCCCACCATTCTGCCACCGCTGAGCCTTGAAGAATCCTTGGAAACGTCCCAGATTTACAGCGTGGCCGGTCTCCTTCGCGACCAGCCGCTGATCGTCCGCCGACCTTTTCGCCACCCCCACCACACCATCTCCGATGCGGGGCTCATCGGAGGCGGCCATGTACCACGCCCGGGGGAAGTGAGCCTGGCCCACAACGGCGTGCTTTTCCTTGACGAGTTTCCCGAGTTCCGCAGAAACATTTTAGATCTCCTGCGTCAACCTCTGGAAGACGGTCAGGTGACCATTTCCCGTGCGTCCATGACGCTTACCTATCCGGCGCGATTTACTCTGATAGCGGCCATGAATCCATGTCCGTGCGGCTTCGCCGGCGATCGGCCCGGCCGGTGCCGCTGTTCGGCATCGGAAATCCAGCGCTATAGAAGCCGCATTTCCGGTCCCATCCTGGACCGCATCGACCTTCACGTGGACGTGCCTGCCGTGAACATCCAGGACCTGCACAGCGCTCAACCGGCTGAATCGTCGCATCAGGTTCGGGACCGAGTCATGGCCGCCCGGGAAAGACAGCGAGCCCGGTTCCGAAACGAGGGGATTTTTACCAACGCGGCCATGAGCCCCAAGGACGTGAAGCGCCATTGCATTCTGGATCCTCATGGAGAGCGCCTCCTCCATGAAGCGATCGCAACGCTTCACCTCAGCGCTCGAGCTTACCACAGGATCCTCAAGGTTGCCCGAACCGTCGCCGATTTGGAAGGATCGGAAACCATCGCGCCCCAACATGTCCTCGAAGCCATTCAATACCGGACTCTTGACCGCACCTTGTGGATGTGAATTCCGGATTGTGCCTTTTTTCCGGGAATCAGTTTCGTTATATTGGTAGTTTGTCGCTTCGGCAAGAAGCCGAATAAGCTTTGAAAGGGCGAGGACGCTTTATGGATTACCCTAAAACAGGCTTGACAAAACTCAGTACCTCCCGTGGAAGGCCGAAGCCTCCCATCGGAAAAATCCTCGTTGCCGCAGCCGTGTTGCTGGTCCTGGCGACCTTGGCGGTTCTTGCGGGGGCCGCCGCCTATTTTCAATTGGAACGCTCTTTACCCAGTATTCAGTCCTTGCGGGATTATCGGCCGGCCGTCGTGAGCACCATGTACGCTGCAGACGGCACGGTGATCGGCGAATTCGCGGCAGAAAGGCGATATGTGCGGCCTCTCAAAGATTTCCCCCGGCACGTGGTCCTGGCCTTTTTGGCCGCAGAAGACGCCAAGTTCTACGAGCACAAGGGGCTGGATTTTGCCGGCATTGTTCGAGCGATGGTGAAAAACATCGAGGCGGGGGGGATCGTGCAGGGAGGGAGCACCATCACCCAGCAGGTGGTCAAGACCCTTTTGCTCTCCCCGGAGCGCACCTGGGTCCGAAAAATCAAAGAAGCGATCCTGGCCTACCGCATCGACCGATCCATGACCAAAGACGAGATTCTTTATCTCTACCTCAATCAGATCTATCTGGGATCGGGAGCTTATGGTGTGGAAGCGGCAGCGCGAACATACTTCGGCATCGGCGCTCAGGATCTTTCTCTGGCGCAGGCGGCCCTTCTTGCAGGCCTCCCTAAAGCCCCGAGTCGTTACAGTCCCTTTCAAAATCTGGACAAGGCCCTGGAGCGACAGCACTACGTCCTGGACCGCATGGTGGAAGTCGGCTTCCTGTCCCAAGAGGAGGCGATGCGAGCCCGTCAGCAGCCCTTAGGCCTTCTGGAATCGAGCGGGGGAACGCCTTATCCCATGAACAGCTTCACCGAAGAAGTGCGGCGGCTCATGGAACAAAAATATGGGGCGCAGATGCTCTACCGAGAAGGTCTTTCGATTCACACCACGTTGGACATTCGAGCCCAGCGCATCGCCGAGAAGGCCGTGTGGGAAGGGCTTCGAGAATTGGACAAGAGACACGGTTACCGGGGGCCCCATGGGCGGGTCCCGGAGGCGGAAGCAGCCGGCTTTTCCAAAGAGCTGGCCAAGAAATATCGCCACCCAGCGCCGGACGACGTTGTGGAGGCGATGGTCGTCGGATGCGAGGCTCAAGCACGCCGGTGCCACGTCGATCTCGGGGCGGGGCGCAGCGCCGTCTTGGATCTTAAAGCCGCCAAATGGGCTTCTGGGTATTTTTCTTCGCGCCGCGCCCTGTTCGGTAAAGGCGACATCGTGTGGGTCCGTCTCCCCTCATCGGGGCTGGAAACCACGCCGTGGACAGTGACTTTGGAACAGGAGCCGGAGACGGAAGGGGCTTTTCTTGCCATGGACCCTCAAACCGGCCGGGTGGTGTGCATGGTCGGGGGGAAGGATTTCTCCAAAAGCCAGTTCAATCGGGCCACCCAAGCATACCGCCAACCCGGTTCCGCCTTCAAACCGATTATTTACGCCACGGCTTTGGAAAAGGGCTATACCGCGGCGTCCGTTTTGATCGACTCCCCCATTGTGAAAGACGACCCCAGCCTGAGCGGGCCCTGGCGACCCGCCAATTACGACAATACGTTCTGGGGGCCCATCTCGCTGCGCGACGCGCTGATCCATTCCCGCAACGTGGTGGCCATCAAGTTGCTGGAAAGCGTCGGCACCCAAGACGTTGTGGACATGGCAAGGCGCCTGGGGATTCGATCCCCCCTTACCCCCACCTTGTCTTTGGCCCTAGGCGCTTCGGGGGTCAGTCTGTGGGAATTGGTCACGGCCTATTCGGCTTTCGCCGCTCAAGGGTTGCGCGTGGAACCCTATCTGGTGGAAGCCGTTTACGATCGCCACGGCCGGCTCCTCGAAAAGCACCAGGTCCGTCAGGAACGGGCTTTGTCCCCTCAAGCCGCCTTCATCCTCACCGATATTCTCCAAGGCGTCATCCGAGAAGGAACGGCACGGACCGTGCGCAGCATCAATAGACCCGCCGCCGGAAAAACGGGAACAACCAATGAACTCAAGGACGCCTGGTTTGTGGGGTATACGCCCGATCTCTTGGCCGGGGTTTGGGTCGGCTATGACGACCACCGCCTTTCCCTTGGGAGCAAGGAAACCGGAGGCCGGGCCGCGGCGCCCATCTGGCTGCGTTTCATGCAAGAGTATTTGCGGGACAAACCGGCGGAAAACTTCCCCGTTCCCGAAAACATCGTCTTCGCCAAAATGGGAAGACGAACCGAGGGCGACGCCCAGGCCGAAGGCGGGCGAGAAGGCTTTGCGGCCTTCGTGGAAGGCACCCAGCCCTCGGCCCGCCGGGACGTGTCCTCTGCCTATGAAGAAACCGGCGGAACCTCAACGGAAACCACGTCGGGTTCTTTCTTTAAGTCCGATTTGTTTTGGGGCGGAAACTAAGAAGTATGGCCGAAGGCGTGGACGTCGAATCCTTTTTCGCTCCGCACGGCGTGCTGGCCGGAGCCCTGCCCCGATTCGAATATCGGCCGTCTCAGCTGGATATGGCCAAGGCGGTCTGGGAAAGCTTCAGGGATTCCCTGTGTTTGATGGTCGAGGCCGGCACGGGCACGGGCAAGACCTTCGCTTACCTTGTGCCGGCGCTCCTCAGCGGCCGAAAGACCATCGTCTCCACGGCGACAAAGGCCCTTCAAGATCAAATCCTGGATCACGACATTCCGGCACTGATCCGCCGTTTTTTCCCAAAGGCCCGCGTTCGATCGCTTAAGGGCCGCAGAAATTATCTTTGCCTTCGCCGCTTCAAGGAATTCGCCTATCAGCCGACCTTTTGGAACCGAGAGGAAGCGGCCTTGTTCGGCGCCGTGCATGAATGGGCGGCGCGAACAAAAACGGGGGACCGTTCCGAAGCGGACTGGCTGCCGGACCATTACCAAGCCTGGAACGACATCACCTCTGCCGCCGACCAATGTCTTGCCCAGCAGTGCCCTCATTACGAGGCGTGCTTCGTCCAAAAGAGCCGCCTTGAGGCAGCCCGGGCCGATCTTTTGATCCTCAACCATCATCTCTTTTTCGCCACACTTACCGTCGAAGACCGAGGGGCGGGGGATCTTTTGTCTTCTTTTCCCGCGGTGATCTTCGACGAAGCCCATCATGTGGAGGATGTGGCCGGTTTATATTTCGGGCTGGAATTTTCTTCATGGTCCCTGACGGAAATGTGCCGAGACCTCCTCCGGGCTTTGGCGCAGCCCAAACTTTCCACGACTTTTCGCACGGAATGCGCCTCGGCGTGTGAACGGATCACCCAGCACATCAAGGAGGTCTTTAAGGGCCTGGGCACTTCCGCTCCCACATCGGCCATTCGACACCGTTTCGACATGGCCGCCATGGCTCCCGCATTTCAAGAGGCTGTGGGACAACTCCGGCAAGCTCTCGATCATCTCGGCCGCCTCCTTCAAGGGCGCCCTTCTTCCTCGGCGCTCTGGGACTCTCTGGAAATGCGTTGCGGGGCCCTCTTGTGGAAACTGGATGCCCTCGTGGCTCAGGAAGATCCGACATTGACCTATTGGTTTGAGGCGGCGTCCCATGCCCCAGGTTTTGCGTTGCGCGCGACCCCGTTGGATATTGCCCCCATTCTTCTCGATAAGGTATTTAGTAAGAAGGAAACCGTCGTCCTGACTTCGGCAACCCTGGCCACCAGCGAACAAAAGCAGCCCAGTTTCCGCTATACGCGCGAGCGCCTGGGCGTCCCGGAAAACGCCCGCGAACTTTTTGTTCCATCTCCTTTCGACTTTCAAAACCAGGCCGTCTTATACATCCCGAAACCTTTTCCCCTCCCGAACGATCCTCGATTTTGCCCGGCCATGGCCGAAGAGGCTTTCCGGATCATGAACAAAACGCAGGGGCGTGCCCTGTTTCTTTTCACCAGTTACCGCCACATGCATGAAACCCATCGGCTCCTGGCGGAACGCCTGGCGTTTCCTGTGCTGTGCCAAGGCGAAAAACCCAAGAGAAGGCTCCTTTCCGAATTCAGGGAAAATATCCATTCGGTGCTCTTTGCCACGTATTCCTTTTGGGAAGGCATTGACGTGCCTGGACAGGCCCTAAGCTGTGTCCTGATTGACAAGCTGCCCTTCGAGGTGCCCAACGACCCGATCACCGCCTCTCGCGTAGAGCGGCTCACACAAGCCGGAGAGAACGCCTTTTACCGATATCAAGTCCCGAGAGCCGTCCTCCAATTGAAACAGGGCTTCGGCCGGCTGATCCGGACCCGAAAGGACAAAGGCCTCATGGTGCTTTTCGACACCCGGGTTCTTTCCAAACCTTACGGAAGAATTTTCCTGGAGAGTCTTCCGCCCATGCCTGTGGTGCACGGGTTGGAATCCCTGCCGAAACACCTGATCGCTGTGGATTGAGCCGGAGCCCGTCCGGCATGGATGGGGTGGCACCCCTCCCTAACCGCTCAGGCCGTTCCGAGGATCTCTCACGCGGGCCCATTGCGAGAAATGTCTCCCCGAGGAGCACCTTCTAGACCGACCGTCTGTGCTCCGCATAAGGAGATCGGTTATAAAACAATCAAAGTCTCGTCGAATTTCTTTTGAGAAAGTTTTGTCCATTCAAGAAACTGCAGGTGGCAAGGAGGGGTCGTCATGGCGCACGATCAAAAATGTTTCTTGTTGGCCGTAGACGGGTCGGAGCGGTGTCTCATGGCGGTCAAACGCTTCGGGCAATTTTTTAAGGATCGCCCGGACTGTCATTGGACGATCCTCCACTGCGTCCAGCAACACCTCATGCTGTACCCAGGGGAATTGTGGGATGCGGACACTTCCCTGAGGGTCGCCAGGAGCACCCAAGAGAAGATCTGCCAAAGCATCACCGGGCGGTGCCGGGAGGCACTCGTGGAACTGGGGTTCGAAACCGGCCGGATCGAAACCTTGTGTCGTCTGGACAGCTTGGACCCCGGTCAGGAAATCATCAAGGTGGCGGGGGAGAAAAAGATTTCATGCATCGCCGTCGGTCGTCGAGGGCTTTCGCCGGCGGAAAACATTCTCATCGGCAGCGTCTCCACCCGAGTGGTCCAGTATGAAGAATACCGGACCGTGTGGATCATGGATCCCGACGCCCCACCTACCGGAAACGTGCTGATCGCCGTGGAATTTCACCCGGAATGCCGCGCCTTGACCTACTACGTCAGTGAATGGATCGGCCCCATACCCGGAAAGCGCTACACTTTTTTGCACATTCTTCCGCCCGTTCCGCCGACCTTGTGGGACGACGGCCACATTTTGGACGAAACGGAAAGGGCGGCACGGCAAGCCTGGAAGCGCCGCTGGGAGGAAGAAAAACGCCGTCAGGTAGACCAGTTTATGGACGAAGCCAGGGAGGTGCTGCGCTCGCAGGGGATCTCCAATGAAGCCATCCAATGCCGTGTCGTTCCCATGCAAAAGGGGGTGGCCCGAGATCTTCTCTCCCACATCGAAAGCGGGCAGTACGAAACCGTGGTCATGGGAAAGCGTAGCCTCCGAGAAAAAAAACCTTTTCTCGTCGGCAGCCACGCCAACAAGGTCTTGCAGCATGCGCGAAAAGTGCATCTGTGCCTGGTAGGTAGGGCCTGCTGAAAGGAAGGCCTCCGAGCTTGACATCCCGCGGGCGGCATCCATAATGCTGCCCGGCTTCAAGCCTTTTTCCCGCTCGAGCTCGCGATGGAAAGGCGAACAACCATGAATCATCACATGTTCCGCTTGCTGCTCAATATCTATCCCCCTTACTTGGGGGCGGGTGTGCGCGTGCGACATGTCTCGCCTGATTTTCGAGAAATCGTTGTGGAAATGCCGCTTCGTTTCTTCAACCGAAACTATGTGGGCACGCATTTTGGCGGCAGCCTTTACGCCATGGTGGACCCATTTTACATGCTCATGCTCATCAAGAATCTCGGCCCCGACTACATCGTCTGGGACAAAGCCGCCTCCATCGACTTTGTGAAGCCGGGCCGAGGGACGGTGCGGGCCCATTTCCGCTTGGAGGAGAAAGTCCTAGAGGAGATCAAAGAAAGGGTAAAAGAGGCAGGCAAGTATCTTCCCACTTTCACGGTCCCCGTGGTGGATCGCCACGGGGATGTGGTGGCTCGAGTGGAAAAGGTTTTGTACGTGAGAAAGAAGCCCTGAGTTGGGAGTCGTGGGCCCGCCGGATCGAGCTCAAAAGCGCCGTATCCGCCAAGAAAGCTCGGGACGGGCGAGGGGAAAGCCGGCGGCGAACTTCTTATCGACGCGATGTGGAACTCCGGCCCGGGAAAGGGCAGAAAGGAGGCTCAAAGAAACATTTCTGACACGGAAGCCACGTTGAATTTCTCGGAGTCAAGCGACAATTCTTTCTCCCATCGTGCGGTGCTGCGCGTGCGACAGCTCATACGCCTACTGGAGTGGAAAAGCGATGACAAGCAGATCCAAACGCATCAGTCTCAGCGAAGCGGCAGAAATCATTAAGGACGGCTCGCTCCTGACTTTTTCCGGATTTACCATTTGGCGTCGTCCGTGTGCTCTGGTCTACGAACTCATTCGGCAGAAGCGACGGCATTTGCATCTGATTGAGGTCAACAGCGGTCCCCATTCCGAATTCCTCATCGGCGCAGGCTGTGTGGACGTGTGGGAATCCTGCTGGATCGGGCACGAACTGTACGGCAAGTACGGAGCCAACCTGGCGCGACGCGTCCGTCAAAAAGAAATCATCTACGAAGACTACAGCCATGCCGAGATGGCGTTCCGCTTTCAGGCCGCCGCGGCGGGTATGCCTTTCATGGCCACGCAGACCTCCCTGGGAACCGACATCCACAATCCCGACTACGACATGCTGGGCCGAGCCGGTCTCCGAAACGGCAAAAATCCCAAAATCCCTCGGAAAAAGTACCATATCGTCGATGATCCTTTCTTCGGGGACGGCCGTCAGGTTTTGGTCCCCGCCGCCAAGGTGGACGTGGCCGTTTTGGCGGTACAGCAAGTGGGCGACGAGGGAACGGTGCGCATCGCTGGCCAGTTTTTTACGGACCCTGAAGTGGCCCGCGCGGCGGACATCACCATCGTCATCGCCGAAGAAATCGTTCCCGAGGAGTATCTGCGTCACGAATCCCATTTGAACAAAATCCCCAGCTTCCAGGTGGACTACATCGTGGAATGCCCGTGGTGCGCCCACCCGACAGGGATGTTCCGGTTCTACGACGTGGACGGCGAGTTCTTGCGCAATTTCTACACCCAGACCCGAAGTCAGGAAGGTTTCAACGAATTCGCCAAGGAATGGATCTTCGGCCTGAATCATGACGGCTATCTCAATAAGCTGGGAGTGCCTCGACTCGCTCGCCTCAAGGCCAATACGGTTTTGAATTACAGCACCCGCGTCGAACGGGGCCGCAAATAAGGGAAAGGGGACCGGCCATGAAGGATAGGACGCAACTCGCCCAACCTGGGGAATATACATTAGGGGATCTCATGACCGTGGCGGCGGCCCGGGAGGTCAGAGACAATGAAGTGGTGTTCGCCGGCACTGGCATGCCGATGATCGCCATCATGTTGGCCCAAAGGACGCACGCCCCCCGTCTCAAGCTCATTTTCGAAGCCGGCACATTGGACGGCCGTCCAAAGGAGCTCCCCACGTCGGTAGGGGACCCACGTTGTGAGGTCGGCGCTTCGGTCGCTTCCGGGCTCTACGAAGCCTTCAGCATCGCCCAGCGAGGCTATGTGGACCTCGGATTTCTCGGCGGGGCCGAAGTCGATGAATACGGCAACGTCAACACCACCGCCATCGGCGATTACCTCAATCCGCTCCTGCGACTCACCGGCAGCGGCGGCAATCCCGATATCAATTCCTTCGCCAAACGCACCGTGTACATCATGGTTCACGAAAAGCGCCGATTCCCCAAGAACGTCAGCTACATCACCAGCCCGGGGTGGCGTGTGAAAAATTGGCCGACGGGGGAGTGGGTCCATCGCCGGGAGCTCTATGGGGCCGCTTTTCGTGGGGGGCCCAGCGCCGTCATCAGTACGGCGGGCGTCTTTCGTTTCGATGAAGAAACGGGGCGGATGTATCTGGACACCTATCATCCCGGCATGAGCCCCGAAAAAATCCGAGAAATGTGCGAATTCGATCTCGACATTTCCCGAGTGAGCGGCGAAACGGTGCCTCCGACTTATGAAGAGATCCACCTGATTCATCACGTTCTGGACCCCGACGAGATCTTTCTCGCGAAACCGCGAAAAGAATGATCTCGAAGGCTTTTTCTGGGGTCTCGTGAACTCTTTGTGATGTCCGGGGAGTGCGGCGATGCGGCGCTTACGGCCGGGTGAATCCGCCGCGCACCCCGTTCATCATTTTTTCAAAAACCTCCCGACCTCGCGCTCCGCAGCCGAATCGACCCTCACCCGCCCTCCGCTTCACGAGCGCCTTGAGCCTCAAGGCTTAATGAGGAATAATGATCCGGGTGTCGGCGGCTCATCGAGCCGCGTCTCCGCCCCGACAAGATTCTTCACAAAAGGATCGCGGTGATGAAGATCGCCTACTTGATTGTCGCCTACAACAACGCGCGCCATTTTCCCCGCCTCATCCGGGCCCTCGATACGCCCCGGAGCGCGTTTTTCGTGCACATCGACAAGAAATACGACATCAGCCCCTACACGGCGGTGCGTCGGGACAACGTCTTCTTCTCCCGAGTGCGGGTGCCCGTCTACTGGGGGGATTTCAGCACCGTGGAAGCGATCCTCATCGTGCTTCGAGAGGCTCTGGAATCCCCGGAAAATTTTGAGCGATTCGTCATCCTCAGCGGGTCCGACTATCCTGTGCGCTCTGCGGAGTCCATCGAAAGGTTTTTTGAAAATCATCCCGACACCGAATACATGAACCTGGTGCCCATGCCATCCAAAAGGCTTGGAAAACCGCTGACCCGCCTGACTTATTACCGTCCGGGGCCTTTGACCCCCCCATGGCTTCTTTTTACGGCCAAAGCCCTCATGAAACTCCATCTTTGGCCACAAAGAAATTACCGAAAAGTGCTGGGAGACATGAAGCCTTACGGGGGTTCTATGTTTTGGGCGCTGACGCGAGACGCTTCAAAATATTTGGTGGATTTTGTGGACGGGCGGCCGGATTTCTTTCGCTTCTACAAAAACACCTATTGCCCCGATGAAATGATGCTCCAGACCATTTTGGCCAACTCGCCCTTCGTTTCAAAAATCCGACGAAATCTCACCTATGCCGATTGGAGTGCCCGAGGCCGCAGTCCCGAGTGGATCAGCCGAAAACACTTGGATCTCTTTAAGACGACGCCCCGGTTTGCCCCGGACGATCCCTACGGCCCCGGGGATATCCTGTTTGCCCGGAAGTTTTCCGAGGACGCCGATGAGCTGGTGGGCGCTTTGGACCGGATCATCGCAGAAAGGGAAGCCCTTCCGTAAGAGCTCCCAAGAAATGCATTGCGAACGACGGCGCCCCGGTCCATAGGGTTTTCTCGGGGGCTTGCCTGAGAAGAAAAACGACGTGGGCCGGCTCGGGCCCGGGGGACCTGCACAAAAAAAGCCGAAGGGAAAGCCGATCACTTCCCCCTCGGCAAGAAATGAATCCTCAAGGCATCGTTTCCGTGAAAGCCGATGATGTGAAACGGGCTTCAGGATACCAGCTATTCCACCTTCAAGAAATTCTGTTTCTTGGCGCCGCACACAGGACAGCGTTCCGGCGGTTCATCGGCGATGGTATAGCCGCAAATGCGGCAGATAAACCAATCCTTCACCGGAAAGTTTTCGGGGTCCTTCAAAGCTTCTTCGTAAAGGCCGGCATGGATCTTTTCCACCTCGTTGGCATAGGTGAAGCTGATCTCGGCCTGGCGATGCCCTTCAGCCTTGGCATCTTCGATCATCTGAGGATACATGCTTTTGAATTCGTGGGTTTCACCCGCAATGGCTTCTTCAAGGTTTTCCCGGGTGCTTCGGATACCTTTCAGAACTCTCAAGTGCTTGTGGGCGTGAATGGTTTCCGCCGCCGCCGCCGCTTCAAAAAGTTTCGCCACGCCGGGATAGCCTTCCTCCCGGGCTTTTTCGGCAAAGGCCAGGTATTTGCGGTTGGCTTGCGATTCGCCGGCGAAGGCTTCCTTGAGATGCTTTTCCGTCTTAGACATGCTGTCCTCCTTTTTCGGGTCAAAATTTTATCATGGATGATTCCGGCGAAACCCATAGGCATGTTTAATTCATGATGTTCATTAAGAACCTCAGCGGCCTCTGTCAATGCACGTCGACGTTTCTTGACACAAACCGGCAGATCTGGAAGGATGAAGCCGCTTATCGTCCCAGCGCCGATTCACCGCCGATCCGGACAATCGACATTATCCCGCGCCTAAGGTTTCTCCTCTTCTTTGCCGCGCCCATCACGCCAACGCAGAGGGCAGCGTTGTCCCCACAGACGCTGCCTGGGATGAAACTATCACGTTCATAGAGGAGGATGGATCCATGAGTACTGAGCTGACCGTCGGCATGAAAAGGGAACTGACCTTAAAAACTCGCCCGGAGCATTCCGCCAAACGGTTCTTCCACAACTTGCCGGACGTTTTCGCCACCCCTTTCCTTGGAGGCCTGATGGAACAGGTCTGCGCCGAATTGATTGACGAGCACTTGGAGCCGGGCATGCAATCCGTCGGCATGGCCATGAACCTCAAACATCTGGCTCCCACCCCCTTGGGCATGGACGTGAAGGTCGTCGCCGAAGTGACGGCGGTCGAAGGACGGAAGTTGACCTTCAAACTCGAAGCTTTCGACGAAGTGGAAAAAATCGGGGAAGCCACTCACGAGCGATTCATTATCAAAGCCGACAAATTCAACGCCCGCGTTTTGGAAAAAGCCCAAAAGATCTCCCCTTCATGAAAAACAACGGAGGGCGCCATGGCCTCACATCATCTGGATGCGTTCTTCCGGCCGCGCAGCGTGGCCGTGATCGGTGCTTCGGAAAGCCCGGAAAAGTACGGGAACATCATCCTGAGAAACATCCTGGAGAGCGGGTACCGAGGGGCGGTGTACCCCATCAACCCCAAAAGCGAAAGCATTTTGGGGCTACAATGTTTCCGCAATGTGAAAGATATCCCCGATGCGGTCGATCTGGCCGTGATCATCATCCCGGCGCGCTTGGTGCCTCAGGCCGTTGCCGAATGCGGTGAAAAAGCCGTGAAGGCGGCGGTGATCATCACGGGGGGATTTAGCGAAGCGGGCCCCGAAGGGGAAGCCTTGCAGCGCCAGCTCGCGGATATCGCCCAGAAATCAGGCGTGCGCCTTATCGGCCCCAATTGCCAAGGGGTGAACAATCCCTACCATCCCCTGTGCGCGTCCTGGCCGCTGTTGCAAAAGCAAGGGCATGTGGCGGTGATCAGCCAGAGCGGCACCGTGGGCGCGGCCATGATGGACTGGTTTTCGGACGAAGACCTAGGGGTTTCGTGCTTCGTGAGTCTTGGAAATCGAGCCGATGTGGATGAAACGGATCTCATCGAATACTTCGAAAAAGACCCCAACACACGGGTCATCGCTCTTTATGTGGAAGGCATCAAAAGACCGCAAGCGTTTCGAGACGCTTTGACCAAGGCCGCAAAACCTCTTGTCGTGCTGAAGGCCGGGCGGACACCTAAGGGAAGGGTAGCCGCGGAATCCCACACCAAATCCCTGGCCGGCTCGGACGGGGTCTACGGGGCGCTTTTTAAGAGTCACGGGGTCGTCCGCGCGGAAAACATTCAAGAGTTTTTCGACTTTGCCAAAGCTTTCGCGTACCTCAAGCAGCCGCCGGGCAATCGCATCCTCTTCATCACGACCTCGGGCGGGGCGGGCATTTTGGCCACAGACGCCGCCGAAAAGGAAGGCCTTGACGTGGCGCCCCTTCCTCCCGATCTGGCTGCGGCGTTGGACGGCGTAATCCCCGCCCACGCCATTCGCGCCAACCCTTTGGACCTCACGGGGGACGCCAACGCGGCCATGTACCAAGCGGTCATGGAACTGGCCCGGCCGTATTACGACATCCTCGGGGTGATTTTCGGGGATCCCGTGGAAAAGGCCGCCGACGTGGTCACACCCCAAGCCGACGAATTGGTCATTTTCCTTGGCGGCGCGGATGTGGAAAAGGTGGAGCGCAAACGGATGCACCTCAAGGGTGTGCCGGTTTTTCCGACTCCGGAACGAGGAGTGCGCGCCCTGGCCCAGCTCCTCCCCAAGGAAAAACGTATTAAGCCCGCTCGCACCACTTTTGTGGAAGGGCACGTCCAAGGACGGTCTGCAAGCCTCAGCGAATGCCTCGCCTTTCTGGAAAAACACGGTTTCGAGTGTATCTGTCATCGATTTGCGGAAAGCCCGGGTAAAGCCGTCCATGTGGCTCACCAATTGGGGTTCCCCGTGGCGCTGAAAATCGACTCGCCGGACATTCTCCATAAGTCCGATGTGGGCGGTGTGCGCTTGAACCTTCGATCCGGCCAAGAAGTCCGCAAAGCTTACGAAGACATGATGGCCCAGGCTCGCCGGATGCTTCCCCAAGCCTCCGTCCGCGGGGCTGTGGTCACCAGCATGGCCGCTTCGGGCGTGGAAGTCATCTTGGGCATGAATCGCGACCCGCAATTCGGTCCCGTTGTCCTTTTCGGCCTCGGGGGGGTGGCCGTGGAATTGTTCCGCGACGTGACCCTCAAGATTCCGCCGATCACCCGAGACGACGCCTTAGCCATGCTGGAGGAAATCCAGGGAGCCCCACTCCTTGCCGGGTATCGCGGCTCCCGGCCCGTGGACAAAAAGGCCCTGGTCGACGCTATTTTGAAACTGGCCCAGATCGCCGAATCTTATGAGGATCTTTTGGAAATCGACCTTAACCCCGTTTTTGCCTACTCCGAAGGCGTTCTGGTGGCCGATGCCCGCATGATCTGGAAATCATGAGAAAGCTCGGCCCAATTGTTCCAGTTCCTCCGGCGACAGAGGATCAGGCAAGTTCCCGGCAAACAACCGTGCCGCCAAGAGACTCTTGGCGGCGTGCTCCATCTTTTCCAGCCGATAATAAGCGTGGCGCACATCACGACCCACGGTGAGGGACCCATGGCGGGCCAAGAGGACGGCATTGTGTCGGCCGAGGAAAGGTTCGACGGACCGGGGCACGGCCTCCGTGGACGGTGTGGCATAGGGGGCCGTGGGCACAGGCCCTACGGTCAACCACACTTCCGGGAACACCTCGGCCGGGAAAGGCACCTGGGCCAGCGTCATGGCGGTGAGCAAGGGCGGGTGGGCGTGAACCACGGCGTTGACATCCGGCCGTTTCTGATAAACGAGAAGGTGCAGCCGGAATTCGCTGGACGGTTTACCGGAGCCGGAAACCACGCCGCCCTGATCATTCACGACGATAAGATCGTTGACGTCCAGCTCCGCCTTTGGGCGACCGCTGGGCGTGATGAGGTAGAAACCATCGGCCAACCGGGAACTCACATTGCCGTCGCTGGCCGCAATGAATCCGGCCTCTGCAAGCTTTCGGCACGCCCAGACAATGTCGTGCCGTAGGGTCGATTCCCTTGAGTCCACGGCATCCCTCCTCATAGACTCTGTGCGCTCATTCTTCAATTTTCCAAGCGGCTATGCTAGGCTTTACCGGCCAGCTTGGCAATAAAGACCCGGAGAAAGCCCCAAGCCTCCAGACGAATCCGACGGAGCCCAGTAGAGATGGCGCCGTCATTCCTAAGTGCCTCAAGAGAAAAAGGGAAATCCATGCTCAAATGGTTTCGGAAAAAATCTCAGGAGCCCCCTTCGGAAGAAACCCGGACGGAGGTCGGCGAAGCTCAGGCCGTACAGGCCGAAAGCGACTCTTCCGCCGAACAGACTCAAGAGGCCCAGGGCGGTTTTTTTGCTCGCCTGAGGGACCGGCTGGCAAAAAGCCGCGAGCGCTTGGCCGACCAGGTGGACCGAGTGGTTCTCGGCAAGAAGCACATCGATGCCACCCTGCTGGACGATCTCGAGGAAGTGCTCATCACGGCCGATCTCGGCGTCCAGACGACCCGAATTCTTTTGGATCACGTCGCCGAGAGGGTCAAGAGAAGGGAACTTCAGGATCCCGCAAAGCTTCGAGAAGCGCTGAGGGACGAAATCCAGGCCATCCTTTCTGTGGACGCCCCGCCCTTCGATCCCTCTCGAGCCAAACCGTTCGTCATCATGATCATCGGGGTCAACGGGGTCGGAAAGACAACGACCATCGGCAAACTGGCGTATCTGATTCGCCGAAGCGGGCTGTCCCCCATGTTGGTGGCCGGCGACACGTTTCGGGCCGCCGCCGTCGAGCAGCTGGAGCGGTGGGCGGACCGTATCGGCGTGCCCATCATCCGACAGCAAAGCGGGGCGGATCCCAGCGCCGTTGTCTTTGACGCCTTGGACGCAGCGCTGGCCCGCCAGGTGGATGTGGTCCTGATCGACACGGCCGGGCGCATGCATACCAAAGTGAACCTCATGGAGGAACTCAAAAAAGTTCATCGGGTCATTCAAAGAAAGATGCCCGAGGCGCCTCACGAAGTCCTCCTGGTCTTGGACGCCACCACGGGGCAAAACGCCATGAGCCAGGCTCGTCTTTTCCAGGAAGCTTTGGGGATCACGGGCCTGATTCTGACCAAACTGGACGGGACCGCCAAAGGTGGGGTGATCGTCCCCATTTGTCATGAACTGAAACTTCCCGTTCGATTTATCGGCATCGGCGAAGGCATGGACGATTTGCGACCGTTCGACGCCGGCGAATTCGCTCGGGCGGTGCTTTAGGGTTTCGGACTTGTCGAAAGAATCCTCTTTTGAGACGACTCGAAACTTCCTTGGACCTTCGGCCCATAAGGAGAACGCCATGGCAGGTCTGTTTGCAGGGGTTCGTGTCCTGGATCTTTCCCGGCTCCTTCCCGGCCCTTTCTGCTCCATGCTCCTGGCGGATCTGGGAGCGGACGTCATCAAAATCGAAGATCCCAAGGTCGGGGATTACATCCGATGGTGGCCCCCCAAAATCGGGCGCAACAGCGGCTTTCATGTGGTTCTTAACCGCAATAAGCGCTCCGTCACCCTCAACCTCAAAGATCCCCAAGGTCAGAACCTCTTCCGAAAGCTTGTCCTTACGGCGGACGTGGTGCTGGAAGGCTTTCGGCCGGGGGTGATGCACCGATTGGGGCTGGATTATGAAAGCCTTCGGCGAATTCACCCGAAAATCATCTACTGCGCCATTACAGGCTATGGTCAAGACGGCGAGCGTGCCATGCGTGCAGGCCATGATATCAATTATCTGGCCCTAAGCGGTGTCTTGTCTTATTGCGGTCCGGGTCCGGCTCCTGCCTTGCCGGGCGTTCAAATCGGCGACCTGGGCGGGGGAGCGCTCATGGCGGCTTTCAGCATCGCGGCAGCTCTTTTCGCCCGAGAGCGCACAGGGCAGGGGCAAATGATCGATATTTCCATGACGGACGGTGCCGCAATGTGGAATTGCCTGCGGTGGGGAAAATGGCTGGCCGATGGGAAAATCCCCGCTCCCGGCGACGACCTGCTCAACCACGGCCTGGCCTGCTACAACCTCTATCGCACCAAAGACGGCCGCTTCATGAGCCTCGGGGCTCTGGAACCCCAATTTTGGAAGGCCTTTTGCCGCGTCATGGAGCGACCGGATTGGGACCGGGCGGATTACTTCGATCCGGGGCCGCACCAAAAAACCTTGGCCGAAGAGCTGGCCGCCGCTTTCTTGCAAAAGACCCAAGCGGAATGGATCGAGGTTTTTCAGGAAACGGACTGCTGCTGCGAACCGGTTTTGAACCTGAACGAAGTGATGCACGACCCGGCCATGAAAGCCCGCCGCATGGTCGTCGAACTGACCCATGAACGCTGGGGCGCGTATCGGCAAATGGGCTGCGCCCCAAAATTTTCAGCACATCCGGCGGAATGGCGTTCGCACGCTCCCGAATTGGGGGAGCACACCCGGGAGGTGCTGACGGAAATCGGTATCGACGGCAGTGAACTGGAGACACTGCGTTCACAAGGCGTCGTCTGAACCCGCTTAAGCGCTCGGGGGATTTTTGCCGACCGGGAGGCGAAAGCCGTGGAGGCCCCCCGGGCGATCAGCGGGGGGCCCTCGGTTCCTTTTAGCGGGAATGGCCCGGGAGCTCGATGGTCGTGCAGCTGTTCCCCGGTGAGCAGCTCTTCGAGGTGACCCGGGGGGAGTCTTGACCGGACGATGAGGAACGGCCCATGACGTAACTGACCCGGCTTAACACACGCTCCATTTCTTCGCCGCGGCATTGTTCGCACACGACGCGCACCGGGTTCTGCGACCCGGACGTCAGGATCTCCTGGATGTGACCGCATCGGGTGCATCGGAATTCATAGATCGGCATCGCTTTCCCTCAAAGGTAAAATTTTAAATCGCAAACCGAGATTCAAGGTCACGCTAACAAAGCCCGAAACACAAGTCAATGAACGAAGGCAAGACGTTCTCCGTCGATACGCGGGGCACTGCTGCACCCGCTCAAGTTCACGACGTGCCCGCATCGAGGCGAGAAACCCGGTCCCTCTGCGTCCCCGATCCTGGGCGCAGTTGCTTCGGTTGCTGTCCTCCGATCCGGCCGGCCCATTACGACCCGCTGGATTGGGTGTCGTCCTTGAAACGGGAATTTCGGGAACACCGCGAACTTTTTGCCCAAAGCCCTCTCCTCCCTAAGCCCATCGTCGGTTTTTCCTGTTGGGCTTTGGGATACCTGGACGCCGACGGTTTGCAGATCGGCTGTCTTTTGCACCCCGCCCGACATGCGGGACAGGATCTTCGACATCTCACGGGCTACATGGAAAAGTGCGCCCGGGAACGCTGCCTCCAGGCCAGGCATTTCGATCGGCTCAGCTTTTGGACCCAATCTTACTGGCTCGGTCTTACCGAAGGGTTGGGGTCGTTTTACTACTCCAGCCCCAAGGCCAATCCGCTTTTCCATCTGCTGCTGTGGGGCCCGGCCGTTTTGGAAAAATTGGCGGCTCTCGGGAGAATGCACTCCCTGCATGTGACCGAACTGGTGCATCAGTACCCGTTTTTGATCCATGAAACCTGGAACCCTCGTGGGCACCGGTTTCTTATGGAAACAATTCTCGAAAAATCCCGCGAGGCCGTCCTCCCGGATAACCATCACCTTGAGGAAACTGCGAAAAAACTTCACGAAGCCATTGGCGGGGAACTCGTCCGGCTTCAAGAGGCCTTGAGCCGGCCGCCTCGGCTCTATGTGCACCGAGCCGGCTTAAGCGATGCTTTTGCGGATTATCTTCGAGGCGTTTACGGAATTATGAAGGCGAACAGCGAAGGGCTCTGCCGGATTCGAGAGCGCGCCTGCACATGGGTTCAGCGCCTTACGTCCTCGTGACCCTCGGAGCCCCCTATGAACACGTCATCCATCCCGTTGAGCATCCCCAACATCCTTAGCGACTCTCAAGGGCCCCCAACGCTTCGCCTCGCTGAGACCAAGGGATTCGCCGACAATGCATCGTTCAGGACGGTGCTGCCCCACAGGCTCCTATGGCTTTTAATCCTCGCGGGCACGGCGGCCTTTTTCCAAAAGTCTCTCCACAATCTGCTCACAGGCAAAGAGCAGCGATTCCAAATCGAGGGTTTCCAGAACTCGGGCATCGAAAAGGAACTTGACCCGCGCCGGGAAACCTTCTTGGAGGTCTGCCGACCACCACAAGAGGCGCAGGCGCACTTTGGGCAGGAGGTCGCATTCGCCGACCCAGTCGGCCTCGCCCTGCGCCGTTTCAACCTCATGAAAAAGGCCCGACGCAGCGGCGCGCAAGGCGCTTGCGTCGTCGGCAAAAGCCTTGGCCAGCGGCTCTTCACAATGGGCCCTGAGGCTTTTGATCTTGGAGACGGAATTGGGAAGGCTTTCCATCCCCACCCACCGTTCGGACGGCTCCACCGCTCCGCCAACCACATAATTATAAAGGAAAATCTTTTCCCACGGACTCAAGGCACGCCCCTTGAGGGAAATCACGTCCGAAGTTGTCACGACGACGGTGTCTCCCCAATAGGGCAGGCGCAATCCGGCTTCTCCCCCCTCGAGGGTGAAAAATTCCGCACCCACCGCGGAAGCGTTGGCCGGGGTCAGCCAGCGCGAGACCTCCGCCCGGAGAAACTCCAGCGTTTTTTCAAAACTTTCCCGCTTCTTTCCGATGCCCTGCCCAAGCTGCCGCTCGAGGCGCTCTCGGAGGGGGTGGAGCGCGTCCGGGTCCAAGTGTGGGCAGGCATCAAGACTATTTTCTCCCACGACGGCCTGCGTGGCAAAGGCCAAGCACGTGGGGTAGCCGCAATCGCCGCAGTTGGTTTTGGGGGTGATTCGGTAAATGTCCAGGGGGACGATTCGGTTTTTTAAAAGCTCTCTTTTCTCATCCACGGCAAAGAGATCCTTTCTTTCAGTCCCGTGCAAGTCCATACGTCTCGCATTTCTTAGCAAGAAGAACCACAATAATCCACCTTGCAGTGAGGGGCTGACGAGGGCCCGGGCTTGTTCCGAGTCGTCTTGACGACCAAGCGTGAGTCCTTTAACTTTTGGGTGCCCGTCACGGAACGGCAAAGCATTGGATAACCTTTGGTGCCGCAACACATTTCGGGAGGTGTCGAAAAGTGAGTGCCTGCCCTGGATCACTGCTTCAAGAAATTCTGAACATGAAAGATCGCATGGACCTTCTCTACCGGGAAACAGTTCAAACGGGTCCTTCAGACCTTGAGGCGGGCCCGGAAGGGGCCCACGATTGGGAACCTTCGGCCGACATCCTTGAAGATGATCGAGAATGGGTTGCCATTGTGGACCTCCCCGGCGTCTCGGAAAATGATATGTCCGTCGAATTGGAAAGCTCCACGTTGACTTTGAAGGGAAAACGGTCGCAGGAAACCGGGAAAAGGATGGTGCTGTGTCAAAGACCTCAAGGGACTTTCAAGAAAGAATGGGCCCTTCCGGAAAACATCGAGCGTGATCGGATCTCGGCAGATTACCGAAACGGGGTACTGAAAATCGTTGTACCCAAAAAGCCTGGATCCTTTCGAAAAGTGCCTGTCCGCGCGGAAATCTGATTGAATCTTTGAAGGAGGATTTGCCATGGCAAACCAGTTTCGCACAATGATTCTGTTGACTGCTTTGACGTTGCTCATCGTGTTTCTAGGCAAGCTCCTGGGGGGAAGCCAGGGCATGCTGATCGCCTTGATCCTGGCTCTGGTCATGAACTTCGGGACTTACTGGTTTTCGGATAAAATCGTCTTGGCGATGTATCGAGCGCAGACGGTTTCCGAATACGAAGCGCCGGAATTGTATCGGATGGTGCGGGAGCTGGCCGTGAGCGCGGGGCTTCCCATGCCGAAAGTGGCCATTATTCCATCGGAGACGCCCAATGCGTTTGCCACGGGCCGAAATCCCGAAAAGGCCGTGGTGGCCGTCACCGAGGGAATCCTCCGGCTGCTCAGCACCAACGAACTGCGCGGCGTTTTGGCTCATGAACTGGCCCATGTCAAGAACCGGGACATTTTGGTGGGAACCGTCGCCGCGGCCTTGGCCGGAGCTGTGATGTTTATCGCCGATATGCTGCGGTGGGGGGCCATCTTCGGCGGTTTTCGCGGGAGCGACGACGAGGAAGGCGGGGGATTGGGTATTGTCGGCGCCATGGTCATCGCCATCGTGGCGCCCATAGCGGCGATGCTGATTCAGATGGCCATTTCCAGGTCCCGGGAGTACTTGGCCGACGAAACCGGGGCGATGATTTCCCAAAACCCTCTGGGATTGGCCAGCGCATTGGAAAAATTGGCCATCGCGTCCCAACGGATCCCCATGGTGGAAGCCAAACCTGCGACGGCCCATCTTTTCATCGTCAATCCCCTCTCCGGCGGGGCTCTTGTCACCCTGTTCAGCACCCATCCCCCCATTGAGGAGCGGATCCGAAGGCTCCGGGCGATGGCTCGATAAAGCGGGGCTTTCACTCACTCCGGAGGCGGCGCGATGCCGCCTCCACGGCACTTGGTTAAGGGTCGATTTTTTCATTTTGACACAGTGCGCCTTTTTCACTAAAGGTCCCCCGGAGTGCCCCTGTTCCATGTTTCACATCCTTAACGCTCAGGACGGCGCCTCATGCAGGAGCGCGCTCGACAAGGACATTGGCAATGGCAACGGTGGTGGTAGTTGGGACCCAATGGGGGGATGAAGGAAAAGGCAAGGTCGTGGATCTCCTCACGGCCCGAGCCGATTATGTGGCCCGTTTCCAGGGGGGAAACAACGCGGGGCACACGCTTGTGGTGGGCGGGAAGAAAATCATTTTGCACCTCACCCCGTCGGGCATTTTGCATCCGGATAAGGTGTGTCTGATCGGCAACGGGGTGGTGGTGGACCCGAAGGTGCTTCTTGAAGAATTGGACCGGCTCAGGGATTTCGGTGTAGGCGTCGCCCCCGAGAAGCTGGTGATCAGTGCCTATGCCCACGTGATCATGCCGTATCATCGACGCTTGGATCTGGCTCGGGAAAATCGCAAAGGCCACGGGAAGATCGGCACGACCGGGAGGGGCATCGGCCCATGTTATGAGGACAAAGTGGCCCGGACCGGGGTGCGCATCCACCACCTTCTGGACGAAACCACCTTGCGACGCCGTTTGGAAGCCGTTTTGGATGAAAAGAATTTCCTGCTCACGCACTACTATCGCCAAGACCCTGTGGACTTGGAAGCCACCCTCGACGAGTACCTCGGCTATGGACGACTTCTCGCACCATACGTCGGCGACGTTTCCGCCCGTCTGAACCAGGCCATTTCGGAAAGGCGGTCGGTTCTTTTCGAAGGAGCTCAAGGCACGCATTTGGACGTGGACCACGGCACCTATCCTTTCGTGACTTCATCCAACACGTTGGCGGGAAACGCGTGTTGCGGGTCGGGAGTCGGCCCGACGAAGATCGATCATGTGGTGGGCATCATGAAAGCCTATACCACCCGGGTCGGGGGCGGACCTTTCCCCACCGAACTTTCCGATCCGATCGGGGAGCGCATTCGAACCTGCGGCGGAGAGTTTGGTTCCACCACCGGGCGCCCTCGCCGCTGCGGCTGGTTGGACCTGTGCGTCGTCAAGGACGCGGTGCGCCTCAACGGCCTCGCCACCTTGGCCGTCACCAAGTTGGACGTGCTGACGGGGCTGCCTGTGGTGCGCATGGCCGTAGGGTATCGGTGCGATGGGACGGTGCTGGACGGGCTCCCTCCGGAGATCGACCGTATCGAACGTTGTCAACCCATCTATGAAGAGCTTCAAGGCTGGGAGGAAGACATACGAAACGTGCGCCGATTCGACGATCTTCCGACGGCCGCCCGGCGATACCTGGAAGCGGTCCAGGACCATGTGGGGCTTCCCTTTTCCATCGTCTCTGTAGGACCCGGCCGCGAGGAAACCATCATGCTCAAGGACCCGTTCGATTCCTGATCTCCCGCAGCCGCCTTCGGACAAACCTTCTTGGTAAAAGCAAAACATCGGATGGGGCCCGCCCGGGCCCCGCTCCCATGCATTGGGGTTGACAGGATTTTCGCTTGGAAGTTATAATTTATATGTTCAGGATAGTTTTCCCCAACGCGTGCGTATCTCATTCGCAATCCAGCCCGGGAGACTCCCCATGGGCGATGACGGGAGGGGAAGGGTTCAAAGGACGTTCCGTAGAGCGCCTTCCTTAATCCTTGCCGACGCCCCGTGGGGGTGGCGCTGTGCTCGAGTCCCATTCCATCGAACACGCTTCTGCTCTTTCCTTACTCCAAAGTTCCGTCTCGAGGGCGGGCGTCAAAGTCTTCCGTAATCATTCGGCTTAGGGCCAATCACACACAGAGAGGAGGTGAAACACCCAGAGACGTTTCGGCAGGGGTTCCGGGACATCGCCGGAAAGGCTGTGTCGGAGGGAGCCCCGACGATTCAAGGAAATTCATTTTCATGGGTTATTTGGGACAGGAGGTCGGGAATGAAGCTGTCGCGTCGAGACTTTCTCAAGATTTCCGGGGCGGCGACGGCAGGTTTGGCTCTGAGCGGCTGCACGACCATGGGTTTTGAAAAAAAACCCGTGGAAGAAAAGGCTTGGCAACTCAGAACCAAAGACGCCAAAGAGACGCCTACCATATGCTGTTACTGCGGGGTCGGGTGCGGCATCATCTGCCATACCGACCGACAGACGGGAAAGGTCATCTACACGGAAGGAGACGCCGACCATCCCATCAACCAGGGATCTTTGTGCGCCAAAGGCGCATCGTCTTACCAACTGGCCGTCAATGACAAGAGGGTCACCAAAGTTCTTTATCGCGCGCCGTATAGCGACAAGTGGGAAGAAAAAACCTGGGATTGGGCGATCAAGGAAATCGCCGCCCGCGTCAAAGCGAGCCGAGACAAGAGTTTTACGGAAAAGAACGCCAAAGGTGAGGTCGTCAATCGTTGCAACGGGATCGCCTCGGTGGGCAGCGCCGCCTTGGACAACGAGGAATGCTGGATCTACCAGGCCATGCTGCGTGCCCTCGGACTGGTATACATCGAACATCAGGCCCGTATTTGACACAGCGCCACGGTAGCGGCTCTGGCAGAGTCGTTCGGACGCGGCGCCATGACGAACCACTTTATCGATGTCAAAAACAGCGATTGCATTCTCATCATGGGAGGCAACTCTGCGGAAACCCATCCCATCAGCTTCCGTTGGGTCATGAAGGCAAAGGAACGAGGGGCGATTCTCATCCACGTCGATCCCCGTTTCACCCGCACGTCCAGCAAAGCCGATTGTTATGCGGCTCTGCGTTCCGGAACGGATATCGCCTTTTTGGGGGGCATGATCAACTATATCCTTTCCAACAACCTTTACTTCAAAGAATATGTGGTCCATTACTCCAACGCCAGCTTCATCGTCGGCGAGAAATACAGCTTTAAGGACGGGTTATTTTCCGGATTCGACCCCGCGACGCGGAAATACGACAAAACCACCTGGGCTTATGAACTGGATGAAAACGGCGTCCCTAAAAAAGATTATACCTTGAAACACCCTCGCTGCGTCTTCCAACTGCTCAAAAAACATTATTCGCGATACACGCTGGATAAGGTATCCAAAGTCACCGGAACTCCCAAAGAAGATCTCAAAAAGGTCTATGAACTCTATAGTGCCACGGGAAAACCGGACAAAGCGGGAACGATCCTTTATGCCATGGGCTGGACACAGCACACGGTCGGAGTGCAGAACATCCGGGCCATGAGCATCATCCAGATTCTCTTGGGCAACATGGGCATGGCCGGAGGCGGCGTCAATGCGTTGCGCGGGGAATCCAACGTGCAGGGATCCACGGACCACGGGCTGCTCTATCACATCTGGCCCGGCTACAATCCGGTCCCAACGGGCTCGGTGCCTACCCTTGCCGATTACTTAAAGAAGTACACGCCCGTTTCCAAAGATCCCATGAGCGCCAACTGGTGGCAGAACCGCCCCAAATACGTGGTGAGCTTTCTCAAAGCCATGTTCGGGGACGCCGCCGATGCCTCCAATGATTTCGGCTACGCGTGGATGCCCAAGCTGGACGACGGCAAAGCCTACAGTTGGTTGGATCTCTTTGACGCCATGTACCGGGGCGAGTTCAGCGGCTTTTTTGCTTGGGGACAAAACCCGGCGTGCAGCGGTGCCAATGCCGGTAAAACACGGGAGGCCCTTACCAAGCTCGATTGGATGGTCAACGTGAATCTTTTCCAAAACGAGACGGCCTCCTTCTGGCAAGCGCCCGGCTTAGACCCCAAAAAAATTAAAACGGAAGTGTTCTTCCTGCCGTGCGCCGCCTTCTTGGAAAAAGAAGGCTCCATCACCAATTCCGGCCGTTGGGCGCAGTGGCGTTACAAAGCCCAGGATCCCCCTGGGGAAGCCAAACCCGATGGGGACATCATCGTCGAGCTCTTCGAGGAAATCCGGAAACTCTATGCCAAGGGCGGTGTTTTCCCCGATCCCATCCTGAAGCTTAAATGGGACTACACGACGAACGGCCGCTTTGATCCCCACAAAGTGGCCCGGGTCATCAACGGCGAGTACACCAAGGATGTGACGGTCCAAGATAAGACATACAAGAAAGGCCAACCGGTATCCTCTTTCGCCTTGTTGAAAGACGACGGCTCCACATCCAGCGGCTGCTGGATCTACTGTCAGAGCTACAACGAAGCCGGAAACAACATGGCAAAACGCGACAACAAGGACACGAGCGGCATCGGCCTTTATTCCAATTGGGCTTGGGCCTGGCCGCTTAACCGACGGATCATTTACAACCGGGCCTCGGTGGATCTCATGGGACGGCCGTGGAACCCGCAACGCCCCGTGATCACCTTTGCCGGGGAAGTCAAAGAGGGCAAATATGTCTCTTCCAAATGGGTCGGCGACGTGCCTGACGGTGCCTGGTATCCCATGATGAACCCCGACGGGACGATGCGCACGGACAGCAAGTACCCCTTCATCATGAAACCCCACGGTTTCGCCGATATCTTCGGACCGGGTCTGGCAGACGGGCCTTTTCCGGAACACTACGAAGCCATCGAGTGCCCCGTGGAGAAAAACTTGTTCAGTTCTCAACTCACCAATCCCGTGGCCGCCCTGTATGGAACGGAAAAAGACATCTACAAGACCTGCGATCCCCGATATCCTTTCGTGTGCACGACCTATCGGGTGACCGAACACTGGCAGACGGGCGTGCTCACGCGGTGGCTGCCATGGCTGTTGGAAACGGAACCGCAGATCTTTGTGGAGATGAGCGAGCAGCTGGCCAAGCTGCGAGGCATCAAGAACGGAGAAACCGTCATCGTGGAATCGGCCCGAGGGTCTGTGGAAGCGGTGGCCATCGTGACCAAGCGTTTCCGGCCTTTCCTCGTCCACGGGCAGGAAATTCACCAGGTGGGGCTGCCATGGCATTACGGATGGGTCTGGCCGCCTCAGGGCGGTGAGAGCGCCAATCTGCTCACGCCGTCCACGGGCGATCCCAATACCCGCATTCCGGAAACCAAGGCTTTTATGGTCAACGTGCGAAAGAAGGGAGCCTAGGCCATGGCAGGGATGAGCTTTTTCATCGACACGACCCGATGTACGGCCTGCCGTGGGTGCCAGATCGCATGCAAGAACTGGAACCAAAACGGCGCCAGTATGACCAAAAATACGGGAAGCCACCAGAACCCACCGGATCTGGACGGAAACACGTTTAAGCTGGTGCGCTTCAGCGAATCGGAAGTGAGCGGCAAGCCGGTCTGGTATTTCTTTGCGGACCAATGCCGCCACTGTCTGGAACCTCCGTGCAAGGACGCCATCGCCGGTTACACGGACGGCGCGGTGATCCAGGATGAGGAAACGGGGGCGGTGGTCTACAACGAAAAAACCAAGGGGGTGCCCATCGACGATGTGCGAGGGGCCTGTCCATACGATATTCCTCGAGCTCGCGAAGACGGTCGGATCGTCAAATGCACCATGTGCATCGACCGGGTGAAAAACGGCCTGCTCCCGGCCTGCGTCAAGGTCTGCCCCACGGGAGCCATGAACTTCGGTACTCGGGAAAACATGCTGGATTTGGCGAAGAAGCGCCTTGCGGAGTTGAAGGACAAATTTCCCAAAGCCCAGCTTCTGAACCCCGATGAGGTGCGGGTCATTTACCTCGTGGTGGACGATCCGGCCAAGTACCACAGCCATGCCGTGGCCAGTTTGAGCTCGGGCATCGACCGGAAGCTGGCGCTGAGGCGCCTGTTCCGCCCGGCGAAGACTCTGGTCCAGGGATTGGTGTGACAGGCGAGCGCGCGACGGCAAGAGCCGGTTCGTGTGCGATTTCGGTTTTGTTTCTCAACCATGAGGGACGGCTTGGCCCGTCCCTCTTTTTTCGACAAAAGGATGGCCCGATGCGCTCGGATGCTGAAGCGATCATGCGGAAGGCCGTGGCTTTCGCCCGCACGGCGAAACCCGCCTACCAAGAACTCTACGCCTTTCTCGAAACGGTTTTTTCCGCCCAGCTCGAGGCGAAAAAGAATCTTTCCGTCTCCCCCGTCGCCATGGATGCCACGTTTATCCTGGTCCAGTGGCGCTCGGGCCGTCCGCTCCTGCGCCGCTGGGACTTTCCCTTGGATATCCATGCGGCCGAAACGGTTCTCAAGGCCGTTTGCAAAGCGCTGCCGCCGCACAATCGGGAACTGTCCGGCGCGTGTTCGGCTTTGGCCGAAGCTTTGGGAAAGAACCCATCGGCCAAGGACGCCGTCTGGGAAAGCTTCCTGCACCACGAATGGAATCCGTGGGAAGAGTGGGTGGAAACCACGGGGGTGGACCTGCCCTCACTGCTTTACGTCGCCCGGAGCTGTCTTCGCCCCAGTGTGGAACGAACGGCGGAAGAGCTGCTGAAAACCGCCTCTTCGGACAATCTGTGGAAGGAGGGCCACTGCCCGATTTGCGGCTCTCTGCCCGCCCTCATCACTTTGGAAGGCCAGGGGCATCGTCAAGCGCACTGTTCCTGGTGCGGCACGCCGTGGCGTTTGGCCCGATTTCAATGCCCCGTGTGCGATAACCGGCGCCACGAATCGCTGGGTTACCTTTACGCGGAAGAAGAGCCGCGATATCGGATCGACTATTGCAGGGAATGCCGTCATTATTTTAAGACTGTGGACACCCGAGAGCTTCTGTGGCCGATCTGGGTTCCCTTGGAAGAATGGACGACCCTTCACTTGGACCTTGTGGCGCAGAGGGCCGGATGGAAAACGCCGCCCTCACCGGCTCCCGCCATCTACGACGTGGATACATCGGCCGTTCCGTCTTGACTCCCCGGGACCTTCCCTTCATTATGCCCGAAAGCGGATGTCGGAACCTCGATGGAACGAAAGACGCTTAAGCCCTAAAGGACTGAGATGGCAATGGCCTTTATGCGACAATGGCCGAGCCTCTACCGGGAGCGGTTGGGAAAAGCAGCGGAGATTCTCGGCAAAGTTTTGCAGGATGGATGCCGAATCTTTCTAGGATCGGCGGCGGCCGAACCGCAGCATCTGGTCCGGGCCATGCTGGACCAGCTCCCTCGGTATCGAGATGTGGAGATCTTTCAGGCCTTGTCCATGGGGGCCCTGCCTGAGGACTGGTCTGGGTTGTCCCCGCATGCTCGGCTGCGCACGTTTTTTCTCGGGCCCAAGAGCCGAAAGGCGGCCAATTCGGGTCTCGCGGACTATATCCCTCTTTATTTCAGCCAGGTGCCCAAGCTGCTTCGGGAAGAAAGCGTGAGCCGCGATGTGTGTCTTGTCCAGGTAAGCCCTCCCGACGCCCATGGGTTCTGCTCCTTGGGCATCGGAGTCGACATTGCCAAGATCGCCGCCGAACATTCCCGGGTGGTCATCGCCCAGGTGAACCCCTGCATGCCTCGGACCCTGGGAGACACCTTTTTGCATGTCAGTCGTATCCATCACTTCGTGGAGCACGAAGAGCCTCTGCTGGAGATGACCTATGGAGAAAAGAGCGCCATGGCCGAGCGCATGGCTCGGTACGTCTCCAGTCTGGTGGAGGACGGGGCCACGATCCAGGTGGGGCTGGGGCGGATTACCAATGCGGTGCTCAGGCATCTTGCCGATAAAAACGATTTGGGCGTCCATTCGGAAATGATTACTGATGCCCATTTGGAACTCATCCGCAAAGGGGTGATCACGGGGCGCCGCAAGTCCCTGCACCGAGGCAAAGTGATCACCAGCTTCTGCGTCGGATCACGGGAACTCTACAACTTCGTCCACAACAACCCTCAAGTGGAATTCCATCCCATCGACTACGTCAACAACAGCCGCATCATCAGCCAAAACGATCAGATGACGGCCATCAATTCCGCCCTGGAAATCGACCTGACGGGGCAGGTGTGCGCCGATTCCATCGGACACAGGATCTACAGCGGCATCGGCGGGTATGTGGATTTCATGCTCGGTGCTTCGGGAGCGCATCGCGGCAAGACGATCATCGTTTTGCCGTCCACGAGTCCGGACGGCAGAAAGTCGCGGATCGTCAGTCGGCTGACGGACGGAGCGGGCGTGGTCAGTTCCCGCAGCGTGGTCCAATATGTGGTCACCGAATTCGGCATCGCCTATCTGCACGGCAAGACGATTCGCGAAAGGGCCCTGGCCCTCATCAACATCGCGCATCCCAAGTTCCGAGAAAAACTCTTGGAAGAGGCCAAACGGCTCCGTTACGTGTATCAGGATCAGATTCTGCCGCCCATTTTCGAACCGCTTTATCCGGGCCAATGGGAAACGCACCAGATCTTCCCCGAAAACGAAAAGGTCTTCTTCCGACCCATCAAGCCGACAGACGAACGGGCGCTTCAGGAGTTTTTCTACTCGCTCCCCGACCAGGACATTTATTACCGGTTTCTTTCGGCCATGCGCGTTTTCCCCCATCGAGACACCCAGGCCATGTGCAATATCGATTACGAACAGGAAATGGCCATCGTCGGCGTCATCGGGGAAATCGGTTCGGAAACCATCATCGCTCTTGGACGTTACATTTTGGATCAAAAGACCAACATGGCGGAAGTGGACTTCGCCGTGCGCGCAGAGTGGCAGCGCAAAGGCATCGGGACATTTTTACTTCATTATCTGTGTGAAATCGCCAAAGCCAAAGGCATTACGGGATTCACGGCCTATGTGCTGGCCTCCAACAGAAAGATGCTCTCGGTTTTTCATAAAGTGGGCTATGTGATTCACAGCACCCTGGAAGACGGCATCTACGAGATCGCTTTCCGGTTCGACGAGCCGGCCCGGGTGTGCTTCACGGAACCTTCGGAATCGTCGTGTGAGGAGTCCCGTGCCCCATGAGTTGGTTGAACCCCACATTGGGAATGGCCAGGTTGCAGCCCAAGACTTCGCCCACCGATTTGCCGGAATTCATCGACCCTAAACACCTCGCCTTCGACATCGACGGCGTGGTGGCGGACACCATGAAGGTTTTCGTGGACTTGGCTCGGGAACGCTACGGGCTCCGCCATCTCACCAAAGAGCATCTCACGTGCTATGACCTGCGCCGTTGCGTGGCCGCTCCCCCCCACGTGATCGACGAGCTCATTTGCTTGACGCTCGACGACGAACACACCGCGAAAATCCCGGCCATGGAAGGCGCCGCTGACGTTTTGGAACGGCTGGCGCAGAAAGGCCCCCTGCGCTTTGTGACGGCTCGGGTATGGCCGGAGTCCATCGAGCGATGGTTGCACGGGCTTCTGCCCCAAATCGACCCTGGATCTATCATCGTCATTGCCACGGGAGACCCCGAGCGCAAGCACGCCATCCTCCATTCCATGCAGGTGCGCCATTTTGTGGAGGATCGTTTAGAAACCTGTCACCTGCTGGCTCGAAACGGCATTCAGCCCATCCTTTTTGATCAGCCCTGGAACCGGGAGCCCACGCCGTTCCCGCGAGTTTCCACGTGGTATGAACTCGCCGAGATCCTCCAACTCGGCCGGACTCCGGCATCGACATCGGCCGCAATCATGCATCGCAGCTCCGAAGGGTAACCATGATGCTCAAACGCCTCCCTTCCCAGCCGACTTTTCAGATCAAAGCGGACCGCGACGGTTTCCTTCTGATTTTGGGCGGAGGGTTTCCGTTGGACGACATCGTGGAGGAGTTGCGCCAAAAAGTGATCGAATCGCGCGGATTTTTTCGAAAGGCCCGCATGATTCTGGACCTCAGGGAGCGGGTTTTTAACGTGGACGAAGTTCAGGTCATCCGGACCCTGCTGGAGGATGTGGGCGGCATCGAACTTCATGAAATTCGCTTGGGGAAAGATCTCCAAACATTCTTGACATGGGCGTCCGGTCTGCTAGGGATCACCGTGACGGTGTCCGGCCCGAACCCCGAATCGGAAGAGGACCTCGCGGCCGCAGGGGCTAAGAGCCTGCAGAGCGCCCCTCTGGTGGTGCGTCAGACGTGCCGATCCGGCACGCGCATCGAATCCGCCGCGGAACTGATCATCCTCGGGGACGTCAATCCTGGGGCGGAAATCTTGGCGGCACGGGACATCATCGTTTTCGGAACGTTACGGGGTATCGCCCACGCCGGCGCTTACGGCGATCGATCCGCCAAGATTTGGGGGCTCCACATCGAACCGCAACAACTGCGCATCGCCGATGTGGTGGCGGTGCCGCCGCGGGAACGGACGGGAAAACCGCAGCGTTACGAAGTGGCTGAAGTGCAAGGAGATCGTATTCAGGTGACCCGTTTCTAGGTCCGGAATGCCCGACTGAAGCATGAGTCCGGGGTTCGGAAGCTCGCCGAAAGCCACCCGCATTTTCAGCCCGCAAGCTGCGCGCTCCCGAAACCCTTTTCCCGTGATGGACGCGTTTGAAGAGATCCTCGGGGCCCGGCGCGAGAACCACGGACGTACCCCCTCAAAGTCGCACCGGCTTTGAGGAACCCAAAGCATAGGCAAGGAAGGACGTACCATGGCAGGACAAACACTCGTTGTCACCTCAGGAAAAGGGGGCGTCGGCAAGACCACGACCGTCGCCAATCTGGGGACGGCCCTGGCCAAAAAGGGCTATAAAGTCGTCCTCATCGATGCGGACATCGGCCTTCGCAACCTGGATGTGGTCATGGGTTTGGAGAATCGGATCGTCTACAACCTGGTGGACATCGTGGAGGGCAAATGCCGCATCGAACAGGCCATGATCCGAGACCGCAAACTCAAAACCCTGCATATCATTCCCGCTGCCCAGACCCGCGAAAAGGATGCCGTCACGCCCGAACAGATGAAAACCCTGTGCGAGGAACTGGCCGCCGAAAACGACTACGTCATCGTCGACTGCCCGGCGGGTATCGAACGCGGTTTCAAGAACGCCATCGCCGGCGCGCAGAGGGCTTTGGTGGTCACCACCCCTGAAGTGTCCGCCATCCGGGACGCCGACCGGGTCATCGGCCTCTTGGAAGCCAACATGCTCAAAGACATCCACCTGATCATCAACCGCTTGAACATCAAGATGGTCAAAAAAGGGGACATGATGTCCACGGCGGACATCGTCTCCCTGTTGTCCATTCCCTTGATCGGCGTCATCCCCGAAAGCAGCGAAGTGGTTGTTTCCACAAACCGCGGTGTGCCTCTGGTCCATGAACGGGGAAGCCGTGCTGGCCAAGCCTTCCAGAAGATCGCCGCCCGCCTGAACGGCGAAAACATCCCCCTGGACGACGAGGATGAGGACAGCGGGTTCTTGAGCCGATTCAAGCGGATTTTCGGGGGCTGAAAGGAGACGTCGTCATGCTCAAAGCCATTCAGAAGTTTTTCAGGGACAGAGGCAGCGCGGATACCGCCAAAAAACGCCTCGGTGTCGTTCTCATGCACGATAGGCTCGACATCTCCCCGCAGTTGCTCGAAGCCCTCAAGAACGACATTATTGACGTTCTCTCGCGATACATGGAAATCGATCGAGGATCCATCAAGGTGGATTTTGAGAAGGGCAAGGATTATACCGCCCTGGTTTCCAACGTGCACGTGAAGCGGGTGTACCGCAACGCCGCCGTCACATGATCCGGATGGGCTCCACGGGCCGCCTTAAGACCCTTCGCCGGCACGGTTGCGTACGAGGATGAACCTTATGGCACTCCAGGTGCTTCTTGCCGCCACCTTGAGACAATATATTCCCGACTATGACCCTTTGACGGGCTTGGAGCTCACGGTACCTGCCGGAATCACGGTCGGGGAACTGGCAAACCGGTTGGCCCTTCCTCGGGAGGACGTGAAGCTCATCATGGTTAACGGCATCGCCGCATCGTGGGAGACCGTCCTTAAAGGTGACGAGCGCGTGGCTTTCTTCCCGCCTGTCGGCGGAGGCTAACCATCCGACATCCCGAGACTTTCGAGCCACGCCGAGACTTCCCTCCGAAGCAGGGCGTAGAATTTTTCGCTGCCGCCGAGCCCTTTCCTGCCAAAATAATAGTTGATTTCGAGAAAGAGGGGTGTCTTCGGTGTCCCGCGCCCAGACAAAGGGAACATCAGGTCCATGCCGGCCAGGTCGATCCCGGTCTGCCGGCACAAAAACCGGACCCAGGCTCGGCCCTCGGCTTGGAGGTCCGGGTCGCTTTCCTTGTCAATCACGGCCCCGTGAGCGGCGTTATGCAAAAATTGTGAAGGATCTTCCTGAACCCGCCAGTAGCTGATCACCGTCCGACCCACAACGACCACCCGAAGATCGCGGCCGTCGGTGTGCACAAAGGGCTGCACCACGAACCCCCCGAAGCCGCTGCGCTCCATGCCTTCGAAAATCTTCACGTATTTGAGGGCGTCTTCCGGCCCTTCGGCTTTGAAGACCAAAGACCCTTCACCGCCGTGGGAGCTCTTGAGCACAAGAGGGTAGTCAAGATCCTTCCAAAGCGAGGGCGGGCAATGCCTTGCGGAAAGAAACACGCGGCTGGGAGGGTGCGGTACCCCCAGGGCGCGGAACAGACGAATGTCTCCGATTTTTCCGGGATACAGGAATCGTGTGCGAAAATTGGGAAAAACGTGGCGGCAGTGGGCCGTCGCCATGCGGTACAAGGCTTCCGGACAGCCCTGAGGAAGGATGACGGCGCGAGCTCGCCGCATCCACCGCCGATCTTCATCATCGGGTTCTCGCCCGGCGCACAATCGGTTCACATCCCCTTCGATCACGGGATGGTACGACACGACCATGAGCCCCTCGTCTCACTTTTCGGGTTTAGCCCTTTTCTCCCCCATGCCCAAGTGCCGGCGAAGGGCTTCTGCAGTGGCCGAACCTTGTGCGTCTCGAAGCATGTCCTCGGGTTTTCCGCAAAAAACCACGCGCCCTCCGCGATCCCCGCTGCCGGGACCCAGGTCCACCACATAATCGCTGGCCCCCACCACATCCAAATTGTGCTCGATGACGACAATGGTGTGCCCTTGGGCTGTGAGCGCCCGAAGTACCCCCAAAAGCTTGCCGATGTCGGCTCGGTGCAATCCCGTTGTCGGCTCGTCCAAGAGGTAAAGGGTCGGGGCGCGATGGTTGGTGAGTTCCGCGGCCAACTTAAGTCTTTGGGCTTCGCCGCCCGAAAGGGTCGGACTGGGCTGCCCCAGTGTCAAATATCCTAGACCGAGATCGTCCAAAACGACTAGAGGGCGAAACACCTGGGGAACCGAAGCAAAGAACCGTCGGGCCTCGGCGATGGTCATTTCGAGCACGTCGGCGATGCT
>CALGPN010000045.1 GCA_937960435.1 uncultured Desulfosoma sp.
AAGCCTCGCCGGGAACCACCGCCAGCTGCACTTCTTCCAACAGGTAGTCCGCCAAAGCAGATGACCCGTTGATGGTCCGGTCGCCCGCTTTAGCCCCGTAGGATGCGCTCACGTTGGGAAAGACATAAAACGCCCCGTCGGGCACGGGACACGTCACCCCTGGCAGCCGCGCCAGCCGCTCCACCACATAGTCTCTCCGTTGGGCGAACACCTGCACCATCCGGCGACACGTTTCTTGTTCGCCGCCGAGTGCCGCCACGGCCGCCCACTGGGCGATGGACGACGGGTTGCTCGTGGATTGGCTCTGGATTTTCCCGGCCGCCTTGATCACATCGCGATGACCCAAAAGATACCCGATGCGCCACCCCGTCATGGCATAGGTTTTACTCACCCCGTTGACAATGAACGTGCGGTCCTTCAGGCGGGGTTCCACCATCGCCACATTGGCCCACGGGAGACCGTCGAAGAGGATGCGGTAATAAATATCATCGGAAACAATCGAGACCTCCTCGTGCTCCAACAACACCTCGGCCAGCGCGCGAAGCTCCTCGGAGCGATAGTGGGTTCCCGTGGGGTTGGACGGGCTGTTGAGGATGACCATCCGGGTTTTGGGGGTGAGCGCTTTGCGGAGATCGTCGGGCGTCATCTTGAACCCCCGCGACTCGGCACACGGCACAAACACGGGTTCGGCCCCCGCCAAGCGCACCATGTCCGGATAAGAAACCCAGTAGGGACTGGGGATGACAACCTCGTCGCCGGGGTCCAAAACCGCCTGAAACAAGTTGTAAAGACAGTGTTTCCCGCCACACGAAACGAGCACCTCCTCGGGCTCGTAGCTCAACCCGTAGTCTGCGGCGACGGTTTGAATGATCGCCTCTTTCAATTCCGGGATCCCTTGGACGGGGGTGTAGCGTGTCTGGCCCCGCAAAACGGCTTGCATGGCCATCTGGCCGATATGGTGAGGGGTTTCGAAATCCGGCTCCCCGACGCCGAAACTGATCACCCGCACACCTTGGCTCCTCAGAAGCCTGGCTTTGCTGTTGATGGCAAGGGTTGCCGAAGGTTTCACTTGGCCGACGCGTTGAGAAAGTTTCATGTCTTTTCCCCTATGTCATGAACGGTGAGGTGTTCCTCCCTGTCATAAAAGACGCACACCAGGTAAAGGCCGTGGGCGGGAGCCGTGATGCCCGCGCGAGATCGGTCCCGACTCTCCAGGACGGCTGCGAGGTCCTGGGCCGTCATGGCGCCGCGGCCGGCTTGTACCAGAGTGCCCACAAGATTGCGCACCATATGCCGCAAAAACCCCGTGGCGTGGAAGCGGAAATAGAGGTGATCCGGGTCGGGGCGCCACGCCTTCGCTTCTATCATGACGCGCACGGGGTTGGTGACCGAAGAACCTGCGGCCATGAAGGCGCTGAAATCGTGTTCGCCGATGAGCACCGGAAGACAGGACCGGATGCGATCCACATCGAGAGGCTTGGGCACGTGCCAGGTGTAGAGCCGTTCCAGGGCCGAGGGAAGGGGGCGGTTGAGGATGCGGTATTCGTAAATCTTGCTCAGCGCCGAATACGAAGCATGGAAGGCATCGGGGACCTCCTGCGCGTGGCGCACCACGATGTCCGGCGGCAGGAGCGCGTTGAGCCCTCTTTGGAAATCTTCGGGGCCTAAACGCGTTTTCGCGTAAAAATTGATGACCTGGCCCAAGGCGTGGACCCCTGCGTCGGTCCGTCCGGAGGCCCGCACGGTGACGGGGCGCCCCAGCATGACGCCCAGTTTGGATTCCACGACTTCCTGAAGGGTGAGCACGCCTTTTTGGCGTTGCCAGCCGTGGTAGTTGGACCCGTCGTATTCCAGGACGAGCTTGAAATTTCTCTTGGCCTGCGGGTCCAGGGGAGCACGAAACGGCCGGGCCGGGTCCGGTGGGGAGCTTTCGACCGAGGACGCGTTCACGGCTGCCACGGGGCGGCTTCCAGCCCGCAGTCTTCGGGGAAGCCGAGCATGAGGTTCATGTTGCACACGGCCTGGCCGGAAGCGCCGCGGGTCAAGTTGTCGATGACGGAAACCACGATGACCCGTCCCGTGCGCGGATCGGTTTTCCAAGCGATGTCGCAGTAATTACTGCCGCGCACCTGAAGGGTGGTGGGAAATTGCCCGGGCGAGCAAAGCCGCACGAATCGCGCCGTGCCGTAAAAACTGTGGAAGGCGTCCGTCACCTTTTGCGCGTCCACGCCGGGTTCCAGCTGCGCGTAGACCGTGCTCAAGATCCCGCGGCTCATGGGGACTAAATGCGGGGTGAAGGTGATGCGCACCGGTTTTCCCGCAAGAAGGCTCAGCTCTTGTTCCACTTCCGGGGTGTGGCGATGTTCGGCGACCTTGTAAGCCCGAAAGCCGTCGTTCACTTCACAGTAATGGGTCGTCAGCGCCAAGCCGCGGCCCGCGCCCGTCACCCCCGATTTGGAATCCGCCACGATGGTTTCCGCAACGATAAGCTTTTCTCTGAGTAGCGGGGCGCAGGCCAGGATGATGCTCGTGGGGTAACATCCCGGATTGCCCACGAGGCGGGCCGCAGCGATCCGATCGCGGTACAGTTCCGGAAGGCCGTAAACGGCTTCTTTCAGGAGATGGGGCGCCGTGTGTTTTTGGTACCACGCTTCGTAGACGGAGGCGTCTCGGAATCGAAAATCGGCGCTCAGGTCGACCACTCTGACCCCGCGATCAAGAAGGGACGGAATGATTTCCATCGCCGCGTGGTGGGGCAGGGCGGTGAAGACGAGCTCGGCGTTGCGCGTGAGCGCGTCCGGGTCGGTGTCTTCAAAGTGGAGATCGCCGTGACGGCGCAAAGCCGGGTAAACGTCCGCAAGGGCTTCGCCCTGGTTGGCCCGTGAGGTGATGGTGGTGACACGCACCCGAGGATGGCCGCTCAAGAGCCTGAGGAGTTCGAAACCCGTGTATCCGGACGCGCCGGCGATGGACACAGGCACCATGGCACTCTCCCTTTTTGGGGCAAACCTCAGACAAAATTCAGGGGCCCGCGCCGTCGGCGAGAGCCCCTGAAGAGTGTCTTCCGTGGTTGGATCAGGATCGGCCGGTTTTGGGTTTCCCGGGCATCGGGGCTCCCGTCCCGGTTGAACGGCCATCGGGGAGCCGACCTTCCTCGGGAACCTCCATTCCCGGGTGAACGCCTAGCGTTTCGAGTACTGGAACCGAGCTCGTGCGCCGCGCTGGCCGTATTTTTTCCGTTCCTTCACGCGGGAATCCCGGGTGATGAAGCCGGCGCGCTTGAGCACCTGCCGAAATTCCGGGTTGAATTCCATGAGGGCTTTGGAGATGCCGTGCTTGATGGCGCCGGCCTGGCCGCTCAACCCCCCGCCGCTCACATTGACAAAGACATCCAGCTTTCCGAAGGTGCCGGTGAGCATCAGCGGCTGATGGATGAGCATTTTACTCGTTTCGCGAACGATGTACTCGTCGATGGGCTTGTTGTTGATGAGGACGCGACCCGTTCCGGGCTTGAGCCATACCCGAGCCACCGCCGATTTGCGCTTTCCTGTGGCATAAAAACTTTGTTCCGCCATGTGACGACTCCTTGACTACTTGCGGCTGCCCAGGGTCAGGGCAGTGGGTTGCTGGGCTTCGTGGGGATGTTCGGCCCCGCTGTAAACTTTGAGCTTTTTAAGAAGTTTGCGGCCCAGGCGGTTTTTTGGGAGCATGCCGCGCACGGCGAATTCAATGAGCCGCTCGGGGTGTTCCTGATTCAATTTTTTCGCCGTGGTGACCTTGAGGCCCCCGGGATAGCCGGAATGACGATAGTATTTCTTCTGCTCCCATTTGCGCCCGGTCAGACGAACTTTCTCGGCGTTGATGACCACGACGAAATCGCCCGTATCCACATGCGGGGTGAAGGTGGGCAAGTGTTTGCCCCGGAGCCTTACGGCGATTTCACTGGCCAAACGCCCGAGGACCTGGCCCTCGGCGTCCACCACAATCCACTTTCTTCCGTTGGCATCAAACTTGGCACTGGTCGTTTTCATGCGAATATCTCCATTCAACCGCCACCGATGTCCGACTCGAAGCTCAGTCCTATAGGCAATCCCCCTCGGCTTGTCAAGGAAAAGTTCCAACGAAAGCGCCTCGAAAGGATCCCTCACGGCACGGGAAAAAGGCATCAAAAGCCTTGACATCCCGCAACGGGCTCCTCTATAAGAGGGTACCCTTCGGAAGCCCGCAGGGTGTGATGCTCGAAAGACAAGGACAGTCAATGAACAGCAAGGGAACGGTTCGGCGCTTTTACTTTTATTACGGGTGGTATTACGGCCCCGAAGGGGTTGGCCGACCACCGCGCTGAGCCGTCCGAAGCCGTAAGGACGTCGGCACCGAGGCCGTGGGCTAACCCCGAAGCCCACGGCCTTTTTTATGGACCTTGCCAGGCCGTGGGCGCAAGCTCACGGCCTTTTGTGTTTTGGAGGTTCGGCACGGATGTGCCGATATCTTAAAAAAGGAGGGAAACCTTAACGTTTTCCTCCCAACACGAGGCAAGGAGGATTGGCCATGATCGTTGTCATGAAACCCGAACACACGGACGAAGAACTCAGGCAGCTTGTGGCGCGCGTGGAAAAGATGGGTTTGCGGACTCATCTGTCCCGGGGCGAACGGCGCACCATTGTCGGGATCATCGGCGAAAGGGAACTGATCCAGGAGATCCCTTTTACGAGTTTTCCCGGTGTGGAAGCGGCGCATCCCATTCTACAGCCCTACAAACTGGTCAGCCGGGAATTCAAAGACGAAAACACGAGAATTTCCATCGGGGCCCACGTGGAACTGGGCGGGCGGGCCATACCCATCATCGCCGGGCCTTGTGCCGTGGAAGGCCGGGAGGTTCTCGATGAAATCGCGGATGCCCTCCACGCCCTGGGGATTCCCATGCTTCGCGGCGGCGCTTTCAAACCCCGCACTTCCCCTTACAGCTTCCAAGGGCTCGGGGAATTGGCCCTCAAGTTCATGAGCGACGTGCGGAGCCGCACCGGCATGCCGGTGGTCACGGAAGTCATGGATGCCCGAGACCTACTCCTGGTCTACAAATACGCCGACGTGCTCCAGATCGGCACGCGCAATATGCAAAATTTCAAACTCTTGACCGAAGTGGGACAGGTCGACAAGCCGGTGATCCTCAAACGCGGCATGTCGGCCACCATCAAAGAGTTCCTCATGTCGGCCGAATACATCGTGAGTCACGGCAACGAAAAAGTCATCCTGTGCGAGCGCGGCATCCGAACGTTTGAAACGGAAACCCGAAACACCTTGGATCTGAGCGCCGTGCCTTTGCTGAAAAAACTCACCCATCTGCCCGTCATCGTGGATCCCAGCCACGCCCTGGGCCGGACCGACCTCATCCCCGCCATGGCCTGTGCAGCCGTGGCCGCCGGAGCCGACGGCCTCATGCTGGAAGTCCATGTGCGGCCCCATGAAGCCCTGAGCGACGGATCCCAGTCCCTCACGCCCCAGGCCATGGCCGCCCTTCTGGATCGGCTGGAGCCCGTGGCCCAAGCCGTGGGCCGCACCATCCTGAGGACACCTCAGCAGGGCACAGGCGATGCGGCCAAGACGGCCGCCGGGGCATCGTAACGGGCCCGGCGAAGGCCCACCGAGACCGGGGGAGCGCCGCGAACGACGGTGGATGGAGGAAGCATGACGGAGAGCGTTTCGGATTTTCGTCGCTGGAAGACTCAACCCCGCATCGGGATCATCGGCGGTCTGGGAGCCATGGGGAAATTGTTTCACCGGTTTTTCGCCGACCATGGGTACCCGGTCGCCGTCTCCGATGTGGCCACGCCGCTCACCAACGAAGACGTGATCGACCGATCGGATGTGGTGCTGGTCAGTGTGCCGCTCCACAAGGCTCCGGAGATCCTGGAGACTTTGGCGCCACGGTTTCGATCCGGTCAATTGGTGACGGATATCTCCTCCCTCAAGGTGCGCCCCATGAAAGCCATGGAAAAATCCGCGGCATGGTACGTGGGGCTGCATCCCATGTATGGGCCATACGTGAAGGATTTTGTCGGCCAGACCATGGTCGTCTGCCCCGGGCGTGTGGCCGAGGCCCCCTGGGAATGGCTCATGGAGGTGCTGCGCCGCGCGGGCCTCAAGATTCACGTATGTTCGGCGGATGAGCACGACCGCATGATGACCGTCATCCAGCTCATCCCCCACGTGACGACGGTGGTCCTGGGCCATTGTCTTCGGGACATGGGGATCGACGCCGCCGAAAGCCTGCGTTACACGAGCCCCATCTACCGGCTGGAACTGGACCTCATCGGGAGGCTCTTCGCCCAGGATCCCGCTTTGTATGCAGCCATCGCCATGGAAAACCCTTTTAAAGGGGAAGCGCTCGGGGTGTTGCGCCGTGTGTTTTCCGAAACGGCGGAGGCCGTGGAACAGGGCCGGTGGGAAGCGTTCTTGACGGCCTTCGAGAGGACTCGGTCCCATTTCGGCGATTTTTGTCGGCAGGCTCTCGAGGAAACGAATCGGCTTCTCACATGGCACCAGAACGCCAACAACCATGGGCGGAACTCCTCAAACATCGCCGGAGAAAACGCGGCCGAGGGCGGATCGGCGCCCCGAAACGACGCGTCGGTGGCTTCCGGCTTGGCAGGAGATTTCGGCGATCCCTCTTTCAGAACGGTCGCGGCAGGGGAAGGCGCGACGGGGGCTGCACAAGCCCCAGTCAGGAACGACATCGTCACAGTGGTGCAGGACAGGACGTTGCGGTTTGCAGAAACCCCTTTTCCCGTGATCGTGGAACCCTACGGTGCGAGATCGCTCTTTTCGTTGCTGCCGGAGCGTTTCCCGAAGCGCCGCCCTTACGTGTTTGTGGACCGACGAGTGGCGACCCTGTGGGGAGACACCTTGGGCCGCCGACAGTTCGCCCAGGCCTGGATCGAATGGGACGCCCGCGAAGACAAGAAACGCCTCAAGACGGTGGAGGAACTCGCCCGGATCGCTCTGGAACGCGGCGCCGATCGGGGTAGTGTTTTCGTCGCCGTAGGGGGCGGCGTCACGGGGGATGTCATCGGCTTTTTGGCGTCGGTCTTCATGCGGGGGGTGCCCGTCGTTCAGGTGCCCACGACGCTTCTCGCCCAGGTGGACAGCTGCCTCGGAGGCAAAACAGGCGTGGATCTCGAAGAAGGGAAGAATCTCGTGGGGACTTTTCATCATCCGGAGGCCGTTTTGGTGGACCCCGTTTTTCTGCAGACCCTGCCTGAGAGAGAATGGCAAAACGGCATGGCGGAAGTGATCAAATACGCCCTGTTGGATGATGGCGGGCTCATGGAGACTTTGGAGGCCCACGCGGAAACCTGCGGGAGTGACGGCGTTTCCTATCCGCTGCCGATCCCCATGACCCGGCACCTTGTGGCTCAGAGCCTCCAGCTGAAAGCCCGGTATGTGGCCGCCGACGAAAGGGATTTCGGGCTGCGCCAGCTGTTGAACCTGGGGCATACGAGTGGCCACGGCCTCGAGGCCCTCAGCGGATATACACTTCCTCACGGTCATGCCGTGGCCCTGGGCATGAGGGTGGCCGTGCGCATGGGGATCCTTATGGGGCTGACGGATCCGGACCTCGCACCTCGCCTGGATCGGGTCCTGCGCGCGTATCACCTGCCGCTCATGACGGCCCTTTCGGCAGAGCCCGAGGCCCTGCTTCGACATATCCGGCACGACAAGAAAAAAGACGCCTCGGGGCTCGTGTGGATCATCCCCCGAGGAATCGGCCGCGTCGAAAGACGCACCGCCGTTCCGGAGCCGATCGTCCGCGACGCTTTCCTTGCCCTACAGGAAGAGACCCTCGGGTGACGGGGAGAGGGAAGCCTCGGGGTCAGCCTTGGGAGCCGTTGGCTTGAAGGAAAGAAGCCAGAGTCGCGGAGTCTTCCACGTTGTGGATGGCGACCTTGCGGTCGATGCGTCGCAAAAGCCCTCGAAGGACTTTCCTTGGTCCGACTTCCACAAAGTGGTCGTAGCCGTTGGCAAGGAACCATTCCATGGACTGCTTCCACAAAACGGCGCCGCAGATTTGTCGAACCAGTTTTTCGGGGGCTTCGGCCGCGTGGTTCAACGGCTTGGCGTCCACGTTGTTGACGATGGGGATCCTTGGGTCGGAAAAAACGGCGGCCCGCACATGGGGCTCGAACTTCTGCCGGGCCGATTCCATGCACCGGCTGTGCCAGGGGCCGCTCACATTGAGCTTCACACATTTTTTGGCCCCTTCGGCCAAACTGGCTTCCAGAGCCCTGTCCACGGCGTCCACGGGTCCGGTGATGATCACCTGGTCCGGGCTGTTGATGTTGGCGATTTCCACATCGCACAGCCGACAGATGCCTTGAAGCTTTTCTTCCGGCATGTCCATGACGGCCGCCATGGCGCCGGGGGTGTCCAGGGAGGCTTCGTGCATGTATTGCCCGCGCCATCGCACGAGTTTCAAGGTGTCTTCCAACGAGAGGACGCCCGCCGCATAGAGAGCGCTGTATTCTCCCAAGCTGTGCCCGGCGGCTGCGGCGGGAAAGATCTCATGATGGGCCAGGACCGTAAGGCACGCGATGTTGGCGACCGTAATGGCGGGTTGAACGTTCTGAGTCTGGGTCAGGACGTCTTCGGGCCCTTCGAAGCAGAGCTTGGTGATCCCCATACCCAGAATGTCGTCGGCCCGGTGGAACAGTTCGCGCACCTCGGGGTAATTTTCGTAAAAGTCCTTGCCCATGCCCACATACTGCGACCCTTGGCCGGGAAACAGAAACACCCATTTTTTCATGACGGCGGCTCTTTCTTGTCGGGGTGATGACTCGAATCCGTGGCGCCGCTTTTATCCGCAAGCCCCCTGGTTGTCAAGCGGCCCATGCGCTTCTTGTGCCGGCGAGCGTGCAGCCTTTCCCGGTTCAGGGCCCAAGGTGCAGAATGTAGTTGAAACGGCCTCCTAAGGCCGGAAAAACCGGCGGTCCGTCAACGGTTGCCCCGTCGATCACGGGGAAAACTTGGGTGTAGGTGTTATGAGTGTCCAGAGGGTAAGGGACGACAAAAGTCGATCCCCCGACGGTATAGGTGACGGGGAAAGGGTGAAATTGTTCGTCGAAGACGACTTCCAGGGTCGCTTGACAGTTTTCGTTGAAATAAAGCCTTCCGCTGAGGCTCTCGTCCACGGTACCCGAGCCGCTGAAGCTGCCGCCCGGTTCGTACGGCCATCCCCCTTGCGTGGAGATCTGCAACGTTCCGGTGCCCGACAGGGTGTTATCTTCTCTTAGGGAAAAAGGGACGACCCCCTGAATGCGGATCTCTTGGGAATACCCGTAGAGGTTCACCACAGCGAGGTGGTCGAAGGTCATGGAAAAGGATCTCGGACCGCTGTAGGACCCGCATCCCCCTTGGGCGTCGCGAATGACGAAATAGGTATGCCACAGATAGTAAAGCGAGAAGTTCCCCGCCACGCTCGCCAAAAGATAGCAGTTGTATTGCCCAGGGGGAAGGGCTGAAACGGGGATATCCCCGAAAAGAAAAGCATCCACGGGCTGGGTGACGCCCGAGCGCCATGGGGTGAGTTCGCCTTCATAAATCATCAATTGCCCGTCGGGTTTGAGAAGATAAAGATGGAAAGGATCCAGGGCGGGAGCCGTCACGCCGAAGTAAAGATCCACAGGGCCGCTGAAGGCGGGAAGGCTCACCCGCAGCCGCACCACGTTACCACCTTCCGCCACGGGCCCGACGCCGATGGGGCGAGCTACCGCCGGATCGGCATCCGGCACCGGGTTCACGGTAGGGGGATAACTGAAACCTTGCTGGGCGGCGGGAACCGGCAGGACTTGAGCCTGGACGGCCCAGCACAGCCCGAGCGCGATGGCCCACATTGCGACCGCAACGCTGATTTTCCGCCACATGGCTCGCCTCCTTGGCAGGGGACACGAACAATCGGTTTGTTTTGTATTATCTTTAGACCACTGCAGCGGTGCAAGTCTCAGCTTCCCCCTTGACTCTTACAGCAGGAAAAATTCTTTTCGCGGCTCGGGCTTCCATAACCGCAACACGGCACGTCTCCTCGGGCCTGCATCGATTGGAAGTCGCAGGAAAAAGAGAATGACAGCCGGTGCGAGAACGGGGGCTTCCCGTTCGGGCGGTGTTGTGGCATGGTGAGAAAACACGGCAAGTCATGTCCGAAGGCTTGAGGAGGGGGGCTTTCGGGAATCAGAGCGGATGCGGGGCGGTGGCGGCTCGGTGCTGGGCCGCGGCGTGGTGCCTGGACAAGGAGGGAGCTGAATGGAGCGCTTTTTCGACGCGAAAAGTGTGGCCGTGATCGGGGTTTCCAGTTCGCCGACCAATCTCGGGCGCGCCATCGTTTTCAACCTCATGGAGTTTCAGTACCGAGGGCTTATCTATCTCGTCGGGCCCAAAGGAGGGGTTTTTGCGGGCCACAAGATTTACCGATCCGTAGCGGAGCTGCCCGAGGTCGTGGATTTGGCGGCGGTGTTGGTGCCGGCGCGGGCCGTGCCCGAGGTCGTCCGTCAGTGCGGCGAGAAGGGAATTCGCCGCATCGTCGTGGAATCGGCCGGCTTTCGGGAACTGGGGGACGATCGGGCCGGGCTGGAAAGGGAGATCCAGGAGGCCTTGGAGCGCTACGGGATGCGCATGATCGGGCCCAACTGCATCGGGATCATCAACCGCCACACGGGCCTTGCGGTTCCGTTCATGCCCATGCGGGCGGAAGCGCCCCCGGGGCGCGTGTCCATCTTTTCCCAAAGCGGCGGTGTGGGCGCTACGATGATCAACAACTGCGCCGCCGAGGGGATCGGCTTTTCCAAGTTCGCGAGCATCGGCAACAAACTGGACGTGAACGAATGCGATCTTTTGGCCTATTACCTGGACGATGCGCAAACGGATGTCATCTTCGGCTATTTGGAAGGCATCGCCCAGGGACGGCGACTTATGGAAATCGCCGCTCGAGCGACCAAACCCATCGTCGTCCATAAGTCCAACCGAGGCGGGGCAGGGGCCGTCATCGCCCGATCCCATTCCGCGTCCCTGACCACGGACGATGCCGTCACCGACGCCGCCTTCCGTCAGAGCGGCATCCTTCGGGTTGCCGACCAGAACGAAGGCTTGACGGCCATCAAGGGCTTTCTCCTGCCCAAAATGCGAGGCCGGCGTCTTGCCGTGATTTCGCGTTCGGGCGGCCATGCGGTGATGGCTGCGGATGCGGCGGACGAGTTCGGTTTCGAACTTCCCCCTTATCCCGAAGAATTGGTGAAAATGGCCGAAAGCCATGCTCGGGCCGGGGTCATCCAATTCCACAACCCCATGGACCTGGGCGATGTGTTCGACCTGGAGCTCTACGAGAAGCTGGCTCAGCAAACCGTGGCTCGCCCCGACATCGACGGATTGCTTTTTATCCATAACTATCAAGGGATCTTCGATGCGGAAGGGTCTCGGCAGTTGGTGAAAAGTCTCGGACGGATCATGCATGCGGCGCAAAAGCCCATCGCCGTGTGCGTGTTTACCATGGAAAAGGAATTGGAACTCAACCGCAAAAGCGCCGGCTCCCCGATCTTTACCGACCCCCGGGATGCCGTGAGGGCTCTTGCGTGGAACCGGGATTTTGGAGCGACGGCGCGGCGCCTTTTCGCTACAGAAAGACCTTCCGGCGTCGATCTCGATAGGGCCAGGAACGCCTTGACGAAGAGCTCGGAAGGGGCGCTGGCCCCGGATCTCTTGGCGTCGCTTTTGAGCTGTTACGGCATTGCCACCGTGCCGTTGGCCGTCGCCGCCCACAAAGACGAGGCGGCTGCCGCCGCTTCGCGCCTCGGCTATCCCGTGGCCATGAAAACGGCGGCCCCCCATGTCCTGCACAAAAGCGACATGGGGGCGGTGGCCCTGGATTTGTCCGATGAGGCCGCCGTTCGAAAAGCCTATGAGCGGCTCAAAGCCTTCGGCCCGGCCGTGCTCCTTCAGAAAATGGCCGATCCCGGCATGGAATGGATCGTGGGGGGCCGGCAGGACAAAAATTTCGGTCCCGTGGTCCTTGTGGGCTTGGGGGGCGTTTATGTGGAAGTGTTCAAGGAAACGGCCATGGGCATCGGACCTCTCGACAAAGATCAAGCCCGAGAGCTGGTGGAAAAGTGCCGAGGCGCGGCCCTGCTTCGGGGCGTTCGCGGAAGGCCACCCTTGGATGAAGACGCTCTTTTGGAAACCATTGTGCGGCTCTCCTGGTTCCTCTATGATTTTCCGCAGATCGCGGAACTGGATATGAACCCCGTGCGGGTGTACACGCACGGGTGCGTGGCTCTGGATTGGCGCGCCGTTGTTCGTCACGCCTGAGCGGTTCACATCTTCGAATCAGGAAATGGAGAGGAACATCATGCTCTGGGCTTACAGCACTTTGCCCTTTCGACGCAAAAGCCTCAAGGAAGCTGTGGACGCCGTCGCCAAAGGAGGTTTCCGGTGCGTGGAGCTCTTGGCCGATCGCCCCCACCTCTTTCCCGAAGATTTTCGCGCCAACGCCATTAACGAGTTGACCCAGTGTCTGGCCCAGCGGAATATGAAAATCGTCAACCTCAACGGATGGCAGGCAAGCACTCTGGGCGACGTGGCGCATCCCAACTGGCTCGCGGAAGATTGGAGGGAGCGAGAGTTGCGCATCCGCTACACGTTGGATTGCCTGAGGCTGGCGGCCGCTTTGGGCATCCCGACGGTTTCCACCAACGGCGGCGGGCCCATCCCGGAATCCATGAACGAGCGGGAAGCGTGGCGGCTGTTTGTGGCCAATATGCATCGGGTGACGCCCATCGCCAAAAAGCTCGGCGTCAAACTGTGCTTTCGCCCGGAACCGGACCAGCTCATCCGCACCAGCGTGCAGACCCTGGAATTCCTCAAAGAACTTGAAGAACCGGACGTGCTGACCGTGGATTTCGATCCGACCTATGCCGTCCTTCAAGGTGAGGATCCTTGCGAAGCCTTTCAGAGTCTTCGGCCTCACATCGCCTTCGTCCGCCTCACCGATCTTGCGGCCGGCGAGGTGCACCGCCACGCGCAGCTGGGTGAGGGTGTCTTCGACATTCCATCTTTTATCCAATGCCTCAAGGAGCGCGGCTATGAGGGATACGTCGTCATCTCGGTGCCGTCCAGTGAACGGTCTCCGGACGAGGTGGTGGCGGCATCCAAGGAGTACTTGGCGCGGCATGGGTACCTGGAGGACACACCTTAGGAAAGGAGGATCGCATGAAGACGCAAGGGTCTCGTTTTTTGGCGGCGCTGATGGTCGGCCTGTTTTTGGCCTGGGGTGGGGAAGCCCTTGCCGGGGGCGTGATCAAGCTGGGGGTCGTCACCAAACCCGGCTCGGCCCAGAACGTGTGCGCGGAAAAATTCAAGGAGCTGGTGGAATCCCGATCGGACTACGAGGTCAAGATCTTCCACAGCGCTTCTTTGGGCACGGAAACGGAAATCCTTCAGCAGATTCAGATGAATTCCGTGCAAATCGGCGTGATCACCTCGGGACCCTTTGATGTCTTCGTCCCCGAAGCCCGCGTCATCGACTACCCGTTTCTTTTCGCCAACAGCACCGAAGCCGACCATGTCTTGGACGGACCCGCCGGGCAGGCGCTCCTCAAAGCTCTGGAAAGGGCCCGATTCAAGGGGTTGGCTTTTTCGGAAAACGGCTTTCGGCACTTGACCAACAACGTTCGGCCCGTCCACACGGTGGACGATGTGAAGGGCCTCAAGATCCGCGTCATGGAATCCATCTTGCACAAGGAGCTGTGGCGGGTTCTGGGGGCCAACCCGACTCCCATGGGTTGGCCCATCTACACCGAACTGCAGCAAGGGACCATCGACGCGCAGGAAAACCCCCTGTGGGTCATTTGGAATTACAAGCTCTTTGAAGTGCAAAAGTACATGACCCTCACCGGGCACGTCTATTCGGCCCATATCGATGTGGCCAGCCTGGACTGGTTCAACAGCCTCTCCGCCAAAGACCAGGAAATGATCGTCCAGGCCATGAAGGACGCCGCGACCTACCAAAGGAAATGGAACCGGGACAATGAAGCGGACTTTCTGGCCAAATCCAAGGCGGCGGGTATGATTGTGGACGAATCGCCCGATCTGGCGTCTTTTCGGGCCAAGGCGGCGGTGCTGAAAGAGCTGGACATCTACAAGGACCCCAAGGTACAGGACATGCTCAAGCTTTTCCTGGACGCCGTGGCTAAACTGCGCGGTAACTAGGCACGGGGTTATCCCATGGGATGGGTCCACGCGGTGAGTTTCGCGATAAACCGTGGGGTGGAAACGGTCGTGGGGGTTCTGGCCATGGCCATGGCCGCCGTCACAGGCCTCCAGGTGGTGTTCCGCTACGGGCTCAATCACTCTCTGTTTTGGTCGGAAGAGGTCGGCCGAATCCTCCTCGTGTGGATCACGTTCCTTGGGGCGACAATTGCCTTCCGAAGAAAGGCGCATGTGGGGATCGACGTGGCAGTGCGCCGGTTGACTCCCCGCGCCCAGCGGTGTGTCGAACGGGTGCTGTTGGGGCTCTCCTCGATTTTCTTCCTGGTCCTGGTCGGCTACGGCCTGCGGTTCATCCGCTTCATCGCCTATCAAAAGACGGCGGCCTTGGGTCTTCCCATGGGCCTTCCCTATGCGGTGATCCCTCTCAGTGGGCTCATCTTCCTCATCCACGCGGTGAGTCTCGCCCTGGAACACGGGGGCGAGGCCTCCCGAGAGCCGAGCCGCACCCCGTAGGGGCGGGCCTTGCGTCCGCCCGCAAAGATACCCCCGTGAGGGAAGGCTTTGCGTCCGCCCGAAGAGATTTCCTGTAGGGGCGGGCCTTGCGCCCGCCCGAAATCCGCGGGGGGCGGACCTTACGCCCGGCCGGCTTCCTTTTTGGGATGATGGGGCGCGGAGGTGTTGGGGTTCGCTGCGCTCACCCCAACCTACGAGTCCGGACCCACGAAGGCGCTCCCGTAGGGGCGGGCCTTGTGCCCGCCCGCAAAGATACCCCCGTGAGGGAAGGCTTTGCGCCCGCCCGGAAAGATTTCCTGTAGGGGCGGGCCTTGTGCCCGCCAAATACCGGACACCCGCATGGGGTGCCCCTACGGTGTCCGCCGTGATCCTGTGGAGGAACGGCATGTTGCCTTTGGTTCTTTTCGTCATCCTCATGGTGTTGTTCCTCGCCAATCTGCCCATCGCCTTGGCCATCGGCATGGCGTCGTTGACCGCTTTGTGGCTCCACGGCGATCTGCCGCTCATGATGGTGATTCAGCGGCTGTACGCCGGGGTGGACTCCTTCCCGCTCATGGCCGTGCCGCTTTTCATGTGCGCCGGGGCGCTCATGGAAGCCGGGGGCATCTCCCGGCGGGTGGTCCAGCTGGCCGAATCCCTTGTGGGGTGGCTGCCCGGGGGGCTGGCCGCCGTGGCCATCGTTTCCGCCATGTTTTTTGCCGGCATTTCGGGATCCGCCGCCGCGGATACGGCCGCCGTGGGAACCATCCTCATCCCCTCCATGATCCAACGGGGCTACGACAAAGGGTTCGCCGCCGCCGTCCAGGCGGCGGGAGGATCCATCGGGGTGGTGATTCCTCCGAGCATCCCCATGATTATTTTCGGGTTTCTTACAGGAGCCTCCATCGGCAAACTCTTTGCCGCCGGCATCCTCCCGGGAATCCTCATCGGATTGAGCCTCATCGTCGTCGCTACGGCGCTTTCGCGCTCACACCGGTACAGCACGGTGGTGCGTTTTTCGTTGAGGCATTTCCTGCGATCCCTGTGGGACGCCAAGTGGGCTCTGGGGGCTCCCGTGGTCATCCTCGGCGGGATCCTCACCGGCGTCTTTACCGCCACGGAATCGGCGGCGGCCGCCACGTTCTACGCCTTGTTCGTGGGTCTATGCATCCATCGGGAACTCACCTGGAAGGCTCTGCCGAACCTTTTCATCCGATCGGCCGTGACGGCCAGCCTCGTTCTTTTCATCATCGCCACGGCGTCCATTTTCAGCTGGTTTATGGCCATCGAAGGCATCCCGGCCCGGTTGGCTCAAGGGCTCCTGTCGCTGACCACCCACCCGACGGCGCTTCTGATCCTCATCAACGTGGTGCTGCTCATCGCGGGCACCTTCGTGGAAACCACGGCGTCGCTCATTCTCCTCGTTCCCGTCATCCTGCCCTTGGTCCCCGCCTTGGGGATCGATCTGACCCAGTTGGGAGCCATCGTCGTCGTGAACTTGGCCATCGGGATGCTGACCCCTCCGTTGGGCATCTGTCTCGTGGTCTCCTGCACCATTGCCCAATGCCGACTGGAAACCGTGGTGGCTCGCATCATGCCCTTTCTCCTGGCGCTCCTTGTGGATTTGGCTCTCATTTCTTTTTGGCCGCCCCTGACCCTTTGGGTCCCATCCCTCCTGCACCCCTAGGGCAAAAGGGGTGTGACAGGGGCCGTGGTTTGTGATAGGTTGAACGCACTGATCCGTCCTCCAGTGCACGAGAGGCCGATGCGCGACGCGAACCCTCTGCGGAACGGGTGCTCATGGAGTTTCTGGAGCGGCTGAAGTTCAAGACGACCATCAGCGTGGTTTCCCTGACCATGATTTTTTCCGTGGCTGTTGCGGCCTGGCTTGGGATCCGCATGTCCATTCTTCCGGCCATGGAAGATCAGGTGGAGGATCAACTGCTGGAGCTGGGCGACAGCGTGCGGGGATGGATCGAGGGTGCCCCGCCGCGGCTGAAGCCTCAGGAGTTGGGCGGTCGCCTCAAGGAAAATTTGTCCTTTTATCCTGGTTTTCGTTCTCTGCGGTTAGAAGATGCCGACGGTGCCGTGCTTTTCGCCACGGGTGAGGACTTCGGCGACACGGTCACCGGTCGGTGGGTCGAGCAAAAGCGGCGTGAGGGTTTTGTGCTTCGCCGCTCCGGCGGGTTTCGAGACCCGGCCTATGAGTTGATCGTCACGGCGGCCCGACCGAGTTCAAACACTCCGGTGGTCGTGCGCACGGGAATTCGCCTTCCGCTGATGAAACCCTTGCGGGAGCGCTTGCTGCAGACCTTGTTGCTGATCACGACCCTGATCCTCACCGTCGGGTATTTCATCAGCCGATGGTTCACCGCAAGGATCACGCAGCCGGTGCAGCGGCTCCTGGAAATGACCCACCTGTTGGCCCAGGGACGGATGCAGGACGTCTTAAAAAGTGTGGATGTCTTGCCTCTGTGCCGCGAAGGGCTTCCGGCCAGCACCTGGAGCCGGGAGGACCCGGCCCCGGGCATGTGCCCGTATCTTGTGGATTCGAGCCGGGAGCGGCTGTTCCCATGGTGTGCCGCCCCATCGGAAAGCCGGCAGCATCCCCACCAGGCCTGCGCGTTGTGCCGCGTCCCGAAAGAAGTCGGCGAAAACGAACTCATTCGGCTCCTGTACAGTTTTCATTTCATGGCCAGCGAAATCCGCTCCTATCAGGAGCGGTTGAAAAAGCGCTATGAATTTGAGGAAAGGCTCCTGGAAGCCTGCCCCGACGGCATTGTGGCCAACGACGCCAAAGGGCGGGTCATCCTTTTCAATTCAGGAGCCCAGCGGTTGCTCGGCTATACGGTGGCCGAAGCGCTGTATCGGCTCAACGTGCGGGATTTTTACCCCGAAGGGGAAGCCTCGGCCATCAAGAAAGCCTTGATGAGTGAAGACTACGGCGGCCCCGGCGTTCTCGTTGACTACAACACCACGGTGCGGACCAAGGACGGGAGGGTTTTGCCCATCCGCCTTTCGGCCACCATGCTTCCGGAAGACGGCGACGCCTATTCCGTGGTCGGCTTTTTCCACGACCTCAGCGAGCTCAAGGCCCACATGGACGCTTTGGTCCAAACCAACGAGCACCTCAACGGGGCCAATCGCGAGCTGGAACGCCTCAATCGCTATTATCTGGAGATGCTGAGTTTCGTCACCCATGAGCTCAAATCGCCCATCGCCAACGGGTACATGAGCGCCAATGCCTTGAGGCAAGAAATTTTCGGCCCCTTGACCGACGAGCAAAGAAAGATGGTCGATGCCATCTGCAACAATCTCGACCAGTCCATGGAGATGATCCGGCACTATTTGGACCTTTCTCGGATCGAAAAAGATGAATTTCCCGTCAGACCGCGGCGGGTGCACCTGGACCGCGATGTGCTTGCCCCCGTGCTTTCGGGGCTTGAGCCCGCCGTTCAGGAAAAGGGAATGCACGTAGAAAAAGACGTTGCGGAGGATTTGACGTGGACGGTGGATCCGGAATTGTTCCGGGGCGTTTTCACAAACCTTCTGGGAAACGCGGTGAAATACGGTGAGCCTCACGGCAGGATCCTCGTCACGGCGCGCACGACCCGATCGGGTTGGCTTCGGTGTGAGGTCTGGAACTCCGGGCCGGGTCTTACGGAAGACGAACAAAGTCGTCTGTTCCGCAAATTTCAGCGATTGCCGTCCGCGCGGCGTTCCACCACGCGGGGCACGGGACTCGGGCTTTTTATCACCAAGACCGTAGTGGAGCGGCACGGAGGCCGCATTTGGGTGGAAAGCGCCCAGGGACAGGGGGTCACTTTCATCTTGGAAGTGCCGCCGGGGCGAGAGGCACAGGCTGAGTCGCTGTCGGAAGGGGAGGGAGAATGAATGAGCGCGAAACGTATTGTGATCATCGATGACGATCCCAGCTTTTTGGAGATCACCGGGGCCATTCTTCGGCGGTTCGGCTATGATGTGCTCACGGCGAGCAACACGCAGGACGGCCTCCGACTTATCGAGGAAGAACGCCCCGATCTGCTGGTCTTGGACATCATGATGGCTACGGTGGACGAGGGCTTGCGTTTTGCCGTCAAATTGCGGCAGAACGAGTCGCTCAGAAAACTCCCCATCATCATCGTTTCGGCCCAGCCGGAAACGGAAAAAGGCTACACCAGGACGGTGGAAGACGACTTGGATTGGATCGCCGCTGACATTTTTATGGAAAAGCCGGTGGATCCTCAGGCTTTGCGTCACAACATCGAATTGCTCCTCAAACGGGAAGAGTGACGACAACCAGAAGGCGGCTTTTCGGCGCCCCGCTTCCTTTCCCGTTCCTGCGACCGCTCTTTAGCTGTTGATGCTCCGAAGGTGCTCCCCGTCCTGCAGATAGCGTCCAAAGGCCGCTCCTTCAGGCCGAAAGACTGCTGCTCAAGGAGAAGTCTTGGGCCCGTGTGGTATGGCATACGAAAGGGACGGAAAGTGGGGGCGTTCGGGTTCGTCGCGTTCGTCCCAACCTCTAAGACGACGGGATGGAAGGGCTGGGGCAATGGCGTTGGGGTTCGCTGCGCTCACCCCAACCTACAAGAACCCAAAGCGACAAGACCACGGGAGGGAAGGGCTGGGGCAATGGCGTTGGGGTTCGCTGCGCTCACCCCAACCTACGGCTAAGGCCGCTTCCGTGCCTAAAGGATAGGATGTGAGCCCCATGACCTCGGGGCTCGTCACCCCAAGGCCGAAATCTCCTCGTCAAGGGAGGTTCGGCAGGAACAAGCGACAGATCACGGCCCGGGGCGCCGCCCGCGGGTGATAACGATTCTCCAAGTGCTGCGGAGGGCTTCTATGGCGAAGACGGTGACGGTCACAATGGATGGAAGGACGGTGCAGGCGTCGGAAGGAAGCACCATTTTGGATGTGGCCAAACGCGAAGGGGTCTACATCCCGACCCTGTGTTACACGCACCTTCTGCGCCCTTTGGAAAACTGCCGGCTGTGCGTCGTGGCCGTGGAAGGGGAAAAACAGTTCAAGGCGGCCTGCAGCACGCCCGTGGCGGAAGGGATGGTCATCCGCACCGCGGGCCCGGACCTTGCCCAAACGCGAAAACTCCTTCTCGAACTCCTTCTGGACACCCATTACGGCGATTGCGTGGCGCCCTGCTCGGTCACCTGTCCGGCCAACGTGGACATCCAAGGCTACTTGGCGCTCATCCGGCATGGCGAATACCTGGAAGCGGTGCGGCTCATCAAGGAAAAGATCCCCATGCCCGCCACCATCGGCCGCGTGTGCCCTCACCCCTGTGAAGGGGCCTGCCGCCGCCACCTGGTCGATGAACCCGTCAATATCAACCATTGCAAACGGTTCGTGGCCGATTTTGAAATGAAATCCGGCATGCGGATTTTGCCCGAGGTGCCGCACGAAACCGGGCACCACGTGGCCGTGGTGGGCGGCGGGCCTGCGGGCTTGAGCGCCGCCTATTACCTCAGGGCTCTCGGGCACGGTGTGACGATTTTCGAGGCCCGAGAAAAGCTGGGCGGGATGCTGCGCTACGGCATCCCCGAATATCGGCTCCCGAAGAAAATCCTGGATTGGGAAATCGACGGCATCTTGAGCCTGGGGGTCAGGGTGCGCACGGGGGTGGTCTGGGGCCGTGATTTCACCCTGGATGACCTCAAGAAGGAAGGCTTCGGGGCCATTTTTCTCGCCATCGGTGCGTGGGCGAGCCGAAAATTGGGGATTGTCGGCGAAGAACTCGACGGTGTGGTCAGCGGCGTGGATTTTCTGGAAAATATCGGGGCCGGGAAACCCGTCAAAGTCGGCCGCCGCGTCGTGGTCATCGGCGGCGGCAACGTCGCCATCGACGCCGCGCGGTCGGCGCTTCGCCTCGGTGCGGAAAAGGTCACCATTCTCTATCGGCGGTCCCGAAAGGAAATGCCCGCAAGCCACGAAGAGATCGAAGCGGCGGAAGCCGAGGGCGTGGACATCCATTTGCTGGCGGCCCCCACCCGGGTTCTGGGCGACAACGGACATGTCCGCCAATTGGAATACATCCGCATGGAATTGGGCGAACCGGACGCCAGCGGCCGACGGCGTCCCGTGCCTGTGCAAGGGTCCGAAACCCTTTTGGACGTCGATCAGGTGATCAGCGCCATCGGGCAATACCCGGTGGTGCTCACCCCGGACCAAGACCCCGGCATGGAAAAGATTCCCATCACCCGGTGGAGCACCATCGGCGGGGATCCGCGCAGCATGCACACGGGGGCCGAAATGATTTTCGTCGGCGGCGATTTGTTCCGCGGCCCCATGACGGTCGTGGCCGCTCTCGCCGACGGTCGAAAGGCCGCCTACTCGCTCAACCGCTTTTTCCAAGCCGGCAAAGTGGAACCCGAACCTCTGCATTTCAACATCAGCAAGGGAGATCTCCAGCAGATCGACAAGGAACCTTTCGGGGTTTACAAAGTCATTCCCCGCGAGCGGATGCCGGAAGTGGACGTGTCCCGGCGTCTCAAAAACTTCATGGAAGTGGAACTGGGCTTGGATGAAGCCCAGGCCAAACGGGAAGCCGAACGGTGTCTCGTGTGCGGCTGCAGCGCCGCCTTCGACTGCCGCCTGCGGGAGCTCATGAACGAGTTTCAAGTGGACTGGCGGGAACAGCCCAGCAAAAAGATCCATTTCCAACGCGTTGCGGCCATCGACACCCACCCCGTCATCGCCCTGGACCCCAACAAGTGCATCCGTTGCGAACGCTGCTATGTGGCGTGCCGCACGTTCCAGTGCAGCGATGCCATCGATTTTAAAGACTGGCCTCGGTTCAACGACAAATGCGTCTCGTGCGGCCTGTGCGTCGATCTGTGCCCTACCGGGGCACTCATGGAACGACGTCAGGGCCGGCCGGTGGAACGCCTCGATTGGGCGTCCGTGCCCACCCACTGCATCCAGTGCGGTTACGGCTGCGAAGTCGATCTCAAGGTCAAGGGAGAGCGCCTCGTGTGGATCGCCGACGGCCGCGATACGGCTCCGAACCGGGCGTCCACGTGCCGAAGGGGGCGATTCCGGGCCTATGACGACCATTGGCGAGGAAAACGCGTGACCAAGCCTCTGGTGCGCGAAAACGGCGAACTTCGGGAAACGACTTGGGGCCGGGCCATGGAAGTGGCGCTCCAAGGCCTCAAGGCCGCCTCGGAAAAACACGGACCGCAAACCGTGGCCGCCTTGGGATCGCCTCGTTTCAGTTGCGAAAGCTTGTATTTGCTTCAGCGGTGGATGCGGACCCGGTTCCGCACACCCCACGTGGACACGCTCGGCCGAAAGAGTGCCGAAGCCGCCCTGCGCTTCGGGCTTCTGCCCGACGGCATGCCGCCTTTGTCGGCTCCCATGGCCGATCTGGCAAAGGCTCAGGCCGTCTTCCTCGTGGGAGAAAAGCTCGAAGAGACAAACCCCGTGACGGCCACATCCATCCGACGGGCGGTCCGCCAAAACCGGGCGTCCCTTTGGAGCTTGGGTCGGATAGCTCCGACGCTGCGGGAAACGGCCGCGGCGTTGTGTGAGGCCGATATCGAAAAATGGCCGGAACTTTTGACATGCCTCGCCGTGCAGTATGCGGAGAAGGTCGGCGAAAAAGCCCTTGAAGAATTGAAAGCCATCTTGGGCGCAGAGACGGTGGATTCACAGAAAACCTTCTGTCTTGAAACCGCCGAAAAGAACGTCCTGGAACGGATGGTGAACGGCATGAGCGCCGTCGGCGGAGTGTCCGTGGTGGTGGATCTGGCGTCCTTGGAACGCCTCGACGCGGAAGGGGTCGAGCGGGCCCTTCGGGCCCTCAAGGCCTTGGTGTCCCTCATGAAACGAGCCGCCAGGAAAGACGGGGCAGGGCTTTTCTTCGCAGCGCCTTACGCCAACGCCGTCGGGGCCTGTCTTGTGGGCATGACGCCGAACCGGCTTCCGGGATGGACGGCCTTCGATGACACGCAGGGTGTGGCCCGGGTCCGGGAGTTGTGGGACGGGGTAGTTTTTCCCGAATCCCCTGGGAAAGACGTTTTGGACGCCGTCCGGGCCGGTCAAATCCGAGCCCTCTATCTCCAGGAGAGCGCCCTGTTGGGAGAAGTTTCGGCCCAGAGCCTGGAACCCCTCAGCCGGCTGGATTTTCTCGTGCTCCAGGAAAACCTTCTTGGGCCGGCGTCTCAGTGGGCCCAGGTGGTGCTCCCGACGGCCGCCTTCGGGGAACAGGCCGGAATCATCGTGAACCAGGAGGGACGCCTGCTGATGCTGCAAAGGGCTTTGGGCCGAGCGGGCGAAAGCCTGCCCGATTGGGACGTGCTGTGTCGCCTCATGGCCGCAGACGGCGCCCCCTTCCCCAAAACTTTGGACGCGGTCTATCAGGAATGGGCGAAGCTCTTTTTCGGCGGCGCCGTAGACGGCTGGGATCAAGCGGCCGTGCAGAAGAAGCGGCTGGCGGACATTTTGCCTTCCTAAGATTCGGCGCCGCCGTCTCCGTATCCCGTAGGTTGGGGTGAGCGCAGCGAACCCCAACATGAAAACCCACGGACGCCCAGCCCTTATCCCGTAGGTTGGGGTGAGCGCAGCGAACCCCAACGCCAAGAGGTACGGAGGTCCCCGAAAATTTCGGACGGGCACGTCGTCGGTTCAACCTCCGCCCAAGTTCCCAATCCGCGGGGAGCGGGCGGGCACAAGGCCCGCCCCTACGATGAGGGGGCGTTTTACCAATGGCCCGAATTTGCAAAAACTCCGGGCGGGCACAAGCCCGCCCCTACGGGCCGAAAACGAAATTACGGGTTTTCCGGCTGCCAGCCGCCCCCCAACGCCTTGTACAAACGCACCAGAGTCGCGGTGATCGCACCGCGACTCTGGGCCAGTTCATCTTGCAAGGCTTGCAAGGTGCGCTGGGCATCCAGGACGCTCGTAAAATCCACAAGCCCGGATTGGTAACGGTCCATGGCTGTCCGTTCCGCCCTTTGGGCGGCCGCGACGGCCTTTTCCAACTGCTCCGCCCGTCTTTGCTCCTTGGCAAAGGCGACCAGAGCGTTTTCCACTTCTTCCAGAGCCCTTAAAACGGCCGCCTCATAGCGCAGGAACGCTTGTTCCTCCTTGGCGGTTCGAATTTCGATGTTTTTTCGGATTTCGCCCGCATCGAAGATCCGCCATCGCATTCCCGGGCCGACGGCCCAAAAACGGCTGGCCCATTCGAAGAGATCCCCGGACGACAGCGATTCCAGACCAATGGTGCCGAAAAGGCGGAACCGCGGATAAAGATCCGCCGTCGCCTCCCCGATGCGCGCGGTGGCCGCGGCCAGTTCCCGCTCCGCTCGGCGGATATCCGGGCGGTTCCGGAGCGCCTCCGCTGGAATGCCTACGGCGATGCGCCCAAGCACCGCAGGGATAGGGCTGGGTTCGGCGAGCCGATGTTCCAGGGCCCCGGGCTCTTTTCCGGTGAGGACAGCCAGACGGTTTTTGGCCGCTTCCAACCCCTTTTCCAAAGGAAATAAGCCCGCGCGGGTATGTTCCAGGTTGTAGAGGGCCTGCTGGACGGGGAGCTCGTCGCTCAGGCCGGCTTGGTAGCGCGACAGATTGAGGGCGTACGTTTCTTCCTGCACGGCGATGTTTCGGCGGGTGAGCGCCAGTCGCTCCTGATAGGTTCTAAGTTCCACGTAGGCCAGAGCCGTTTCGGCCATGAGGCTCACCCGGACGGCGTCTTTGGCCGCCGAGGCGGCTTCCCAATCGGCCACGGCCGCCTCCACCGCTCGGCGGGTGCCTCCAAAAAGGTCCAGCTCCCATCCCGCATCGAAATTCATCAGGTAATAACCGGTTTCCACGGCCCGGCCCGTCGTCCCGCGAGCGCTGGTTCGACGCCGGGACGTTTCCGCCGAGGCGTCAAGCGTCGGCAAAAGGCCCGCCTTTCGCACGCCGATTAAGGCCCTGGCCTCACGGACTCGGGCTGCGGCCTCTTTCAGGTCCGGATTGGCTTCCAGCACTTGTCTCTCCAGATCGCTCAAAAGGGGATCGCCCAGGGTGTCCCACCAGCGGGCGAGAACAGCCGGGTCCGGCGATGCTCTCTCCCACGGAGGCCCATCCTGGGCGTGCCATCGGGTTGGGACCTTGGGTTCCGGGGCTTGGTATTGAGGCCCCACGGGGGCGCATCCCGGCACCGGAAGCCAAGCCGAAAAAAGCATGATGACGGCGCTCAGGACGCCGATCTTTTTCCCGTCCCGCATGAGGCCATAATCCTCCGTCTGCGTTTTACTCTTTGGGGCGGCGGCTTTCCCGCCATGCCCGTCCCTTTTCCCGAGCCGTCTGAAACACGTAAAAGAGGAAGGGAATCAGGAAAATCCCGAAAACCGTGCAGACAAGCATGCCCGAAAAGACCGTGGTCCCGATGGCCCGGCGGCTGCCCGCCCCGGCTCCCGTGGCGATGACCATGGGGGCCACCCCGAGGATGAACGTAAAGGCGGTCATGAGCACGGGCCGAAACCGGATGCCCGCCCCGGCCAGGGCGGCTTCGGAAATAGACAAGCCGTGAGCTCGGCTGTCCCGGGCGAATTCCACGATGAGGATGGCGTTCTTTGCGGCCAGGCCCACGAGAAGCACCAAACCGATCTGCGCATAGATGCTCAAAGGCATCCCGAGAACGGCCAAACCCACAAGAGCCCCAAGGGCGGCCACGGGGATGTAGAAAATGATGGCCAGCGGGATGTTCCAACTTTCGTATTGGCCTACCAAGAAGAGGTAGCCGAAAAGAACCGCCAGAAAGAAAAGCCAGACCACCTGACCCGATGCCTGCTTTTCCTGATAGGAAACCGACGACCACTCGAAACCGTATCCCGGCGGGAGAATTTTCGCCGCCACCTGCTCCATGGCGTCCATGGCCTGCCCCGAAGCATAACCGGCAGCGGCCTGCCCGCTGAAGTCGGCGCTGGTGAATTGATTGTAGCGTTTGACCAGTTGCGGACCCAAAACGGTGGATGTGGTGACGAGGCTCGTCAAGGGCACGAGGTTCCCCGATTCGCTTCGCACATACAGTCTTTGAATATCGGAAAGATCATCCCGGAATTGGGCTTCGGCCTGGACTTTCACCTGATAGGTTCGGTCCCGCAAGTTGAAATCGTTCACATAAGCCGACCCCAAATGGGCTTGGAGCGTGGAAAAGATGCGACTTACGGACACCTTCATAAACTCGGCCCGGGTGCGGTCCACGTTCAGGAAAATTTGCGGCGTGTTGGCCGTGTAGGTGGTGAACACGCGGGAAAGGCGCGGGTCTTGGTTGGCGGCGATCATCAGGGACAAAGCCGTGCCGTAGAGTTCCTGCGGGCTCTGGCCTTCCTTGGCCAGAAGCCTAAAATCGAAACCGCCCGTGGTGCCCAACCCGATAATGGCCGGCGGGGCAAAAGCAAAGGAATTGGCGTCCGCGATGGCCGCCAGGCGATCTTGCGCTTGGGCGACGATCCCGTTCACATGAAGCTTCTCGCCGGGCCTTTCGTCCCAGGGTTTCAGAATGGCGATGCCAAAGCCCACGTTGGCGGCCCGTCCGCTCAAGAGACTGAACCCGCTCACGCCGATGACGTCCTTGACGCCGTCAATGGATCGGATTTGGGCCGTGATGCGCTTCATGACTTCGTAGGTTCGGCCTAAAGACGCTCCTTCCGGGAGTTGGGTGTTGAAAAAGAAGTAGCCTTGGTCTTCGTCGGGAAGAAAGCTTGTCGGCCGTTTTTGGAAAAGATACCCCGCGCTTCCCATGACGATCCCAACGGTGAGAAACCCCAGCAGGGCTTTTCGAATGAGAAGCCCCGATCCGGCCACGTAACCCCTCCGGGCTTTGTCCAGGAAACGGTTGAACCAGGCGAAGGGACCGCGTCGCGCCGGCTGAGAGGGCCGAAGGAGCGTGGCGCACATGGCGGGGCTCAAGGTGAGGGCGCACAGGGTGGAAATGAGCACCGACGTGCAGATGGTGACGGCGAACTGCCGGTAGAGCTGCCCCGTGATGCCGGGCATGAACCCCACGGGAACGAAAATGGCCAGAAGCACCAGGGTGGTCGCGATCACCGGCCCCGTGACCTGTTCCATGCTCTTGATGGCGGCTTCTTTCGGAGGCAGTTTTTCTTCGGCCATGAGCCGAAACACGTTTTCCACCACAACGATGGCGTCATCCACAACAAGGCCGATGGCCATGATGAGGGCGAACAGAGAAATCGTGTTCGCGCTGTAGCCCAAGGCGAAAAGCACGGCGAAAGTCCCGATCAGGGACACGGGGATGGTCGCCGTAGGGACCAGAGTCGCCCGCCAGTCCTGAAGAAACACGTAGTTGACGAGAAGGACGAGAAGGAACGTCAGCGCCAAGGTCCACTGGATTTCCCGCACCGCGGCGGACACGTACCGAGTGGTGTCCAAGATGATTTCGTAGGCCATATCTTCCGGCATGGTGCGCGACAGGCGTTTCAACTCCTCGCGGACGGCCTTCATGGTTTCCAAAGCGTTGGCCCCCGTCGCCCTGTAGACCGCCAAAGTGGCCGCCGGGTTGCCGTTGAGCATGGATTCCGTGGAATAGTCCTTGGCCGCCAGCTCCACGCGGGCCACATCGCGAAGCCGCACCAACCCTCCATGGTCGTTGCCTCGGATGACAATCTCTTGGAATTCTTCAGGTTTGTCCAGACGGCCCTTGGCTCGGATCGTAAACTGGACCTGCTGGTCCGGCCCCATGGGAGGCCGGCCGATGGAACCCACTGCCGCCTGGATGTTTTGACGCCTCACCGCCGCGATCACATCGTCGGCCGTGAGGCCCAAGGCCGTCATGCGGTCCGGATCCATCCAGATGCGGATGCTGTACTCTTTTTCACCAAAGATGAAGACGTCGCTCACGCCGGGAAGGCGCACCAGGGCGTCTTTGACGATGTTGCTCATGTAGTTGCTGAGCGAGAGCATCGTGTGGGTGCCTTTGGGCGAGTAAAAACTCACGGCGGCCATAATGTCCGACGAACGGCGCCGTACGGTGATCCCCTGGGCGACCACCTCGGAAGGGAGCCGGGCCGTGGCCAGCTGAACACGGTTCTGAAGGTTCACCTGGTCGATATCGGGGTTGGTGCCCACGGCGAAGGTCACCGCCAATTGGTACGTGCCGTCGTCGGAGCAGGTGGACGACATGTAGAGCATGTCTTCCACGCCGTTGACTTCCTTTTCGATGGGGGCGGCCACCGTTTCGGCGACCACCTGGGCCCCGGCTCCGGGGTAAGTGGCCGTGACGAAAATTTCCGGCGGGGTGATTTGGGGGTACTGGGCCACGGGAATGGTGAACAAGGCGATCAGGCCGCCGATGGTGATGACGATGGACACCACCGCCGCAAGGCGCGGTCGTTCGATGAAAATCCGGGAAAACATGACCGCTACCTCCCCGCTTCGGAAATCTTTTCAGGACGCACGGTTTGACCCGGCCGCACCTTTTGAATGCCCTGGACGATCACGCGCTCGCCTTCGGAAAGCCCCGACGCCACGGCCCACTGCGTCCCTACAGCCGGACCCACCGTAATAGGGCGGGCAACCACCTGATTCGACTCATCCACGGTCAGAACGTATTTCCCCTTTTGATCCACGAGAACGGCCGACTGGGGCACCAAGGGCATGGGTTGCGGATCCCGCGTTTTGACCAAAACCGTGACGAATTGACCGGGAATCAACGCGCCGTCGGGATTGGCAAAGTTTGCCCGAACGGCGATGGTGCCCGTGGATGGATCCACGTGATTGTCCACGAAGGCCACAGCGCCGGGGTGGGGATAAAGGGTTCCGTCGGGAAGGCGAAGGGTAGGGGTGAGGAGCCGTTTGTTTTTTTCTGAACCCGCTTCTCGGAGCGCCGCCTGGACGGCGGCCATGTCGTTTTCGCTCACGCCGTACACGACCCGGATGGGGTCCTCCTGAACCACCCGGGCCAAAACCCCCGAGGCCGGATTGACCAGATTGCCCGCGGTATAAGCCGTCTTGCCGATACGACCCGAAATGGGCGAGGTGACCACCGTATAGGCAAACTGGATCTGATCGATGGCGAGTTGCGCTTGAGCCGCCTGAAGGCGCGCCACGGCTTCCGCCCGAGCCGCCACGGCGTTATCCATGTCCGTAGCGGGGATGCTTTCCGACCGGGCGGCCTGGAGCCGCTTCAGGTAGCGGTCGGCACGATCCAAAGCGGCTTCAGCTTGCGCGACCTGCGCTTTGGCGGCATCCACTCGAGCTCTGTAAAGGTCTTGCTCGATCACATAGAGCACATCGCCGGCACGGACTCGAGCCCCTTCCCGGAAACGCACTTCTCGAAGAAATCCTTCGACCCGCGCCCGGATGTCCACCGCCTGGACGGCTTCCACATGGCCGACGTATTCCGAGGGCGGGTTCACGTCCTTGACGGTCACCGGCACCACTCCGACGGTCACGGGTTCTTGACCGCCCGGGCCGGGCGGGGCCGCCCAAACCGTCAGAGCCCCTGCCCACAGCAGCACCGCAAGGGGGAAGATTCGAGAAATCCGCGCATTCATGAAGGCCTCCCCAAGGAATCGGTTGACAATTTAAAACATATAATTCAAATATCGATTTGAATTGATCGTGTATAGCCCAATGGCAAAAATGTCAAGATGCCTAGGCGAAACGCCATGCGAAAAACAACGCCGCGCCGGGACGGCGAAGCCACACGCCGGCGCCTTCTCGATGCCGCCTGTGAGGTTTTCGCCGAGAAGGGCTACCACGGGGCCCGCCTTGCGGACATCTGTCGTCGCGCCGGGGCCAATGCGGCCGCCGCCAACTACCACTTCGGCGATAAGGCCGGTCTTTACGTGGAAGCCTGGAGACATGCTTTCCGAAAAGACATGGAGGAGGGGTTTCCGATACCGGAAAATCTCGCGCCCGAGGAGCGCTTCTCCCAGCTGATTCGGTATCTCCTTCGGGCCTTTGTGGAAAAAAGCCGACGGGGGCGGTTCACCCGGCTCTATTTTCAGGAGCTGGCCAACCCCACGGGCCTCATCCGGGACGTCTTGTATCAGCTCATGGAACCGCGACGGATGTTTTTTCTTGGTCTTTTATCTGAAATTACGGGTCTGCGCATCGAGGACGAGAGGCTCCTTTTCTGCGAGCTGAGCGTCATCAATCAATGCCGCGCTGTTTTTACGGTGCGCCGTGAGGATCTCGAATACCTCCTGGGGCAGCCCTTCAGTGAAGAACTGGTGGAGCGCCTAGCGGATCACATCGTCCGTTTTTCTCTGGCGGGTCTTCGCGCCGCAGCCTCTTTCCCCGCCCCCTGATCCATTCTTTCTTCTCAAACCCCCAAACCCGAACCAAACCCATAGGTTGGGGTGAACCGTAGGTTGGGGTGAGCGCAGCGAACCCCAACATGGGAGACGGCCTGATCCCCCGGTTTCAGGAGTCATAAAGCCGTAGGTTGGGGTGAGCGCAGCAAACCCCAACATGGGACGGTGGCCCCTTTTTCAAGGGCTGTCTAAGGTCGGGTTGTTCGGTCGGCTGAGAACCAGCTGGAAGTCGTTCAGGGTCCGGGTGGCGAAGGCCGCTTCGCAGAAGCCCAGGTAATAGAGCCACATGCGCCGGAAGGTCTCATCGAACCCTAGGGCTTTCACCGCTTCCCGATTCTTTTCGAAACGCACGCGCCATGCCCTGAGGGTCTTTGCATAGTGGACGCCGATGTTTTCCAGCGATTCCACATAAAATTTCGATGTCTTCGCCATGGCATCGCACAGGGCCGTCAGAGACGGCAGCAGTCCCCCCGGAAAAATATATTTCTGGATCCAATCGCATCCCCTCCGGTAGCGTTCGTAGCGATGATCCGGAATGGCGATCGTCTGAAGGACAACGAGCCCGTTTGGGGTGAGAAGCCGTTCGCAGCATTGGAAAAATTTGGGGAAATTTTCATGTCCGACGGCCTCGAGCATTTCGATGGAAACAATCTTATCGAAACGTCCCTCCACACGACGATAGTCCTCGAGAAGAATCGTCACCCGATCTTCCAGGCCGGCTTCCCGAACCCTCTGACGGGCCAGCGCCCATTGGGCTTGGGAAACCGTGATACCGGTGACGCGGCATCCCGTCTCTCGGGCGGCGAGAATGGCGAAGCTTCCCCAGCCGCAGCCGATTTCCAGGACGTGATCGTCCGAGCTCAGCCGAGCCTTTTGCGCGATGCGGCGCAGCTTACGCTCTTGCGCCTTCTCCAAATCCTCCGTGTCGCTTTGGAACACGGCGCAAAAATAGGTCATGGTGGGATCGAGAAACGTGGCGAAGAGTTCGTTGCTGAGATCGTAATGACGGCGGATGTTCCGCCGTGAACCGAAAAGGGTGTTGGCTCGAGATAAGTGGCGCATCCAATCGAGCACCCCGATCAGTTTGGATGTCCGGTTCTGCCGGTTTTCCAAAACGTCCCGGTTTCGGATCAAGAAGGTGATGAACGCTGTGAGGTCCGAAGAGTCCCATAGGCCTTCCATAAAGGACTCGCCGAGACCCACATCGCCGCCGAAAAACACCCGGCGGAAAAAGCTCGCATCATGCACTATGAGATCCGCCTCCGGAGCGCTACCGGATTTGCCGAACCGATGCCGGGTCCCGTCCGCCAGGGTCACGGTCAGGCTGCCGGTATGCGCCTGCGAGACAACATTCAGGAACCATCGGCTCAGTCGTTTGTCCACGGTTCCCGACGGATTTTTGATCAGGGTCAAGGGATGTGTCGCTGTCGGTTTCGCGAACACGGGCAGTTTCCTCCGGAAATAGAGTTGTGCCGCTTGCCATAAGATGCGGGGCATGGTCCGGTGGGGAAGGAGAGGACGGCGAAGCACGGCCGCAGCCAGAGCCCGATTGGTCAAGGGGACGCCCTGCCCTTCCAGACGCGCACGAAAAACCATGCGCCCCTCTTTCCACAGCCTCACCTCGATAGCCAGTTCTTTGCGAATGTCCTCGAAAAGAAACTCGTACCGGCCGGACTTGTCGTGAAACGGGGATACATGAAACACGTTGTCGGCGCGATAGCGTCGAAAGGCGCAGCGGGAATCCGGGTCCGGTTGGGACAGGATATAGAGGTGCCGTTCGCCGAACGTGTTGTTCACTTCGGCAACTACAGCCTTGAGCTCTTCCTGGGGGTCGAAGACATAGTGGAAACTCACGGGGTTAAACACCCGGGGTCCCAGGCGGGCCGAGGTGACGAGAACGATCGGGCCAAAAGGGGGAGGGATCCCTTGTTTTTCCAGGAACGTTTCCAATCGGGAACGGATGGGCGCCGGGCGGCCGTCCAGATAGTCCGCATCGTGGAGGGACGTGACATTTATCCGGTTATGGCTGAAAAGCACGAGGCGGTCGCTCAGGCGAGGCAGCTCGTCCACGTCGAAGGCGAAGACGCGCACAGGGTAGCAAAAGGCGTGTTTGACGGGTTCCAGGCGTTCGTGTTCCACGGTTGCCGAAAACAACCGAGAGGAAAAAGAGTTCATAGATCCCATCCGAACTGTCGGGTCACCTGCACTGCGGAGCGGATGCCGTCTTCGTGAAAACCGTAGCCGAAGTAGGCGCCGCAGAACCAGCTGCGATGCCGCCCGTTGAGGCTCGGCAAGGCGTTTTGCGTGTTCATGGATTCAAAGGAGTACATGGGATGGGTGTCGTCGAAAGCGGCGATCTCCCCTCGGGGTGGATGATGGGGCCAGGGGTTGAGCGTGACACAGTAAGGCCGACGGGAAGGCAGGGCTTGCAGTCGGTTCATGAAATAGGTCACCGTCAGCTTGGGGAAATCCCTGGCGATCCAGGTATTCGCCTAAGCTGATCCCCCGAAGGGATCCGTCCAAGAGGGCCCGTCGTGTGGTGGACAGGAAACGCACGATGCCGAAAAGGAGGCGCAAGAACCGAGGATTTCCCAAATTCTTCGGCTGAGCCCAAAGCCCCCGAAAGCCGGATCCGGCATAATAGAAGTTTCGGGCGGGGTTCCAGTAGCTTAGGGCCATGTCGGTCTTCCGGAGGCCAACGCCCAGCTGACGGAAAAATTTCAGGAGCAGGGGATAGGTGCGCTCATTCAACACGATGAATCCCGTATCCACGGGAAGTCCTATCCCCGACCCATCGTCCACAAGCAGCGTGCGAGTGTGTCCGCCGACGTAGTCGTTTCGTTCGAAGATCGTGCCCCGGTGCGCTCGCTGAAGCACGTACGGGGCGGCGATTCCGGAGATTCCGGCGCCGATGATGGCGATGTCTAACCCCTAGGAACGATCCATGAAAGGCTCCACATTTTTCACGTCAAGAGGGTGAAAACCTGCTCGTGACCATTAGGTTGTGCATGTATCGCGTTGTTTTCGAAAAGCCAAGGGTTTCCATGAAAGGAGCTTACCATGTGGCATGCCGTAAAGCTTTACGTCCTTACCACCGTGATTTTTCTGGTTCTGGACCTCACCTACCTGGGTCTTCTCATGCCCAATTTTTATAAAGCGCAGCTTGGAAACCTGGCGCGGCGAAGCGGCGACGCCCTCGCCCCGTTGTGGTGGGCCGCCCTGATCGTCTACCTCTTGATCCCCCTGGGGATCATTCTCTTTGCCTTGCCGCGGGTCAACCCCCACGGAGGTCTTCTTTCGGCCTTGCTCTGGGGGTTTCTCTATGGGGTGACCCTTTACGGCGTCTACGATTTTACGAACTTGTCCACTTTGGCCCGATGGCCGGTGCCGCTAAGTTTCGCGGACACGGCCTGGGGAGGGTTCCTGTGTGCCGTGGTGAACGCCTTTGCCTTTCAGTTAGACCGATGGCTGGCATAAGAAGTGCCGGCCTTACCCCAGGCGGCGTCTCAATTCGGATCGGATCATTTCCAGACGTTTTCGATTGACGCCCAGGTCCCAATACCCTACGCGGGATGCCGAACGCATGTGGAGGAGGTTTTTCGACGCATCGAGGAAAAACTCCACATCGTCCACGAATCCCAAAAGGGTTCGGGCCTCCGCCCTGAGGTAATCGGGCCGGCGCTCGACGATGGTCGTCCGGGGCAGACTCCTGAGAATGTTTTCCAACTCCGCCATGAGGCGCGCCGCGGGCACCGACACCGGCAAGGGATCGACGCGACGTGCCGGATCGGACGCTGTGCTGGACACACAGTTGGGTGAGGATCCGCAATCTCGTAAAGGATTTTTCTCCATGGACCGTTCCCTTTCCTCGAGTGGGGACACGTCCGAGCGTGTCCGCATGGGTCTTCGGATCAGCTATGCTCTGCCCGCACTCGCGCTCGCCGTGGTGGGCATTCCCGTCTATGTCTATATGCCGAAGTTTTACACGGATGTCATGGGACTTTCGGCGGCGACCGCCGGGTCGGTTCTTCTGGCCGTGCGCCTTTTCGATGCCCTCAGCGACCCCTTGTGCGGCTGGATTTCCGACCGCAGCCGCGCACCCCTGGGCCGCCGCCGCCCTTACATTCTTCTCGGTTCTGTCCCTTTGGCGGTATCCCTTTGGGGGATTGTTCCATCCCCCCGCATGGACCGGAGACCAGCTGCGCTGGTGGTTTTCGACAGCCGTGTTCGTCGTTTTTCTTTTCTGGACTCTGGTGGAAGTTCCCTATGAAGCGCTCGGCCCTGAAATCACCATGGACTATGACGAAAGAACGCGCCTCCTCGGTCTTCGTGACGGATTCGTCCTCATCGGCATCCTCATGGCCGCCGCTTCTCCGGTCTTTCTCGCAACGGTCCTCGATCTGCCGGCGACGGCAGAAGGGGAAAGGACCAAGTTTAGGATCATGGGGGCTCTCTATGCCCCTTTTCTCGTCGCGGCCTGTGCCGTGTGCGCCGTGCATGTGCGCGAAAGAAGCCCGCAGGCTTCATCGCCCGAGATCCCCTTGCCCTTTTGGGAAAACTTTAAAGCCGCCCTCAAAAACCGTCTCTTCGTGATCCTGCTATCGGCCTATACGGTGAGCGCTTTCGGCAGCAACCTGCCGGCAACATTGAT
>CALGPN010000046.1 GCA_937960435.1 uncultured Desulfosoma sp.
GGCTGGCTTGATCAAGCGGGCAACTTGCCACACGTTCCGGCACTCCTTCGCCACGCACCTGCTTGCCGATGGCTACGACATTCGCACAGTGCAGGAGTTGCTGGGGCACAAGGACGTGAGGACAAGGATGATTGACACCCATATCCTCAACAACCGGGGAGGAAGGGGTGTCAAGAGCCCCGTGGACGATTTGTAGAGGAGAAGCACGGGCGTGTTAGAGAGAAACCATATATCACGCCGCTCCGAGCCTTATCGGCGATGTAGGTCTTTGAGTTCGGGAGGGTTATGCGTGTATTGGGGCCAGGGTGTTATGCCGCGATTTCGCGGCCCAAAGGTGTTATAAAGAAACCATATATGCTATAGTTCGCAGGAGATAGTAACATGAATGACGACTCAGATAAAAAAGACAATCAGGCTGCAATCGACCCATTTATATCAAGTGAGATTGCAAAGGGAATGGAACAGACGCAAATTGGCCGATACCATACAAAAGGCGGCCATGGTTTCGCTGCTGAAGATGCCAATGCACTTGCTGACAGAATCAGGCTAAGAAAAGTTGAAGTCACAGGTACATCTCAAGAGGCAAGTGGTGCTGACCGCATCGTGGATGGTGTACCTATTCAGACAAAATACTATCAGACAGCCTCATCAACAATCGATGCAGCCTTTGATTCTGAGTCTGGTATTTATAGATACAGGGGGCAGCTTCTTGAAGTTCCGAAAGACCAATATGAAGACTGCGTCAAATTGATGAAGGAAAAGATTGCTCAGGGTAAAGTTCCCGGAGTAACGGACCCTTCGGAAGCTGAGTGTCTGGTTAAAAGTGGCGAAGTTACGTATAAACAAGCACGTAACATTGCTAAAGCCGGCAATATTGATTCTCTCGTATTTGATGCTAAAACTCAGGCAATCACGACTTCTTATATTTTTGCGATCTCTTTCGCAGTACACTTTGCAAAAAGGAAATGGAATGGCGAAAGCAACGATAATGCTATTAAAGGCGCAATAGAAAGCGCGGTTGCAGCAGGGGGGACAACTCTAATAACGGGCATTATCTCAGCGCAGGTGTTGCGTAGTAGAGTAGCGGCTATTGGAGCTGTTCAGGCACGAAGTGTAGTTCGTTCTGTCTCATCAACATCCGCTGGTAAGAAAGTTATTGAAAGGCTTGCTCAAGCGTCGTTAGGGAAAGCCATATATGGCGCTGCGGCAGTCAATCATGTTGCCAAGCTCCTCCGGAGCAATGTCATTACATCAACTATCGCTACTGTAATAACTTCATCGCCCGATTTTTACCGTGCTGCGTTTTCTGGGTGTATCTCATGGCATCAGTTTACAAAAAATCTTCTTGTTAATGCAGGTGGAGTTGCTGCTGGTGCAGGCGGCTGGATGGGCGGAGCCGCCGCCGGTGCTGCACTGGGAAGTGCTGTGCCTGTAATCGGTACAGCAGCAGGTGGCATAATAGGTGGCATCATTGGCGCATTGGTTGGTGGTACCGCCGGAACCGCGACAACAAAATGGGTAATGGACGGCCTAATTGAAGATGATGCAAAAAAAATGATCAAGCTTCTGCAGAGCGCTTTGGAAGACCTTGCAGCAGATTTTCTTCTCTCGGAGAGTGAAATTGAGGAGTTGAGTGGTATTATCAAAGACACAGTAGTGCCAAAATGGTTGAGGACAATGTATCAGTCCGGATCTTCCGATAATGAACGTAAGGCATTTGCCTACAATGTTTTTGAATCGGCATGTGCTGCAATTATAAAAAAGCGCCCTAAAATACACCTTCCGCCAATAGAGAAAATAGAAAAGGAGATTAATCATATGGTTGAAGCCGTTGTGAATGTTAAAGAATGTGTCAATCCGAAAATTCGAGTCAACTGGAATCAAGGAAAATTAGCTTCTGATGGTCTGCTCCGTGTTCATAGAATAGAGAACCAGAAATTAGCCTGCCAATTTGAAGAAATGAAAGATTTTACAGATTACATTGATCTGCAAACGGCAGAAAACGCAATAAGAAACAATGGCTACAATAAATACAAGAAATGTGCTCATTGTTGGGACAATAGCGTAGTATCCCTCATTTAATAAAGTAATAGTCTGCGAACAAGGCGCTCCACCGGACGGCAATTCCGCTGCGCTCCATTGCCGCCGGTGAGCTTGGTCGTTAGCCCGCTTGTGCTACAATTGTAGTGCCAACAGATAGGTAAAGACCAATGAACATCGAAGATATTTTAACCAAATTGAAAGAATTGAGACCTATAATCACCGCACGCTACAAAGCAAGGGAAATAGGTCTCTTCGGTTCTTTTGTTCGCGGAGAACAGAATGCAAACAGTGATATTGACATCCTGGCCGACTTTGAGGATGGGGCAGACTTGTTTGATTTGATAGGATTGACACTGTACCTGGAAGAAACTTTCCAGCGTCCAGTGGATGTTGTTCCTAAACGCGCTCTGCGGGCAGAATTACAGGACTCAGTGCTCCGTGAGGTTGTGCTCGTATGAGAAACTATACGCTCTACCTGAAAGACATTCTGGTATCGATAGACAGTATTGAAAGATTCATCGCTGGGATGGATTTGTAAGCCTTTCAGTCCGATGACAAGACTGCCAGTGCGGTAATGAGAAAACTCGAAATCATCGGCGAGGCCGTGAAACAGATACCCGAAGAGATACGCCAGAAACATCCTCCAGTTCCTTGGAAAGAGATGGCAGGAATGAGAGACAAGTTGATACACTTCTATTTTGGGGTAGATTATCACTTGGTGTGGAGAGCAATCAAAGAACGGCTTCCTCAAGTTAAACGGGAGATTCAGAAAATCCTGCAGGACGCGGGCTAACATCTCGCTCCAGCGGGACGCGCCGCAAGCGGCGCGCCCCTGAGCTTGGACGTTGGGCGGAGCGCATGCATAGACTGGAATGCTCTAACGTTGGTGTCTAACAGGATGTTGAAATAGGGGGTTATGCCTCCCCCTGGATTTCGGGCAAACTCTTTTAAAGCTTGTCGGAAAAATGGCTTTCGACTTCAACTTTCACGATGTGCGACGTTTAAGAACTTTCTCTCCGGCTTTTTGTTTCCATCGGTAACATCCCGAGAACGGTCTTCCTGTGGGATGGTCCCACACCGGATCATCCAGAGAAAGACTGACGAACCGGCGAAAAAGAAAACGAAGGTCAAGATGTTCGATGAGAGACCGTTCGCCTCGAATGGTGCCCATCAATCGGAGCAGCAAGGCTTTCAAAAGCCTTTCCGGAGCAATCCCGGGGCGCCCGATGGGCGAGGACATCTTTCCAAATTTCGGGTCAAGGGCTCTCCGATGCCTTTCCACGGTCTCCTTCAGGGGCCGCAGGGGATGCTCCTTCTGCACTCGGGCTTCCAGGGACATGTACGAGAACATTTTTCACTGCCGATGAGCACGCTTTCTCATAGGCTCATCTCTCCATTTCATGAGCGATTTCCATGAGATGAGCATACCAGAAAAACAACATCTAAGCCCGAACTCTATTTGTTTTTTTCAGCACCTTGCTACAGCCGAGGCTGCCAGCTTTCCATTTCGGTAAATTCGGAAACGGACGGTTCTTTGGTTTTCTGTTCCAGTTTGTTCAAAGCATTGACGAACGCTTTGGCGCTGGCCAGGACGATATCCGTTGCCACAGCGCGTCCTTGCACCATTTGGCCGTCTTCTTCCAAATGCACGTTGACTTCACCCAAAGCATCGGTTCCCGACGTGACGGCGTTGACTTCGTAGCGAAGCAGCCGTGGAAATCGATGAGTCATCTTGCAGATGGTTTTGAAGGCGGCATCCACCGGTCCTTGGCCGAATCCGGCGTCTTGGCGCACCTGGCCGTCCATTTCCAATTGAACCGTGGCGTTGGGGACCGAGATGGATCCTGCGGAAACGTTCAAATAGAGGAGTTTGTAGCGTTGTGGAGGGGCGAGGATGGTCTCGTCCACGAGGTTTTCCAGGTCCGATTCGTAGATGTGTTCCTTGCGCTCCGCCAGCCCTTTGTAGGCTTCCCAGCATTGCCGCACGGCCTCCTCATCGACGGCGATGCCCATTTGCTCGAGTCGAGCGCGCAAGGCGTCCACGGACATGTCCTTGGCGACGGGTTCGGGCGCAACGTTCAGACCGAAATCCTTTGGGTCCATGATTTCATAGGGCGGTTGGGCGGATTCGTCGCCCAGTTGGGGGACGGTCGTTTCGTACACGAAAGCGTTGGCGCCCACCACGGGCTTATGCACCGCGAGGGTGATCCCTGTGAGGCGTTTGACGAGGCGGCATGTGGGGCCGATTTGAGTCGTGTCCACGCGGACTTCCGCTTGTAAACGGTCCCCGCGCGTCTTCAAAATCGCCACGACTTCTTCCAGCGGCGTATTTCCGGCCCGTTCCCCGATACCGTTGATGGTCCCGTGGATTTGGGTCGCCCCGGCGGCGACCGCCGCCAAGGAATTGGCTGCAGCGAGCCCCAGGTCGTTGTGGCAATGGACACTCAGAATGACCCCGGAACCGTCCCCCAAGGCGGTCTTGACGGCACGGAAAACCATTTCGATTTCCAAGGGTGTGGCATAACCCACGGTGTCGGCAATGTTGATGACCGTGGCCCCGGCTTCGGCCACGGCCTTGGCCATGGCGACCACATCGTCTATGGAAGCCCGGAAGGCGTCCACAAGGGAAAATTCGACATCATCACATCGTTGCCTGGCCAGACGGACGGCTTTTTGCGCCAGATCCAGTGTCGCCGGAAAATCCCTTTTGAGGTAGTGACGCCGATAGAACGGCGACACGGGCGCAAAGGTATGCAGACGAGGTCGGGAGTACCCCTCCAGGGCGCGCATGGCCACGTCGAAATCCATGGGGTTGGTGGCGCGAGCCAAAGCCGCGAGGACCGGCCCGGAAACCGTTTGGGCGATTTTGCGGACGGCCTCGAACTGCGCCTCGGAAGCCGCGGGGAAGCCGGCTTCGACCACATCCACGCCAAGACGCGCCAATTGAACGGCCAGGCGGACCTTTTCCGGGATGGTCAGCATGATTCCGGGCGATTTTTCTCCGTCGCGCAACGTAGTGTCAAAAAGAAGAATGGCGGGCATCGGTGTCCTCCTTATCAGATGGTAACTGTGCTCCTCGTGCGGGAAAGCCCTCTTAGAGTGGGGCGATAGTGGCAGTGCCGTTGCTCTTTTGTCAACATGTTTGCGAACATGTGAAAAATGGGGGATGAAACTTGCTGGAGGCGTAAGATTTCCGTTGCATCCGGAAATTTTCTGTGTATAGTGTGCCCGTTTGGCTCGCCTCCGTTTATGGCGTTAGGCTGGAAGCATGCGGTTAAGAGCCGAGTGCGGTTCCCCCCCATGAATTGGAGGTTTTTTGTTTTGTTAACCCCCAAAAAAGGTATACCCATGACGTGAGGAAGCGAAGAAGAAAATGAAATCACTAGGAAAACACCTCATCGTTGAGCTCTATGACTGCGACTTCGGCCTCATCAACGATGTCTCCCAAGTGGAGAAAATCCTTGTTGAGGCGGTCGCCATCTCCAAGGCCACCATTGTTCAACCAGTTTTCCACCAGTTTTCGCCGCACGGCGTGAGCGGCGTCGTGGTGATCGCCGAATCCCATTTTACCATCCACACATGGCCGGAATACGGCTATTGTGCCTTGGACATTTTCACGTGCGGCGAGCTGATCGACTCCGATGCGTCCCTTGAATACTTGAAAAAGGCGTTTAAGGCAGGTAGCCTCTCTGTCATGGAGATCAAACGAGGGGTGTTGAATCTGCCGGCGGAAAGACTGAGACACAAGCCGTGATGGGAAAACATCAGGGCTGCCTGTGGTTCCGCGAGCTGCAAAGCAGCGGCGAGGAAACATCTTACGTGTGCCGTGCGGTGGTCTACCACGGGCGTTCCGCCTACCAGCAGATCGATATTGTCGAAACGGAGATGCACGGCCTCGTGCTTTTCCTGGACGGGGTCGTGCAGTCGGCCGAAAAGGACGAGTTCATCTATCACGAGGTCCTTGTCCATCCGGCCATGTGGAGTCATCCCGCCCCGCGCAGCGTGCTCATTATCGGGGGCGGGGAAGGGGCCGCGTTGAGGGAGGTCTGTCGGCACCCGGATGTGCGCCGGATTGTGATGGTGGAAATCGACGGGGAGCTGGTGGAGGTGTGTAAACGCCTGCTTCCCCAATGGCATCAAGGGGCTTTTGACGATCCCCGCGTCCAGTTGGTCGTGGGGGACGGACGGGCCTTTGTGGAAAACACCGAGGAACGCTTCGACGTGGCGGTTTTGGATCTCAGTGATCCCATGGACGACAGCCCGGCGGCTCTGCTTTTTACCCGGGAGTTTTACGAAAAGGTGTCCGGCCGGCTCACACCCCAAGGGTGTGTGGCCGTCCAAGGGGAATGCATCAGCCCGCAAAAGGTGGCGGCACACGCGCGGATCGTCAACACGCTGAAGCGTGTTTTTCCTGTGGTCCATCCTTGTCCTTACAGCTTGCACAGTTTTCATCGTCCCGACGCCCACATCTTGGCGAGCAAAAACCCGCACTGGTCCGTAGACGCCGTTGTCGAACGGGCGCGATCCTCAGGTTTGGCGCTGCGCTACTTGAGCCCCGCCATGGTTGAAAAATTGTTCACCATTCCTCCTTATCTCGAAGAGGCCTATGCCGTCCATCGTGAACCTCTGACGGATGCCGCCCATCACCTCACGAGGGAAGACCTCCTTTAGAACGCACAGCGGCCCGCCCTCAAGGCCGGCCGACGCACGCCGGCATTCCTGGGCAAAGCCCCGCGGAACGACGCTCGAACCCCTAGGAAAGCAGGAGGACGCCTATGCCCATTTACGAATACCTGTGTCTGCGATGCGGAAAGAAAAGCGAAGTGATCACCTTCCGCGTATCCGAAGAGGTCCATGCCCGATGTCGACATTGTGATGCCGCCGATCTCAAGCGCATTCCATCCAGGGTCCGGGTGCGTTTGTCCGAAGAAACGCGGCTGGAACGCCTGGCGGACCCGTCCCGGTTCGGCGCCCTGGATGAAAACGATCCCAAGAGCATGGCCAAGTTCATGAAGGCCATGACCCATGAGATGGGCGACGATTTCGACGAGGACGTCGACGCCCTGATGGAGGAGGCCATGGAAGAGGAAGCTTCCGCCAAGGGGGCGTCCCCTGAGGAATCGGCCGGCGGCGACGCCGATGAGGAGAGCCTCTAGAGCCGCCATGCCCCCATCCGGAACCCCCACCTTCTGGAAGACACGAGTCCCTTCCCACCAGGACGGGTGGCGTCTTTGCGAACTCATCCGATGGGAATGCTTTCTGGAAATCGAGGAGGCGCGGGATTTGGTGGACTTCGGTTCGGTGCACGTGGCTGGCAGAGTGGTCCGCGACGGGGATCGATTCGTGCGGGCCGGGGAGGAAATCCGCATTTATTGGCCGTGGCCGGGAGTCCGCCGGTTTTACGAGTGGGATCCCGCGCGCATCCTGTTTCGCGATCCCTGGATCTTGGCCTATGACAAGGAAGCCGGCATCCCCACCCAGCCCATGCCCTCCGACGCTTACAACAATGTGTTCGAGGCGGCCAAGCGGTTCCTGGCCGCAGAAGGGGCCGCAGATCCCTATGTGGGACTCCATCACCGACTCGACCGGGAGACCAGCGGTGTTCTCGTCATGAGCCTGTCGCGTCAAGCCAACAAGCCGTTGGGGCGTGCCTTTCAAGAGCGCCGGGTGAAGAAACTCTATCTGGCGTGGGTTCGCGGCGCGCCCGACTGGGACCGCAAAGTGATCCAAAAAGACATCGGGCGTCAGGCGGGCCGGTATGAAGCGTGGGAGGATCGTGCGGGGAAGAGGGCCGAAACGGTTGTGACGACGGTTCTTCGATGCCCCGACCGAAGCCTTGTGCATGCCGTCCCGACAACGGGACGGACGCATCAGATTCGGCTCCATCTCGCCCACGAGGGCTTTCCCGTTCTCGGGGACCGCCTTTACGGCGACCCCGAAACGGCACGGGCGGCGCCTCGGCTTCTCTTGCACGCCTATCGGCTGGAATTCCCGCACCCCATTACCGGCGTGACCATCAAGGTGTGTGCGCCTCTTCCCCGAGACTGGCCTCCGGGGCCTGAGCCAGCCATTCCAGGCTGAGGGCTCGTCGGAGCTCCTCGATCTCCCCCAAAAGATTTTCCGCCAAAGCGGCGGTTTCCTCCAGAAGGGCCGCGGCCCGGTTGCGTTTGTCCTCCTCCATTTTGCCCTGTTGCAAAAGATGGCGAAAATCCATGTGCGCCATGCGGGCTCTGGCTTGGAAGTCCTCCAGAAGATGGGCCAAGGCCGCATCCAGCAGCTTGTGGAGGTACTGGTAGCGGAAATTCTGCCGATAATCCCGAAAAGCGTACACCAACTCCGCGCGAGCTTCCGCTTTGACGGTTTCCACGGCTTCCAAAAAAGAGCCGCTCTGTTCGTCGGCGTCCTTTGTCAGGCGCTTTTTCCCCAGGCGGTCTTTGACGGTGTTCAGGAACCGGTTGAGGCGTCCGAGGCCGAATTTCATGAGCAGCAGCCCTCGCCCCACGGCGTTTTCGTCCACAAAGCCGCTGAAGGTTGGTGGAGTGATGTTTTTCCATTCCGCCCAGGGTTGCTGGGGGGACAAACCCGGTTCTCGCACCGCGACGCCCAGAGCCTGCAATTCCCGGTGGTATTCCTCCAGGGCGCTTTGAAACAACGACCAGAAAGCCTGAGACGACTCCCGGATGCGCCTCTTGAGAAACGACTCCTGGTCTTTGGCGAACCGAATGGTTTCCACATTGACCCGGTCCACCAGGAAGACCGAAAGAGATCGGCGAAATTCCATGTAAAAGGCGTGGAGTTGGCGGATCACCTTGCGCGGATCGCTCAGATCTTTCGCAAAGGCGGAGTCCACGGGGTAGTGGTCCACGAGGCGCAAGGTCTCCTGCACCACAGGGCCGGTGGACAGGTCGAAGAACGTGGCGATGGCGTTGTCCAAATCGTTTTTCAAGCTTTCCCGCAAACCGCCGATGGCATTTTCCAAGGTGCTCAGGGTGCCGATGAGTTCTTCCTGTCTCCTTTGAAGGTGCCTGGCGGATTGCTCCAAATGATGGAGATCTTTTCCGAGGAGCTGCTTTTTCGTCCGGCACGTTTCCCCAAGGGTTTCGGCGACCACGGCCAACCGACCCAAGCCGGTGCTGAACAACACGCGACTGCGCTGCGTTCCGACGCGCTCGGCCAACTCCTCCTTGAAATCATTGAATCCCGGGGCATGGACCAACCGATGGGCCGCTTCCTCGCGCCACATGCTTAGGCGCAGGGCTTCCCGTGAAGACGGCTGAGGATCCAGCGCCTCCAGAAGATGGTACAAGCTGGAAAAAGCGTAGACCTGCGGGTTGGGGACCGTCCAGCCCAGCTCTTTTCGGAATCGTTCCACGGAAGCTTGGATGTCGTCGAGCCCGTGGTGCGTGTCCAGGTCCACGTTCAAGACAAAAAGGGTCTGGGGAGTCATGCGCAGGGTTTTGATGAGATCCAGGAGTTTGAGGTCCGCCTCTCGAAGTCCCGTGCGGCTGCTCACCACATAGACGATGATGTGGCTTTTCATGAGGTACTGCTGGAGCAAAGCGAAGTGCAGGGGGTTCGGCGAATCGCTGCCCTGACAGTCGGCGATTTCCACCGCATCGCCGATCCACGGTGCGGGGTAATGGATTTCCACATCCTTGAGATAAACGGCCGAGGATTCCACGCCCACGAAGTCTTGGTGCCGGGTTATGGTCTTTTCATCAAACGTCAGCTTTCGGGGTTGATCCTGCAACAAATCCCGCACCCCGGCGAAACCTTCCAGGTACGCATGAACCAGAAGGAAGTGAGCGTCCAGGGCGCTTCGACTGTGCTGCAATTGGGCCTGAACTGCCTTGAGTTTCCTGAGGAGGCTTTCTCGGTGGGTGCTTTTTCGCAGATCCCACGTTTTCGAAGCCACGGCGTCGCCTTCGGTGAGGGGGAGCATGGCGACGGCGCCGGAGAGCTCCTGATGGATTTCGTCCCAGCTTTTGAATTCAACCCAACCCCCTCGAACGGCATTGCACCGGATGCGCGTGATGAAAGACGTCACAATGCCGGCACCCCTTTTGAGCAAGTCCCCACCCAGCAGGGCGTTGATCAAGGTGCTCTTTCCGGATTTGACGGAGCCCGCGACAGCGATTCGAACCAAAGGGTCCTGGAGGGCGTGTCGGACCAGATCCAGGTGATTCCGCCACAGCCCTGTCTGATGCCCGTCGGTGAGCTGCTCTGCCGCCAGGTTCTCCACGGCCCGGCGCAGGGTGAGTTCTCTTTGTTCAATCCCCTTCTTGAAAGCTTGGTAGTCGTTCATGGGTCTCCACGGTCGTTTTCAAAGAATCCGCTCCGGCGATGTGCCCCTAAGCCGCGGCATGCTAGCCCATTTCGCTCATAGCGTAAACCGGCTTCTCACTCGCTCCAGTGCCTCACGAACCCATGTGACGATCTTTGGCACATCCTCGGCGTGAAACCATCGGAACTCGGCATCTCCTTTGAACCAGGTGATCTGCCTTTTGGCATAATGGCGCGTGTCCCTTTGCATGAGCCTTACGGCTTCGTCCAGAGAAACCGTTCCCGCCAGATACAGGCACATGTGGCGATATCCCAGAGACTGCATGGACTTGAGGGTGCAGGGATAGCCCCTTTCCAAGAGGCTGCGGACTTCGTTGAGAAGGCCACGGTCCATCATCTGGAGCACCCGCTGATCGATGCGCGCGTACAGGTCGCGGCGTTCTCGACACAGGGCGATTTTCACTGTGGGATAAAGGGCTTGTCGAAACCCGTGGGCGTCTTGCCATTGGGAAAGCGGCACCCCGGTGCTCCGGAAAACCTCCAAGGCCCGCACGATCCGCTGCCGGTCGTTGGGGTGAATCTTGGCTGCGCAGGCGGGATCGACGCGACGCAATTCTTCGTAAAGGATGGAGAGTCCTTGACGGTCCAACTCTTCCAGAATTTTCCGGCGCATCTCGGGATCGCCGCTCGGACCCGGGCACAGGCCTCGGGTGAGAGCCTTCATGTAAAGTCCCGTGCCGCCGACCACAAGGGGGACCTTGCCCTGGGCGTGAAGGGCATCGATGACGGGTCGGGCCTGGCGGACAAAGAGGGCGGCGTCGTAAGGTTCGTCGGGGTCCGCCACGTCGATGAGATGATGCCGAACGCGGGCGCGTTCTTCGGGAGAAGGTTTCGCCGTCCCGATGTCCATCAAACGATAGACCTGCATGGAATCGGCGTTGATGATTTCCGTGCCCAGAGTTGCGGCGAGATCCAAGGACAAGGCTGTCTTTCCCACCGCCGTGGGTCCCGCGATGAGGACGATCGGCAAGCTTCTGAAAGGCGTCGCCGGGGCTTCGGCGAAAGAGGAGGCGCTCTCCGCGGGGGTGGGCGGAAAGCGTGTGTCGATGGGCTTCATCTTCTTTGGAAAAAGCGTTGAATGTGGTCCAAGGGAATTTTCCACCACAGGGGTCTTCCATGAGGGCAGGTGGCGGAAAGGCGAATGGCGTCCAGGTTTTGCAGGAGCCGCCGCATTTCTTCGACGCTCAGTCGTTGTCCGGCGCGAACGGACGAGTGGCAGGCGGCGGTGTGGGCCAATTTCTCCAAGAGATCCACACGCGGGGTCCGTTCTTCGGCCGGAGTGCTTTCCGCGAGACGGCGGATCAGGGTTGCCGGGTCCACGTGTTTCAACGCGCTCGGCATGGCGTGGATGACGAAAGAGCGGCCGCCGAAGGGTTCCATGTCGAATCCCAGGGAGTGCAGTTGGGGGAGCCACCGAGTCACGGCGTCCGCTTCCAACGGGGGAAGGTCCAGCACGACGGGTGGGGCGATTCTTTGGGACCCTGACGATCCCAGACCGCCCGTCAACCGTTCATAAGTGATCCGTTCATGGGCGGCGTGTTGATCCACGAGAATGAGCCCGTCCGGGGCTTCCAAAACCAGGTAGGCGCAGGCGAGCTGCCCCAGGATTTTCAAGGAAGAAAAGGTGGGAGGCACGGTCGGCTCTGGCGGTGGTTCCTGGGGGGACGGGCTGCAAGAGGCGCAGGATTCTGCAAAGCGTCCGGGCCCTGGGATGGGGATCGGCTCTGAGCGTGCCTGAGATTGCCAAGTCGCTGGACTCGGCGAGGGCAGCCCCCCTTGCAGCTCCAGTTGGCCTTCCCGAGCGCCGGCGTCGTGCGGGGCGGCGGGTCGAACGTTTTCGGCGGAAACGTAAAAGGGGCGACTCCAGGACGCCTTCATGGCCGATTCCAGCCCTTGGGTCAAGGCCCGCCGGACCGCGTCCAGCACGAGGGGCGGGTCCCGAAAGCGAACCTCTCTTTTTGTGGGATGCACATTGACGTCCACGAGGCGGGGAGGCACATCCACAAAGAGGACGGCGAAGGGGTAAGATCCCTTGGGCAACAACGTGTCGTAAGCACTAAGGACGGCGTGGGTGAGCAACATGTCTTTGACCGGGCGTCTGTTGACAAAAAGGAAAAGCCCTCGAGCGTTCGCCCGCTGGAGCTCGGGGGGGCCGATGAGACCGCGCACCGCCGCGTGGTCTTCGTGAAGATCCACGGGGATCAGAGTCTTGGCCAACGCGGCGCCGAAAACCTGATAAATGCGATCATGCAAAGACGCGGCTTTGGGAAAATCGTGCACCGTGCGCTCGTGATGGCTCAGCTGCCAAGAAATTTCGGGCTGCGCCACCGACAGCCGAAGGAACATGTCGGAAATGTGAGCCGTTTCGGTTTCCACGGTGCGCAAGAACTTTCGTCGAGCCGGAACATTGTAGAAAAGATCGCGCACGGTGATGCGGGTTCCCGGGGGGCACCCCACGTCCTCCACGCTCCGGATCGTTCCCCCTTCCACAACGATGCGCGTTCCGCAGACCGCCTCCTTTTCCCGCGTGATCAATTCCATACGGCTGACGGCGGCGATGCTCGGCAAGGCTTCACCTCGAAATCCCATGGAGCGGATGGCCTGAAGATCCTGCGCCGTGGCGATTTTGCTGGTGGCGTGCCTTTCCAAAGCGAGGAGCGCATCTTCCGGGCTCATTCCCTCGCCGTCGTCCACCACCCGCACAAGAGAACGGCCCCCCTTTTCGAGAAAGACCCGGATGCGCTGAGCGCCGGCGTCCAAACTGTTTTCCACCAGCTCCTTGACCACGGCGGCGGGCCTTTCCACCACTTCGCCTGCAGCGATCTGGTTGCACAGATGATCGGGAAGGACCTTGATCTTGCCCATGGGCATTGCCTTATTGACAGGGTAAAGGGGTTTCCTCCAGTATGCACGACGTGAAGAAACCACCGGAACCATGATTGCCCTAAAGCCATGCGCTTTTTCTTATGAGGAAAGGGCCCCGGCGATGATGCCCACATTCCAATCCGTGGTCAACTGGCTGAGCAATGTGCTGGATGCCTACACCGTCGCGTTTTTTCTGCTGGACCCGCTCAAGAGCGGTTTTCGCCTCGTGACCTGCCAGTCCCTGAGCAAACACCTCCACAGGACCTTGAGTCTTCCGAAAGACGGCAGCGGCATCCTTTCCCAAGTTCACAAAGTCGGGCACACGGTGCATTTGGGCAAGGTGGAAGTGGAGGAGCTCGCAGGATCGCTGCCTTTTTATCGTGAGGGGGAACAAGGGATCAAGGGCCTTTTGGCCATGCCGGTCGCCGGCGATCAGGGTCTCCTTTATGTGGACACAAAGCGCCACTGGGGTTTTAACGATAAGCAGCAAAAATGGATTCACGAAGCAGCCGGCATCCTGGAACAGCTCTTGGATCAGCACCATCGCCTCCAGGAAAGGGAGAGTTTTTCGCGGATCCTGACCTTGTGGCACGACCTGACGGCAGTGTGGGAGAAAACCTTAAGCCCACACGAGGCGGCCCAGGCTTTGGTTCAAGGCTGTGCGGATTACGTTCGGGCGGATTTCGCTTTTCTCGTGGGCCGAGGGTGCACCGACGCGGCCTACCGCATTCTAGCCGCTGCAGGAAAGCTTCCCCAAAGGTTGCTCCAATCCGCCATTCCCCGTGAGGCCAAGGGTTTGGTCATCGAGGCTCTGGAAGGAGGGAAGGGCGCTTTCATTCCCGCGTTGAATCCTGAATCTCATGACCACTACCTGTTCGTCTCCGGCGAGCCCCTTCCCCATCAAGGGTCCCTGTGGGTGTTGTGCGGCGGTTCGCCGGAACTGGGGCCCCTGGGTTTGGCGATGCTCGGCAAGAAGCGCCTCACCTTGACCCAGGACGATAAAGTCGCCGTGAAGAAAAGCTTCAAGATTTTTGAAGCCTTTTACGAGCGCTGCCAATATGCGCAGAGCTACGCCGAATGGACCTGTAAAGACGGCGCCAGCGGGTTTTTGAACCCGTGGAGCTTTGCGGCTCACGTGAAAGAGGCCGTGCGCGCGGCGGTCCAAAACAGCGAAACGTTGCCTTTGGTGATGCTTCAGTATGAACCGTGGCAGTACGCCCAGGCGATGATCCCTCCGTCGGAGCTGGACGTGTGGGAAAAGGCGCTCATGGAAAGCTTGAAAACGCACGTTCCGCCTGGGATCATCGTGGGACGGCTCGCTCAGAATCGCTGCGCCCTTATGGCCATCGGAAGCGAACTGCGGGATCTTATCGCCGTGGCCGAAAACCTCAGCCGCGCATGCTGCCGCCTACCCGGCCCCAAAAAGAAAAAGCTGGCCTTAAAAACCTATGTGGGGGCATCCCAATTGCCCCAAGACGGGGTCACCTTCGATGAACTGTGGATGGCCGCCTGCCGGAGGCTCTTTGAAACGCTCCAGAGCCAGCCCAAAGAATCTATGCCGCCGTCGCCGTCCACCGGACAAATTTCAAATTGACCTGCCCACAGCTTATGACTAGACTCACGCCAGTTGCCGCAAGGTTTTGAGACGATTTCGCCACCGGAAAGAAGGGGCATCGATGCTGGAGAGGCTTTTCGGTTTTCTGGCCAAAGACTTGGCCATGGACCTGGGCACCGCCAACACCCTCATTTACCTCAAAGGAAAAGGGATTGTTCTCAACGAGCCGTCTGTGGTGGCCATCGACCGGGACAGCCACAGGGTGGTGGCCGTGGGCAAGGAAGCCAAAAGCCTCATGGGGCGCACCTCCGAAAAGGTGATGGCCATCCGGCCTCTTAAAGACGGGGTCATCGCCGACTTCGAAGTCACCAGTGTCATGATTAAAGCCTTTCTCTCCCGTGTCCTTTCCCGCCGCCCTCTGGTCAAACCGAAGCTTGTGGTGGCCGTGCCGACAGGGATCACGTCCGTGGAGAAGCGGGCGGTCATGGAGGCGGCGGAACAGGCCGGAGCGGGGCGCGTCCACTTGGTGGAAGAACCCATGGCCGCGGCAATCGGCACGGGCCTTCCCGTAGATCAGCCCATAGGGAGCATGGTCGTGGATATCGGCGGAGGCACCACGGAAGTGGCGGTCATCTCCATGTTCGCCGTGGCTTATAGCGAATCGGTGCGCGTGGCCGGCGACGAAGCCAACGAAGCCATCATGCGATACGTTCAGCGGGAACGGCAGATGATCATCAGCGAGGTGCTGGCCGAGAACATCAAGATCCAGATCGGCTCGGCCCTCCCTCTGGAAAAGCCCATGAAGTTGGAGGTGCCCGGAAAAGACATCGTCACCGGCATCCCCAAGACCTTTACCCTCACCGATGAAGAAGTGCGCTTCGCCATCCAGGAACCGATCCATGTCATTGTGGAAGCGGTTCGCCGGGCTTTGGAAAAGACCCCTCCGGAGCTCGCGGCCGACATCGGCCAAAACGGGTTTTGGCTGGCCGGGGGCGGGGCGCTCATTAAAGGATTGGACCGCCTCCTGGAACAGGAAACCGGACTGAAGGTGAACATCTCCGACGACCCGCTGACCGCCGTCGTGCGTGGGGCCGGGTCGGTCATTGAGCATTTTGGCTATTTCCGTGATGTGTTCGTGAACTAAAAGGAGCCTTCTCCATGGAAAGAGTGTTCACGGCCTCGGAAGTTCAAAACAAAATGGATTGTTACGGAGAGTTCAACCGAAACGACACGATCTGTGTCGGCTATTGCGCCCTTAACGTCACCTGCGCCATTCTCAAAGCCCGGGGAGCGGAGAACACGGCCGTGCGGTTCCTGGACGGTGAACCCATCCCCGCATACCGCTCGGATGTGCCCTAGAGTCCGCTGAACCCGAAACATCTCGGGGCTGTTTTTCACTTCCCCATTGCCGTGCCGAGCTTTTCCAACAACCCGTGGCTCAAGACCTCCTTGGGCGGGTGCGTGCGGTGCCGGGTCACGGCCGACGGGCGGAAGGTGGGATTGCGGTTCGCAACAGGCATGGATATAGCCTTGGCGGACTAAATGTTCCCTGTCGGATCGGGGGGCCGAACAATTCGAAGAACCGGCTTTGTTTCGGCCGCGGCCATGAGTTCCACCAGTTCCCGAAGAGCCCGCTGCGCTTCCTTGACCGATTCCACATAGAGCGCGCGTTTTCGGTCGTGTTCCGCCTCTTCTTGCCGGATTTCCAGCCGAACGCGTCGAAGCTTGTGGTAGGGAAGGAGCGTTCGCCAAAATGAGGCGTTGAGAGGGCGCCCGAAGGCTTCTTCCAGGCGACGGCACAGAGCCTCGGCACCCCTCTCTTTGAGAAACCGCTCTAGGTCGAAAAGTTCTTCTTCGGGTAGAAAGTAGGCTGAATTCTCCCATGCAGCGACTTCTTCCCGAAGGGCCTCAAAAAGAGTTTTTTCCTCGCGCACGTTCGATCCCATCACTGCGCCTCCTTGGGCCCTAAGACCCTTTCGTCACGGTTTCGCCGACGACAGTCTGCCAGTGCAGCCTCGTTCAAACTTGTATTAAGAAATCCCTCTGGAAAAATCGACGGGGCTCCCCCGTGACTTCGCCGATTTTTTCGCGACCGTTTTTTGAAAACATTAGAATATCCCCTCAAAACCGATTATGATTTTTTTGATGTAAAGGGTCTTTCCGTCGCAGGGACTCAAGCGGGTTTTTTCCTTTTCCGTTGGGACAAGGGAGGTGGCGAAGATGTACGTCGGCTGGCATATGAAGACCAATCTGGTGACCATTTCTCCGGATACCCCCGTGCTCAAAGCCCGTGAAATCATGGATGCCAAGAAGATTTCCCATTTGCCGGTGACCGACGGTAAAGCCCGGCTGTTGGGGATTGTGACGGACCGCGATCTCAAAGAAGCTTGGGCGTCCCCGGCGAGCACGTTGAGCGTCTACGAACTGACCTATGTGCTGCAAAAGCTCAAAGTGGAAGCCATCATGACCAAAAAGGTTCTGACGGCGACCCCGGACATGAGCATCGAGCGGGCCGCCAGCATCCTCCACGCCCACCGCATCGGCGCTCTTCCCGTCGTGGAAAATGACAAGGTGGTGGGCATCATCACCTCCACGGACCTCATGGAAGTGTTGCTGCAAGCCCTGGGGATGAGCGAAGACAGCAGCCGCCTGACCCTCATCGTCCGCGACCGCATCGGTATTTTGGCGGAAGTCGGGCGGACGATGCAAGAAGCGGGGATCAATATCCGCAGTGTGATGACGTTCCCGCTTCAGGGCTTTCCGGACTTGTGGCAGCTGATCCTTCGGGTGAACCTCGCCGTTTCGGAAAAGGCCGTCCAGGTGCTCACCGAGCGCGGCTTCAAGGTGATCACGAAGTACGTGGACGACCTCACACCGTATCTGCCGTGATGGCGAAAAGGAGTCCACGCTGGCCTTCATCCGACAATAGAAGGGGCGGCTGTTTTGAGGAGGAGGCTCTCAGTGGGCGTGTGTCGGCCGGGCGTGGGGTCAGCCGCGCTCAAGCCGAACAAGAGCCGCACGGGGGCCGAAAAGGCGGGCTCATGGGGCAAGTCATTGATTTTGGCGAAAAGAAAAAAACATCGACTCTCGTGACCGCCCGTCCCGTGGAATTTCGTTGGGGGGAATGGGCGTCGGGGGCGGCCTGGTTGTGCGCCCGAAGCGAGTCCCAAAAGTTTGAAGCCCACCGGCTTGAAGCCCGCCGCCTGTCCGGCCACTCCCACATCCAATGGCTGCCGAATCACGTGAAACTGGATGGCGGCTGCCACTATACGGCTCGAGCCCTTTTCCGCCATCGGAACGACGAAGGCGCCATGCGCCGCATCTATCGACTGGCCGGAATGATGGAATGCGTGACGCGCGGCGTCTCCCCGGTGCTTCGCTCGGATCTGCTGCGCCGCATCTACGACGCCATCCTCGAGGAACGCAAACGGCTGCAGGTCGTCTGGCGGGGTTCCGCAGACCGGTTTCTGCTCCCCCTTTACCTGCATCACGGCGTCGTCGAGCGGCTTCTCGCACGCCTCGTCACCCTGGAAAGCCTCAAGGAGCTTTTCGCGGTGATCGACCAAGAAACCGGCATCCAGTTCGATCTGCTGGCGTCGGACTATGTCATCTATGTCCCCGTGGCCTTCGGGTTGCCGGAAGAGTGAGGGTCCCAGCCGCCGTGATCGCCCTCTCCAGAAGCGCCTAAAAAAATAGTGCACACGGCCCCATGGGGAATTCTCAGGGTGGCCCACGGCCTCCGCCACGGCGGGAAGAAGGGACTCCGTGAGGGGGGTGAGACACCGGTTGAGCTTCAGCGCTCAGAAGGGAGGAAGGGACAAAGGGATGGCAGGCGCATACTGCATCGGGATCGACATCGGCGGAACCTATATCAAAATGGGGCTCTTCGATGCGCAGGGCCAAGGCCATGCTTTTCGGCGGACGCCCTCCAACGCCTCCGGCCCGCCCGAGACCTTGTTCGAAACCCTTGTGCGGGCATGCCGAGACCTGAAAGAGGCCGCTCGGCGCCAGGGCGGCCGTGTGATCGCCGTAGGCCTCGGCGTGGCCGGCAAGCTCGACACCTCTTTAGGCCGTGTCGTCTTTTCCCCAAACCTCCCGCACATGGCCGGTTTTCCCTTGGCCCCTCGGCTGCAAGAAGCTCTGGAGATTCCCGTCTTCATGGAAAACGACGCCAATGTCTTCGGCCTTGGGGAAGCCTGGGCCGGCTTGGGCCGTCATCGGCGCCACTGGATCGGCGTCACTTTGGGTACAGGTGTCGGGGGGTGCTTCATCGTCGAAGGCTCGCTTTGGCTCGGGGACCATTTGGGCTTTGTGGGGGAAATCGGCCACATGATCGTGGATCCTCACGGGCCGCCGTGCGCCTGCGGACAGGTGGGCTGCTTAGAGGCCCACGCGTCGGGATCGGCCCTGACGCGGGGGATGATCGAGGCTTTAAAAGCGGGGGCGCCCCTCCCGGAAGAGATCGAGCACGTCGTGCGTTCGGGATCCCTCACGCCCGAGGATGTCTACCGAGCCGCCGAATCCGGAGACCCCCACGCGCGGCAATTGTTCCAACGCATGGGCTGGGCCTTGGGGCTGGCGCTGGCGAACCTTTTTACGTTTCTCGGCATCCAGTCGGCCGTGATCGGCGGGGGCGTGAGTCAGGCATGGGATCAATTTTATCCCCCAATGATGGAAACCCTTCGGACCGTCCCTAAAATGCTCGATCCATCCGGCATCCAAATTTATCGAACCGCCCTGGGTCCCTTGGCGCCCCTCTACGGGGCGGCTTATCTGGCATGGACGAGATTGGACGGGTCGGAAGGCCCTTTGAGGGTCGAAAAGCCATGAAGAGGCTGCACAGGAAACGGGCGAGGCTGAGCCCTCGCCGATTTCGACTCTAGCCGCCGATCGTGGTCATGGGCCGTGCGAGGCACTTGCGGCGGGGAACAGATCCTTCGTTCAGGCGGTGTTTTTCCGGCTTTGTTTCAATGGCCCGAGAAATGACCCGGGAGATTTCCTCGTCGGAAGAGCCGTGCCGCAACGGCCCCCGCAGATCCACATCCCGGTCGGCGAACAGACAGGTTCGCAAAGACCCTTCCGCCGTAATCCGGAGTCGATTGCACGTCGAACAAAAGTGCCGGCTCATGGGGCTGATGAACCCGATCTTTCCGGGCGCCCCGGGGAACTCATAATAGCGCGCAGGCCCGTTGCCGTTTCCCGAGCTGCCCGGGATGAGCGGTCCAAGGCGGGCGATTTTTTTTACCACCACATCGGAGGGAACATACCGCTCTTCGTAGGAATCCGGCCGAAACGGCATGAGCTCGATGAAACGCACATGGAAAGGGTAGGTGAGGGTCAGCCCGGCCAGGTTCTCGATTTCATCGTCGTTAATCCCCTTCATGGCGACGACGTTGATCTTGACGGGGGAAAACCCGTAATCCAGCGCCGCGTGCAAACCGCGCCACACGGCATGGAAGGCGTCCACCCCCGTGATGGTCGCAAATTTTTCGGGATCCAAAGTATCCAAGCTCACGTTGAGGCGCCGGACGCCCGCGGCCCAGAGATCCCCGGCCATGGACTCCAGAAGCACGCCGTTGGTCGTGAGGCTCACGTCTTCCACTTGGGGGACCGCGCAGAGACGCTCCAAAAAGAGGAGGATGCCCTTGCGCACGAGAGGTTCCCCCCCGGTGACCCGAACTTTTCGAATGCCCAGCCGGACCGTGATGCGCACCAGCCGCAGCAGTTCTTCGTAGCGCAGGATGTCCTCATGGGGCAGAAACCGAAATCCACCGGCCGGCATACAATAGGTGCACCGGAGATTGCATCGGTCGGTAACCGAGAGGCGAAGGTAGTCCACACGCCGTTGATAACCGTCTACGAGCCCTCGGGCCATGGCACGCCGTCCTTGCGTATTGGGTTTTTGCCCCGTAAGAACGATAAGGCTTTTTAAGATCCGCCGGGCCGTTATGTCAAGATGAGAATAACGCAAAGACCGCTTTGTGGGCCTACGGCTTCGGTGCTATGATGCGGCCCAAGGCACTGGGGCCCCTATGGGAGGGAAAGCTTTGAGGGAATAAGGGCCGTTCACGGCCCGGGGATCGTCACGTCGGCGCGGAAAACTACAGCACAAAATTCGATTCTACGGCAAGGTTCAGAAAGGGAGGGAGCGGTTATGCAAACGAGAAGATTAGGTGTCACGGTCACCGAACACCTCCTCCGTCAGCAGCGGCTGACGCCTCAGGCGACGGGGGCTTTTACGCTTCTTTTCAATGAACTGCTCGTTGCCGCAAAGCTCATTAACCGGGAACTGAACAAGGCGGGCTTGAACGATATCTACGGCGTCACGGGCGAAACCAACGTCTATGGCGAACAAGTCCAAAAGCTGGACGATTTCGCCCATCGCGTTTTGGTGCGGCGGTTGAGTCAGTCGGAGCAGTTGTGCGCCATCGCGTCGGAAGAGGATGCGGACGTCATCGAAATTCCGTCCAACGTCCCTCGAGGCCCGTATATCCTCCTCATGGATCCCCTGGATGGCTCTTCCAACATCGACGTGAACGTGAGTGTGGGGACCATCTTTTCCATCCGGCGTCGAGTCAAGGAAGCCGGCCCCGTGACACTGGACGAAGTTCTGCGCAAAGGCTCGGAACAGGTCGCCGCGGGCTATTTTATCTACGGTTCGAGCACCATGCTTGTGTACACGACCGGACAGGGCGTCCACGGCTTTACCTTGCATCCGGGGTTGGGTGAATTTTTCCTCAGCCACGAAAACATTCGCATTCCGAGCCGGGGAAATATTCTGAGCGTCAATGAAGGCAACTACAATTACTGGGACGAAGGGGTCCGGCGCTACGTGGACCATCTCAAGACGCCCGATGTGACCAAGGGCCGGCCGTACACGGCACGTTATATCGGTTCCTTAGTCAGCGACTTTCACCGGAATTTGCTTAAAGGCGGCATTTTCATGTATCCGGCGGACCGCAAGGACCCCAAGAAACCCTTCGGCAAACTGCGCCTCATGTTCGAAGCCGCCCCCATGGCCATGGTGGCGGAGCAAGCGGGCGGAGCGGCCACGGACGGTCTGCGTCGCATTCTGGACATTGAACCCGAAACCCTCCACGACCGTGTGCCTCTCTTTGTGGGCAGCCAGGAAGATGTGGAGGAAGCAGGCCGGTTCTTGCGGGGGGAAACGGCCTGAGCCGGGCCTTTTCGGTGTGGCGACCCATGCTCATTCTCGGCATTGAAACATCGTGTGATGAAACGGCGGCGGCCGTGGTTCGAAACGGTCGGGAAGTCCTCTCGGACGTGGTGGCCAGCCAGATCGCCGTGCACAGCCCCTACGGAGGCGTGGTGCCGGAGCTGGCCTCACGAAAACACGTGGAAAACATCCTCCCGGTGATTTCCCAGGCCTTGCGTGCAGCGGGCGTCGGTCTGAAAGACGTGGACGCTCTGGCGGTGACCCAAGGCCCCGGCCTGATCGGAGCGCTCCTCGTGGGGCTCAGCGCGGCCAAAGGCTTGGCCTATGCCCTGAAAAAACCGATTTGTGCGGTAAACCATCTGGAAGGGCACATGGAGGCGGCCTTTGTGGAGGCGGAGCGCCCCGAAGAGCCTTTCGTCTGTCTGGTGGTCTCCGGGGGACACACGGCGCTCTATTATGTGACCCACGACGGAACGGCGCAATGTGTGGGCTCCACACGAGACGACGCCGCCGGCGAAGCCTACGACAAAGTGGCCAAGTTGTTGGGCCTGGGATATCCCGGGGGGGTCGTTATTGATCGACTTGCACAAAACGGCAATCCTGAAGCGTTCTCGTTCCCCAAAGCGTACTTGGAAAAGAGTTCTTTGGATTTCAGCTTCAGCGGGATCAAGACGGCGGTGGCTTATTTTGTGAAAAAATACGGGTTGCCGTCGGAAACGTCCTCCGTGGCGACCTACCGGCTGGAAGATCTGGCGGCCAGTTTCCAGGAAGCCGTGGTGGAGGTCCTGGTGGAAAAGACGATGCTGGCTGTGGAACGTTTCGGGGTGCGCCACGTGGCGGTGGCGGGAGGCGTGGCGGCCAACAGCCGGCTGCGGGCACGGCTTCAGGAGGAGGCGGCCTATCGGCGGGCGCACCTTTACATTCCCCATATTCGCTATTGTACGGACAACGCGGTGATGGTCGCCGTAGCCGGCTATCGGATCTGGAAGCGGCGCGGCTTTCACGGGGATCCCTTGCAGCTGGACGCTCGTTCCCGCTGGGTGGACGCCGCCGGTCCATGAAGGGCTTGGTTTCTCCTCAGGCATACTTTCGGCTCCACGGCGGGCGCCCCCGCAAGCATCTTGGGCAGCATTTCCTCACACAGCCTAAGACGGCGCAAAAGATCGTCCAAGCGGCCGCCCTGCGCCCCGAAGATGTGGTCGTCGAGGTGGGGCCGGGACTGGGAATGCTCACCGCTTTTCTCCTCGACGCCTGTGGCCGCGTCCACTTGGTGGAAATCGATCCCGAATTGGCCGCGTTTCTCGAAGAGACCCTGCGCGGGCGAAGCGACACCGTCCGCGTGCACCGACAGGATGTCCTTCAGTTCGACTGGGGCGGCGCCGCTCAAGAGGCAGGACGCCGTCTTGTCGTTGTGGGGAATCTCCCCTACCAGATCAGTTCTCCTCTCATGTTCCGCCTCCTCGAACACCGACACGCCATCCACCATGGGGTTTTCATGGTGCAAAGGGAGGTGGGCCGACGGTTCGCCGCCGAGCCGGGTTCGGGCGATTACGGCGTTTTATCGGTGTTGCTCCGGCTTTACGGGACGGTCCAGGCGGTTTTCTCCGTGGGCCCCGGACAGTTCTATCCACCGCCCAAGGTGGATTCCCTGGTAGTGCGGGTGGATTTTCCCGAAGAGCGGTGCGAGGTGGAAGACGTCGATTTTCATCTTCTCCGCTGCGTGGTCAATGCGGCGTTTCAAAAAAGGCGAAAAACCCTATCCAATGCTCTGGCCGGCTTCCACGGCCTTGCCCCCACCGATTTGCGCGCTGCGTTTGAGGCCGCAGGCATCGACCCAAGGCTTCGACCGGAAACCCTTAGCCCGCAAGATTTCGCGTCCCTTGCTCGAAACCTGATAAAAGGCGGAATGTCCCCGGTGGATCCAACGGTGTGAGGCTGGTTCTTGGGTCGATCCGGAAAAGATCGGAAAACTTGGCGATGAGGACGCCCGGTTTTACCGGGGGCGGAGAGTCTTTCCATCAACGAAATTCAATTGACTGTCGGCGGAAAAGCGCACTCATTGGGCCGCCCCCCCCGGGCATCGGCGTTTCGCTCCATGTCTAAGCCGCATGAGTTTTCTCATGGTGACCTCTCGACATTGCCCATTGGTTCGACTCCGCCCGTTGCAGGTGCTTTTGCTTCTTCTGTGCGTTGCTCTGAGAATCTTGGGGATCGTTTTGATCCGGCCGGCTGTATTGAAAACTCGGCGCTCGGAAAATCCCATGCGGAAAACCAAGTCGAAGGAGCCAATCATCAGGGGGGTTCCAATTAGGCTCTGCAGAGCCAGCCCCTTGGGGCTTCATGGGGCGCACGGTCTGAGAGTCAAGGGAAATTTGTCCTTAGGTCACGCTGTGCCTTGACATTATTCTTCGGGCTTGATAGGGAAGCTGCGCATCCTTGAGGGGGTGTGGGCACACGCCGCTTGGATCCGTGAAGGACCGAGACGGAAACGGCTGCCGAAGGGCTGAGTTTTGTGGAATATGGGTTGTTCGAGGGGCCTTCTGGACAGCGGTCTTGGAGGCTTTTTTTATGAGCGACCCGGTAAAGGCACGAAAGGAGAAGCCATGCGCGTCATCGACACCATCGCCGAGATGCAGCAGCAGGCCGACCAGTGGCGGCGGGAAGGGCTTGTCATCGGGTTCGTTCCCACCATGGGGTACCTCCACGACGGCCACCTGGAGCTCATGCGGTGCGCCAAGACCAAGAGCGACCGCGTTGTGGTGAGTATTTTCGTCAACCCCACCCAATTCGCTCCGGGCGAGGATTTCGAACGATACCCCCGGGACCTGGACCGGGACATGGCCCTCATGGCTCCGGTGGGTGTGGATGTGGTCTTTGTCCCCGCCGTGGGCGAGATGTACCCCGAAGGGTATCAAACTTACGTAGAAGTGGGTGAGATCTCCGAGCCGCTCTGCGGTGCCAAAAGACCCGGGCATTTTCGAGGCGTGACCACGGTGGTCGCCAAACTTTTTCACATTGTCAAACCTCATGTGGCGGTTTTCGGGGAAAAGGATTATCAGCAGCTTTTAGTCATTCGCCGCATGGTTCGGGATTTGGCCATGGACGTGGAAATCGTCGGTCATCCCATCGTACGGGAGCCCGACGGGTTGGCCATGAGCAGTCGCAATGTGTACCTCTCCGAAGAAGAACGACAGGAGGCGCTTCTTCTGTCCAAGGCTCTGGCGGAAGTGACCCGGCTTGTGGATGGCGGTGAACGCGCTGCCTCCGTGCTGGTCTCGGCGGCCCAAAAGGTCCTGGAGCAGGGAGCTCGAGTGCGCATCGATTATGCGGAACTGAGAGACGCCGAGACGCTTCAGGAAATCACCACACTGGATCGGCCGGGTGTGTTGGCCCTGGCGGCCTTTGTGGGCAAAGCCCGCTTGATCGACAACACCGTGCTTCGGCCATAGGGCACCGCAACCGCCATCGGGGAGGACGAACCATGCGACGGACCATGATGAAATCCAAACTGCATCGAGCTCGCGTCACCGACGCCAATTTGAACTATGAAGGAAGCCTGACCATCGACGCCCAGCTCATGGAGCTGGCCGACATTTTGCCTTACGAGCACGTGAGGGTCTATAACGTCAGCACGGGTGCGCGCTTCGAAACCTATGCCATCGAAGGCCCTCCGGGGCGCGGCGACATCTGCCTTAACGGGGCGGCGGCCCGGATGGGAGCCCCCGGAGATTTAATCATTGTCGTCACGTATGCCGATTATGAAGAAGAAGAGGCCCGAAGACACACCCCTCGGGTGGTGCTCTTGGATGCATCTAACAAGCCCAAGAAGCCGGAGTTGGTGCAGCGTTGCCAGTGCTGAAAAACTTAAGACATCGAATCCGAGGTATTTTCATAACGGGACTGCTCACCGTGGTCCCGCTTTCTTTTACGGTCTACGTGATCAGTATCGTTTTGAAAAATTCCGATAAGATTTTCAATATCTTACCAGAACCGTACAATCCCAAGCGTTTGATTCCCTTTCCCATCCCGGGACTGGGGATACTCGTGATGGTGTTCGTCGTGTTTCTCATCGGGCTGCTTGTCAGGAATTACGTGGGCAGCCGGATTGTGGAGTTTGGGGAAAGGATCGTTTACCAAATCCCGTTGGTTCGCCCCATCTATTCTGCCGTCAAGCAGCTTTTGGTGGCCATTTTCAGCCAAACGGGCCAGGGGTTCGAACGGGTGGTCCTCATTGAATATCCCCGAAAGGGAATTTATGCTCTGGGTTTTGTCACGGGGGTTGCTCGAGGTGAGGTGCAGGAGGTGACGGAACAACGGGTGTTGAACGTGTTTTTGCCCACCACACCCAACCCTACCTCGGGTTTTTACCTGCTGGTACCCGATTCGGATATCATTCCCCTGAAAATTTCCGTGGAGGATGCTTTCAAACTGATCATTTCAGGAGGGCTCGTGAGCTCTCAGGAGGGAATCGTGAATAACGGAGACGTGCGCTTCTTGACCCCACCAGGTGAGGCGCCCGCACGCATGACCGTCAACGAACGGAAGGGAGAATGACCATGTCCATGAGTCGATTTCTTTTCACGTCGGAATCCGTGACGGAAGGCCATCCCGACAAGGTGGCCGACCGCATTTCCGATTCCATTCTCGATGCCATCATCGCCGAAGACAAAGGGGCCCGGGTGGCTTGCGAAACGTTGGTGACCACGGGTTTAGCCTTCATCGCGGGGGAAATTACTACTTCCGCATGGGTGGACATGCCGCAGATTGTGCGCGAATGCATCCGCGACATCGGCTACAACGACTCGTCCATGGGGTTTGACTGGGAAACCTGTGCGGTCATCTCTTCCATCGACAAGCAGTCACCGGATATCGCCATGGGCGTCAACGAAGGGGAAGGGCTCTTCGACGAACAAGGCGCCGGGGACCAGGGGCTCATGTTCGGTTTTGCCTGCACGGAGACCCCCGTGCTCATGCCCATGCCCATCTACTATGCTCATCGCATCACCCGAAAGCTTGCCGAAGTGCGCAAGAACGGCATCCTCGGGTGGCTTCGCCCGGACGGGAAGAGCCAGGTGACCATCGAATACATCGACCACAAGCCCGTTCGAGTGGACACGGTGGTGGTGGCGGCACAACACTCGCCCGAAGTGACGTATAAGACGATCCAAGAAGGAATTATTGAAGAAGTGATCAAGAAGGTCTTTCCGGAAGAGCTTTTGGATAAAAAAACTCGCTATTTCATCAACAGCACCGGAAGGTTCGTCATCGGCGGCCCTATGGGCGACTGCGGCATGACCGGGCGCAAGATCATCGTGGACACATACGGCGGCCAAGGCAGCCACGGCGGCGGATGCTTTTCGGGAAAAGATCCTACTAAGGTGGACCGCAGCGCTTCCTATATGGCCCGGTACGTGGCGAAAAACATCGTGGCCGCCGGCCTGTGCGACCGTGTGGAAGTGCAGGTGGCCTACAGCATCGGCGTGGCGGAACCCGTTTCCCTGATGATCGACTCTCACGGCACGTCCAAGATCCCCCCGGACGAAATCGCTAAGATCGTCAAAGAAGTGTTCAGCTTCAAACCGGCCAACATGATCCGCCACCTCAAGCTGCTTCGCCCGATCTACAAGAAGACGTCCTGCTACGGGCATTTTGGTCGAAACGACCCCGATTTTACGTGGGAAAAGACGGACATGGTGGACGTGCTGATCGAAAGGGCGGGCCGATTCGGCGCATCCTAGGAAAATCGCGCAGGAGGCTGGAACGGGACAAAGGAGACAGAGGAGAACTCATGGACTATCATGTGAAAGATCGAGCTCTTGCGGAAAAGGGACAGTTGCGGATCGAATGGGCGGCCCGGTCCATGCCCGTGTTGCGCCTCATCCGGGAACGTTTCGCCAAGGAAAGGCCGCTCGAGGGCCTTCGGATTTCGGCGTGTCTGCATGTGACGACGGAAACGGCGGCTCTAGCGCAAACGCTCAAAGCCGGCGGGGCGGAAGTGCGACTGTGCGCTTCCAACCCCTTGAGCACCCAAGACGATGTGGCGGCCTCTCTCGTGGTTCACGACGGCATCGCCGTCTTCGCCATCAAAGGGGAAGACACAGACACGTATTACGCCCACATTCATCACGCTTTGGCCCACAGTCCGCAGATCACCATGGACGACGGGGCCGACCTGGTGAGCACCCTCCATTCCGACAAAACGAACCTGCTGGCGGGCGTGTTGGGGGGGACGGAAGAGACGACAACGGGCGTGATTCGGCTGCGCAGCATGGCGGACCAAGGCGTTCTGCGCTATCCCATTATCGCCGTCAACGACGCCCAAACAAAGCATCTGTTCGACAACCGCTACGGGACGGGGCAGAGCACCATCGACGGGATCATCCGAGCGACCAATCGGCTCTTGGCAGGATCCACCTTTGTGGTCAGCGGCTACGGCTGGTGTGGCCGCGGCGTGGCCATGCGGGCGGCGGGCATGGGGGCCAAAGTGATCATTACGGAAGTGGACCCCCTGCGGGCCTTGGAAGCGGTCATGGACGGCTATCAGGTGATGCCCATGGCGGAAGCGGCTCGCATCGGCGATTTCTTTTGCACCTTGACCGGAGACATTCGCGTCATCCGAAAAGAACATTTCGAGGTGATGAAAGACGGGGCCATCGTCGCCAATTCGGGCCATTTCAACGTGGAGCTGGATCTGGAGGCCTTGGCGGCCATGGCTGAGGCCAGACGCCGGGTGCGGGAATTTGTGGAGGAATACCGTTTGCCCGACGGACGGTGCCTCTACGTGCTCGGTGAAGGGCGGCTCGTGAACTTGGCGGCGGCGGAAGGGCACCCGTCCAGCGTCATGGACATGAGTTTCGCCAATCAGGCGCTGTGCGTGGAACACATGGTCAAGCACGCAAAATCCTTGGAAAACAAGGTCTACGGCGTTCCGGAAGCCATCGACAAGGAGATCGCGCGCCTCAAGCTGGCCGCCATGGGGGTGGTCATCGACCGATTGACCGACGAGCAAGAAAAATACCTCCATTCGTGGGAAATGGGGACCTGACGAAGGTTCGGGCCTTTCTGAGGGGACGACGACTACCCATGGCTTTAAGACACCGAAGGCCTTTTCCACGACTTTATCGAGGGGCGGTGTGGGCTTCGGCCGCTGTCCTTGTGCTCGGAGGATGCGGCCTCTTAAAGCCTCGGCCGAAACCTCCGGAGCTTTTTATCAAACTTTCGCCCCGAGAGATTCCACCTATCGTGGACGATCTGCGGGGCGAAGGCTTGGAAAAAGCCCTGGAGCAATCCTTGGTGTACTTGGAGCGTGTGCGGGATTTCCGTCCCGTGGTGCTGAACGAGCGCTCGGTCGATAAGGAGCTGGTCCTTTCGACGCTTCGCCATTTTCTCCAGCGGCTTCGAGAAAGACGATTGGATGCCCGGACCCTGGCCGAGGAATTCGACTGGTATGTGGCGAAGAACCCTTCGGGAGAAGGCTCGGGGATGCTCATCACGGGTTATTATGAACCGATTCTTTCGGCTCGCCGCCAGCCGGACGATCGGTACCGATATCCCATCTACGAACCGCCGCCGGACTTGATCCGTGTGGCCGTGGAACGGTTTCCCGCAGTTAAGCTCGATCCCGTCGGGGTGCGGTCCCTGATCGGACGCGTGGAAGGAAGGATCCTTGTGCCTTACTATTCCCGGCAAGAGATCGATTCCGGCGGGGCCCTTGTCGGCAAAGGCACCGTGATGGCCTGGCTTGACAATCCTTTCGACGTCTTCGTGTTGCATGTTCAGGGATCGGGGATCCTGCGGTTTGAAGACGGGGTGGAGCGGCGCGTCGGCTATGCGGCCTCGAACGGCCACCCTTACGTCAGTGTGGGAAAAATCCTCATCGAAGAGGGCGTGATCCCCAGGGAAGAGATGTCGCTGCAGAGCCTGCGCCGATATTTTGCGGCCCATCCGGAAAGAACGGCCGAGCTGTTGGAGCGAAACCCCAGTTACATTTTTTTCCGATGGGTGGAAGAAGGCCCGGTGGGCAGCTTGAACGTTCCCCTGACACCAGGGCGTTCCGCGGCTTTGGATCCGGAAGTTTACCCCAAAGCGCTGGTGGGCTTTCTGGAAGGGACTCTCCCCGATCCGCGCAGCGAAAGCTCAGCGGCCACCGCGCCCTTTTCCCGGTGGGTCGTTCATCAAGACGGCGGTGGAGCCATCCGCGGTCCGCATCGGTTGGATCTTTTCTGCGGCACGGGGCCGGAAGCGGAGCTGACGGCGGGACGACTCAAATCCCCCGGACGCTTCTATGTCCTGCTGAAAAAGGACGCTAGGTCTCGTTTCTAGGTTGGCGCGACGCCATGGTCTAGGAGTTTATGAAAAAGGAGAACCATTTCATCGAAACTGCGGCACATGGCTCGAGCCGCTTCCAAGGCCTCGTCGCCGGGAGAAGCCTCTTGAAAAAGATGCTGAAACAAGGCCTGCTGAGCGCCGCGAAACCGGTCCGTGGCCCTTTCGGATAAGGCGACAAGATGGCGAATCAAGAGCCGGGAATCGAGGTCTCGGGCCAAATCATCCAACTGGCGGCGTTTGGCGTCGTAATCTTTGGCCAAGGAGACGAGTTCTTCCAATGCGCTGGCGGCGATGTCGGTCATGGCATGGACTCCGAGGATCTCGACGCCCGGAAGAGAATTCGGCGGTGACAAGGGCGTCGGTGATGATTAAAAAGATTCTAAAGGCTTAAAAGATTCAAAATTCTGCGGCAAGCCCGATGAATCAAGGGCGCCTTGAAAATTCATAGTTTTCTGGTATGTCATTTGGCTAAATTCAACGACATCAGGGAGCCTGTGTGACGCAATGAGAAAAACGGATGCCTTTCTCCTTTCCGACCACGGCTATCGTGGTCTGCCATACCTGTTTGAAGGCGGTGAACCTCACGCGGCATCGAAAGTTCTGAGAATCCAAGTGGCCGAGCACATCCGGATTCCCATCGGCGACGTGTCCCCGCAGGTGATGCGTAAGATACAGGATCGGCTGGTTTTTACCAATCCTGAATATGAACAGCGCCATTTGCGCGGAGAATGGATCGGGGGGATCCCGGCGCAAATCAATTGTATCCGCAAAATGGGCTCCGCTTACGTGCTGCCTCGAGGCTTTTTGGATCAGCTCCTGGAACTGTGTCGGAAGTTCCAGCAGCCGTACAAGATCATCGACAATCGACGGGTGTTGGACCCTGTAGCGATGGAGTTCCATGGGCAGTTGAAAGAATATCAGCTCCAGGCGGCGGAAGAAATCCTGGAACGGGATGCGGCGACGCTTCTCGGCGGCTACAAAAGCGGCAAAACGGTCATCGCCCTTTACGTTATTGCCCAGCGCAAACAACCGGCGCTGGTGCTCATCCCCCGGATGGACCTCTTGGAAGGGTGGCTGACCAAGATCGTCAATTTCCTTCAGATTCCTCTGGAGGAAATCGGGTTGTTTGTTCAGGGGCTGCACAAGTTGGGAGAGAAAATTACGGTGGCCCACACCGCCGAGATGATGAAGGTGTGGAAAAAGGTCAAGGAAAGGGTGGGCTTTGTGATCCTGGATGAGTGTCAGCGAAGCCCGGCCAAGGTCTTGACCCAGCTCATTCCGAATTTCGACAGCCGCTATCTACTGGGTCTATGCAACGCCACCCAACGTTACGACCAGCTTTCTCGGTTCATTTATCTCAATTTAGGAGATGTGGTCTACAGCATCAATGAACAGGACGCTCGGGAAGGGCGTGGAATTATTCGAGCACACGTGGTGGCTCGGCCGACGAATTTCGATTATCCCTATCAAAGCCGAGACGACTACGGGCCCATGATGCAGGCTCTGATGACCGACGAAGAGCGCACGCGACTGATCGCCGAGGATGTCTCTGCGGAGGTTCGGGACGCCGACCGGCCTCTGGTAGTGGTTTCGGGGGGCGAGGTGCACAATGCAGTGTTGCAATCGGAATTGATTCGAAGAGGCATAAAAGTGCACATTCCGGAGTGCCGGTGGGACGAGGAGAGCGAAGAAGACGCCGAGGACGACACGGAGCCGAGGGCATGGGGATGCCGCTGTCTGGACGACATGCCGGAAGGACCGGGGGTGGTGCTGATGAGCGCGGAAGATCTGCTACGGTGCTATCGCTACCTGAACACGGGCGTGCTGTTCTTGGCCGTGCCGCTTTTCTTTAAGAAATCTGTCGTTCATGCCATCCGTGGGCTGCTCATGGCCTCCTCGCTCGACGCAGGAAACGGCTCGGGGCCCTCCGGCAACGGTCGGCGCATCAAGATTTACGACTACGTGGACCAGAAAATCGGTCTTTTCGAAAACTATTTCCGGATGCGCAGTTACAATTACGGAGTCCATCCGGACGTTCTTCTCGGCAGCCATTGAATCCAAGAGACAGCCTATTGAGATTTTTTCGCATCTGGGCCGGGGCGCTCGATCCTTGCGATGGCGCTTCGGCCCCGGAAAACCGACGTGCGAGCGGATTCCCAAGGGATTGGTGAGGGAGCCTGGATTGCGCAAGTGTCCTTTTGTCGCCTTGGCCCATTTCCTCCGGGACGATCCTCGCGCGGTGACCTTGGGGGTTCGGCCGACGTTGGGGGATTACACGGCCGAAGAGCGCCGACTTCTCCGGCAGGCTCTGCGAGTTCTTTTCCCCACCGTGCGGTTCGCCGAGGTGTTGGAAGCGGGGGGATGTCGCTGTTTTCCGTCGGCAATGACTTATCGGTATCAGCGATGGCGGCCTTTGCAGTGGACCTTGGGCGCCTTCTTGGGCCTGCCCATGGTCCGGTCCCGAGTCTGTTACGGGCAGAAGGCCAAGCGAGAAATCCCTCAGTTGTTTCGGCTGCCTTTGCGCGTCCTGGGACCTCGGGTCGCCGGGGATCCCGTCTTCCTTGTGGATTCGTGGGCGGTGTGGGATGCCGTGGCCGCGGGATTCAACCCGGTGGTCGTCAGTGAATGGGTCAACTACCGATGGCGGCATGAAGTCTGGGTGGCGGGCGGCGCAGTGATGGCGTGGAGGAGTGTGCCGTGGGATGGCGTGGCCGATCGCGCAGAGGGGCCGTGGGTTCCGGGATACGCCAGCCGGGGAACGGCTGCGGAAATCTCCGAGCGCAGCCTCGATGTGTGTCGCCGCGCCAACATTGACGAAGGGGTGTTGTTTTGGGGAGCTAAAGACGGCTCAGGGGCATTCTTCTTTGAAGGGATCAAACGTCCCCCGCTCAGGATGGAACACGCAACAGGCACCGGCGGAAGGTTTTCGCTGGCCTTTTCCGCTTTGATCGAGAGCCTTGAAAAAATCGAGAGTCCTTTCATCGCGGGAAGCTTTTGTCAGTCCGGATCTTGACTTCGCTCGCGAGGAATGGTCTTAAGAGCCGCGGGCGATGTTTATGGATGGAGACCGGTTGGTGACGAGAGGGATCGAGGAAATCACGGGCGCATGATCATCACCCGAAAGGAAAGCGATCATGATGGACGAGTGGGAAAAAGATTACGAAAAATCCGCACAGATGGCCCAGCGCCATTTTCGAAAGGATGTTGCCGGGTTTCGGGAACGAAGACGGCTGGAATTGGAAGATCTCTTGAAAATCGAACAGGCAAAGCCCGAGGATTTGAGAGACGAGGAAAAAATCCGATGGATCCTCGAGGAATTGCAAACCACCGGAGAACAATCGTGAAAGTCGCCCCGCCGCCCTTCGAAGCACGGGTCGCCCCGGCGGTTTCTTACCTCAAAGCCTTCGCAGGAAATCCGGCACAAAGAACCCGGTGTGCCCGACCGATCGCCATAGGTTGAACATCATGCGCAACACCCATGGGCGCTTTCGGCGCCATTTCATGTTTTTTTACGGATTCTTCTGGATCGGTGTGACCCTTTTGGGTTCTCTGGTCGAGGCCGCCGAGTTTCCCGCGTCGGCATCCTTTGTCGAACGATACCTCCAATCCCAAGGAGCCGACACCTTCGTGATTCTCCGCAACGGTTTGACTGTCTTGATCCGGCCTCGAGAGGACACCGATGTCGTGGCCGCCAAGGTTTTTGTGCGGGCCGGGTCCATCTATGAAGAAGAGAAAATGGGCGCCGGCCTCTCCCACTACCTTGAGCATGTCGTTTCCGGGGGGACGACGAAATCCTTCACGGAACAGGAAGCGCGGGATCGGCTGGAAAAGCTTGGGGGGGCGACCAACGCCTACACCAGCCATGACCGTACGGTCTACTACATCACGACCAGTGCCTCCCATTGGCGCGATGCTTTGGAGCTGCTTCTGTCCTACGTTACCGAATGCACCTTGGAGGATTCGGAAGTCGCTCGGGAAAAAGCGGTGATCCAGCAGGAATTCAAGCTTGGCGAAAACGACCCCCAAAAGGAGCTCTGGAAGCTGTTCATGAAAACGGCCTACAGAGTCCATCCGGCTCGGCATCCGGTCATTGGCTACGAAGACGTGTTCGTCCAGACCAGCCGAGAGGACCTTTTGCGCTACTATACCGAGCGCTATCAGCCGCAAAACATGGTGCTGGCCGTCGCCGGTCGCGTGGACCCCGAAGCGGTGATTGCCTTGGTGGGGCAAAAAACGCTCTCTGAAGTCCGAACAGGTGTGAAGGAGGCGTCCCTGCCTCAGGAGCCTCCGCAGACGGGACGGCGATGGGCGGAAAAGTCCTTGCCCATGGCCCGCATGGTGCAAGCCATGGTGGGTTTTCGTTCAGTTCCTCTCAGCCACGAAGACCTCTATGCCCTGGACGTCCTGGCCATCGTGCTGGGCGAGGGACGCACCAGCCGCCTCTACCAACGGCTTAAAGAACGGGATCAAAAGGTCCTCCAGATCGGCGCTTTCAATTGGACCCCATCCTATGTGGCGGGGCAATTCGTGGTGTCCATGACGCTTGCCCCCCAGCACTGGCCCCAGGTGCTCGACGCCCTAAGAGAGGAAATCCGCAAGGTTCAGGACAAAGGGGTGTCCGACGCGGAACTGGAAAAGGCCAAAAAGAAGGTGATCGCCTCCCACGTGTTCGGGAAGGAAACTACGGAGGAAATGGCGGCTTCTCTGGCTTCTTCCTATTTCGACACGGGGGATCCCTATTTTGAGGACTTTTATGCGAAAAACGTGCGGCGCGTGCGCAAAGCGGATGTCCAGAGGGCGGCCAAGCGGTACTTGGTGGAAGACACCATGACCGTGGCGGTGATCAAACCGCAGGAGGTTCCGGGGGCGGACAAAGCGGTCGAGAAGAGTCCGGTAAAGTCCGAGGCGCCAAGCGTTAGAAGGCAGGCGAAGCGTTCGGCGCTGGGCAACGGCCTGCGCGTGCTTCTAAAAGAAGATCGCCGGTTTCCTTTCGTCTCCTTGCAGCTCTACGGCATTGGGGGAGTGCTCCTCGAAAGCCCGGCCGAGGAAGGCTATGCGGCCATGACGGCCTCCTTGCTCACGGCCGGGACAAAAACACGGAGCAAGCTGGAGATTGCGCAGGCGCTGGAGTCCGTCGGGGGCAGTATTGCCAGCGGCTCGCAGCACAATTCCTACTACGTGGCGGCGAAGGTGTTGAGCGAGGATCTGCCATTGGCCGTGGAAATCCTGTCGGATGTCGTGCTTCATCCCGTTTTCCCGCCCCACGAAGTGGAAAAGAAGAGGCAGGAGACTCTGCTCGCCCTACAGAAGCAGGATGAGAATTGGCAGACGGAGCTTGTCCGGTTGTTCAAGAAAAACTTTTTCCGCACACACCCTTACCGCCATGACATCCTCGGGAACGAGCAATCCATCCGAGCCGTCAGCAGGGAGATGATCCGGGATTTTTACGCCAAAATGGTCGTGCCGCAGCGGGCGGTTCTGGCGGTCTACGGCGATTTTGATGCGGCGACGCTCATGCCGCTTCTGGAAAAGGCCTTCCTCCAGTGGCGCCCTTCCGGGTCTGCGGACATGCCTTCCGTGCAGGAGGAAGACGGACGAATCCAGGGGCGGCATGTCGTGGAGAAAAAAAACGACAAGACATCCATGGGCCTTTTTGTGGGCACGCCCGGTTTGGACCTCCACGATGCCCGAATGGCCGCACTTGATGTGCTGGATGCCGTGCTCTCCGGTATCGGCTATCCAGGGGGGCGACTCCACGCCGCTTTACGAGGCGGGGACAACAATTTGGTTTACGTCGTGCACGCTTTTCCCTTCAGCGGCTACCGGGCGGGCTATTTCGGCGTCATTACCCAGACGACGCAGAAAAATGCGCAGCGCGTGGAATCCCTCATCCATGAACACCTGGACCGACTTATGAAAGAGCCCGTTGACGCCGAAGAGCTCCAGCGAGCCAAAGACATGGTGATCACCATGCACGTGCTGGAATTGGAAAGCCTGGAAGCCCAAGCGCGCAGCGCCGCCGTCAACGAGCTCCTCGGACTGGGCTACGATTATGCCGATCGCTACCCCGATCTGGTGCGGCGGGTGACGGCCGAAGACGTGCAAAAGCTGGCGGAGGAGCTCTTTCAAGGGCGACTCGTGGTGCGAACTCTCCCGGAAAATCCGGTGGAAGTCCTTCCGACGGACACGCCGTCTCCGGCCCATATCCGCTAAACGACCCTCCGAGCGGCCCGCGTGGCTCAAGCCCCGGGCGCAGCCAGACGCGCTCGGAGCCTCTCCGCGTTGTCTCGCGCAAAGTCCAGCGTCGGGTCCAATTCCAGAGCCATTTCGTAGAGACGAAGGGCTTCGTGCGCATGGCCCAGTTCGCGCAGGTTCGAGCCGATATTGGCGTAGTCGATGGCGGATCCCGGATCGATTTCGATGGCCTTTTCAAAAGCCTCGATGGCCTTCTCGTGCCTTTTGAGTTTGTAGAGGCAGAAGCCCTTGAGGTTGTAGATTTCTTTCAGGGTCGGGTTGAGTTTTTCCGCCTCTTGCAGGGCTTCCAAGGCCGCATCGTAGCGCCCCAAGTCTTTTCGGCATGAGCCGATGTGCACGTAAATGCTGGCGACTTCCCGAGGATCGGGGTTCTGGGTCAGGGATTTTTCAAAGAGTTCCAAAGCCTCCTCGTATCGTGCCATGCGCTCCAAACTGTGCGCCGCAAAGAAGGTGAGATCGAACCGGGGGCCGAAGAGATCCGTCAACCGCCTCAAGTGCTGGAGCGCCTCGGGCGGATCCAGGCTCCTCAGAACCGTCCGAGCCATATGTTGGGCAAAGTCCGTATTTCTTGTGTGATCCAGGAAGTGAGCTCCAGGAATGATGACATAGACGCTCGGGATCTGGAGTCCCTCATGGGTCACATTCACCGCCAAAACATCCCAGCCGAGGTGGGACAAGGCCTGCACGGCCCGGTGAATTTCCACGCGCAGGTTGTCGTCGCTCAGATCGGGCAAGGCCTCGATGGGGACGGTCCGCTCACCTGTCATGAGATACCGGGCTTCGTGGAGTGAACCGTATTTGGGCAGCGTGGGCTTATAGGTTGTGCGGTTTTCAAAATCTCCTGCCAGTTGGGCCACTTCGGTCAAAGCGCGACAGAGGGACTTTTCCGGGCATGACGTGGTTCCCGCCGTAAAAACGATTTCACTTTTGTGCGGAAAGGTCTCGGGATCGTAAGCCAAAACGCCCACGGTGGGGATGCCGGTGTCTAAAGAAAAATCATGGGCAAAGAGGCGGATCCCGCACCGCCGGAATTTTCCGATGAGTTCCCTCGCCGCCTCATCTCGGACGCTTTCCAGATCGATGATCGGGGTGAGGCGCCGATCGTGGGAGATGACCGATCCCACGTGCCGTTCCACGACCTCGCACAGGGCTTGCAACAGGGCTTCCTCCAGAGTGTTTCCTGCAGCGGGACCGTTGTATTCGTTGATGAGATAGAACCAATCGATGGGGATCCACTCATCCCGGTCCTTTGTGAGGTTTCGGCCGGGAACCCACCGCATGGGGCACGTCTTCAAGAAGGTTTGTACCCGTTGCGTAGGCGTGTCGTCGTCATGCACGGATCTCAAGAGCACGTCCGCAGACGTGCACGGCCCGTCCAACTCCGCCATGCGGGCGGTCAAAAACCTTTGGGCATGAACAAAGGAAAAAAAACTGAACCGTTCCATGAGTTCCATCAGGGCGCTGGCTTCCGCCTGGGCCGGGGTGGCTCCTTTGCCCATCTGTTTTTGCGTGCCCGTCATGGCCGCGGCATCGGGGCCGCACAGGCTGATGTAGACAGGGATCCCCAAACGGCCTGTGTCGATGCGCAGCGTCTTGGCGAGAATGCGCATCTGAAGATTTTCCAGGCGTTTGCGAACCCACCGCACGGTGTCTTCGGGGGCTCGAGCCTTTTCCTGGTCATGGCGAAAGGTCTTGAAGCAATCGTGAAGGTTGATGCGGGCATCCAGACGCATGGGACGCTCCTTTTTCGTTGTCGGCGTTCTGGTCGGCGGCCAATCCACGGGATCAAAGGCCGACGAACCTGAACCGACATTCATGATGAAAGGCTCTGGGCGGTTTTGGCGTTGTGGGATTCCATGGAGGCGCGGATGGTCTCCAAGAGCTGCCGGGCGTGAATCCCGGACTGAAACGATCGAGGCAGGCCTTTGATGGATTGGAGCTCTTCGAGGGTTTCGGGCATTTTTTGGGCGAGCCGAATCAGGGCTTCGTTGGGAAGGATGCGGAAAGGCGCTCGATCCAACCTCCTTGCCGCCTCGTCTCGAAACGCATAAAGGTCCTTCAGGACGGCTCTGGCTTTTCGGGACAAGCCTCGCGCGCCCTGGAGCCGCCGGTACCCGTCGGCGGGGAAGCGTTCTCGAGGAGGGGCCTGGTCACACACTTTCGCGAAGGCGCTTCGCGCCTGGTCCCACAGGCCTCGGTGCATCAATTCCTCGTGCAGCTGATCCCGTAAGGCAATCAGATAGTGCGTGTCCAAGCGGGCATAGTGGAGCTGGGAGTCCTTCAGAGGACGTAAACCCCAATCGCAGCGCTGCCATTTCTTGTCCAGATGGACCTGAAACCGGGCCTCCAGGATGTGCGAAAGGCCCAAATGTTTTTCGCCCAAAATCTTGCACGCCACGGCGGTATCGAAAACATTGCGGAAAAAGAAGCCGAAATCCCTCTTGAGGGATCCGATGTCGTTGGCCGCAGCGTGAAAAATCTTTTCCACCGAGGGGTCTTCAAAAAGGTTTGACAAACACTGCGGGTGGGCGATGCTTAAAGGGTCGATGATGTAATCGTCCTGATCCGTGGAGATCTGGATCAGGCACACGCGCTCGTAGTAGGCATAATAACCGTTGGATTCGGTGTCTACGGCGATTCGGGGGCACGAGAGCAATGTGTTCAAGCTCTTCTGCAGCGCATCATCCGATTCGATGAGGATGTAGGGACGCATGAAAGGGGATCTCGATTCCGTCCTCGTTGTGTCCTGGGAAAACCTTTGGAGTGAAGCCATGAGTCGAAAAAGGAAAAAATCCTCCACGGCGTTTCCGTCGATGCATGGCAAGACTGCGCCCGTCCATGAGCAGGGCTTCTATACTCCTTTCTCCTGCTTGGATCAATACGGGAAACGCAAGACCCGCCGCTCTTCCAGACGGGATGTTGCGGTTGAAAACAACGTGGCGACGGTATTGCCCCATAGCGAGGGCACGGAGGAAGAGCGGCTCTTTTTCGAGGCCATGGCGGATGTGCGTCCGTTGCCGCACGATGGCCGTGAACGCGTGCCTCCGAGCGGCCCCACGTGCGGTTTCCCGCGCTTTGCCGTCCGAGAAGATTGGGAAGTTCTGGCGCATCTTGCGGATCTCGTCAGCGGGGAAAGCCGCTTTTCGGTTCACTATTCCGACGAGTACATGGACGGGGCGGTGGTAGGGCTGGCTCCCACGGTGCTGAAAAAGCTTCGCAATGGGGATTTCAGCTATCAAGACCATGTGGATCTGCACGGATTGACCCGACAGGAAGCGCAAGACCGGGTCACGGACTTTCTCGTGCGCAGCCATGCCCGAGGGGTGCGGTGTGTGCTCATTGTGTGCGGCCGCGGGCTCAATTCGCAGGGCAAAGAACCGGTCCTGAAGCGGGCGCTCGTCAGCTGGATGACCCACGCGCCGCTAAAGCGGCTGGTGTTGGCTTTTGCCAGCGCCCGCACGTGGGACGGAGGAGCCGGAGCCGTCTATGTGCTGCTGCGTCGTCGCAAGGGGAAAAACCCCGTACGCACGCCGGCCTTGTAAGGAAAGGAAAGGCATCCCCTTCAAAAAACGGCCCCACGGCCCCACAGCCCCCTTCTGGCTGCTCACCCGAACCCCCAAAAGAATGAAGAAAGCCCCGGCCAACTGGGCCCAGGACAAGGTTTCGTTCAGGACGACTCGCGCCGTCAACACGGTCACCAGGGGGATGAGATTGATAAAGACGGCGACTTGGGACGCCGGCAGGGCGCGCAGCGAGGCGTTATAAAGCCAAAAGGCCGCAAGCGTCGCGAAAAAGGCAAGAAAGAGAAGGCTGGTCAGAGCCTGTGGGGTGAGGACATTTTCCGTGCGGACCGGACCCTCACCGACGGCGAAAACGGTAAAGAAAACCGTGGCAAAGGCGGCTTGGATCGTTGTCAGGGTCATGGGCCGATAGCGGGCGCTCAAGGACCGGCTGACGATGGTGTAGACTGATGCACAGAGCGCTGCGGCCATGATGAGGAGATTGCCTTTGAGCGGGGAGGCGGCGATGGAAAGACCGTCCAGATCCTTTTGCACAAGAAAGGCGATCCCGAGCAGGGTCATGGCGATGCCGACCACGGTGTGGGGGCGGACGGGTTCTTTGAGAAAAACGGCGCCAAGCGCCATGACGAACACGGGAATGGATCCGATGATCAAGGAAGCCACGGAGGCGCTCGTGGACATCAGCCCCCGGGTTTCGCACAAAAAGTACAACCCCGGTTCCATAATTCCCAAGAGGCAGAAAAGCCCCAAGTCCCGCGCGAGCAGCTTTTCTCTTTGGAAAAGGAAAAAGGTGGGAAGGAGAAAAGCGGAGGCGATGGCGAACCGCAACGCGAGAAGCGTGTGGGGCGAAAAGCTCTGCAAAGCCACCTTGGTGGCCACAAAGGACACACCCCAAATGACGCACGCTGCAGCCGCCGCGCCGTATCCTTTGACGTTCCCGTCCATCATCCACCGCAGTCGAAAGAGGACTAAAAAAGAGAGAACCCGCACGGAGATATCCGACGGGTTCTCTCTATCCGGCCAGGCTCACAAAGGCGCTCAATCCCAGGTGAGGATCTGATCGTCGTAGAGCTCCTCGATCTTGCGTTTGTGCTTGATTTCTTCCTGGGCGAGCCTTTCGAAGACCTTGGCCGTCTTTTCGTGCATGCACTTTTCCTTCCATGCGCTGTAGAACGCATGGGCCTTTTCTTCTTTTTTCATGGCCAAGGTCAAAGCTTCCTGATACGTCATGTCGTCCCGGAAAGGCACATCCATGAGATAGTCGCTGATCTTGAGGTCTTCGACCTTATCCAAGGTGAAACTTTCCAGTCCTGCAGGATCCAAGCCTTTGAGAAGTTCGCGGTGTTTTTTCTCCTCTTCGGCCATTTCGAGGAAAAACTCCTTGATGCCCGGGTTTTTGGCCTTTTCGGCGCATTTTTCGTAAAACTCCTTGGCCAGTTCTTCTTTTCTTATGGCGAAATTTACCACGTCATCGAAGGATCGACAGGTCAGGACGGACATGACGGCCTCCTCTTTGGCTCCATTGGCGTAAAGTCTCCCGATTGTTTCGTTGCGAACCTGTATTCTCATAGCAGAACCCTAAGTCTCGGCGCAACCGGTTTCAAGGCCTTTCATCCCTTCCTCCAGAGGCTAGGGAACGGCTTATGCGCCTCTTGGCCCCGGGGCCGTCGCCCCACTCGACCCGGAAGGCGCTCATGGAGCGACGCCGCACACTACGAGGAGGCAGCCGCGAAAACCGGGGGCCGGGGGCTCACACGAAAAGGGGGACCGACTGGAAACGCTCCACGTCCACCAGACCCCGAGAGGTCATCTTGAGGGCGGGAATGACCGGCAAAGCCAGAAAAGACAACGCCATGAAGGGGTGTTTCAGGGAAGAGCCCAAGGCATGGGCGGCCTCGGTCACCTCCTCCAAACCTCGGCAAACCTCTTCCAGCGGTTGGAGGCTCATGAGACCGGCGACGGGTAACGGCAGATGAGCAATCACCGCCGTGGAGGAGCTGACGCTCAAACCGCCGCGGCTGTCCGCAACCGCGCGCACGGCGCGGACAATGGCTTCATCCTCCGCTCCCACGGCGATGAGATGGTGGGAGTCGTGAGCCACGGTGCTCGCCAGAGCTCCTTCCCGAAGCCCGAATCCCCGGACAAAGCCCACCGCCGGGCGAGCGGGGGCTTGTCCCGATCGGTAACGGTCGAAAACCACGATCTTCAGAAGGTCCCGTTCGGGGTCGCACACGGCGGCATTGTCTCGGATGGTCGCCGGAAGGACCAGATGGTCGGTGATCAAACTGCCTTCGCGCACACCGATCACCCGCAGTTGCTTCCCTTCGGCGGGAACCCGAAGATCGTTCGGATCCACCCGGCCAACGGCCATGGGGCTGGGCAGGCTTTCCAGAATCGTGTCGTCCGGCGGCTCCCCGAGCCCACAGCATTCTCCGTCTCGTGCCACGCACCGCCCGTCTTTGAAAACCAGGCACGGTTTCCACGGGCTCAAAGTGGGGCTTACGGAAAAGTCCGCCGCGTAGCCCGGGGCGAGGGCGCCTCGGCCCCTCAAGCCGAAGGCCTGAGCCGTCGTCCAAGATGCCAGGGCAATGGCGCGCACGGGATCCATGCCCAAAGCCATCGCTCGGTTGACCACGTGGTCCATGTGGCCTTCACGCAGGAGATCGGTGGGGTGACGGTCGTCGGAGACGAAAAGGCATCGCGGCCAGGTGGTGTCCGTCACGGCGGCGATGAGGGCGGCCATGTCCTTGGATTGGCTTCCTTCCCGGATCATGAGGATCATGCCTTTGGAGAGCTTTTCCAGGGCTTCGGCCAGCGTCGTGGTCTCATGGTCGGAAGAGATCCCGCACGATCGGTAGGCGTTGAGCTCCATGCCGGAGAGTTTCGGACAATGTCCGTCCACAATCGAGTCTTGAAAAAGGACGATTTTTTCCAAGACTTCGGGGTCCCCGTGGAGCAGGCCGGGAAAGTTCATCATTTCCGCCAGCCCGAGCACTCTAGGATGGCCGCGGAGCGTGTGGAGGTCGGCACCACGGAGGACCGCTGCCGATGGATCCAAGGGGGAAGCCGGAACGCAGCTCGGAAGCATGAAGAAAAAATCCACGGGAAGGCCTTCCGAAGCCTGGATGAGGGCGCGAACTCCGGGAAGTCCCAAAACGTTGGCGATTTCATGAGGATCCAGCACCACGGCGGTGGTGCCGTGAGGCAAGACGGCTCTGGCACATTCTCGAGGGCTGAGCAGGGTGCTTTCCAGGTGAAGATGCCCGTCGATGAAACCCGGAGCCACATAGGATCCGCGGAGATCCACCTCTTCCCCGCCGCGGTAATCGCCCCAGCCCACCACGCGACCCTGATGCACCCCCAGGTGAGCCGAATGGATCTCGCCCGTGAACACGTTGACGATGCGGGCGTTTCGTAGACACAAATCGGCGGGCTTTCGCCCACGGGCCACCTCGATGAGGTCCGTGAGAGCGGCGATGTCCATGAGCGGCATGGGGCACTCACATCTTGTACTTGCCGAAATCCTCGGGGTCGAGTTTTTCCAGAAGTTCTTCCAGGTTTTGTTTGTCCTCCTGGCGGAAGACCGGATGCGTTTCTTTTTCGCCGACCTTCTGGGACCGTTTGAGCACCTCTTCCCTCACGTAAATGGGGGCGTTGGTGCGCAAGGCGATGGCGATGGCGTCGCTCGGTCGGGAATCGATGGGGCTCACGCCCAGCTCGGTTTTGAGGTAGATCAGCGCGTAGTAGGTGTTTTCCTTAAGGTCGCACACTTCGATTTTTTCCACCTGCACGTGGAGGTGATCCAAGAGGTTTTTTACTAAATCATGCGTCATGGGGCGCGGGAACTTGATCTTTTCCAATTCGGTGGCGATGGATGTGGCTTCCAGGAGTCCGATCCAAATGGGCAGATGGTCGTCTCCCTCCGGATCGTTCAAAATGACGATGGGCGTGTTGGTCTGCGGGTCCATGACCAGACCGGCGACCTTCATCAAACGATACATGGGATCTCCTTGCGTGGGCGATAGGGCACGGGCCGGGGGTCTCATGGGTCTTCAGCCTGTGCCGAAGTTTAGGGCCCATGGTCGCCGAGCTCGGTGCCCGCGAACGGCCGGTTCGGCAACGCCGCCTCAGTATCCGAACATTCCTCGTCCAAAAGCCGCCCCTTGAGCGAGTGCGCATAGGCTTCCGTAATTTTCACCGATACGATCCGCCCTTTCAATGCCGGAGAGCCCGGAAAATTCACAATCCGGTTTTGCGGGGTGCGGCCGCTCATCAGACCGTCTTTGCTCTTGCTTTCCGATTCCACGAGAACAGGCCGCACGCGGCCCATTTCTTCCCGGTTCTTTTCCAGGGTGATGGCCGCCTGAAGACTCTGGAGTTCGGTCAACCGACGCGCCTTCTCGGCTTCGCTCACCTTGTCGGGGAAAAGGCGGGCGGCGGCAAAGGGACGATCCGAGTAACGGAAAGAAAAAAGCGTGTCGAATCGCACATCGCGAATGAGGTCCAAGGTCGCCAGAAAATCCTCTTCGGTTTCTCCGGGGAAGCCCACCATGACGTCGGCGGAAATGCCGATTTCGGGGCAGGCGGCCCGCAGCAGGTCCACTTTGCGCCGGTAGTCCTGAGCCGTGTAGCGGCGGTTCATCCGCTCAAGGACGCGGTCCGAGCCTGCCTGGAAGGGCAGATGAATGTGCGGGCACAGCTGGGGGATGTCCGAAAAACATTGGACCAGATCTTCGGTCAGATCCTTGGGGTGGGAAGTAGTAAACCGGATGCGCGCCACATCGGTTTCCCGGGCGATCATGCGCAGCAAGTCGGAAAAACGGAGCTTTTCGTCCAAGCTCCTGCCGTAACTGTTGACATTTTGTCCTAACAAGAGGACTTCACGCGCCCCCTTTTCCACAAGGAGATGCACTTCCCGCAAAATCTCGCCGCTGGGGCGGCTCCGTTCACGGCCCCGCACATAGGGCACGATGCAGTAGGTGCAAAAGTTGTCGCAGCCCTGCATGACGGTCACCGGAGCGACAATGTCGGTGCGCCATGTGTCGGTGAGCCCGAACAGTTCGCGCCACCCCTCTTCGTCTTGCTCCGGCAGGTGGGCGACTCTCGGGGTGCCGCCTCGCAAGGAGCGGAGAAGATGCGGCAAGGATCCCAAAGCGCGGGTGCCGACCACCAGATCCACGTGAGGAAACCGCTCCAGCAGGGCGGAACCCAGCTGCTGCGCCACACAGCCGCCGACGACGATAACGAGGGAAGGCTTGCGCTGTTTGAAGCGGCGCAGGCGCCCGAGCAGAGAGAAGACCTTTTGTTCGGCCTTTTCCCGCACCGAACACGTGTTGATGAAGATGACATCCGCTTCTGAGGGGTCCGAGCTGAGAGTGTATCCGTCTTGGGCGAGCAGGCGCTGCACGCGCAAGGAGTCGTATTCGTTCATCTGGCAGCCGAACGTGTGCACGAAAAGCCTTGAGGGGCGGGCCTCTGCGGCTAGAGCAAGTCCTTCCATTGTTTCGATTGGATGTCCCTTTCGCTGAGTCGGATGTTGGCCGCCGAAAGTCGGCGGGCGAGTGTGCCGATGAGCCTCATGGCCAGTTGAGGGTTTTCGGAGATGATCTCTTGGAGCCGCTGGGGTCGATAGACTTGAACCAGGCTTTCGCCCACGCTGGTCACCGTGGCTTGACGGGGTGCTTTGAGCAAGCAGGCCATCTCGCCGAAAAAATCTCCTGGTTGGTCGATGCGGCCGATTTCCACCCCTTTGAGGGTGACCCGAAGGCCGCCGTCGCTGGAAACCAGCCGATAGAATTCTTGGCTGTCTTCGCCTTCCCGGATAAGGATTTCCCCGTCACGGTAATGGCGCACCTCCACGTCCCCGGGCGGAACGAGGGGTTCTTCGCCGTTAGCGGAAAGGGAGGCGTCGGTGAGTTGCCGAAGCAGCGACAGCACCATTTCTCGAAAAGCCCTGGGCCGGCTGTACAAAAAGTCGTCAAAAGCCATGGCGTCGTAAACCATGATGCGGCACGGCGTCAAAGCTCTGGCCGAGAAAGGCGATCGTTTTTTGAAAACCATGGCTTCCAGGCCGAAGACGTCCTTTTCGCCCAGCACCCGGATCTTCCGCTCTCCTCGCAAGAGGCGCACCTGTCCCCAAAGAATGACATAGAACGCATTCAACGGTTCGCCTTCGGCAAGGATGAGCTCCCCTTCCTGATACGATCGGGCTTCAACGGGGTAGGGTGGGGCGGTCCCCGGGTCGTCCGGACCTACGCCGTTGGGCGGATAGGATTCGTCGCTCATGACGTGTCGCCTCACAGGGTTTTGAGTGTCATCGTCCGGAGATTTCCTTTGAGCTATGGGGCGTTTCCGTTGTCCTTTCTCTTAGACGAACGCTCATCGGAATGCAAGGGGGCGCCGTCTCGAAAGAACCGGATCCCCAAGCGCTCTTGTTCGTTGTGAAGGATCTCCATGAGGTCGGCTTCACAGCCCGGGGCGACGGCGATGCGCACACGGGCCAGTCGAGGGTCTTCGGTGCTGACGACGCCCAGTCCCTCGTAGGCTTCGATAATGGAGGTGAGAAGATGGATGTTGTGCGGACGGATCCACACTTCGACGATCGTGCACCGATCGGCTTTCATGGAATGAAAATCCTTCCATTTTCGGCTTTGTTTTGCGTCAAACCCTATGATAGCAATGGAGACGAAGCAGGGAAAGGGATTCCGAGCGGGCATGCCTTTCTGTAGGGGCGGGCCTTGTGCCCGCCCGGACCCATGCGAACCGTAGAGATAGGGGTACTATTAGAGGCCGTATTTCCGTAGGGGCGGGCCTTGTGCCCGCCCGAGTGAAGGCGAAGCAAGGAATATTGTTTCTGTGAATGCATGGGATTTCGTCGGGGCGGGGCCTTGTGCCCGCCCTTTCATAGGGCGCGACACGGCGAAACCCCTATGTCCAATAGGAACTGAGAAACCGGTCCGAGACCCCCGGAATCCAAGGGCAGGCCGGCGAGGTAAAGGATCCATGAAACAAAGCCTCGGCGCACGATGCGCGCTTCTCCTGATCTGTGGTGTCTTTGGGGTTTTGGCCGTGGGGAACCCCGGTGCGGCGCGTGCGGCCCCCCAGAGCTTTGTGGCCCAAGGTACCGCCCCGCTCCAGCCCAACAACAGAGCGCAAAGCCGGGATCAGGCCCTTGAAGACCTCCTTCGCCAGGCGGTCTTGCAGGCCTTGGGCACCTTCGTGCCCGGGCAGGTGCTGGCCGAGAAAAACAAAGAGATTCGAAAAGACATTCTTGCCCAACCCGGGCGTTACGCCCAAAGCTTCAAAATCTTGGGTGAATATGTGGACGGGGACCTTTATCGGATCCAGGGAGTGGTGGACGTGGCCGTGGGGGCCCTGCGCGCCGATGCGGAAAAACTCGGCATTGTGCCAGCCCCGGCGGTTCCTCAAGGGGAATCTCCCCCGGTGCCGGAACCGCCGGAGTCCGTCCCCGGATCCGGAGCAGAACCCCGGGGGGGGCCGTCGCGCGCGTCTCCTGAAGAAGCTCCATCGAAGCGGGTCCTTTGGGTTGTGGCCGAAAACTGGGACGGTTCGTGGAATCTGCCCGCCGAAGACAGCCCGTCGGCTCACGGGAGCCTATGCGACTGGGCCGTGCAGGAAGCCTCCGACTATGGATGGCGCCTGGAGCGGCTCCCGTCTTCAACGGGTCTGGGACCTCCGCCGTGGGACGCGGAGACGCAAAAGCGAATCATGGAGCAGGCCCGTCGGCAGGGGTGGACCCACGGGGTTTTCGGTACGGCACAACGGGCCGGAAAAGTCTTTGAGGTTCGGCTGAAGGTTGTGGAAACCGCCTCAGGGCGATTGCTGGGCGTGGTGGAGGAACGTGTGGCCACATTGGGCGGTGAGCCGAGCGAAGCGCTGGTCACGTTGGCCGAGGTTGTGGTGTCCCGAGTGGACGCGCTTCTTTCGGGGACTCCCGCCGCGACGCCGCCGAGCTCACCCGGACCGGCCACGGCGGGTCCCGCCACGGCGCCGCCCGGCACCGCCGCCGGCCCTTGGGAAATCGCCGTGAAAGGGGATGCCGCCTTCGCCGCCTGGTTGTCCATGGAAAAACGGCTTTCGGAAGCGTCCAAAGAATTCGCCGTGGATTCGGTGGTTTTGGAAGGGGAAGCCGTGGTGGTGCGGGCGAAAAATGTGGATCCCGAGGCGGTCGGCAAATTGCACGGGATGCGCGTGGGACTCGCTCTGGTGCTGCGGTTGGAAGGGATCGATCCGACGGCGCGAAAAATCACCATGACGATCGCCCCTGAGTCGGCGCAGCCTCAGGGTCCCGAAGCCCAAGAATCGAAGACCCCATGAGCATTCCCAACATCCTGACCCTGATCCGCATCTTGCTCACCCCATTGCTGGTGTGGCTCTTGCTTAATGAAAAGCTCACGGCGGCTCTGGCGGTCTTCTTTTTCGCGGGGATTACCGACGGCCTGGACGGCTTTATCGCCCGCGTGTTTCACCAAAAAACCCGCCTGGGCGCCTACCTGGACCCCTTGGCCGACAAGATCTTGCTCGTGAGCAGCTTCGTCTTGTTGGGGCATATGAATCTTCTGCCCAGCTCCCTAGTGGTGGCGGCCGTCAGCCGGGATCTCTTGATCCTGACCGGGGTCATGACGCTGACGTTCTTTCAGGTGCCTTTGGAAATTCGGCCCAGTGCTCTCAGCAAGTTGACCACGCTGGCCCAAATCGTCACCGTCTTGGTGACCCTTTCCCACCCGCTTATGGCGTGGGCATCATGGCTTCGAAAGAGCCTCTATGTGCTCACGGGGCTCCTCACCGTCGCCAGCGGTCTGCATTACACGATCTTGGGGTTTCGCATTTGGGAACGCAGCCGCCCCATGGGGACCAACGGGTCCCCATGAGGGGAGCCTTTCGTTGCAGCATTTTCCTTGACACGACGGGGGCACATTGGCTATAGCAGGTCCAACTTCGTAGGCACGTAGCTCAGTGGGAGAGCGCTACCTTGACGCGGTAGAAGTCGGCGGTTCAATCCCGCCCGTGCCTACCACCCGACCCCCTTATTGGGGTCCGCGGCATCGTCACAGGGCACAGACACCGAAGGATGGGTTAAGGCTCGCGGGTGGAACATCACGCTGTACGGATTCTTCCTTCCAGCGCCCAGACAGGTTGAATCGATAGCAAGCATCAGATCCGTCTTGAGGCGGCTGATGCTTTTTTTATGAAATGCGGCGGATGGAGCCGAGGCGACGGCGCCGCCGGGAAAAGGGGATAAACGAAATCATGTCGGAACAATCGGAACACGTATGTGTGAAGTTGGCGGATGGGACGGCCGTGGAAGTGCCCAAAGGGGCGACGGTGGCGGAAGCGTTGGCTGCAGGGAAGAAATCCAAAAACGGCTGGGTGGCTGCGCGGCTGAACGGACGGCTGCTGGATCTGCATGCGCCCATCAGGGAAAGCGGCACCTTGGAGCCCATTACGGCTGAAACTCCCGAAGGCCTCGAAATCCTCCGCCACAGCACCTCCCACATCATGGCTCAGGCGGTGCAGGAACTATATCCGGGAACCAAGATCGCCATCGGACCTGCCATCGAAAACGGTTTTTACTACGACTTCGATGTGGCTCAGCCTTTCAGCCCCGAGGACTTGGAAAAGATCGAAGCCAAAATGGCCGAAATCATCGAGGCCAAGCTTCCGTTCCGCCGAGAGGAATGGGAGCGCGAAAAAGCCATCGCGCTGTTTCGGGACCGTGGGGAAACATACAAGGTGGAGCTGCTGGAGGAACTCCAGGAACCCACGGTGTCCGTGTATCGGCAAGGGGACTTCGTGGATTTATGCCGCGGCCCGCACATTCCCGACACCGGCCACGTCAAAGCCTTCAAACTGCTTTCCCTGGCGGGGGCCTACTGGCGGGGGGACGAACGCAACCCCATGCTCCAACGCATCTACGGCACCGTTTTCCCCGACAAGAAGGCCCTGAAGAAATATCTCGATTTCCTGGCCGAAGCGCAGCGCCGCGATCACCGGCGTCTGGGGCGCGAATTGGATCTCTTCAGTTTTTCCGATGAAGTGGGTGCCGGGATGGTCATCTACCACCCCAAGGGGGCTTTGCTGCGCCACATCCTGGAAACCTTCGAAAAAAAGGAACATCTGCGCCGAGGCTACCAGATCGTCATGGGGCCGACGCTGTTGAAAACCGAGCTCTGGAAGCGTTCCGGCCATTTCGACAATTACCGGGAAAACATGTACTTTACAGAAATCGAAGGGCAGTCCTACGGCATCAAGCCCATGAACTGCCTTTCTCATATGCTCATCTACAAGTCCAAGGTGCGCAGCTACCGGGACCTGCCCCTTCGGTACTTCGAACTGGGCACGGTGCACCGCCATGAAAAATCCGGGGTGCTTCACGGGTTGCTGCGCGTGCGCCAGTTCACCCAGGACGATGCCCACATTCTGTGCACCCCCGAGCAGCTCCACGGGGAAATCCAGGGCATCGTAGACTTCGTCATCGAAGTCATGGGCCTTTTCGGGTTTTCCTACGAAATGGAAATCAGCACTCGGCCGGAAAAATCCATCGGCACCGATGAAGATTGGGAAAGGGCCACCAAAGCCTTGATGGCCGCCTTGGAAGACAAGGGGATCCCTTACCAGATTTGCGAAGGCGAAGGCGCTTTCTACGGCCCCAAGATCGATGTGAAGCTCCGGGACGCTCTGGAACGCAAATGGCAATGCGCGACGATTCAATGCGACTTTACCCTGCCGGAGCGTTTCGATCTCACCTACGTGGGCCCGGACGGCAACCGCCACCGCCCCGTCATGCTGCATCGCGTGATTTTGGGGGCCATCGAGCGGTTTCTCGGGGTGCTTATCGAGCACTATGCCGGGGCCTTCCCCACGTGGCTCGCACCCGTTCAGGCCGTCCTCGTCACCGTGACGGACAAGCAATTGCCTTTCGCCCGCGAGGTCTACGAACGGCTGCGCGAGGCGGGGGTGCGCGTGGAAATCGACGAGCGCAACGAGAAGCTGGGCTTCAAAATTCGCGAAGCCCAGGTGCAAAAGATCCCCTACATGCTGGTCGTCGGGGACCAGGAAGTGGAAGCCGGGGCGGTTCGGCCGAGGAAGCGGGACGGCCGACAGCTGGACCTTATGAGCCCCGAAGCGTTTATCGAGCTCCTCCGGACCGAGTGCCTCGAAGGTTCCGGGGGACGAATCGGGTTGGGCGCGGTGTAATGGGAAGATCGCGGAGATGGGCGAAACCTCGAACGAAGGGAGGAACGGACTCTGAAAAAAGAACAAGAAAACGTCAATGAGAAGATCCGCGCCCGACAGGTGCGCGTCATCGGTGCCGACGGAAGCCAGCTGGGAATCATGTCCTTGCAGGACGCCTTGAACGCGGCTCGGGAAGAAGGCCTCGACCTGGTGGAAGTGGCCCCCAATGCGGATCCTCCCGTCTGCAAGATCATGGATTACGGCAAATTCCGATACCAGCAAAGCAAGCGGTCCCAGGAAGCCAAGAAGAAACAAACGGTCATCCAAGTCAAGGAAGTGAAACTTCGGCCGAAAACCGACGAGCACGACATCCAGACCAAATTGCGCCACATCCGCCGGTTCCTTGCCCAGAAAGACAAGGCCAAGGTCACCGTCATCTTTCGCGGTCGGGAAATCGCTTTTAAAGACCGAGGAGAAATGGTGCTGCAAAAGGTGCTGGAGGAACTCAAGGACGAGGTGGTGGTGGAGATGCCGCCCAAGATGGAAGGGCGCAATCTGGTGATGATCTTGGCCCCCAAGTCCTGAAGGGAACGAGCCCCGCAGGGCGGGCGTTTTCCGATAAAACGCTTGACACCTCTTAGGTGTGTCAATAGATTACACGCTCCGATCGCCGGGACGCCCGGTAGAGGCCTTCGTGCGTCGAAGCCCGAGGCGTCGTTGAAAAACGGATACAGGAATCGCGGAGGGATTCATGCCGAAATTGAAAACCAAACGGGGAGCCGCCAAGCGTTTCCACCGCACGGGCGGCGGTCTTTTTGCGCGAGCCAAGGCGGGCAAAAGCCATATCCTGACCAAAAAGAGCGCCAAGCGAAAACGGGCGCTGCGTCAAAGCGCTCTTGTGGATTCAGCCAATTTCAGGGCTGTGTCGCGCATGCTTCCTTATCTGTAAGAACCGCCGGAACCCGGCGCGCATGACAAGAGAGTGAAGGAGCCGGAACCATGCCTCGAGTGAAAAAAGCGGTGAAGTCGCGCCAACGGCGCAAGAAGATCCTCGATATGGCCAAGGGGTATCGAGGAGGCCGGAGCAAACTCTATCGCACGGCCAAGGAGACGGTCCAAAGGGCTTTGGTCTATGCCTATAGGGACCGCAAGGCGCGAAAGCGCGATTTCCGATCCCTGTGGATTATGCGCATCAATGCCGCCGCCCGTCAGCACGGCATGAGTTACAGCCGGTTGATGGATGGACTCAAGAAAGCCCAGGTGGCCCTCGACCGCAAAGTTCTGGCCGGCCTTGCGGTCCATGATCCCAACGCCTTCGCCAAATTGGTGGCCTTGGCCAAAGAGGCCGCATAAAAATTATGGAAGACGCAGCCCGCGCGTTACTCGCAGAAGCGGAGCAGGCCGTCTCGGCCGCCGGCACGGACCTCAAGGCCCTGGAAGCACTCCGCGTTCGAATCCTGGGACGAAAAGGGGAACTGACCGCGCTGTTCAAGGCCTTGGGCCAGGTGGACGCCGAACGGCGTCCGGCCATGGGAAAAATCCTCAACGAGGTGAAAACACGCCTGGAAGCCCTTTTGGAGGAAGCCATCCAAAGGGCCAAGGAGCAGGCCACCCGGGAAGGCGAGCGGCTGGACATCACCGCGCCGGGGCGGCGCCCCCTGCGGGGTCGTCTCCATCCCATCACCCAGACCGCCATGGAGATCGCCGCCATTTTCAATCGCCTGGGCTTCGAAACCGTGGAAGGGCCCGAAGTCGAGCTGGATTATTACAATTTCGAAGCCTTGAATATCCCCAAAGACCATCCGGCCCGGGACATGCAAGACACGTTTTACGTGTCCGAAGACGTGGTCCTTCGCACCCACACATCCCCGTTGCAAGTGCGCACCATGGAGCGCAAAAAGCCGCCCATCAAGGTGATCGCCCCCGGCAAGGCCTATCGGTGTGACTCCGACGTCACCCATTCCCCCATGTTCCATCAGGTGGAAGGCCTCATGGTGGGGCGCGGCGTCTCTTTCGGCGACCTGAAGGGGGTCCTGACCGTTTTCGTCCATCAAATGTTCGGCCCCGACGTGGGCCTTCGATTCCGCCCCAGCTTTTTCCCGTTTACGGAACCCAGCGCTGAAGTGGACATTCAGTGCGTCATCTGCAAGGGATCCGGATGCCGGGTGTGTTCTCAAAGCGGCTGGCTGGAAATCCTGGGCTCGGGCATGGTGGATCCGGAAGTTTTCAAAATGGTGGGCTACGATCCCGAGGAGGTGACCGGATTTGCCTTCGGCATGGGGATCGAACGCATCGCCATGTTGAAATACGGCATCAACGACCTCAGGCTTTTCTTCGAAAACGATCTTCGGTTTCTGCGTCAGTTTTGAGTCGGTGAGCTTCCAAAACAGGGCGGCGGGTAGGCCTGAGGGCAAAGGGCACGACGGGGTCGTGCCCTTTGCCGTAAGAAGGCGGGCGTGAATCGGCCGCAGAGGTTTTGAAGAGGGGAAAATCCATGATTGTCAGCGGGGCGTGGCTTCGTGATTACGTGACCCTCACCATGGACATGGAACAACTGGCCCAGCGGCTCACCATGGTCGGGCTCGAAGTGGAAGCCGTGGGAAAACCGTACGCGTATTTGCAAACGGTGGTCGTGGGCGAGGTGACGGCCGTGGAACCCCATCCCAAGGCGGACAAGCTCAAGATCTGCCGGGTGCAGGACGGCCGCAGCGAACGGCGCATCGTCTGCGGGGCGCCCAATGTGGCGGCGGGACTGCGTGTCCCATTGGCCCTGCCGGGAACGAGCCTGCCTTCGGGCATGGGTGTTCACGAAACGGTCATTCGAGGCGAGCTCTCCCAAGGCATGCTGTGTTCCCAAAAGGAATTGAACCTGGGGGACGACGCCTCCGGCCTCTGGATCCTTCCGATAGACGCCCCCGTAGGCACCCCGCTCGCCGTCTACCTGGACCTGGAGGATGTGATCCTGGATGTGTCCGTCACACCCAACCGAGGCGATTGCCTGTCCATGGTCGGCATGGCGCGCGAAGCGGCGGCCATCTGCGGCACCTCCGTGCGCTATCCCCGCATTGTCGTGGAAGAGACCGGCCCGCCCATCGATTCGCTGGCTTCCGTGACCTTGGAAGACCCGGTGGGCTGTCCGCGATATGCCGCCCGGCTCATCCAAGGGGTGCGCATCGGGCCGTCCCCCGAGTGGATGAAACGGCGCCTGGAGGCGGCCGGCATCCGTTCCATCAACAACGTCGTGGATGTGACCAACTACGTCCTGTTGGAACTGGGCCAGCCCCTGCACGCCTTCGACTACGACCGGCTGCGGGAAGGACGGATCGTGGTGCGCCGAGCCGTCTCCGGGGAACGCTTTGCCACGCTGGACGGCGTGGAACGCAGTCTCTTCGATGACACCCTCCTGATCTGCGACGGCAAAGGACCCGTGGCCATCGCTGGCATCATGGGCGGTCTGGAATCGGAAATCACGCCGACCACGACGCGCGTGCTCATTGAAAGCGCCTATTTTCAGCCGGAGTGCATCCGAAGAAGCAGCCGAAAACTGGGGCTGCGGACGGAGTCCAGCTACCGTTTCGAACGGGGCGTGGACCCGGAAGGCGTCTTGAGGGCGGCCGATCGAGCGGCCCAGCTCATGATCGAACTGGCCGGCGGGTCCGTCGCCAAAGGCCGTATCGACGCCTATCCCGTGCCCATCCCGCGGCCCACCATCGTGCTCCGCGTGCCCAAGGTGAACGAATTTCTGGGCATGGATCTATCCCTGGAGTCCATGGCCGGCGTGCTTGAGGCCTTGGAAATGGACGTGGAGACGATGGATGCCGAGACCCTCAGGGTGACGCCGCCGTCGTTTCGACCCGATATCACGCGGGAAGTGGACTTGGCCGAAGAAGTGGCGCGTCTTACGGGCTACGACAAGGTGCCGGTGACCCATGCGCAGGTTCCCCTGTATAGCGACCCCGTGGATCCGCACGCCGCGGCGCGGCAGGAACTGAAACGGGTTTTGGAAGCCGTGGGGTTTTACGAGGTCCTGACCTACTCGTTCACCTCAGAAAGGGCCCTGGGATCGCTTCAACTTCCCGATGACGACCCGCGGTTGCGTCCCGTGCGACTGCTCAACCCGCTGAGCGAAGAGCAGGCGGTCATGCGCACGTCCTTGCTGCCCGGCCTGTTGCAAACGGCGCGCCTCAATCTGGACCGAGGCAACACGGATCTTCGTCTGTTCGAGCTGAGCAAAGTCTTTCTCCCTCGGCAGGGGGAGCTTCTGCCCCGGGAGGATCATCACCTGGCCGGGGTTCTGGCGGGGCGCCGCGATCCCCGCGCCGTGTACGGGTCCGAGGACCCCGTGGATTATTCCGACGTCAAGGGTGTGGTGGAAGAGATCCTTTCGTCCTGCTGGCTGGATGAATCCGAGGTCCGTTTTTCCCATGACGCGCTGCCCGTCTACTGCGATCCTCGCTGTGCCGCATCCCTTTGGGTCAAGGGCATGGTGGTGGGCTCTCTTGGGCGCCTTCATCCCGACGTGCGGGAAGCCTTCGATCTGAAACGGGATATTTATTATTTCGAGCTGGATTTCGAGAAGTTGTTTGCCCTGCGCAACCCCCATCCGGGTTTTGTGCCGCTGCCCAAGTTCCCCTCGGTGACGCGGGATTTGGCTTTGATCGTGGAGGGGACACTGCCGGTGGCGGACCCCTTGGCCTTCATCCGGTCGCTGCCCGAGCCCTTGGTGGAATCGGTGACCGTCTTCGATCTCTACCGGGGAAAGCCGTTGGCCGACCATCAAAAAGGCGTAGGCTACCGCATCGTCTATCGAGCGGCGGACCGCAACCTGACCGATGAAGAGGTCAACGCCCTGCATCAGCGCATCACGGATCAGGTGCTCAAGGCCTTTGGGGCGACCTTGCGTTAGAAGCCCGGGGCCATGGAGGGGTCGGTTCAGTGATGGTGGAAAACGGGGTCTCAAACGACAAAAGGGAGGAGGATCGGCCGAAGCCGTGCCAGGTGAGTTTTGTCCATGAGTCCCGTAAAGGCACGGGGCGGGCGGTTCACTTCAACGAACTCGGCATGCTGGTGCTCTGCCGGGATCCGGCACCGCTTCAAACCCGGCTCCGGATGAGCCTCCATTTCCCCGGTTTGAAAAACCCCATCGATGTGGAAGGGGAGGTGGTGTGGAGCAATCAGTACGGTCCGGACGACCCCACGACGCCTCGGGGCATGGGCGTCAAGTTTACCGACTTGGATCCCGCCACAGCCCGGCTCCTGGCCGACTTTTCCGCACGCTACAAAGTTTACGGCACTCAGTACGAACTGTTCTATTCCTGATCCGTCGCCGGTCGGCATGAGACCTGCCCGGCTCCTGACCGAAAAACACCCATGAACCCGTTGGAAACCTTTCTCCTCGCCGTGGCTCTGGGCTGCGATGCGTTCGCGGTGGGCCTAGGGGTGGGCACACGGTTTTGTTCCCGGCGCCAAATCTTTCGCCTCTCGTTTCACTTCGGTCTTTTCCAGTTCGCCATGCCCCTCCTGGGTTGGGCCATGGGATTGTATCTTGTGGGGCTCGTCAAAAAATGGGGGCCGTGGCTCGCTTTTTTTCTTCTTGTTTTCATCGGCCTCAAAATGGCTTATGAGAGTCTTCGGGGCGAAGAGTTCCAAGACGAATGCCCGGACCCCACACGAGGGATGAGTCTCATCGTCCTGTCGCTGGCAACCAGCATGGACGCGTTGGGTGTGGGGTTCAGTTTAGGGATTCTGGGCCGGCAGCTTCTGGGAGCCGCCGTGGTCATCGGGGTGACCGCCGCGGCCATGACGTGGGCGGCCATGCGCATCGGGAATCGCCTTTCCACCTTGTGGGGGCGGCGCATGGGGGTTTTGGGAGGGGTGGTGCTCGTCGCCATCGCCTTCAAATTGCTTTTGGGTTGAGTCGCTTGAAAATCGATAGGAAGCTTATGGCGGTCAGACTGGAAATCGCCCTGAAGCCGCACTTGTTCGATGCCGAAGGTTCGGAGCTGTGCCGAAAGATCCGGGACTATTTCGGGTGGGACGTGGGACGGGCCCGCGTGATCCGCGTGATCACCCTGGAAACGAGCCTCAGCCCGGATGAGCTGGAAGCGATCCGAACGGAAATCTTCACCAACCCCGTCTCCCAAGTGTCGTCTTTTCGGCCACTGGCCTCAGGCGACGACTTTCAGTGGGCCATTTGGGTGGGGTATCGCCCCGGGGTGCGGGACACGGCGGGCAGCGTGGCTTTGGAAGCCATCGCGGACTTTCTGCGCCGTCCCTTGGGAAAAGACGACGCGGCGTACACATCCAAGATTTTCCTTCTCTATGACGCGCCGCTGCAGCGTGCCCAGGTGGACACCATCGCCCGGGAACTGTTGGCCAACGACATCATCCAACAGTGGCGCATCTACGCCCGGGAGGAATGGGACGCCGAGGAAGGCATCGGGCTCATTTGCCCCAAGGTGGCGTTGCGTCACAGGCCCACGGTGGAAAAGATCGCCATCGGCAGTGATGAGGAACTCAAGGCCTTGAGCGATGCGCGCAATCTGGCGCTGAACCCTCGCGACATCCCCGTTATCCGCCGCTATTTCCTGCGTCCCGACGTGCTGCAGCAAAGGGCCCGCGTGGGCTTGGATCTTCCTACCGATGTGGAACTGGAAACCATCGGTCAAGCCCGAAGCGACCATTGCAATCACAACACCTTTCGCGGCCGTTTCCATTACAAGGACGTGGACACGGGCCGGGAAACCGTTGTGGACAACCTTTTCAAGACGTGCATCGAAGCCCCCACCTTGGCCGTGCAGGCTCGCAAGGACTGGGTCGTCTCGGTCCTGTGGGACAACGCCGGCGCCGCCCGCTTCGACAATGACCATCTCTATGTGATCACGGGCGAAACCCATAACAGCCCGTCCACGATGGAAGCTTACGGCGGGGCGCTCACGGGCATCGTGGGCGTGTATCGCGATCCCATGGGCACCGGCAAGGGTTCCCGGCTCATCGCCGGACTTTACGGCTACTGTGTGGGACCTCGCGATTACGCCGGGCCGCTTCGCCCACACCTTCACCCGAGGCGCCTGCTGGACGGCGTGGTGGAAGGGGTTCGAGACGGAGGGAACAAACACGGGGTGCCCACGGTGTTCGGCAACCTGTTTTACCATCCGTCCTATTTGGGGAAATGCCTGGTCTTTGTGGCCGCCCTCGGGATCATGCCCCGGCACATCCAAGGGGAACCCGCGGAAAAGAAAAAACCCGAGCCCGGCGATCTCATCGTCATGGCCGGGGGACGCGTGGGCAAAGACGGCATCCACGGCGTCACGGCCTCCAGCCAAAGCTACAGTGAACAGACGCCGGCGGGCCACGTGCAGATCGGTGACCCGTATACGCAGAAGAAAATGCACGATTTCCTGCTGGAAGCCCGAGACGAGGGCCTCATCACCTTCATCACGGACAACGGCGGCGGGGGTCTGTCCTCCTCCGTCGGAGAATCGGCTCATCTGGCCGGAGGCGCCCACGTGGAACTGGATCGGGTGCCGTTGAAATACGAAGGCCTGGATGTGTGGGAAATTTGGGTGTCCGAATCCCAGGAGCGGATGACGGTGGCGGTGCGGCCGGAAAACCTGGATCGGTTCATGACCCTGGCGGCGCTCCATGAAGTGGAATGCACCGTCATCGGCCGCTACGAAGACACAGGAAAGCTCCATCTGACGTACCAGGGAAAAACGTGCGCGTACCTGGATTTGAGTTTCTTTCGGGAAGATTTTCCGCAATGGGAGTTCCAGGCCCACTGGCGTTCCCCTGAATCCCGAGGGCTCACGGAACCGGTGATGAGCGAACCCGAAGATTACGGGCGGCTTCTCGCCGATCTTTTGGCCTCGCCCAATCTGTGCAGCCGCGAATGGATCCAGCGCCAGTACGACCACGAAGTGCAAGGGACGAGCGTGGTGAAGTTCCTCGTCGGGCGGTGCCGCGATGTCCCCAACGATGCGGCCGTTCTTCGCCCCGTGCTCACTTCGCGCCGAGGTCTCGCCGTCACCCAAGCGCTCCATCCCCCCTACGGCCTTATCGACACCTACCACATGGTGGAAGCGTCCATCGACGAATGCGTCCGCAGACTGTTGGCCGTAGGAGGCCTCCTGGACGAGATCGGCGGGGTGGACAATTTCTGCTGGCCATCCATCCAATACGACGAACACAAAAACCCGGACGGGCGATACAAAGCGGCCCAGCTGGTGCGCGCCAACTGGGCCTTGAAAGACATGTGCCTCGCTTACGGCATCCCTCTCCTTTCCGGGAAAGACAGCATGTACGTAGACGGCCATCTGCCGGGAACCTACGGGGAACGGCACAAGGTTTCGGGCTTGCCCACCATGCTCTTCACGGCGACGACCGTCGTGGAAGACATTACCCGGTGCTTGACCATGGACGTCAAGATGCCCGGCGACTGGGTCTACGTCCTGGGGGAAACCCGCCATGAGATGGGGGGATCGGAGTATTACGAAAAATTCGGCTATGTGGGGGTAACGGTCCCCAAGGCCGACCCGGCGGCCTTCCTCGGCTTGTATCAGGCGGTGGAAGCGGCCGTGCGGGAGGGACTCTTGGCGTCATGCCGGGCCGTGGGTCGAGGTGGTCTCGCGGTGCATGGGGCTCTGAAAGCCCTGGCCGGAAACCTCGGCATGCATTGGGATCTGGGCGCTGTGCCCGTCTCGGGAAAAATGTCGCCGGCCGTCCTGCTCTTCAGCGAATCCCTGGGTCGGTTTTTGGTGACGGTAGCGCCGGAGCGCCGCGAGGCCTTCGAGGCGCATTTCAAGGGATGGCCTGTGGGTCTTTTGGGGCGTGTGACCGAAGATCCGGTCTTTGTCGTCCGGGACGGATCCGGTCGGGAAATTCTTCGGGAAAGTCTGGAAACTTTGGGCAGATCCTACCGCGGCGGTTCATGAACACCGAAAGGCGTGGAGGTTCTGCGGCGTTCGGACCGACGGCCTTCTGAAGCGCGGTCCCCCGCCCGAGGGTTTTCCTCCAAGCGGGCGCCGAGAAGGGCCTTTTTGTTCGGGGTGCACGTGTCCCGCACGCACGAGCTCCGGGGCGTGCGGCGTCGTCGGGCGTTTCCATGAGACCGCAGGCGATGGAAGAAGAGGGCGGAGGACGGCATGGCGGAAGTTCGAGCGTTGGTGCTCACCGGTTTCGGGCTTAACTGCGATTGGGAAACGGCCCACATCTTGACCCTGGCCGGAGCCCGAGCCGAACGGGGGCATCTGAACCAGCTCATTTGCGGTGCCAAAACCCTTCGCGACTATCATATCTTCGTCATCGGGGGCGGGTTTTCCTGGGCGGACGATCATGGCGCGGGGGTCATTTTGGCCATGCGCTTGAAGCACCGCCTTCGGGACGAGATCCTCACGTTTGTGGAAAACGGCGGCCTGGTCTTGGGCATTTGCAACGGCTTTCAGGTGCTCGTCAACACGGGACTGCTTCCGGGCTTCGAACCGGGCCGGTTGTCCCGGCAGGTGGCCTTGATCGACAACGACTGCGGGCGGTTCCGGGACCAATGGGTCCATTGTGTGTTTGAAGCGTCTTCGCCGTGTGTGTTCACGCGGGGCTTGACGGCCATGGATCTTCCGGTGCGCCACGGCGAAGGGAAGTTCTTCGCCGAACCGGGCATTCTCGACAGGCTGGAACGGAACCGTCAAGTGGTGGTGCGTTACGCCTTTGCCGATGGCCGACCGGCAGGGGGGGCCTTTCCCGAAAACCCCAACGGCTCTCTTCACGACATTGCCGGCATCTGCGATGCCACAGGGCGCATTTTCGGCCTTATGCCCCATCCGGAAGCGTTCCACCATTGGACGAACCACCCCGACTGGACCTGGGAAAAAGAGCGATACCGACGGGCCGGCCTGCCGTTTCCGGAAGAAGGAGCCGGCCTGCGCCTTTTCCGTAACGCCGTGGACTACGTGCGAGAACAAGGAGCGCGGTGATGTCCTCCAATCCCCAAGGTCATGAGGAAAGTGTCGGCACGGCCCGAAGCGCCGCATCGGAGACGTCGGGGCGGCTGCGCATCGCCGTTCTTGTCTCCGGCGGTGGAACGAATCTTCAAGCCCTGATCGATCGGGCCGAAAAGGGAAAACTGGATGCGGACATCGTGTGCGTGGGAAGCGACCGGGCGTCGGCCTACGGCCTGGTTCGGGCCCAGCGTGCGGGCATCCCGACCTTTGTCGTCTCCTACGAAAAATACCTCAAGGGCCCATTGGACGAACCCGTGGATGAGGCCCTGCTCGGTTCCGTGGATGCCCGCCAAAGGATTCTTGCCGATGCGGATGCAGAAGTCCGCCGTGACCGGATCCGGCGTCTCATGGCCGCCGAAAAGGAAATTCTTGCCCATTTGGAAGCCTACGGGGTGGAGCTGGTCTGCCTCGCCGGCTTCATGCGGTTGCTCACCCCTTTTTTCCTCAGCCGTTTTCGGAAAAACGACCGTCCCGGGGTGGTGAACATTCATCCGGCCCTGCTGCCCGCCTTTCCCGGCCGGCACGGCTACCGGGACACCTATCGCTACGGGTGCAAATGGGGCGGCATCACCATTCATTTTGTGGACGAAGGGGAAGACACAGGGCCGGTGATCGCCCAGGCCGTCTATCCCATTTGGGATGAAGACACCTGCGACGAGGTGCAGCAGCGCGGGCTTCACCTGGAACACATCATGTACGCCCAGGTCATCAACTGGATTGCTCGGGATAGGGTGCGTCTCGTCCCCCGTTCGGACGGGCGGCCCCGCGTGTGCATCGAAGACCCGCTCTACCGGGAAGTGGTCGGCTCCTGGGTGGAAGCGACCTTTCGTCCCGATCCGCTTGTGGAACACCGCCGCACGTAACGCGAAGACCGAAGCGCTTGGATCAACCATTTTCTTCTGGCGGTTTCAGGATCTCTCCAGAGCGCGGGTCGGATTCAGACGAGGGCTTCCACAAGGCGCGCCTGCACCTCGGCGTCCAGATAGGGGTGCATGGGCAGGCTCACAATGCGCCCGGCGAGATCTTCGGTGACGGGAAAATCTCCGGCGCTGTAGCCCAGGGCGGCGAAGGCGGGCTGCAGGTGAAGCGGGATCGGATAATAGACGGCGGTGGGAATGCCGACCCTTTGAAGCCGCTCCCGAAGGACGTCCCGGTCGGCGGGAGTGGGGGCCAAAACGGAAAATTGCGCCCAAACCGACTCGACCCCCTCGGGAACCCTTTGCACCGTGAGGTCGGGCCGGTGGGTTTCCAAAAGGGCGATGTAGCGATGCGCCGCTTCTTGGCGAAGCCGGCGTTCTTCTTCGAAGAGCGTCCATTTGGCCAGCAAGACGGCGGCCTGGAGGGTGTCCAGGCGGCCGTTGAGACCCAGCCGCACGTGCTCGTAGCGATGACTTCCCTGGCCGTGGACGCGGATGGAGCGAAGCTTTTGAGCGACGGCTTCATCGTCGGTAAAGCACATGCCGCCGTCCCCGTAGCCTCCCAGGGGTTTGGCGGGGAAAAAGGAAGTGGCGGCGCCGTGGCCGAACCGACAGGCGGGCACGCCATGAAGGCGTGCGCCGAAAGACTGGGCGGCGTCTTCCAGAACAAAGAGGCCTTCTTCTTCGGCGATGCTTTCGAGCTCCGGGTAATCGGCCGGCACGCCGAAAAGATCCACGGCGATGAGCCCTTTCGGCTGGGCGCTCAGGGCGGCCTCGGGGAGGGGATGCAGGGAGCGGTCCTTTCGCCGGAGGGCCTCGATGGCCAGTCGCAGTTTGTCCGGATCCAGGTTAAAAGTTTCCGGGTCCACATCGACGAAGACGGGAACGGCTCCCAGAAGGGCGATGACTTCGGCCGTGGCGATAAACGTGAACGGAGTGGTGAAGACCACATCCCCCGGCCCCACGTCATAGGCCATGAGCAGCATCAAGAGGGCGTCGGTGCCGGAGGCGCACCCGACGGCATCCCGGGTGCCCACGTATCGGGCCAGCGTTTGTTCCAGTTCCGCCACTTCAGGCCCGAGGATATATTGGCCGTGATCCAAGACCGCGCGGATGCGCTCCTCGAGAAGCCCGCGGATTCGACGCTGTTGGCTTTTGAGGTCGATAAAGTCCATAGGGTGAATTTCCTTGGCCGTCGTCTGTCTGGGAACGACGTGATTCCGGCTTGTGGTGAAAGGCCCCCCGTTCGAAACGTTTTCCCTTATGAGGCAACCCGGGGGCGGTGTCAATCCTTTCCCCCCGGATTCAGGCACCATCGGAAACAGAGGAGGAATCGATCATGCCGTCCGTTTTTGTGGAAAAAGCCGGCCCCATCGCTCATTTGGTCCTCAACAGCCCCGAAACCCGAAACGCCTTGTCCCTGGAGGTCATCCGCAGTGTGATGGATCATTTGGACGCTATCGGTCGGGATCCGGACCTTCGGGTCGTCATTCTGCGCGGGGAAGGCCCCGCCTTCTGCGCCGGCCACAACCTCAAGGACATGACGGCCGAAGGGGCCGACATTGGCCTCTATCGGGAATTGTTTTCCACGTGCTCGCGCATGATGCTGCAGATCCACAGCCTGCCGCAGCCGGTGATCGCCCAGGTCCACGGGATCGCCACGGCGGCGGGGTGCCAGCTTGTGGCGGCGTGCGATTTGGCCGTGGCGGAGACGGAAGCCCAGTTCGCCACGCCGGGCGTCAAGATCGGGTTGTTTTGTACCACGCCCATGGTGCCTCTGGTTCGCCTCATCGGGCGGCGTCGCGCCCTGGAGATGCTCTTGACGGGTCGGTTTGTGTCCGCTCGGGAGGCGTTGGAATGGGGACTGGTCAACAAGGTGGTTCCCAGGGAGAACCTGACGGAGGCGACCCTGGAGCTGGCGCGGACCATCGCCGGGTACAGCCGATATACGCTGGCCTTCGGCAAGGACGCCTTTTACCGGCAGGTGGATTTGGATGAGGCGGCGGCCTACAGCTTCGCCAAGGAAGCCATTGCCATCAACTGCCTTGCCGACGATGCCCAGGAAGGCATGCGGGCCTTCGTGGAAAAGCGTTCTCCCGTCTGGCGGCACCGGTAGCCGGCAGCAGAGGCACGGCCCCGTGCCGGGACTCCGAGGTCCAGGCCCGGCCGAAGTTAAGATCCGGCATGGGCGGTTTCGGTTGGGAGAGGCCCGAGGCATCGTTATGAACCGATAGACGGTTCCGCCGTAGCACCCGCCGTAGGTTGGGGTGAGCGCAGCGAACCCCAACACAAACACACCCAGCAGTGCAGCCCCACCCCCCAACGCCCTCGGCCGGCCCCGGGAAAATTTTCGGGCGGGCACAAGGCCCGCCCCAACAAATCCCGGGCGGGCACAAGGCCCGCCCCTACGGGGGATGGGATATCCCGACCGGGTAGCCCTGTAGGT
>CALGPN010000047.1 GCA_937960435.1 uncultured Desulfosoma sp.
TATGGCCACAAAGCTGAGGAGGAAGGCTCCGAGGAGGTTTAGGATCCTTTGAGAAAAAGGGTGGCCCGCACCTTTGACGCGGGATCGAAAATTGAAAAAAGATGCAGCGACAAACTTCGGGCCAAACATCGCACACCTCCATCAAATCATTCTGCTTTTCAGACAAGCCACGCGCACGAAACGGTTCTGTTGCGCATTATACCAATGGTCCCGCATTTTTCAACGCCAGACTCGTATTGTGATCATAGGGGCGCGCGAAAGAGAAGACAAAGGCACAGGAAAAATGCTTATACGGCACCAGCCCTTAAGTGGTGATGATCGCGCCGGTCGAATGTGAGGATACGTTCGGTGCTGGTGCGGACAAATTCATGGATACTGATCTTGGCAAGAAGAAAGGTCTCCTGCTCGTCGAAAGGTCGGTGGAAGACGGCGGAGAACGGAAGTGCCGGCAGCGTGGGAGTCGGAAGGGGGTGCGTGTGTAAATTTCGGTGAGGTTGGGCACGGGATGCCGTGACGCGGGGCAAAAAGGAGTTGGGGTGAGCGCAGCGAACCCCAACGCGAAGGTTCACGGACGGTGCAACAATTGCGGGCGGGCACAAGGCCCGCCCCTACGGGTTTCGTGGGGTGGGGTGATTAGCCCCTGTGGGGCAGCCCCGTAGGTTGGGGTGAGCGCAGCGAACCCCAACGGACGGGGTTCGGGCGGTTCTGTCAGAGCCTCAAGGGGCGGTCCTTCTCAGCAAAAAGGAACAAAAGGCTCCAAAGCATAGGCGGAGGGCGTAAGCCCAAACCATCCACAAAGGCATGGCCGCGCGTGCTAATATGAAAGTTCATTTTCCTCTCAGGCCGCGGACCAGGGGGGATCAAAAACAAAAAAGAGGTTCTCGAAAAAAGAGCGAGAACTTCCGTGCGGAAGCTCTCGCTCTGGTCTAATTCTAGAAAAATCCTCTCCTTGAGGGCGCTCGTCAAAACCTAAAAGCCTTTGCGGCGTCTTGCGTTCCTCTTTCGTGAAAGAATCCCGCTGGCCACAAGCCCTGAGCCCAGGAGCAGCATCGTTGCGGGCTCCGGGATGGCCTGAGGCGGGCCGCCTCCATTTGTCCACGTCACATCGTGAGACCCGGGATTGTTTTCCAAAGTTGTACGAATTTGAGTTTGACCTTGGTTATTCGTCTCCAACGCCATGACGTCGAAATGGATCCAATCGAGTTGAAGAGTTCCCAATTGAAACGTGATAACCTTTATTTCACCTTTTGCCGAACCCAATTCAGTCTTGAAATCAGGGACGCTTTCATTATCGGAAAAATTACCTATATCAAAATAAAGAAAATCAGCAATGTTAGCTTTAACCGGGTAATGTTCATTAGGGAAATAACTGGGCGTATCGGAAAAATAAAATGCTGAGATGGGAGGGGAGCCGTCCACAGCAATCTTCAGATCGGTGTAATAAGTTAAAAGATCGTTAGATGATTCGGGAACTGAAACCAACAATATGGCGTTGTGACCATCAAAGACAGATGGGAAGCCGAAATCACTCCACTTCTTCCCGTCTGAGTATTGCCCCCCGAGCTGAAGGGATGAATTTTGATTTTGGTTCTGAGCCCTCACCCCTGCCACGTAAAGAGTGTCACCCGTTGTGAAAGCCGTGTCTTCATCAGAACCTATAGTGGTATAGTCCACATACCCGCCTGACCCATCCGGCACCCCCACCTGGAGAATGGGGACGGCCAAGACCGAGGCAGGCAGGGCGACAGCGAGGATCATCAGCAACAACGTGATTTTTCTCATAGCGACTCCTTTGCGTCCCTTCGTTCGTTCGCGTCAATCTCGCCGCCGGTTTTTCCTGCGGCCTATCGTCCTACTTTCATTACGGAACAAGGCAAAATATGTACCAGATAGTTGTTGAAAATGTTGTGGAAACTTTTATCTAAAGATATTAATATGTTGAAAAATGAAGGCGAGGCGGGCTAAAGGGTTTTTTGCCCTCCCGGGTGCAGCCCTTTGCGCACAAAAGCGGAAGTCCTTTGCACACATAAGAAGAACCTTGCACACCTGGAATGGACTCGGAGGATTCCCGTTGGTCTTTCCTCTGCAGGCTGTTGGAGCGGCAAAAAACAAGACGACCGACCGCCGTCAATGACATGGCCCGATTTTCCTTAAGCGAATAGAATCGGCTACACCGGTCGTTTCTCGAATCTTCACACTTGGAATGTTCCGAGACGGGCTTCGAAGGATCGGCCTGGGAGAATGCAAAAACAATGGGCCATAGAAAAAAGCGAAGGATCGCGGGATCCAACGGGGAATGACCTTTCCCGGCCGCGTCGGATTTATGGAGGGGAAAGGGCGCTATGCCGAAACCGCCCGAGGTGCGCTTTGAATAGGCGTTCACAAAAAAGGGGGCTTCCACCCCCCTTTTTGCCTATCTCTTCCCGTTGATTTCTTCCGGAAACTATTTGATGACCGTCACGGACTTGGTTCCTTCATTCCCGGCGGCATCGACGGCGACGGCCTTGATGGTATGAGGCCCTGAGGCGTAATTGCTCGTGTTCCAAGAGAAACTCAGGGTCGACGCTGTGGTGGAGGCTTTGATGACGCCGTCGATAAAGCACTGGATGCCGGTGACCTTCACGTTGTCCGTAGCTTGGATGGAAATGGTCACTTTCTTTGACACCACAGAGCCGTCGGCGGGACTCGTGATGGTCACGACGGGCGGCTGGCTGTCCACGGGATCGGGGATATTGTCCACGGTGACCGCTACGGCTTTGGAAACCCCTTCGTTTCCGGCCTTATCCCACGCCTTGGCCGTGAGCGTCAGGGACCCGTCGGCAAAGGCGGTGGTATCGAGACTGAACCGGTACGGGGCTTCCGAGGTTTCGGCGACAAGACTCCCGTTGGCATAGAGCGCGACGCGAAGGACGCCGACGTTATCCGATGCGGAAACATCGACGGCAAGGGTTCCGGAAACCTTGGTTCCCGCGGCCGGCGACGTGACGGTGACGACGGGCGCTTCAATGTCCACGGGTTTGGTTTCCAGGGCGGCGAGCACGGCTGCCTGGGCGTCCACACGGCCGTGGCCGTAAAAGGTGTCCCAGCCGGCCGTTCCCAAGTCCACCGCGGTTTCTTCAAGGAGTCTTTCCACTTGGTCGGGCGAGAGGCTGGGGTTCAGGGAAAAGAGGAGGGCTCCGACGGCCGCCGCCGCAGGGCTTGAAAAGGACGTCCCTGAGACGCTGGCATAATCGCCGCCTCGCGCCGTCGTCAGGATGCCCGAACCGGGGGCGGCCACATCCACGAAGTTGCCGTAACTGGACCAGCTCGCCTTGGTGTCTGTGCTTGTGGTCGCCGAAACACTGATGATGGCCGGGTTTTCCGGCGTGCTTTCAAAGGCCCCGGTGTTTCCCGCCGAGGCGAACACAAGCCCGCCTTTTTGACGAAAGTAATTGGCGGCGCTGGTCACGGTGGAACTTCCCGTGACCATGTAGCTGATGTTGGCCACACGGGCGCCGTGATCCGCCGCCCAGGTGAGACCGCTGGCGATGGTGCTGTAATAGGCGTAGCCGTCGGGCTGGCTGATGCGCACGGGCATGATTTTGGTGTTCCACGCGAGGCTCGCCACACCCACGGCGTTATTGGCGGCGGCGCCGATCACCCCGGCCACGTTGGTCCCGTGGCCGTAGACATCCGAGGTGTCCGCGTTGTTGTCGTACATGTTCCAGCCGGGGACGAGTTTTCCCACAAAATCCGGGTGGGTGCCGTCCACACCGGTATCGAGAACCGCCGCGACGACCCCGTCACCAAGCGTGTAATCCCAAGCCGCGGGGGCTTTCATGAGGGGAAGGTGCCATTGGCTCGCATATTTGGGGTCGTTGGGGATTGTGTCGTCCGGGGGGATCAGGGCGTCGGGTTCGGCGAAAGCGATTTTCGGGTGTTTTGAAAGGGCGCGGGCCACAGCCTCTTCCGCCCGGGGCGGGACGGAAACTACGTGGACACGGATTTGATGGAGCGCCCCGAGACGACGGCCGCCGTGTTCGAAGAGCACATCATCCAGTTCCGCGTCACTGACCCCGACCCGAGCCTGGACGAGAATGCGGCCTTGGGCCCACGGGGGCTTTTGGGCCCAGGCCGTGGCACCGAGGAGCAAAGAAAAAAGCACGGCACCGAGGAACGCAAGACTCCACAAGGAAAGGACAGGGCCGGCACTTGCAACGCAGGCCCGAAAAGCGGAAAAGGTCGCAGCGGGTCGTTTTGGGAAAGACATAGGACACCTCCGACAAAGAATTGGGGTTTTCGGGCAGGAAACGGGAAGGGACATCCTCGACGCCGGTCAGGAGGTGTTCCCGTTTCTTCGGCAGCCCGGCCGTCCCGTTTTTTCTCGGGACCCGTGGCTTTGCGTCCCCGCCTTGCGGCGGGTTTGCCCTTTCGGAAACGCGGGGCCTTTCGGCCCTCAGTGAAGCAATCGGTCGGAGGGCGAGCGGACTTAAATGGTTTTTAATGATTTTTGCCAAGGCGGCCCAAAGGCCGAGGAGCCTGCACTGCCGGAAAAACATTTACCGAAAATGCAGGCTCTTTCTGGGAGCGGCTCTACGGCCGATCGGGGGAGCCGTCGCCGTAATAGGCACGGTACCAGGCGACAAATTCCCGGATGCCGTCTTGGATGGAGGTGGCAGGTCGAAAGCCGAAATCCCGGGCGAGATCGTCGATGTCGGCCGCGGTGGCAGGGACGTCCCCGGGCTGCATGGGAAGATACTCCTTGCGGGCTTCCGTTCCCAGGCATTCTTCCAGAGCGCGGATGAATTCCATGAGTTCCACCGGATGGTTGTTGCCGATGTTGTAGATGCGGTAGGGCGCGGCGCTCGTTCCGGGATCGGGGGCGTCCCCGGACCATTGGGGGTCGGGTGCCGGGGCTTTTTGCATTACCCGCACCACCCCTTCGATAATGTCGTCGATATAGGTAAAATCGCGGCGCATCTTGCCGTAGTTGAACACTTTGATGGGTTCACCGGAAAGGATCGCCCTCGTGAAAAGAAAAAGAGCCATATCGGGCCGGCCCCACGGGCCGTAGACCGTAAAGAACCGAAGTCCTGTGCAGGGAAGGCCGTAGAGGTGGGCGTAGGTGTGGGCCATGAGCTCGTTGGCTTTTTTTGTGGCGGCGTAGAGTGAGACGGGATGGTCCACATTGTGATGCACGGAAAAGGGCATGCGCGTGTTGGCCCCGTAGACGGAGCTCGAAGAAGCGAACACGAGATGTCCTACCCCGTGGTGGCGGCACCCTTCCAAGATGTTCATGAACCCCATGAGGTTGCTGTCCACATAGGCATAAGGGTTCACGAGGGAGTAGCGGACGCCGGCCTGGGCCGCGAGATGCACGACCACGCGGAAGGGATACCGGTCGAAAACGGCTTCCATGGCCGCCCGGTCCGAAAGATCGAGACGGTGAAAGGTGAAGCCGGCGTAGGCTTCCAGCATTTTCAGCCGATCCCATTTGATGCGCACATCGTAGTAGTCGTTGACGTTGTCGAGGCCCACCACGGGAAAGCCCTCGGCGAGAAGCCGCCGGGCCAGGTGGAAGCCGATAAAGCCGGCGGCCCCCGTGACGAGTACGGGAAATGCGGGATCCAGCAAGGCGGATTCGGCCATGAACGATCAATCCTTTTTCTTCAAACGCACGGTAAGGACGGAACAGGAGGCTTTGCGCACGACGCGGTCGGCGGTGCTCCCGAAAAGGACATGGGCGATGCCCGTAAGGCCCTGGGATCCCATGACAAGAAGGTCTACGGCGCGATCTTGGGCGAACCGCACGATTTCCGTGGCCGGGTAGCCGGAGAGAATGTGAATCTCATAGGGCTGCTTTTCCCTCAGTTGGCTGACGTAGCGTTCCTCGATGGCCGCCTTGGCCCCTTCGGTGGCCCGTTCCACGAAATGGACGTCCATTTCCAGCGGCACGTAGATTTCCCGGATGGGGGCCGTGCTGAAGGTGACGAGCACATGGACGATGTGCAATGTCGCCCCGTAGCGCCAGGCCAGATCTTTTGCGGCGATGAAGGCTTCGTCGGCGTTGTCGCTGAAATCCGTGCAAAAGGCGATGGTCTTGTACAGGTTTTCGCTCATGGGTTCTCTCTCCTGTTCGGCATGCTGCCGGGGGGATGTCGACGGGATCAGGCGTCCACGATCCAGACGGTGACGCCGCGCGCCATCCCGGCCACGGATTTGGACACACTGCCCAGAAAGAATTCTTTGACGCGGCTGAGCCCCCGCCGTCCCAGAACCACGGTGGAACAGCGAAGGGCCTTGGCCCTTTCCACGATGATGTGGGCGATTTCCTGCCCTTCCACGCCGAAATCCTCGTGGATCCGGGATTCAGAAACCCCACCTTCCTTAAGGATGTCGCGGGCGATGGCGAAGGTGCGCCGCATTTTGTCTTCGTCTTCCGGATTCCAAAAATAGCCGCTCACATGCGGGTGCGTCTCGTGAATCGCTTCGATCCATCGGATGACGTCTTTGGGAAGGAGATTGGGCGAGGCGGGCGGAAGGACGTGAAACAGGATGAAGTCCACATGGTCGGCCCCTTTGAGCATCCGGGTGAGGTACTGGACGGCTTTGAGGGACCCCGGCCGGTCGTCCATGGCGATGAGCACGCGTTCCATGGAAGGGCTCCTTTGGACGCTAGAGATCCTTGAACACCTTGGCGAGGGAATCGCCCGCCACGTGGATTTTCCATTCGTTGAGGTACCCGAAGGGGGTTTCCCGTACGGTAAAACCGGTGCGTTCCAAGCGGCGGCGCACCTCTTCGGTCATGGCCCGGGCCGTCTCCGGCGAGGCCTTGGTTTCCGCCAAATGGTTGAAGGAATGAAGGACGACGGTGGTCGTGTCGAATTTTCGGGCGAGCCACTTGGCGTTTTTCACCCATTTTTCCACGACTTTGCCTTGGCGGTCTTCGTCGTGGGCTTCTGCATGGAAAAAGATCACCACGGCGTTTCGGCACTCGTTCTCTTCGTCGTGATCGGGTGCCTCGGGAAGGGTTTTTTGGAACGTGCGGTACCAAAATTCAGTTGCATAAAACATGAGGAGTTTCATGAATCCACCCGTTCATCCACCTCGTTCACCCTTCGCCGCAGCCCCCTCCTCCCTAATGGGAGAGAAACCTTTTCCCCCAAAGCCAAACTGAACCCCGTACCCTATACACCCAAAGAAAGGCGTCGCGCAAGGCACCTTGGCTTGACATTGCGGGGGGGCGCCGATAGGATTTGGCGGTCGTGCGGCTGCCGTCGGCCGGGGAAGTCGCGGCAGGGGCCGGGTTCATGAAGTCGAAAAGCCGTGCCGCGCGAGCTGGGGCTTTTCAACGACCGGGTGGGAAAGGGGAGGGTGTGCGCTGGAAGGTTCTGGCCGTTCGAGCAGTCCTCGGTGTTTTTTTCGCCGTCTTTCTCGGGCGGTTTTTCTTTCCGGAGGCGCCGGGTGGAAAAATCCTCGTCTTGGCGCTTTTACTCGTCTTTTCCGCCTACATTTTGGAAGCGCTTCGATCTAAAGGGCAATGAAACGGCACCGCCGGCTTTTCCGGGCAAAGGTCGCCGCAGGTGAAAATGCCCTACGGCCCCACACGGCGGCCGTCGAGGGCGTTTCGAGGAGGTTTCGATGGATTGGGAAAGGCCCCCGCGTCGGGGACAGGGTCCGGGGGTTCCGCCGGACCTTGAGGACGTCATCAGCCGTTTGAGGCAAAGGTTCCAGTTTCCGGCCTTCAAGGGCGGCGCCTTCTGGGTCGTTGCCGCCGTGGTGGTGCTCCTCATCGTGGCCGCCAACGCTTACTACACGGTGGAACCTCAGGAGACGGCCGTGGTGCAGCGCTTCGGTCGGTTCGTTCGCACCGAGGGCCCGGGGCTCCATTTCAAGATTCCTTTCGGGGTGGAAACCGTGACCAAGGTCCTGACCGGCCGGGTGCTCCAGCGCGAATACGGCTATCGGACCGTCACCCCCGGCGTGCGCAGCCGGTTTGCGGAAAAGGGTTTCGAAGAGGAAGCCCGCATGCTCAGCGGCGATCTCAACGTCCTCGACCTCCAGTGGACCGTCCAGTACAAGATCCAGGACCCCATGGAGTACCTGTTTCGCCTTCACGATGTGGAAAGTACCCTGGATGACATTTCCGAATCGGTCATGCGCCGTATCGTCGGAAACCGTTATGCCGACGAGGTCTTGACCGTGGGGCGCGGGTCCGTGGCGGAAATGGCCCGAAAGGAAATCCAGGAGATCATGGACACGTATCACACGGGCTTGCAGATCGTCACCGTGAAGCTCCAGAACGCCAACCCGCCCGACCCCGTCAAGGCCGCCTTCAACGAAGTGAACGAAGCGCGTCAGGAAAAGGAGCGCATGATCAACGAAGCCCAGCAGGTCTATAACGAACGCATCCCCAAGGCGCGAGGCCAAGCTCGGCAGACCATCACTCAGGCGGAAGGTTACGCCACGGAACGGATCAACCGCGCCGAGGGGGAGGCGGCCCGGTTCCGAAACATCATCGACGAGTATGAGAAGGCTCCCGAAGTGACCCGGCGGCGCATGTATTTGGAAGCTCTGACGACCTTCCTGGGCAAGGCGGGCAACGTCTTGGTGCTGGATTCGGGTTCGGCGGGGGTTTTGCCCCTTTTGGATCTGAACCAGGTGGTCCGCCAGTGGGCCGAAGCAACCCCGGGTCCGGAAAAGAAGGAGTAGCCGCCATGGCGCAAAATCTTCGCACAGCCCTCATCGGCCTTTTTGTGCTCGCGATCTTGGCGGCCGGTTCCCTTTTCGTGGTTTCCGAAACGGAACAGGTGGTCATCACCCAGCTGGGCCGGCCCGTGGGCAAACCCATCACGACCGCCGGGCTCCATTTCAAGATTCCCGTCATCCAGAAAGCCAACTTTTTCGAAAAGCGTGTCCTGAAATGGGACGGCAGCCCCAACCAGATCCCCACCCGGGACAAGAAATACATCTGGGTGGATACCACCGCCCGGTGGCGGATCAAGGACCCGTTGCTGTTTTTGCAGCGCGTGGGGTCTGTGAGCACGGCCATGAGCCGCTTGGACGGCATCATCGATTCGGTGGTGCGAGACCATGTGTCCAATAACAACCTGGTGGAATTGGTTCGCAGCGAAGGCTGGGAGCATGCCCGAGAGATCCTTCTGGATGCCGGGTTGGGGGATTATCAGATCATGGCGGGCGATGAAGGGGAAGGCGACCCGGAAGCCTCGGCGGCCCTCAGCAAAGGTCGGGAAAAAATCACGCGGGACATGGTGGCCGACGCGGCGCGGCTGCTTCCCGAATTCGGGATCGAGCTTTTAGATATCCGCATCAAACGCATCAACTACGTGCAGACGGTCCAGCAGCGCGTGTTCGAACGCATGATTTCCGAGCGCAAACGCATCGCCGCCCAGTACCGTTCCGAAGGCGAGGGGGAACGGGCCGCCATTCTCGGTCAGATGGAACGGGACCTGGCGAGGATCCAGTCGGAAGCGTACCGCACGGCGGAGGAAATCCGCGGCAAAGCGGACGCCCAGGCCACCCGGATCTATGCGGAAGCCTTCGGCCGCAATCCGGAATTTTACCAATTCTACCAAACGCTCGATTTCTATAAAAGGTTCGACAACCCTCGGGGCCTTTTCGTTCTGGGCACAGACGCGGAGCTTTTCCGGTATCTCAAGGACCGGGACCCGGAAGGCGCCGAAGCGCCGTAAGGCGGAAAAGCCGGCGGGACGGAGGAAAGGGAACAGTCCGATGCATCGGAGTGCGGGATGATTGCCGTGGAAGAGAATCCTCAGAATGTGCAGCAGGCGGACATTGTGGTCGCCATCCCCACCTTCAACGAGGCGTCCACCATCGGACGTGCCGTGGAGATCGTGGGGCGGGGGCTTCGGGAACACTACCCGGACCGATCTTCGGTCATCATCAACTGCGACAACCATTCCGTGGACGGCACGCGGGAGGCGTTCTTCCAAGCGCCCGTTGACGTGCCCCGCTTGTATCTTTCGACCGAACCCACTCGGCGCGGCAAAGGGGCCAATCTGCTCATGCTCATGGAAAAGATCACGGCCCTGGACGCCCAGGCCGTTCTCGTCCTGGAGGCGGACATCACCAACGTGACGCCCGTGTGGGTCCGGCTGTTCATCGAACCCATCTTTCGCGGGGCGGCCTATGTGACGCCGCTTTACGTGCGGCACAAATACGAAAGCACACTCACTTCCACTCTCGTCTACCCCATGCTGCGATGCCTCTACGGGCGGCGCGTGCGCCAGCCCGATGCGGGGGACTGCGCCTTTCGGGCGGACATGGCGTCCACGTTTCTGGGAGCGCCGGCCTGGTCCGAAGCCGTGGAGGGCACGGGGATCGATGTGTGGATGGGCACCGTGGCCCTCACGAGCCGGGCTCCCGTCTGGCAGACCCTCATCGGGTCCCCCAAAAGACACCGGGCCAAGGATCCCTTCGCCCATTTGGCCGCGCGCTTCCGAAACGTCTTGGCGGCCATGTTCGATCAGATGGCGGCCTACGCGGATTTCTGGAAGCGGGTCAAGTGGAGCAAACCGACGGCGCTCTTCAATCTGGACGGCCGGGAAATGGACAACCCGCCGTTGGTGGAAATCAACGCCGTGCGACTGCACCAGCGCTTCGTGGAAGGTTTTCAGGAAAACGAAGCCCTGTGGCGCGGGGTGCTCGATCCGGCGGCCATGAACAAACTGGACGAAATCCGGCGCATGCCCTATGAGCAATTCACCTTTCCCAGCCAGACCTGGGCGGCGGTCCTGTTTGACGCAGCGTGCGCCTACCGCCGTTCGGCACCCGAAGAGCGCCTCAGATTGCTGGATTCCCTGATGCCGCTCTACATGGGCAAGGTGGTCTCCTTCGTCAAACGCACGGAACGCATGTCCGTTCAGCAGGCGGAAGATCACGTAGAAGAAACCTGCGCCATCTTCGAAGAATACAAACCCTATCTCGTGGATCGATGGCCTTCATGAAAGGAGGCGGCCCCTACCCGACGGGGCCTCCGCTCGCGGCAGGAGGGAACCTATGGCGAAGATTTTGGTCGTGGACGATGAAGAACACATCCGGCTGCTCTATTCGGAAGAACTCCGAGACGCGGGATACGAAGTCATTACGGCGGACAGCGGCTACAAACTGCTGGAGCGCATCGAGCAGGAAAAGCCGGATCTGGTCATTCTGGACATCAAGATGGTGGACTACGACGGATTGGACCTCCTGCAGGACATCCGCAGCCGGTTCTACGATCTTCCGGTCATCCTTTCCACCGCTTACGACACGTTCAAGGAAGATTCCAAATCCATCGCGGCGGATTACTACGTCGTGAAAAGCTTCGACTTGACGGAGCTTAAGAAAAAGATCGCCATGGCCCTGGAAACCCATCTGCCCGGCTGATCCCTGAGCCTCATCACTGGGGAGCGCGAAACCACAGGGCGGCGCTGACGGCGGCGAAAAGGGCGTTGGGTGCCCAAACCCCCAGAGCGGGGGGAAGCATTTCGGAGCGGGCGAAAGAGGCGCCTGTGTGGAACAGGACCAGGTAAAGAAACGTGAGGCCCAAGCCCATGGTGATGCCCAGGGCGATGCCGCCCCGGTGGCCGAGATGGAGGCTCAAGCTCACGCCGATGACCCCGAGGATGACGGCGGCGCAGGCCGTGGCGAGCCGACTGTGGAGTTCCACCCGATAGGGCAGGGTGTTGTAGCCTTCCGCCGCAAGTTTTTGGGCGTAGGCGTAGAGTTGATCCCAGCGGAGATCTTCCGGAAGGGTCGCCGCGGCGGCGAGATCTTCCGGTTCCAAAGAAAGAGGCACCTCCATCGCTTCGAAGTTGCGGTGCCGCGCCGCACCTTCTTCCCATTCCAAGACGCTTCCCTTTTCCGCCCGCCATTTTGATCCGGCCCACACTAAGCGCTGAGCGTCCAGGCGACGGCGCAAACGGAAATTTTCATCCAACTGATAGAGGGAAACCCCTAGAAAAATTCGGGCTCGAGCGTCGTAGCTCCTTGCCTGCAAAAAAAAGTCCTCGCCTCGGGTCCACACGTTTTCCTGAACAAGGCCCAGTGGGGTTTGTTTCTTCGCGATTTTTTCGCGCCAAAGGGTTTCCGCCTTATGGTTCAGGGTACGGCCAAGGGTTTCCCCCGCAAGAAAGGTTCCCAGGGCGAGAACCACAGAAGCCGCCACCATGGGGCCGGCGTAAACCCAGGCCCGAAGACCCGCGGCGCGCAGGGCGATGATTTCCCGGTTCCGTTGCAAGAGCCCAAGGCCGATGAGCGAAGCCAGGAGTACGGCCATGGGGATTCCTTGGACCAGGATGGCCGGGATTTTATATGCGAAGTAAAGGACGGCGTCCCAAGCGGCCGCCTTTTTTTCGATGATGTCGTCCAGCTTCTCGAAGAAATCCACGACGAGATAGATGCCGCCGAAGCCGAACAGGGCGATGCCGAAAACGGCGGCGAAATGCCGAAGGACGTATCGGGTGATGATCTTCATCGTCGTTGTGCCGTGACCCAGAGAACCAGTGCCAGGGATCCGGTGAGGGCGTTGGGGAACCAGATGCCCGCCGCGGGCGGCACCATGCGCTGTTCAGCAAGAGCGTTCCCGGCGGAAAGCAGGATATAGTAAGCGAGGAAAAGGGCGATGCCCACCGTGATGCCGCTCATGCGCCGCCCTTGGGGGAAGAGGATGCCGAAGGGGGCGGCCGCCAGGCCGAGGACGAAGCAGGCGAAGGGCAAAGCGAGCCGCTTGTGCCATTCCAGGGCGTAGCGCCGGTCTCGGGTCTCGAGCAGGGCACGGCGCAGTTCGTCCATGGTCATTTCCCCCTTTTTCCAGCCCGTTTCCGAATCCGCCCCGAAAAGGGCGTCAAGGGACAGCACCAAATCGTAGCTTTGAAAGGTGACGGTTTGGGTCGATTTGAGGTCCGATCCCATGCGCGAAAGCATCCCGTCCTGGACGTGAATGATCACTTCCTTGCCGTCGCTGCGTTCTTTCAGCACGGCGCGCCGTGCCATGACGGTGACGCGTGCCTGAGGGTTTCGGGCATCGTGGATGAGCACCCCGCGGATGGTCTGATCCTGCACGTCCACATGATCGAAAAAGAAGACCATGTGGGGTACCGTGTCGATAAAGCGCCCCTCGCGAAGCAGCGCCGGGATGACGGCGCGGCTCAGCGACTTGAGCGTCGTCTTCAACTGCCGGTTTGCTGTTGGCAGGACCCGGACGGACGTGTAAAAGGACAAGGCGGTGAAGGCCAAGGCCAGCGTGACCACGGCCGGGGCCAATTGTCGGAAGCTCACCCCGGCGCTGCGCATGGCGGTGAGTTCGTTGTCGGCGTTGAGGCGGACAAAGGCGAGCAGCGTCCCGATGAGGCTCGCCATGGGCAGGGCGTACAAGACGAGCTTCGGCAGGGCCAGCCCCATGACGGTGACGACCACGGCCGGAGACACCGAGGCGGCGGTCAGATACTGGAGGAACTGCATGAGGCGGCCCGTGACGAGGATCATGAGCAGCCCCAAGAAGCAGAGCGATGCCGGCGTCAGCTGTTCCATCAAAAGATATCGGTAAAAAATCCAACCCATGGGCTCCTTGCGATTCTCCTCGGATGGACGTTTCCAAGCCTTTGGGAAATCACGGCCTTTGCGCCGTGTGCGTGGGCTTCTTCGTCACTTCCACGGAAAGCCCGAGCTGAGCCTTCACCGGAGGCTTCACCGTCGGTCGGGGTGAACGGAGCGAACCCCAACGCGGACCCAATGCCGACACTCGGCTCCTTACCGGAAGCCTTCAAGGGGGTCAATGCAGAAAAAGGAACAGAAGACAGGCTCTGACGTCGGGCACCCACAAGGGGTGCCCCTACAGTTGCGGATCCATGCAGAAAAAAGAATATAAGAGGCGTTCTGACATTGGGCACCCACAAGGGGTGCCCCTACAGTTGCGGATCCATGCAGAAAAAAGAATATAAGAGGCGCTCTGCTTTCGCCACTGTGCGCCAGTGGCTGGAAGACCGGGAATGTGAAATCCTGGCGCCCCAGGCGCAAAAAAGCGTCGCGACCCGAGGACGCCTTCATCCCGGCGACCCCGAATGCCCCTTGCGCACGGCCTATCAACGGGATCGGGACCGCATCGTCCATTCCAAGGCCTTTCGGCGCCTCAAGCACAAGACCCAGGTGTTCCTGTCGCCCACGGGAGACCATTACCGCACGCGGCTCACCCACACCCTGGAAGTGTCTCAGATCGCCCGCACCATCGGGCGGGCCCTTGCGCTGAACGAAGACCTCATCGAAGCCATCGCTCTGGGCCACGATCTGGGCCATACACCCTTCGGCCACGGCGGGGAAAGGGTTTTGAACCAAATCCATCCCGGCGGTTTTCGGCATCATGAGCAGAGCCTGCGCGTGGTGGATTCTTTGGAAAAGGGAGGCCGCGGACTCAACCTCACTTTCGAAGTCCGGGACGGCATCCTCAAGCACTCCAAGGGCAAGACTCATCCCATCCTGACGGAGCCCGGCAAGGGGCCCGTGACGTTGGAAGGACAGGTGGTTCGGGTGGCCGACATCGTCGCCTACCTCAACCACGACCTGGATGATGCCATACGGGCTCATCTGCTTTCGCCTGAGGATCTACCCGCGCCCATTCGGGAACGTTTGGGCGAGACTCACGCCCGGCGGATTCACAACTTGGTGGAGGACGTCGTCACGGCGAGCGCGGAAGGCGGCCTGGAGGAAATCCGCCTCAGCGAGCCTATGCTGCGCCTCGTGGAGGATCTTCGGGCCTTTCTTTTTGAAAGGGTCTACGAACTTGAGGCCATCCGCCAGGAATTTGAAAGGGCTCGAAAGATCATCGAAGACCTCTATGCGGTCCTCCTTAAAGACAAGGACCTCTTCCGACGCGAAGTGGGCCCGCGGGATCCACGCCTTTCCCGCGCCCAGCAGGTGTGCGATTATGTCGCGGGCATGACCGATCGGTATGCTCTGGACCTTTACAAGAAGATTTTTTTCCCTCGACCGTGGATGCGTCTTTGACGGTAAGACCTTGGAATGGCTTGACACTGAATTTTACAGCGTGCTAACGCTTTCGTGCTCTTCGCCGAACCGCTTTCGCAGGGCCCGCGAAGTCTTTTTCCCGCCGCGCATGGCGCGGCGCTCGGGCATGACAAGGAGAGGCCATGAAGGATCGCAAGAAACCAGCGCGCGCACCCGGTGATCCTACGCCAGGGGACGAGGAAGTTCGCGACTTGTTTGCGGACATGGAGGACCTGGTCCGATCGCCCGGTGAGGGAGACGACGAAGAGGTCTTGGAACTGGACGAAGTGGTGGACGACGGCGAGGACGGGCTCAGGGACCTCCCCGACCTTGAAGACGACCTGGGGGATCTGGGAGATCTGGAGGGGGTGGAGCCTTCCCTGGATGAGCCTGAGGCGGAGGAATCCCTTTTCGATGAGGAGGTGACCGTGGAGTTGGCTCCTCGAGGGAAGGGGCGGGAGCTGCCGCGGAAACCGCTGGAAGAAACGGCCTTGGAAGAAGACGAGGCGCTGGAAGAAGAAGTTCGGCCGGAAGAAGACCTGGACGAATCGGAAGAGGAGCTGCCGCTGCCTGAGCTGGGTGAGGCCCAGGAGCTGGAGGCGGCCCGTGCCGAAATCCTGGATCAGGAGGCCTCGGAAGCCCCAGAGCCCCGGGAAGATGCGGGTTGGGAGGATCTCGGTGAGCCGCAACCCGTGGAAACCCAGGTTTGGGACGGCGACAAGGAATTGCAGGAACTCCTGAAGACGGCCGATGCGGGCATCGCGGGCAAAACGGTGGAAGCGCAAAAGGAAGAGCTTTTGGACGAAGTCGAGCCGGCTTTGGCGGAGCCCGTCCCGTCGATGGAGCAACGGCCGACTCTCGAGTCCGAACGGTTTGCCCCTGAGCCTTGGGAAACCGTTCGGGAAGCGCCTGAGACAGATCGGGCCCTTTCGGAAACAGACCGGCCTATTTCAAAAGAAGCTCCCATCGATTCGGGAACGGCGGTGCTCGGCCCCGTAGCGGCCGCAGCGGTGTTCGGTCCGGAGCCGGAGGAGGTCCGTGCCATGACATCAACTGAACGTGCCGAGGAGAAAACCATGGAAGAACGGCCGGCCATGTTTCAACCTATTGTGGAGGCTTTGGAAAAGCGGCTCCAAACGAGGGTCCAGGCCATGGTGCAGAAGGCGGTCCAAGAACAGTTGCCGGGCATTGTCCGTCGGGTGTTGCAGGAAGAAATCGAGCGGCTTTCCAAAAGCTTGGGCTGAAGCCCATGGATGTGGGCATGAGGGTGGAGGGATGTTCTTGATGAATCGCGACGCGTTGCCGAAGGCCTATGAATTCCAGGATGTGGAAAAACGTTGGGTGACCCATTGGGTGGAAAGCCGATGTTTCCGGGCCGACCCGGGGGCGGCCAAACCCCCGTTCAGCATCGTCATCCCGCCGCCTAACGTCACGGGGCAACTCCACATGGGCCATGCGCTCAACAACACCCTCCAGGATATCCTGTGCCGCTACAAGAGATTGAAAGGTTTCGAGGTCCTCTGGGTTCCCGGGACGGACCACGCCGGCATCGCCACCCAAAATGTCGTGGAACGGCACATCGCCAAAGAAGGCCTCACGCGGCACGATTTGGGTCGGGAAAAGTTTCTGGAAAAAGTCTGGGAATGGAAAAAGACTTACGGCGACTACATCATCGGGCAGCTCAAACGGCTCGGCGCCAGCTGTGATTGGACCCGGGAACGGTTCACCATGGATGAGGGCCTTTCCCGGGCGGTGCGCATCGTCTTTGTGCGCCTCTACGAGGAAGGGCTCATCTACCGCGGCCACCGCATGATCAACTGGTGCCCTCGATGCATGACCGCCTTGGCCAACATTGAAGTGGAAGGTGAAGAAGTCGAGGGGCGACTCTATCATATCCGCTATCCCCTGGCGGACGGTTCCGGAGCGATCACCGTGGCCACCACACGGCCCGAAACCATGCTGGGAGACACGGCCGTGGCGGTCCACCCGGAGGATCCCCGCTACCGCCATGTGATCGGAAAAACTGTCATCCTGCCCCTGGTGGATCGACCAATCCCCGTCATTGCCGACCCGTATGTGGACCGCGAATTCGGCACGGGAGCTCTGAAGATCACCCCGGGGCACGATTTCAACGACTTCGAAATCGGGCAGAAACACGGCTTGGACGTCAATCGGGTCATCGGGGAAGACGGGGTCATGACGGCCGAAGCCGGCCGTTACCAGGGGTTGGACCGCTACGAATGCCGAAAAAGGGTCGTGGCTCATCTGGAAAAGGGCGGCTATCTGGTTGCCGTTCAGGATCATCTCCATCGCGTCGGGCACTGCTACCGGTGCAAAAGTGTCGTCGAACCCACACTGTCGCTCCAATGGTTCGTCAAGACTCGGCCGCTGGCGGAACAGGCCATGGAAGCCGTTCGGGACGGCCGCACACGCATCATTCCGGAAAAATGGGAAAAAGACTACTTCCAGTGGTTGGAAAACATTGAAGACTGGTGCATCAGCCGCCAGATCTGGTGGGGCCATCGCATTCCGGCTTGGTACTGCGCCGACTGCGGCGGAATCACCGTGGCCTTGGAAGATCCGTCGGCGTGTGGGACCTGCGGCGGCACGCGATTGGAACAGGACAGCGATGTTTTGGACACGTGGTTCAGTTCGGCCCTGTGGCCTTTCACCACCATGGGATGGCCGGAAAAGACGCCGGAATTGCAGAAATTTTATCCCACATCCGTTCTCGTGACGGGTTTCGACATCCTCTTTTTTTGGGTCGCCCGCATGATGATGATGGGCCTTCACTTCATGAAGGACGTGCCGTTCCGAGACGTCTACGTCCATGCTCTGGTGCGGGACGCCCAAGGGCAAAAGATGAGCAAATCCAAGGGGAACGTCATCGACCCCTTGGTCATGATGGACCGTTACGGCACCGACGCCCTTCGGTTCACGCTCACCGCCTTTGCGGCTCAAGGCCGGGATATCAAGCTTTCCGAAGAACGCATCGAAGGCTACCGCCATTTCGTGAACAAGATCTGGAACGCTAGCCGGCTTGTGCTCATGAACATCGAAGGGGCGACTCTCCTGGACACCATCCCGCAACGGCCTCGGCAGCTCGCCCACCGGTGGGTCCTCAGCCGGTTCCAGTCGGTTCTCGATGAGGTGGAATCGGCGCTGGAAAACTACCATTTCAACCAATACGCCCAGAGCCTGTACCAGTTTTTCTGGCATGAGTACTGCGACTGGTACCTGGAAGTCATCAAGCCGGACCTCTACGGGGAAGACCCCGAAGCCAGGGTGCTGGCCCAGACCATCGCCGCCGCCCTGTTGAAGAATCTCCTCATCATGCTTCATCCCGTCATGCCGTTTGTCACCGAGGAGCTTTCCCAACGGTTGCCCGGGTCTCCCGACAGCTTGGTGCGTGCCGTTTTTCCTGAAAAGGAGCCGTGGCGTGCGGATCCCGAAGCGGAAAAGGACATGGGCCTTCTCATGGAGGTCATCACCGGCATCCGAAACATCCGCGGGGAGATGAACATCGCCCCGGGGCTTCGCCTGAGGGCCGTGTGTCTGTGCGCTTCCGACACCGAAAAGCATCTGCTGGAAACCAACCGACAGATGCTTATGGATCTCGCGCGGTTGGAAAGCATCGCCGTGGGGCTGCAAGGGGAGATGGCCAAACCGCGGCTTGCGGCCGGGACGGTTTCCGGGAAAGTGGAGGCCTATGTGCTCCTGGAGGGCGTGCTGGACTACGAGGGCGAAGCCAAGAGACTGGATAAGGAAATCGGAAAGATCCAAAAGGAACTGGAAGGGGCGCGAAAGAAACTCGCCAACGAAGATTTCCTGAAACGCGCTCCCTTGGATGTGGTGGAAAAAGAACGCGAAAAGGCGGATCGCCTCTCGGAAAAACTGGGAAAACTGCGGGCCAACCGGGAGCGTGTGGAAGCGCTTCTGCGCGAGGCGGCCCAAAGCGCCTGACGGAACAACAAGGGTGCCCGGCGGGGAGAAAACCCGCGCGAGCGCCCGTCGTCCAACGCCTGACGGACCGATACCCATTGGGCTTTACGGGGGCGGCCCATCGATGCGCCCGCCCGGAACTCGGCCTTCGGCAATGCAGCGCCGCAAGGATCTGTAGGGGGAGGCCCTCAGTGTCCGCCCCGAATTCGGGGCAATGGACGAAAAGCGGCCAGGGGATTCGGCGCGCCATGGAAGGTGCGCCCCACCGAAAAGAAACGGCACCGGGGATGCCTCCTCCGGGGCGCCCCGGAGGGCGATCTACCGCGGCTTCCCTGCACGGAGCCGGAACGGCAAGGAAATCCATGCGACGCCTGCCCACCGACATTGCCGATGTGATCCTTTTTGAGCCCAAGGTGTTTTCAGACGACCGCGGTTTTTTTTATGAAAGCTACAACCGTAAAACGTTTCACGCCTTGGGTCTTGAGGCGGATTTCGTCCAGGACAACCATTCGCGGTCGCGTCGCGGGGTTTTGCGCGGCTTGCATTATCAACTGGCCCCTCGAGCTCAGGGCAAACTGGTCCGAGTCATTGTCGGGGCAATCTTCGATGTAGCCGTGGACCTTCGCCGATCGTCGCCGACCTTCGGCCGATGGGTGGCCGTTCATCTTTCGGCGGAAAACAAGAAACAAATCTTCATCCCCGAAGGGTTCGCCCACGGCTTTCTGACGCTGTCGTCGTGGGCCGAGGTCTGCTACAAAACGACCGAATATTATTCGCCGGAACACGAACGCTGCCTTTTGTGGAACGATCCGGCGCTGAAGATCCCCTGGCCTCTGGCTGACGGGGAAAAGCCGGTTTTATCTCCGAAAGACGCTCAAGGGGTGCTTTTGAGCGAGGCGGATCTCTTCGAGTAGAAACGACCAAGAAAAAACGATGAAAACCGTCGTCGTCACCGGCATCATGGGCCAGTTGGGCTGGGAACTGGAGCGCTCCGCTCCCGGGTGGGCCCGCCTCGTGGGAGTGGATCTTCCCGAAACGGATATCACTCGAGCCGACCACGTTGAACGGCTCTTTTCGGAAAACCGCCCGGACGTCATCCTCAATGCCGCCGCCTATACCGCCGTGGACCGAGCGGAACAGGAGCCGGAGGCGGCCTACCGAGTCAACCGAGACGCCGTGCGCTTGCTGGCGGAAAACTGCGCCCGGTTCGGCGCCCACTTGGTGCATGTTTCCACCGATTTCGTCTTCGACGGCACTGGGTCGCGCCCTTATCGGCCGGAGGATCCGCCCAACCCTTTGGGCGTCTACGGGGCGAGCAAAAGAGCGGGAGAAGAGGCCGTCCTTGAGGTCCTGGGGGCGGGGTCGACCATTGTGCGCACCGCCTGGCTCTATTCCAGCCACGGGGCCAATTTTGTCAAAACCATGCTGCGCCTTTTCGAGGACCGCGACGAAGTGCGGGTGGTCGCCGATCAAGTGGGGACCCCCACATGGGCGGCCAACTTGGCGAATTTTCTCTGGAGCCTCGTGGGAAGGTCATCCGTGCCGCCGGGGATCTTTCACTTTACCGACGCCGGTGTCGCCTCCTGGTACGATTTCGCCGTCGCCGTGGAAGAAGAAACACGGCCCCGGCGCCTGAGACCCGTCTCCGTGCGGCCCATCCGGACGGAAGAATACCCCACTCCGGCGCGGCGCCCGCCCTACAGCGTTTTGGACAAGCACGCGGCCTGGGCTCTCTGGGGCCGCCGGCCCGAACACTGGCGCGAGGCCCTCCGCCGCATGCTTCAAGAACTTTTCCCCTAGGGGAGCCGACCCGAGGGCTTCGGCCTGTCGCCCTTTGCGCTGGAAAGGAAGCGGCTCTAAGTGCCAAAAGGCCGGAGGTCGCCCTCAAGACCCCCAGGAATGCCCAAACATTCGTCTAATTCTCATCGACCCCTCGCCGGAAAAAGAGATCCCGGTACCGGGCGTTCACGACTTCACGACTTCACGACTTCACGATTGTTGAAAGAGGAGCGCTGCGACCGACCTCGTTCAGGACGGCCACGGCGCGATGAATCTCCTCGTCCGTTGTGCACCAATGGGGCGCAAGCCGCAAATACCCCGATCGGGCCGAGACGAACACGCCCCGGAGGGCCGCCTCCTTCATGATTTTTTCCGGGGCTTGCCGGCAAATCACCGAAAGAATCCCGGAACGGTGCACCTGCGGAAAAATCACCGGGGTGTAGCTTTCCGGATCGAGATTTTCGACCATGAGGTCCTGCAGCCGGAAGATTTCTTTCTGAATGTTTCCGATTCCCACAGGGAGGATCGCTGATCGAAGGCTTGCCGCCAGCGCTGCTGCAAGCATCGTCGGGGACGTGCTGTATTCGAAGCGGCGCGCCGTGGGGTGGGGCTGCCATGTGTGGTTGAGATAGTCTTCTCCTTGGATCATGCATTCCGCGCCCACAAGCACATCGCCCAGCTTTTGGCGAAATTCCCGTGAGGTGTAAAAGAGGCCCGTACCCGTGGGCCCGAAAAGCCATTTCCAGCCCGATGCGGCCACGGCGGCAATGTGGCACCGATCGGGTTCAATGACGAGGCTTCCGAGACTTTGGGCGGCATCCACCACAAGATCGATTCCCCGTTCTCGGCAAAAGGTGCCGAGTTCCTCCAAGTCCGCGGCGTAGCCGCTGGTAAATTGCACGTGGCTGATGGCGATGATGCGGGTCCTCTCCGTGGTGAGCCGCCGCACATCGTCCATGGACCAGCCGCACGGAAGCCCCTGGGCGGGCGAGGGTGCCGCGGGCCGGTCCGGGAGGAGCACGAGCTTGACCCCACGCTTTTCCTGCAGGCGCCACGGATAGTGGTTCGCGGGGTATTCGTGGACGTAGCTCAAGATTTCGTCTCCGGGCTGAAACGGATAGCCGTTGGCGATCATCCCCATGGCCTCGGAGGTGTTCTTGACGAAGGCCACATTGTCGGGGTCCGTGGAGAGAAGTTCGGCGGCGGCGATGCGCAAGTCTTCCAAGATTTTTCGATACGGTGTCAGCCCAAATCCTCCGAGGCGCATCTGAGAAGAGGCGACCTCCATGACAGCGTCCGAAGCGGGCTTCGGCAGTGGGGAAATGGCGCAGTGGGCGAGAAAGACGCCTTCCTTTTTCACGGGAAAAAGATCCGAGTCTTTGGGGATCATGGCAGGCTTTCCTTTCGATGATTTGCCGCGTCCGACAGGTTCGGTCCATAACACGTCACACCGCCTTCAGCATGCCACGATTCGATATCTCATGCCAGAGCGCCGTGCCCTGAACCCAGGCTCGATCGGCCATGGGTGCCGGATGGCGATTGCCTCAAGACCATGGGCTCGCGGGAAGTCCACCGTGGGTTCGAACCGAGCGTCCTGGAAATGGAAAAACTTTGGGACGAAAGTCATTCACGGGCTGTGAACCCAAGGCGGAACCCTAAGGGATGTTCCTTAAGGGGAATTGACGCCACATACGGCGCTGGTTATGTACAAAAAAAATCAGCAGACCATGAATGCGCACAAAGGAGACCTTGATGAAGGGAAAATTGAGAACGCCGCTTGTCGTTTTGTTTCTTTTAGGAATTGGGATTCTTTCCGGCTGCGGCCCGTACCTTCAAGGCGGGGGCAAACAACCGGGGCCGCCCGCGGGGCCCAACCCGCCGAAGATTGACGGCGCCTTTGCCGTTTCCTCCATGTGGCTGGGAAAGACGTGGGAAATTTTTGTGGAAGGCTCGGACCCCGACGGCGATATGGAATACATCTGGGCGGAGGTTTCACAACTGGGCGGCCACATGTGGGATCAGCACCTCATTCGCCTCAAGGGGCCGGATCAAAAGCGTTTCAAAGGGGTGATCGAACTGCCGACCCCGTCCTTTTTCTCCCGAAAGATTTGGGAAACGTTGCGAGTGACACTGCGCATCCGCGACCGCGCGGGCCATTACAGCGAACCCAAAACCCTGGAAGTGGAACTGGGCAAACCAACGCGAGAAACCGTTCCGGATGCGTGGACGGACGCCCGCCGACACAGACTGGGCGTGATCTTCTTTGATTTCGATCTGGATCGCGCCGAAAACGGTAAAGATTACAAGATGTGGTGAAAAGCCGGCGAGGGCTCTTTTGCGAGCCCTCGCTTGAGTTTTTGAGGATTCATCTGAAAGAGCGTTGGGAGATGCCTTCAGCCGGGAAACTTGATGGTCACGGTTTCTTCCGAGCCGTCCTTTTCGTATTTGACCTTGAGTTCCAGGCTGCTGTCCCGAATGCCCAGGGCAAGGGGTGATTTTCCCTTGTCCCCTTCAACCCCGATGACGTGTTTCAGCGTTTCGATGATCTTGGCTCCCACTTCCGATCCCGGCGAGCGCAACGGGGCTTCACGATATTTGGCCCGCACGTCCACGCTTCCATCTGCTCGGCGGGTAATCCGAACCTTTTCCGCCCCGGCGGTCACACCGTGGAGCACGGCCAGCGCCACCCATTTGAGGGCGGCCTCATCTTTGTCCGATTCATGGGGAACCTTTGCCATTTCCATCAAAGGATCCGTGGTGGCGAAGCAGTCGCACAACTCCTGAACCTTTTGGTGTAGGTTTCTTTTGTCTTTCATGGCCTCTTCTCCCTCATTTGTGTTCTCGGATGTCTTGAATTTAAGTGTTTTCTCTGTACGATCAAGAGAATGAGGCTCTGTCTGCCGACCGAATCTTGCCGCGGCGGGCTTTTTCATGTTAGCGGGTTCGAAAAGATTTTCGGCGGCTTTTCCGCCGAGGTCTTCCAAGGTTCTCATTGCATCGGCCCAAGCGAACGCCATAGGAGTCGCCCATGCCCCGCACACGTTTGAACCTGGACATTCCCTTGGAGTTTCTTTCGATTCTTACGCAAGACGGCCTTGTGGACGAAGATCTTGAGCCGGATGTGCCGGGAGAGCTTCTCCTGAAGCTTTATCGGTTCATGGTCTTGGGGCGCCGTTTCGACGAGCGGATGCTGCAGCTGCAGCGCCAGGGGCGGATCGGCACCTTCGCCCCCATCAAGGGTCAAGAGGCCGCGCAGCTCGGCGCGGTGGCCGCTTTGGAACCGCGCGACTGGATGGTGCCCTGCTTTCGTGAGACGGCCGCGCAGCTTTGGCGCGGAACGCCCATGGAGAGCATCCTTTTGTATTTCGGCGGCTACGACGAGGGCGGGCGCATTCCGGACGGCCAAAAGGATCTGCCCGTGGCCATTCCTGTGGCGTCCCAATTGCTTCACGCCGTAGGCTTGGCCTGGGGCGCCAAATATCGGGGAACCGACGAAGTGGCCATGACGTTTTTCGGCGACGGTGCGACATCGGAAGGCGACTTTCACGAAGCCCTTAATTTTGCCGCCGTCTATCAAACCCCGACCGTTTTCGTCTGCCAAAACAACCAATGGGCCATATCCATCCCACGTTCCAAACAGACGCGATCGCGCACCCTGGCGCAAAAAGCCTTGGCCTACGAGATGCCCGGCATTCAGGTGGATGGAAACGATGTTTTGGCGGTCTATGTGGCGGCGAGGGAGGCTGTGGAGCGCGCTCGATCGGGCGGCGGGCCCACCTTGATTGAGTGCGTCACGTACCGCATGGCCATGCACACCACGGCGGATGATCCCACACGGTATCGGTCCGAAGAGGAAGTGCTTCAGTGGGCACGTAAGGATCCTCTCGTGCGTTTCGAAAAATATCTTACGGACAGGGGCCTTCTGAGCCCCGAAAAGATCCAGGAGGTGGCCTCGGACACCGACGCCGCAATCCAAGAGGCTGTAAGGCGCTACGAGGAACTGGCCAAAACTTTGGGCGATCCCCTGCAGATGTTCGACCATCACTTTGAAGAGCTGCCGCCGAATCTTCGGGAACAAAAAGAGGAATTGAAAAGGCTCCTGGCGGCCGAAAGAGAGGAGGCGTCCCATGCCTAAGATGACCATGGTTCAGGCCCTGAACTTGGCTCTGCGCCAGGAAATGGAAAAAGACGACCGTGTCGTCGTGCTCGGGGAAGACGTGGGCGTGGATGGCGGTGTCTTTCGTGTCACCGAAGGACTCATTGATCTTTTTGGGCCCGATCGTGTCCTGGACACGCCTTTGGCCGAATCGGCCATTGTGGGCATGTCCATCGGCATGGCCGTCTACGGCCTGCGACCCGTTTGTGAAATCCAGTTTTCCGGTTTCACCTATCTCAATTTTCATCAAATCGAATGCCATGCCTCTCGCCTTCGACACCGTTCCCAAGGCCGCTTTACCGTGCCCATGGTGTTGCGCACGCCTTATGGGGGCGGCGTCCGCGCCCTGGAACACCATTCGGAAAGCCGCGAAGTCTTCTACGCCCATATGCCGGGCCTCAAGATGGTGATTCCTTCGGGGCCGAGGAACGCTCGGGCGCTTTTGGTGAGCGCCATTCGGGATCCGGACCCCGTGATCTTTTTTGAACCGAAAGCGGTCTATCGCGCCTTTCGGGAAGAGGTGCCCGAAGAGGAGGAAACCATGCCCATCGGCCGATCGGTCATCGCGCGCGAGGGCCGTCATGTGACCGTCATCACCTACGGGGCCATGGTCCGGCCGACGTTGGAGGCCGCCGAGCGGCTCAGTCGTGAAGAGGGTCTAGAGGCCGAGGTGGTTGATGTGCTCACTTTGGCCCCTTTGGATGACAGCCTCATTACGGCTTCGGCCCGAAAAACCGGCCGAGTCGTCATTATCCATGAGGCGCCGCGCAGCTATGGGCCTGGAGCGGAAATCACCGCCCGCCTTGTGGAAAAGGCTTTCTATTTTCTGGAAGCGCCGGTGCGCCGCGTGACGGGATTTGATGTCATTATGCCGCTTTTTGCGCGGGAGCAAGCCTATTTGCCCAATCCGGCGCGCATTGCCCGGGCTGTGAAAGAAACCCTTGAGGCGGCGGCTTGAGGCGGAGGATCGGCTATGGAGAAAGTATTCCGATTGCCCGACCTTGGGGAAGGGATCCATGAAGGGGAAATCGTGGAAGTGCTGGTCCGCTCGGGAGATTCCGTCGTCGAAGGACAGCCGCTCCTGATTGTGGAAACGGACAAGGCGACCGTGGAAATTCCCTCGCCTTTCACCGGTGTAGTCCGGACCGTCCATGTGGAAGCCGGCCAGGTGGTCCATGTGGGGGATCCTTTGGTGACGGTTTTAGAGCCCGGCGAAAAAATGGAAGAACCTCCGCGTGCTCCCGAGTCGCCCGCGGAGACGGCGGTGCCGCAGAAGCCGGCCATGGAGGCACTTCCGGTGCCGGCTTCACCGGCGACCCGGCGCCTTGCCAGAGAACTGGGAGTGGATCTTCGGCGGGTGCGTCCCAGCGGCCCCGGAGGCCGGGTCACGGCGGAGGATGTGCGGCGGGCGGCCGAAGAGGCGGCCAAAGCTCCGAAAAGGCCTCCGGCGATTCCCGAGGTGGTGGCGTTCCCTTCACGGGAAGAAGGTGCCGAAGAACCGAAAGGAACGCCTTCTGAGCAAGAACCCGTGGCTCCCGCCGTTGCCGTCGTTGGAAGGCCGAGTCGCGAAGCCGAGGATCGCGTGCCCCTGAAATCCGTTCGGCGCGTCATTGCGCGCCGCATGGCGGAAACCTGGGCTCGGGTGCCCCATGTGAGCCATCACGAGGGGGTGGACATTTCGGAGCTCGAACGGCTTCGCCAAGAGATCAACCAGGAATCGACCGATCCGGCACGCCACCTTTCGCTCACCCCGTTCCTCGTCAAGGCCGCCGTTGCGGTTCTCAAGGAGTTTCCCTATTTCAACGCGAGCCTGGATGAAGCTCGGCAGGAAATCGTTCTCAAAAGGGATTACCACATCGGGGTTGCCGTGGATTCCCCGCGGGGCCTTGTGGTTCCCGTCCTCAAGGAGGCGGACCGAAAAAGCATTACGGAACTGGCAGCAGAACTCCGAGCCCTTTCTCAACGGGCTCGATCGGGGGAACTCACCCCCGAGGATGTTTCGGGGGGAACTTTTACCTTGACCAACATCGGCGCTTTGGGCGGCCGAGGCTTCACGCCTCTGATCAATTACCCGCAGGTGGCGATCTTGGGGGCCGGCAGAGCGCGCCTGGAACCCGTGGTCGTCGGGACCTTGGAAGAACACACTGTGACGGTGCGATTGATGCTCCCCGTGGTTCTCGCCTTTGACCATCGCGTGGTGGACGGCGCCGATGGGGCCCGGTTCGTCAACCGGCTGAAAGCACTTTTGGAAGATCCCAAAAGGCTTTTGGTCTCTCTGTGAAAGGTGGGATACCGACCATGGTGATGGGTGAATTGAGCCAAGAGACGGAAGTGGTCGTCATCGGCGGTGGGCCCGGAGGATATGCCGCGGCTTTCCGTGCGGCGGATCTGGGCCTGGATGTGACCCTTGTGGAAATGGAACCCCGATGCGGCGGCACTTGTTTGCTTCGAGGGTGCATTCCGTCCAAGGCCCTGTTGCAGACGGCCGAAATCATCTGGGATGCTTCGGAGGCGGCGGGCCGCGGGGTGCTTTTTGGGGGGCCAAGGCTGGACCTTGAGCAATTGCGTACTTGGAAAAACGGGATCATCGAGAAACTGGCGTCGGGTTTAAATCGCCTGGCAAAGAAACGCAGTGTGCAGATCCTTCAGGCTCGCGCTTTCTTCGAAAATGCCCGGACCCTCCGGCTGGAAGGATCGGACATCACCCACCTGAACTTTCGACATGCCGTGGTGGCCGTCGGGTCCGAGCCGGTATGGCCGCCCGGCATTTCTTTCCAGGACGGCGGGAGGATCATGGATTCCACGGGGGCTCTGGCCCTGCAAGACATTCCCGAAAGGTTGCTCGTCGTCGGCGGCGGATACATCGGGCTGGAATTGGGATGTGCCTACGCCGTCTTTGGAAGCCGGGTCACCTTGGTGCATCGCGCGAAACAGATTCTCGGCGGTGTGGACGACGATTTGGTCCGCCCCCTGGCGAAAAGAGTCCAGAGGCTTTTTGAGGCGGTGCATCTCCAGACCGAAGTGGCGGAACTTCGTGAAAACACCCATGGAGTGGACGCCGTACTTCGAGGTCCTGATGGGACGATTCGGGAGTATTTCGACCGGGTGCTTTTCGCCGTAGGGAGGCGACCCAAGACCCGTGGGCTGGGTTTGGAAGCGGCGGGCGTCGCTTTGGATGATTCGGGTTTCATCGTTGTGGATGCGCAGCGTCGAACATCGGTGCCCCATATCTACGCCGTGGGCGACGTGGCAGGCCAGCCCATGCTGGCGCACAAGGCCATGCGCGAAGGTAAGGTCGCCGCGGAAGTCATCGCCGGTTTGCCCTCGGCTTACGACGTCCAAGCCGTTCCGGCCGTGGTCTATACAGACCCGCAAATCGCTTGGGCCGGGTTGACCGAAACGGAGGCCCGCCGAAAAAACATTTCGGTGAAAATCGCCCGGTTTCCTTGGGCCGCGTCAGGCCGGGCCCTGACCATGGAGGCCGGCGAAGGGTTGACCAAAATCCTCTTTGATCCGGAGTCCGGCCGGGTGTTGGGCATGGGGATCGTGGGACGCGGCGCCGAAACCATGATTGCCGAAGGGGTGCTGGCGATCGAAATGGGGGCTTCCGCCGAGGACTTGGCCCTCACCGTCCATGCGCACCCGACCTTGTCGGAAACGGAAGGCGAAGCCGCCGAAGTTTTCCTGGGAAGCGCGACCCATCTCTACGTGCCTCACAAACCGTAAGAGGCGTGGCAACGGTGCAGGGCGGTTGTTGTTTGGCGGTAATGAATGGAGTCGGCGAGGGTGAGGGTAGGGGTGAGGGTGTAGGCGTGTTGGGGTTCGCTGCGCTCACCCCAACCTACGGAGGCTGCAAGGTGGAGGGTTTGTGGGTGGGGAGCGGCTCTCAGGATACCGTGGACCCGGGGGCGGCCGGGGCGTCCGTGGTGATGAGACGCAGACCTTCCGCATGGTGGGCGGCCAGGATCATGCCGTGGGATTCCACGCCCATGAGGCGCGCGGGTTTGAGGTTGGCCACCACGACCACCGTTTTCCCCACAAGGTCTTCCGGGGCGTAGTGCTCGCCGATCCCGGCCACCACCTGCCGGGTTTCGCCCATATCCACGAGGAGTTTCACCAGTTTCTTCGATTTGGGCACCCTTTCGGCAGTTTTCACCACCGCCACTCGAAGGTCCAGGCGCTGAAATTCTTCGATGCCGATGAGCGCGCCTTGCTCGGGCGATTCCGCCGGGGCTGAAAGTTCTTGAGCCTTGGCCACTTTCGCGGCCGCGGCCTTTGGGGGCACCGGCCTTTCGCCGGAGGCTTGCGGCTTTTTCGCATCCACCCGGGGAAAGAGGGCTTCGCCCTTTTCCACGGGGGTTCCTTCGGTCAGGCCGCCCCATGCGGCGTCGCGATCCAGGCGAACATCCAGGGCCGTGCGTTTGATGCCCAGGCGGCCGAGCATCTTTTCGGCCGTCTCCGGCATGAAGGGCGCAATGAGGACGGCCACGGTCTTGTTCACCTCCAGCAAGGTGCGGATAACGCTCTGCAAACGGCCTCGGCGAGCCGGGTCTTTGGCGAGATCCCAGGGGGCGGCACGGTCGATATATTTATTGGCCGCGTTGATGACGTCCCAGACGGCCATCAGGGCCTTATGGAAGGCCAGCTGCGGGATTTCCTCCCGGTAAATGCCGACAGTCCGTTCCAACTCCGACTGAAGCGCAGCGTCTTCGGGCTCTTCGGTGTCTCCGAAGGGTGGCACCTGACCACCGAAATACCTGCCGGTCATGGCAAGAGTGCGGCTGAAGAGGTTGCCCAAATCATTGGCGAGATCGGCATTGAGGCGCTGCACTAGAGCGTCCTCGCTGAAATTGGCGTCCAGCCCGAAAACCATTTCTCGCAAAAGGAAATATCGAAAGGCATCCAGGCCGTAGAGAGGGGCCAAATCGAGAGGGCGAACCACCGTGCCCCGGCTTTTACTCATTTTGCCTTCATTGATTTTCCAATACCCGTGGACGTTCAGATGCCGGTACGGGGGAATGCCCGCCGCCTTGAGCATGGTCGGCCAGTAAATGCCGTGCGGTTTTAGAATGTCCTTGGCGATGAGGTGCTGGGCCACAGGCCAGAATTTCTCGTAAAGGGCTCCGTCGGGATAGCCCAGCGCCGACACGTAATTGATCAGGGCATCAAACCACACGTAGGTCACGAACCGGTCGTCGAAAGGCAGCGGGATGCCCCAGCTCAACCGTTCCCGAGGCCTGGAAATGCAGAGATCCTCCAGGGGGTCGCGCAGGAAAGCCAACACTTCGTTTTTGTACCGTTCCGGCCGGATGAAATCCGGGTTCTCTTCGATGTGGTCGATGAGCCACTGCTGGTAGGCGCTCATGCGAAAAAAGTAATTTGCTTCTTCCCGTTCCACGGGCTCCGTGTCATGGTCGGGGCACTTGCCGTCTACCAGTTCCCGGTCCGTGATGAACCGTTCGCAGCCGACGCAGTAGCGCCCTCGGTAGGTGTCGAAGTAGATGTCGCCGTTGTCGTAAACCTTTTGGAGAATGCGTTGCACGACCTGGACGTGGCGCGGTTCCGTGGTGCGGATGAAATCGTCGTGGCTGATGTTGAGCTTCGGCCACGTTTCCCGAAAAAGGGCACTGATGCGGTCCGCGTAGCTTTTGGGATCCGTCCCGGCGGCTTCGGCCGCCTGAACGATCTTATCGCCGTGTTCGTCCGTCCCCGTGAGGAAATAGGTTTCATAGCCCATGAGGCGATGGAATCGATTGAGCACGTCGGCGACGATGGTCGTGTAGGCGTGGCCGATATGGGGTTCTGCGTTGACGTAATAGATGGGCGTCGTGACATAGAAACGTTTTTCCATGCGTCATATCCCTTCTTCATCATCGTCCTCGTCGGCTTCGGCGACACTGACGCCCTCTCGACACGGTGAGGGGCACGGCGAATCCGAACGAACACATCCCGCCGCCTTGGGCGTCTCTTCCGGAAGCGGCCCGTAGGAGATTTCCAATTCTTCGCCGTTTTCCAAAAGAACGGTGATGGTGCGGTCCATCACGTTTTGACGAATGACTTTCCCCCGGCCCTTGGGAGTGTCCACCTTCTTGCCCAGTTTGGGCATGCCCTGCTTGTATTGGCGGTAGACGTCGTATTCGTATTGCAGGCAGCACATGAGTCGCCCGCAGGCTCCGGAAATTTTGCCGGGGTTCAGGCTGAGATTTTGTTCCTTGGCCATCTTGATGGAAACGGGATGAAAGGTCCTGAGAAACGTGGCGCAACACAGGGGCCGTCCGCATGTGCCCAGGCCGCCCACCATCTTGGCTTGGTTTCGCACTCCGATTTGGCGCAGTTCCACGCGGGTGCGGAACCGGCGCACCAGATCTTTGACCAGCTCTCGAAAGTCCACGCGGGTCTCGGAGGTGAAATAGAAGATGATCTTGGATCGATCGAAGAAGCACTCCACGTCCACAAGGTTCATGGGCAGGTTCAGTTCTTGGATGCGTTCGAGGCAGAACTTTTCGGCTTCCTCCTCAAAACGCATGTTTTCGAAATACTTTTCGATTTCTTCCGGATGGGCGGGTCGTTCAATGGGTTTGACATCCTTCGGATGAACGTCGGGATTCTTGACAAACGGCCCTTCCACCACTTCTCCGAGGCCCATGCCCTGTTCGGTGTGGACCACCACATAGTCGCCTTTGCGCACGTCCCAATCGCCCGGGTCAAAATGATAAATTTTTCCTCCCTCTCGGAAACGGATACCGATCACCTTGTCCATAAACCACATCCTTAATCTTCAAGCACACGGCTTCCAGCAGGAGCTGTTTGGAAGCGTGTGCGCGATGGTGCTGTTCGGCGGTTTCGAGCACCTCGAGCACGCGCAGCAGTTTTTCCGGGTCGGCTTGAACCCATGAAGCGCACACGGTCTCATCCTGTGCCGCACGTCCTCGTCCCCAATGGCGCAACAAAGCTTCGCGCGCCAAGAACTTAATACATTCCAGGTCCTGTTCCAAGTCTTCCGTTTCTTTGACCCATTGGGCCACGTCCTGGAAAAAATCGAGCATGGAACAGTGCAGGAGTTTTTCCAGTCGGCCCGAGACGGCGTCCATCTTGTGCAGCCGGTTTTCTCGAGCCCATGTGCGGGCTTTTTCCAGGCTTCCGAAGGAAAGGCGGGCAAGCCTTACGGCGGTTTCGGCATCGAGGGAGAATTCCGCCTGCAGTGAGGCCGCCACGAGGTGATCCTCCAGGGGTCGGCACCGGATGTGGCAACATCGGGACACGATGGTGGGCAGGAGGCTGTAAGGTTCCGGCGCCAAAAGGAAAAAAAGGTTGGACGCCGGAGGTTCCTCCAGGATTTTCAGCAAGGCGTTGGACGCTTCCTCAGTGAGATCCTTGCTGTCTTCGATGATGATCACCCGACGGGCGGCTTCATAAGGGTGCACCCGGCATCGCTCTTTCAGCGCCCGGATTTGGGCGAGCTTGATGGAAGCCCCATCTTTGGCGACGACCAAAACATCGGGATGAACCCCTCGAGCGATTTTGGTGCATGGGACACACCGACGGCAGGCCATGCCCGCGGGTTCGGGATGGGCGTCGGCACCGGTTGCGGATCGGGGCGCGAGGCGGCTAAGTCTCGAGACTGCGGACGACTCACCCGCGTCGTCCTCGGACCGATGGGGCACCCTCTCGGGGGCGGAGGCGATCGGCGCGGTTTGGGGGGGCTGTCCCATGCAGTTCAAGGCCTTGGCGCATTCCAGGGCCAGGGCCTTTTTGCCGACGCCGGGCATTCCCGTCAGCAGCACGGCGTGAGGCAGCTTCCCGCTTCGGATCATGCGCAAAAGGACGCGCTGGGCATGAGGTTGCCCCGTAAATCCTTCATCAACGCTCATGGCTTATCATGGGAGGAAAGTCGCGACCTCCGGCCCTGTTCATCGACAGCTTGGAGCTTAAGGCCGCTGTGACGTCTTCGAAAACTTTCGGGGCATCTTGGCTCGCATCGACAACGACAAAACGCCCGGGCTCTTTTCGGGCCAAATCCAGGTATCCCTGACGGACCCGTTCCATGAAGTCTTTCGCTTCCCGTTCCATCCTGTCGTGGGACCTCGGCCTTCGCGAGAGACGATCCCAGGCCACGGTCACCTCACAGTCCAGCAGCACGGTGATGTCGGGAAACAGAGGCCCGAGGATGAGATCCTGAAAGGTGCGCAGACGATCCGCCCCAATTCCCCGCCCATAGCCTTGGTAGGCGACGGTGGCATCGCGAAACCGATCTGCCAGGACCCACTCGCCCCGTTCCAGGGAAAGGACGATGGTCTCCCAGGCTTGTTGGGCTTGGCTGGCCATGTAAAGACACGCTTCCGCCCATGGGGCCATGGGAGCGTAACGGGGATCGAGAAGGACTTCCCGAATCTTTTCCCCCAGGGCCGTCCCGCCGGGTTCGCGAACAACCGTGACGATCCGTCCCTGGTGCTCGACCCATCGGCACAGGGACTCCAGCACCGTGGATTTTCCCGCGCCGTCGATCCCCTCGATGCTGATAAAGACGCCTTTCTTCAAAGGCTCATGAGTCCTCATGAGCGCAGTCTCTCGCCAGGACTTTCGGACCACAAGGGCAACTGCTGGACGTCCTGAAATGGGGGATGGGGCGCCGGAGTTTTGGATGCCTCCGGGGGCGGCGCATCCTTTGGCGATCCTTTGTAAAAATAACGGCCGTAAAGAGACTGGTACGCCGTCCACAGGGAATCGGGACCGGTGCTCTTGGCCAAGAGCTCGTCGAGATTGTTCATTTTGGCGTCCAAATCGTCGGCCAGATGTAAGGCGATGGCCTCTCGGGTCATGGGGCTTTGGACCGCGCCGAATTCCGGTTGACCATGATGGCTGAGGATCAGGTGCTTAAGGAGGAGAGCCGTTTCTTCGGGAAAATCTTTGCACGCGGCGATCTTGGCGTTCAGGATTTCCACCCCGAGGACCATATGGCCCACGAGCCGTCCCACGTCGGAATAATCGATGACGAACTCGTAGGTGAATTCGTGGATTTTGCCGATGTCGTGGAGGAAAGCCCCCATGAGAAGGGTTTCTTTGTCCAAAGAGGGGTATTGGGTGGCGATGAGGTCACTGAGCTTCATGACACCTACGGTATGTTCCAGAAGGCCGCCCAGGTAGGCGTGGTGGAAGTTTTTGGCCGCCGGCGCCTCGCAGAAGGCCTTCATGAGCTTCTTATCGGAAAAGAAGGCGCGGACCAGGTTCCGGTAGGGGTCTTTCTGCACCTTTTGGAGCAAAACTTTTAAGTCCTGCCGCAAAACTCTGGGATCTTTGGGGCAGACGGGAAGGAAGTCGAACGGGTTCACCTCGTTTGCGGGCACGGGTTCCGCTTGATCGATGTGGATTTGAAGTTCGCCGTTGAACAGTTCGCTGCGTCCCCGAACACGCAAGACCCTGTACCCGGCGATGGCTTGATCGGCTTTCGCTGCGTTTTCCCACACCCGTGCCGTGACGCTGCCGGTCTTGTCGCGGAGTTTCAGATTCAGGAAAGGTTTCCCGCTCTTAGCCGTTCTCAGCTGTTTTTCTTCGACCGCAAAAGTCCCGTCCACAACCTGGTTCGGCACGATCTCCGCGATCCGTTGCCCGGCATCGCCCTTTGGTTGGGAAAATTCGTTGCCCATAGACTGTGCACCCCTTCGGTTTCGTGTCGCCGATCCCCTCACTGCGAGGGATGGGCCCGATACTACAGGAAAGCCTGTGTTTTTCAAAGGCGTTGTCGGCTCGGCGGTGACGGCATCTTGTCACGTGCCGCGAAAGCCCCTAGGATGAGGGAAACTCTAAGGAGGCGGGACCATGGAAATTATTGCCAAGCTGGGATCTCTTCTGGGCCTTTCTTTTATCTGCGGGGTGAACCTCTATGCCACCGTCGCTGTCGTGGGCTTGTGTCTGAAACACGGCCTGGTGCAGGGGCTTCCCCCGGAACTCTCCGTCTTGGCCAACGATGCGGTCATCTTTGTGGCCTTGTTTCTCTACATTGTGGAATTCGTCATCGACAAGATCCCGGGTTTGGACACGCTCTGGGACACGCTGCACACGGTCATCCGCCCTTTGGGCGGGGCCCTGATCGCCGTGCTGCAGGTCGGAGAAGGCTCCCCGGCTTTAGAGGTCATCGCCATCATGATCGGGGCGAGCCTGGCGTCGGCGGCCCATTTGACCAAGGCGGGCACACGAATTTTGGTGCAGCTCAGCCCTGAACCCTTTTCCAACATGGCGCTGAGTTTCGGGGAAGACATTTTCACCGTGGTCTACGGCTATCTTGCCTTGGCGTATCCCCGATGGATGTTTTTCATCACCCTTGCCCTGACGGCGGCGGTCGTTCTGTTCCTTCCCCTTTTGTTTCGAGCCGTTTCCATGGGCGTGCGGGCTCTGGGGCACCGGCTTTTTTCGGCCTTCGGCGGCCGATGGTCGGAAAAGCCGGAAATGGAGCTCACATGCGCTGTGGATTCGGCCTTCGAAAACGTCCGGGAAGACGGCGAAGGGATTCTGTGGGCCGGAAAAGCCTTTGCCTTCCGCATCCCTGGGGTCCCGCGCTACGCCCCCGTGCGAATGATTCTCTCGGATCGGGCCGTGACAGTTTTCTTCCACCGGTTTTTCCAAATGAGACACCGAAGACTGAATCGCGCCGAGGTGACCCGTGCGGCCCTCTATCCCGGAAAACTTGTTGCGGTCTGCGCCTTTCACAACGCCGGCACGCGGTGGACCGTGGGCGTGTATCGTGCCGTGGCCCGGACCTTGCCGGCCCTGTGGTTTCCCCGAAACACGTCGTGACGGGGAGCCTCGAGAACCACTCCCTTGTGCCGGCTCGACCTCGAGGAATGGATGGAGTCTCGGGAGAGAATTTCGGATATGGAAAATGTCCTGGTCCCCGGGTTTACCGAGGAAGGAATGCAGCTTCCCCACGCTTTGCGAGCGCTCGTTCGGGAGCGAAACCTCCTTGCCTATAAGGAGGCGACGCCCTTTTTTTGGGTTTTTTTCATGGGGGGGACGGGCACCGGCAAGTCCACGGTGTTCGATGCCGTGTGCGGGGTGCCGGTGAGCGCTGTGGGCGCCGAGCGCCCCAAGACGTCCGGGGCTGTGGGCTTTGTGCACCACGAGGCCTCTTTGGAGGCGGGTTTTCCCTTTCCGGAATTCGGTTTCGTCAAACACGGCGGCCCCGACGCTCCCCGCCGGTCCCCTTTGATCGGGGAGCCTGGCGTCATTCACCTGTGGCTTCATGACAATGCCGATCTGGCTTTTGTGGTCTTGATGGACACTCCCGATGTAGACAGTGTGGAAGCGTCCAACCGCACCTTGGTGGAAACCCTGTGGCGGCTGGCGGACGTGGTGGTTTTTGTGACGAGCCAGGAAAAGTACGCCGACGATGTGCCGTCGCGGTTTCTCAAAAAGATCGTGGACGAAGGCACCGACGTGCTGGTGGTGTGCAACAAGGTGGGCGCGGAGACGCGGGAAGAGGACATCCGAGACATCTTGGATCGGGAAACACGGGTGCCCGCGGGATCCCTGTGGTTGTTTCCGTTCCTATCCCCCAATCCCGTGGAGGCTTTAAAAACGCTGCCGGAGTTCCTAAGCTTTTCCGACGCCTTGAAAGCCAAAATCTCAGGGCCGGATACGGTCGAAAGGCGCGCTCGATGGATGGCTCGTCGAAAAAAGGCCCTGGCGGACGGCATCGGCAGGGCATTGGACGCAGTGCACAAGGAAGCCTTGGAAGCGCACCGGTGGAGGGAACAGCTTCGGCGTTATGCCGACGAGGCCGTCAGCCAAATCGTCGCCGACCAGGAGGGGCATTTTTCTTCCGAGACGCGCTCCTATCTTCAAGCGGAAATTCGCGCCCTGTTTTCGCGCTACGACGTGCTCGCCGGCCCTCGGCGATGGATCTCCCAGGTGGTCACCGCCCCCCTTCGCTTCTTAGGATTGATGAAGTCCGCGCCATACCCCGACCGGCGGGAAGTTTTGGAACGGGTCAAGCAACGGATTCATTTGGGGGGGATTCAGGCCGCAGTGCAGCGCTATGGCCGGCGGGTTCTGGAAGAGACCTTGCCGGACCATGTCGCAAGTCCCATTTACCAAGCCGTGATGCGCCCCGGGGTGCTCATGACCTCCGAAGAAATCGCCGAGCACGTCTACCGGGAACAGGAACAGCTCATCCAATGGTTGGAAAAGGTCTTTACGGAACTGGCTCGAGACATTTCCAAGGGCACGAAATGGGGCATTTATTCCACATCGGTCCTTTGGGGCGTTTTGATCCTCAGCCTGGAAGTGGCGGTCGGGGGAGGCCTCAGCGTGATGGAAGCCGTCATTGATGCAGCCTTGGCTCCCTTTGTGACCAAAGGAGCCGTTGAACTTTTCGCTTACGCGGAAATTCAAAAAATCGCCCGGCAGCTTGCGGAAAGGTATCGCACGAGCTTGGTTTCGGTGGTCGAGGTTCAACGGCGACGCTTCGAGGCGTGCTTGGAGCCCCTTTTGCCTCCGCCCCAGGTGCTGGAGGTCCTGAGCGGCTGGGCCCGATCGGCCGCGAATGGGCGCTGATGGGCTTGCCGCCATCCAACGCACATGCGATCGGGAGATGGCCTCATGGGCGAATGGAAAACGGCTTCTTCGGCCGTGGATGAACTTCGAAGACGGCTCCGCGATTTCCAAAGTTTCCTGACCTCTGAAGCTTTCATTGCCATGCCGGAAGAGGAGCGTCAGGCGCTGTGGCGGAAAGCGCGGGACCTTGAGGAAAAGCTGCGGCAGCTGGAAGATCGGACGTTGCTCATCGGGCTTGTCGGGGGCACAGGAGTCGGCAAATCCACCCTGATGAACGCTCTGGCCCAGGAGCAGATCGCCTCCATCAGTCACAGAAGACCCCACACGGACCGGGTTTTAATCTACCGGCATGCCCAATGTCTCGTCCCCCAATCGCTGAAACGGGGGGAAGGTTTGTTTACCGAAGTGATCCACGGGGCGGATGCCGTGCGCCATGTGATCATGGCCGACCTTCCGGACTTCGACAGCCTCGTTCCCGAGCATCGGGAGCGGGTGCTTGCCTTCATGGAACACCTGGATTTGGTGCTGTGGGTGACCACCCCGGAAAAGTACGCGGACGGGCGCTTTTACGAGATGCTCCTTAAAGCGCCCAAAGCACGCCGAAATTTCGCTTTTGTGTTGAACAAGGCGGACATTTTCTTTCCGGATTCGGGAAAACCCGGCGCCATGGAAGATTTCGATGCCGTGGTCCGCTCTTTCCGGCGGCTCGTGCAACAAGCCGGGGTGAACGATCCCGTCCTCTACGTCATCTCCGCCCAAGAAGCGCTGAACGGCTTGGAAACGTCGTCGTGGAATCAGTTTCCTTTCCTGCGCCGATGGGTGTTCCAGGAAAGAGACGCCAAGGAAATCCTCGCCATCAAAGGGGCGAACCTCGATGCGGAATTCCAATCTGTAGCCGGGCGCCTGCAGGATGCCGCGCTCCAGTTGGAAAAAGCGGTTCATTTCCTTGAGCGGCTGGAAACCTCCGCCCGAAACGACCAGGCTGACGGAACCGCTGCTTCTTTGGTGCGGTCGGTCTTCAGCCTCGTGCCCATGGAAGGCATCCTTTGGCAAAGTTTGGAAAACCCCGAGGATCTGCGCGGCGGGGCGGCTTTGATTTCGTGGCTGGCCCAGATCCGAGCGGCTTCGCCGGATCCGTCCCACGCGGGCTCGGCCTTCGCCGGAAAGATTTCTGCGGCGCTCGAGGACCGATTCCGCCATCACATGGACGCTTTTCGGGACTACAGCGCCGCCTTGGCGATTCAAGCGGGGCTGTCCGATCCTTTGAGGAATGAGCTTCTCGAACGGCTTTCCCGATCGATCCAAAACCTCTCCATTGCGCAAAGTGCTCGCGAAGCCGTCACCACAGTTCTCGGGCAGGCGCGAAGGGCCCGGGGGGCGTCATGGCGCCTCAGGCAAAGTCTTGCCGGCTTTTTCACGACGGCGCTGCTGCTCCTCGCCCTCGGCGGCCAAGAAGGCTGGCGGGCCGTGTTGTCCCAGCCGGGGCCGGCGAACCTGGTGGGCCTAGGTGCCGCCATGGTGGAAAAACTCTTTAGCGGTCAGGGGCTTGCAGCCATGAGCACGTGGGCTTTCTTGCAGCTCGTGCTGGGGGCCCGGTTCTACCAAGAATACAAGAAATCCTTGCAGCGTCGCGGCGAAGCGATTATAGACTCGCTGCAATCGGTTCTGGAGGGCGTCGTGCGCGACGTTGTGGAAAAACACCTGGATGTCGTCCGACAGTGCCGAAAAGAGATGCAGGACCAAAGAGAAAAGATGCGGCGGATGGTCGAAGCGGCGCCTTCGGAGGACCGTCCGGTTTCGTGAAAGGCGTGAGTTCGTGCCCTTAAAGATTCTCATTCTGACGACACTTTTTGTGCTTCCCTTGGTTCCCACCTTTTGGGCCATCCAAGAAATCCCACGGCGTCAGTTTCGGACTCGGCGGCGCAAGATGATCTGGTTCGCCGTGGTGGCCACCGTCCCCTTTCTCGGGGCGGTGCTTTATTGGATCTTGGAAAGGCGACACACCACCCCCGTCATCTCCGCCTGAAGGAGGATGGACCTTTTATGCTGACCGTTTTCCGCGAACATGCCGGCAGTTGGATCATCAAGATCGCTCTTTTCGCCATTATCGTGGTGTTCATCTTTTGGGGCGGATATTCGTACAAATCTATGCGAGCCAGCCGCTTGGCTCGGGTCGGGGATGTTTACGTCACCTATGCCGACTACAACCAGGCCTACGATCATCTCCTCGATATGTATCGGCGCCAATTCGGGAACCATTTCAGCCAGGAACTTTTGGAGCGTTTGAATATCAAACAGCAGGCGCTGGATCTCGTCATCGACCGGCTGCTCATCACCCAAGCGGCCCGCGCCTTGGGGCTCAGTGCCGGGGTGGAAGACGTTCAAAGCGAAATCCTTTCCTTTCCGGTGTTTCAGGTGGACGGCCGCTTCGACCGGCAGCGGTATGTGGCCGTTTTACAACAAAACCGCATGACGCCTCAGGCGTTCGAACAACAGCTGGCTCAGGACCTGACCTTGCGCCGTGTGGAAGCCTTCGTGAAGGGCCAAGCCGTGGTCACTGAAGCGGAAGTGGCGGCGGATATCCAATACCGCTTCGGCCGGGTGCAGGTGGCCTACACGCAGTTCGATCCCAAAAACTTTCAGGACAAAGTCCAAATCGACGACGCCCAGGTCTCGGCCTTTTTCGAGAAAAACGCCGATCGCTACAAGGAGCCGGAAAAGAGACTTCTCGTCTACGTGCCGTTTGTTCTCGACGATTTTCTTGGTGACGTTTCGGTTCAGGATGATGAAATCCAAGCGTACTACGAAGACCATCGGGACCAGTTCCACCAGGAAAAGCAGGTGAAAGCCCGCCACATTCTGTTCCGGCTCAGTGAAGCAGCCTCGGAAGACGAGGTGAAAAAAACGGAGGCGGCGGCTCGAGCGGTCCTGGAAAAAGCGCGCAAAGGGGAAGACTTCGCCGCGCTGGCCAAAGCCCATTCCCAGGACGGTTCCGCTCAAGCCGGTGGCGATTTGGGCTGGTTCGCCAAGAATCAGATGGTGCCGACTTTCGCCGAGGCGGCTTTCGGCATGAAGGCCGGCGAGGTGAGCGATCTGGTGCGTACGCCGTTCGGGTTTCACATTATCAAAGTGGAGGATGTTCGCCCGGAAGAGACGGTGTCTCTGGAGAAGGCGAAGCCCCAGATCGAACTGAATCTCAAACGGGAAAAGGCCCGAGAGTTGGCCTATCTCAGAGCGCGGGAATTCGCCGACGGGGCCTATGCCGACGGCGATGTGGCCAAAGCGGCCGAACGGATGCACCGGGCGGTGGAATCCCCGGAGAAACCCTTTGCGCTCACGGATATTCTTCCCAAAATCGGCAACGCCCCGGAGGTGATGAAGGGCTTGTTTGGCTTGAGTGAAGGGGAAGTGTCCGACGTTTTGGAATGGCCCAACGGTTTCGTGGTCGGCCAAGTCACGAAGATTTTAGCGCCTCAGGTCCCCGCCTTGGAAAAGGTGAAAAGCCGCGTCCAAGACGACCTCAAGGCGGAACGAACCCGCGAAGAGGCGGAAAAAGCGGCGAAAGCCCTTTTGGAAGAGGCGCGCCGGCTAGGCGGCTTGGAAAAAGCCGCGGCGTCCGTTGGGGTGAGCGTCCAGACCAGCGGCTGGTTTTCCCGCTCGGAGCCCGACGAAAAACTGAGACTTTGGGGTGAGGCGGCGGAGGCCGTCTTTCAGCTCCAAAAGCCCGGCGACATGCCGGAAGCGCCTGTTTCGTGGCAAGGGATGTTTGTCGTTTGTCAACTCCTCGGCCGTCAGGACCCGGCGCCGGAAACTTTGGAAAAGGGCCGGGAAGAGGCCCGGGCGCGTCTGACCCAAATGAAACAGAACCAGCTCTGGCAGGCTTGGCTCGCCAAACAACGCGATCTCGCCAAAGTGAAGATCCTGCATCAGCTCTAGAAACAACGCTTGCGGGGCTGCAGGGTCATGGAGCGGCACGGAGCCGCACAGGCGGCCGAAACAGTCACCGGAGAAGGCCTTCTGTGGGAATTCGCCCATGCCTGGGAAAAAGGTTAGGAAAGCGAAGGGCCTGAAACCCTTCGCTTTCCTCCTTTTGGCGTGCGCTCGACGCCTCGACAAATGTGACAAGCAGGGGAAGCCATGCTGAGGCTGCACGTCTTGAAACACGTCCCTTTCGAGGGGCCGGGCCACATTGCCGCTTGGGCGGAAGCTCGCGGCCACGAAGTCCGCACAACCCGCCTGTACGCTCTGGAGCCTTTGCTGCCCATAGTTTCTTTGGATTGGCTCGTCGTCATGGGCGGGCCCATGAATATCTATGAGGACGCCCGCTACCCTTGGCTGGCGGCTGAAAAACGGTTTATTCGAACCGCCATGGCTTCCGGGAAAAAGATTTTGGGCATCTGCTTGGGAGCCCAGCTTTTGGCCGATGCTTTGGGATCGCGGGTATACCGAGGTGCGTTCAAAGAGATCGGCTGGTACCCGCTTCAGATGACGCCGGCCGCTGCGGACTCGCTCTTATTTCGAGAATTTCCTGCGTCGTTCCCTGGCTTTCATTGGCATGGCGACACCTTCGACGTGCCCGACGGTGCGCGCCACATCGCTCGAAGCGCGGCGTGCGAGAGCCAAGCTTTTGTTTACGGAGAGCAAATCGTGGGGCTCCAATTTCATCTGGAATCCACCGAGGAAAGCGTGGAAGCGCTTCTTCGCCACTGCAGAGAAGAGATGATCGAGGGGCCGTATATCCAGGACGAGGCCGAGATCCGGAAACAGACGCCGTTCATGAGCCGTGAAGCCCAAAGGCTCTTGGAGCGGCTCCTTGACGCCATGGCTGCCAATTGCCCGAGCTGAGGTTCCCCCCGAAGTTTTCCTGAACCAATCGCAGCGAATCAACACGCGGCCGTTCGCGTGGATTTCGTCAGTGCAACCGAGAAGGCGAAATCCAGCAAGTTCACGGTATTCCGTAGGGGCACCCCTTGTGGGTGCCCCCTAACGTGGGGGGACCGATTACGGGCGGGCACGAGGCCCGCACCTACGGCGGGAGGCCGGCATGGGGTTGGGACGCCGTTACGGGCGGGCACAAGGCCCGCCCCTGGGGTGATGGGCCTGGGGGGTGGGCGCAAGCTGTAGGAGCCGGCTTGCCGGCGATTATCGCCTGCGGGCGGGCACAAGGCCCGCCCCTACAATGGGTTCTTGGTATGGGTCGGGTCCTTTATTGGATGCGGGCAAAAGGCACGCCGTTAAGGGTTCGCCGCGCCGGGCATCGGAGGGGGGATGCGGGGATGCGGGGATGCGGGGTTGTGTTGGGGTTCGCTCCGCTCACCCCAACCTACGGTTTGTAGGGGCACCCCTTGTGGGTGCCCCATATCGTAGGGGGACCGATTACGGGCGGGCACAAGGCCCGCCCCTACGGCGGGAGGCTGGCATGGGGTTGGGACGCCGTTACGGGCGGGCACAAGGCCCGCCCCTGGGGTGACGGGCCTGGGAGTGGGCGCAAGCTGTAGGAGCCGGCTTGCCGGCGATTATCGCCTGCGGGCGGGCACAAGGCCCGCCCCTACGGTGGGCGCTCCGCGGTGGTCGGGCGACCCGTTACGGGCGGGCACAAGGCCCGCCCCTACGGGGGCGTTGCCCGTCAGGGTTTCGGTTCGCCGACCGCTTGGAGGGCGTCGTCCAAATCCGTGATGAGGTCCTCCACGTCTTCAATGCCCACCGAAAGGCGGATGAGCGTCTCTCGGATGCCCATTTTTTCTCTTTCCGCAGGGGGCACGGAGGCATGAGAGGTTTCCACGGGAAAGCAGGCCAGGGATTCGACCCCACCGAGGCTCACGGCGGGTTTGAAAAGTTTCAAACGGCGCATCACTGAATGCGCTGTTTCGGTGTCGCCTCGGGGCTCAAAGGACAGCATGCCGCCGAAGCCCCGCATCTGGCGGGCGGCGACGGCATGCCCCGGGTGGTCGGCGAGGCCGGGATAAAAAACCCTTTCCACGCGAGGGTTCTTCGCCAAGAAAGTCGCCACGGCCATGGCGTTTTCGTTGTGGCGGGCCATGCGCAGCGCCAGGGTCTTGAGCCCTCTTTCCAGGAGGAAACAGTCGTAGGGGCTCAGGCTGGGGCCATAGAGCGAAACCGCGGAACCCACGGCCTGCAAGAGGTCCGATCGAGCCACCACCGCCCCGCAACATAAGTCGCTGTGCCCGTTGAGATACTTGGTGCCGCTGTGAACGACGATATCGATCCCTAAATCCAAAGGATTTTGGTTGATGGGCGTCGCGAAAGTGTTGTCCACCACCGTGAAGACGCCTCGGGAGCGGGCTTCCCGGGCCAAGGCCTCGAGATCCAAAATCTTCAAAAGCGGGTTCGACGGGGTTTCCACATAGATGAGGCGCGTGTGGGGCCGAACCGCAGCGGCGAAATCTTCCGGGTTTTCCGAATCCACCCAGGAAACCTCGATGCCGCGCCGCGGAAGTTCCTTGCGGGCCAGCGCCAGAGTGCCCCCGTAAAGATCGCGTTGCAGCACCACATGGTCACCGGCCTGGCACAAGGCAAGAAAAACACTGCTGATGGCGGCCATGCCGGAAGCGACGACCATCCCGGCTTCGCCGTTTTCCAGAGCGGCGATCTTTTCCGCAACGGCCTTCTGTCCCGGGATGTTCTGATACCGGGGGTAGACCACCGTGCCTAAGGGGCCCGGGACCTGAAACGCCGACGAAGCGAAAATCGGCGTGTTGACTCCACCTGCGAGCGTGTCTTCAAAAGTGCCTGCATGCACGCATCGGGTGGAAAAACCCCTATCGGACCATTGATGAGCCATTGTCAACCTCTCCATGCCACTCAAGGCCTTTGAAAGGGATATGAGGTGCTTCGCCGGGCTCACGGCTGCGGCGACGGCTTTCGGCGATCTCTCGCGTTCACTCGCGGTTCAGGGGCAAAAGAGCCAGAGCCGCAGCCACCACGTTTTCCACGGTGAAGCCGAAGTTTTTCATGAGGACGGATCCCGGGGCCGAAGCGCCGAACCGGTCCACGGCGATCACACTACCTTGGGAACCCGTCCACCGATGCCACCCCATGGACGAGCCCGCCTCGATGGCGCACCGGGCCGTCACATCCGGCGGCAGCACCGCGTCCCGATAAGCGGGCTCCTGACGCTCGAAGAGCTCCCAGGACGGCATGGACACCACCCGCGTGGGGATGCCCTTTCCTTGTTCGAGAACCTTTTGCGCTTCTAAGGCCAGATGCGTTTCGGATCCCGTAGCGATGAGGATTACGCGGGCAGGGGCGCAGCTTTCCGAGAGCACATAGGCGCCTCGAGTGACCCCCTGAAAAATCTTTTCCCGATCCCCATCGAGCACGGGCACGTTCTGACGCGTCAGGGCCAAGGCCACGGGGCCGTCCGCTTCCAGAGCGATTTTCCAAGCTGCGGCCGTCTCATTGGCGTCGGCGGGGCGCAGGACGGTAAGGTTTGGAATGGCCCTCAAACTTGCCAACTGCTCGATGGGTTGATGGGTCGGGCCGTCTTCACCCACCCCGATGCTGTCATGAGTGAAGATGTAGATGACTTTGGTTTTCATGAGCGCCGCCAACCGGATGGACGGGCGCATGTAATCGGCGAAAACCAGGAAGGTGCCGCCGTAAGGGCGCACGCCGCCGTGCAGGGCCATCCCGTTCAGAATGGCGCCCATGGCGTGTTCGCGCACCCCGAAGTGCAGGTTGCGGGATCCTCCTTCGGAGAGGAACGTTTTGTTGGACGGCGCCAGATCCGCGGAGCCCCCCATGAGGTTGGTGACGACGGAAGCCACGGCGTTCAAGACTTTTCCGGAGGCGTTGCGCGTGGCCACAGGCCCGGCCGCCGGATCGAAAACGGGAAGGGATTTTTCCCACCCGTCCGGCATCGTTCCGTTCAAGTAAGCCTTCAAGAGGGCGGCTTCTTCAGGGTAAGCCCGAGCATAGTCCTCCATCAGGGACTCCCAAGCCTCCTGGCGGCGTCGCCCTTCGTTGACGGCTTCGCCCATGGTCCGTCGCACCTCATCCGGCACATGGAAAGGCTCTTCCAAGGGCCAGCCGTAGCATTCCTTGGTCCGGCGCGTGGCATCGGGGCCTAGAGGCTCCCCATGGCACGCGGCGTTGTTGGCTTTGGGGCTGCCATACCCGATGACGGTCCGCACGGCGATGAGAGACGGCCGATCCGAGGCGGCTTTTGCCGCTTCGATGGCGCGGTGGATGGCTTCCAAATCGTTGCCGTCGCCCACTCGCTGGGTATGCCAGCCGTAGGCTTGGAAGCGGGCTAAAACATCTTCGGTAAAGGTCAGGGCCGTGTCCCCTTCGATGGTGATATGGTTGTCGTCGTAAAGGTAGATGAGTTTGCCCAGCTTCCAGTGGCCGGCCAAAGATGCCGCTTCAGAGGCGACCCCTTCCATGAGATCGCCGTCGGAAACAAGAGCGTACGTGTAATGGTCGATGACGGGAAAGCCTGGACGATTGAACTTTTCGGCAAGCCACTTTTCCGCTAGGGCCATTCCGACGCCCATGGCGAAGCCTTGCCCCAGGGGACCGGTGGTGCATTCCACTCCAGGTGTCAGGCCGTATTCGGGGTGGCCGGGGGTTTTGCTGTGCCACTGGCGGAAGTTCTTGAGTTCCTCCAGGCTGAGGTCGTAACCGGTGAGATGAAGAAGAGCATAGAGCAGCGCGGAGCCGTGCCCGGCGGAAAGGATGAAGCGATCTCGATTGATCCAGGAGGGATCCGACGGGTTGTGGCGAAGATGACGGCGCCAGAGCACGTAAGCCATGGGTGCCGCCCCCAAAGGCAGCCCCGGATGGCCCGACTTGGCTTGTTCCACCATATCCACCGCCAAAAGCCGTAGGGTTGTGACGCACCGTTCGTCCACGTCGTCCGCGTGCATGCCTTGCTCCTCCTTGAAAGAGTCCGTTGCTTCGAGCCCAATGTTTTCCGATGGCGCCGATTTGAATTCCCCGCACTGGTGCCTCACATGAATCGCAATGTCAAGTCGCCAATCCACGCCTTTGCCCAAAGCATTTTTCGGGGATTCTAAGGGTTTTTCGATCCGAAACGGCGCACCCTCTTGACAGCAACCCCAGGAGGTCGCTAAATTCGCGAATCAATTCACATACGAATATGTGAACCTCACAGTCATTTGACTCCTCCGCAACCGACGCCACGAAGGCCTGATTCGTCCTGTGTGGGGCTGTTTTGGCTTTGGGCCGAAACGCCAAGGCGTTCCCATGTCAAGGGGAGGAAAAGACCATGGACCGAAGGGGCTTTTGTCGCGTCGTGCTCGGTGCTCTCACAATCGCCGCGTGGATTTGGGCTTTCTCTGGGGCGCCATATGCTGCGGAGAACCTGGAGCCCGTGGTGGTTACGGCCTCCAAGTTGCCGCGGACACCGGGCAACGTGACCCAAAAAGTGGATACCGTGGATAACGCGCGGCTTTCCGTGATCGTTTCAGGCCATGGCAACGTGGCCGACTGGCTCATCTACCAGCCGGGAGTCTTCGCCAGTCCGTTGTCCCGAAACGATGCCAACTGGGGCTCCGTAGGCGGGCTTTCCCAAAAGTACAACACCTACATGCTCGAAGGCCTGCCCATCGATGTCTTTGTGGAACCCCAAAGCCTGGAAGTCCTGACCTTCGACCGTATCGAGGTCCAGCGCGGTCCGGCGGCGGTCCTTTATCCCAACTATTTGGGAATGGACTTTGCCGGAAACCAGAGCCCTCTTACGGGGACCACCAACATCCTCCTGAAAGAGCGGTTCGACACCATGCAGACGCTCATTGACGCCTCTTACGGCTCGTACAACACTTTCGGGGCGCGTTTTCTCCATCAGCAACCTGTGGGCAATGTGCATTTCTTCCTCGGAGGCAGCCTGGAAGATTCGGATTACACCAACTACGGCACCAAAAACTCCTGGCTGAACATGATCGACGATCCCGAGTATCAAAAGACAAAATTCTACGGCAAGACCACGTGGTTCATTGACGGCGACGAGCGGCACAAGGTGTCGTTTTTTGCCCATCGAACCGATCACCACGGCGACGCCGGCCGCCCGAAACGAGGTTTCAATCACGCGTACTGGACGATGAACTCGGCGTATCAGGTGCCTCTCAATGAAGCTCTGACGGCGTCCGTCAAACTGGGTTATAGGAACTACGACCGCTCCTGGCAGGAAGACAACTACCCGACCGGTTTGACCTTGAGGGAAGAAAACGGCGTGCGCCAGGAAATCATTCCCGGGGACGTTTCGGTGGCCTTCGACCACTGGGGCGGAAGCCTCTTGACCGTGGGCGGGGACTTTCAGACGGCCTCTTACAAAACCTACACCAACCCCGGGGCGCGTTCCGTGACCAACGACGCCGTCGCCGTCCAGTACGGCCTCTATGCCCAGGAAGAGTTCGTGTGGGAGAAAACGGTTTTTCGTCTTGGAGGCCGCTATGCCTACACGAAACATGACGTGGATCGGTTGAGCGGCACGACGCCCGAAGACGATTCTCCGTCATGGGACAAGTGGTTGTGGAGTGCCGGTGTGCGCCATCATCTTTTAGACAATTTGGCGATTTACACCAATGTCGGGACGAGTTTCGTGGCCCCGTCCATCCATTCGGTGGGCGGCACTTTGAAGGTCTCGGACCGGGGGGTGCCGGGGAAGGACGGTCGGTTGCCCAATCCTGATTTAGAACCCGAGTCCGGGATCGGCGCGGATTTAGGTTTCGATTGGAACCCTGTGCGCCGGTTGAGCTTCGGGGCGAGAGGGTTCTACAACAAGGTGAAGGACAACATCGTGCAGGTGGTGGTAAGCCAAAACCCCTCGCAGTCGCAGGATATCAACGCCGGTGACACCACCTCGTACGGACTGGAACTGGAAGCCCAACTTAGACCTGTGGATTGGCTGCGCCTTTTTGCCAACTACACCTTCACGGACACGACCATCGACAACGACAAGGATCCCGACATGGACGGCGCGGAAGTCCCGTTTGTTCCCAAACACATGGGAAACATCGGCGCAGATTTGGAACTTCCCTACGATGTCAAGGCCGCCGTCTATCTCCATGTGGCCGGAAGGATCTATGACAGCACGTCCAAACAAGGCCGAAACCGCTTTTCAGGCTATGAAGTGCTCAACGCCTATGTGGAAAAGCTCCTCTTGAAAAAGGACACCACGACTCTTTCGGTCTACGGGCGCTTCTATAATCTGACGGACAACGATTTTGAAATGCCATGGCAGTTCCAAGACCCCGGTTTCGCCTTCACGGGTGGGGTGAAACTCGTTTTCTAGAGACACTGATGATTGTGAAACAGCCGGACACGATCACAACGCGAAGTCGTTTGGGACGGGGCGGACCGCCGAGTGACAGGCCTTGGTTGTGGGCGGCCGTTGCGGCGGCCGTCCTTGCCCTTGTTTTGGGTCTTCAACGTCCTGTTGCCGCGGCGCCGGTCCAGGCCGAAGATTTTCGAGGCACAACCATCGTCTTGCCGCAGCCCGCCCAAAGAATCGTGTGCCTCATCGAAAGCGCCCTTTCCGGACTTTACATGCTGGGCCTCAAGGATCGGATCGTCGGCGTGCCGGCAAGTGTTTACAAGGAGAGTCTCAGGCCGTATTACGAAGCCCTGGACGACCGGATCCGCAGCCGGACTCTGCCTGCCCCGGGGAATTGGGACTTTATCAACATGGAATCCATCGCGGCACTAAAGCCGGACCTGGTGGTGCTCTGGGCCCATCAAACCGAGGCCGTGGAGGTTCTAGAACGAAGGGGCTTTCCGGTCTTCGGGGTGTTCCTCCAGCGGTTCGACGATGTGCACCGGGAAATACGAGCCTTAGGGAGGCTTGCGGGCGTTGAGGAAAAAGCCCAAACTCTTATCGGGCTCGCAATGGAAGAAAGACAATGGGTTCGAGACAGAGTGCGATCATCCCCTGGGGCCAACGCTCCGTCCGTCTATTTCATGTGGGCTCAAGGCGATCTGGAGACCTCCGGAGGAACCTCAACAGTCAACGAACTTATCGAGGAGGCCGGAGGTCGCAACGTGTTCGGGCATCTCACCCAGGAACACCTCGTGGTGCATTGGGAAAGCCTGCTTAAGGCCGATCCGGACGTGATCGTCATGTGGGTCAACGAGACCCGCGACCCGTCCCATGTTTTGGTCGACCCGCGATGGCGTTCCGTCCGGGCCGTTCGAAAAGGGCGTGTCCATGAACTGCCCGACATTTTTACGAGCGATTTGTGGACGCTCAAGTACCCCTTGGCCGTTCTCACGGTAGCCTCTTGGCTTCATCCCGACGCTTTCGTCGATATGGACCTCACAGCACGCAAGATGTCTTTTCTCGAAAAACTCTATGGCTCCTCGGCCGTAGCCCGGGTGGCGGCCCGTGCCATTGCGAATTAGGCAAATCCTTGTCTTTGGACTTCCGGGGCCTTTGCTCGTTGTGTCCCTTTTCCTGGGTCCCGCCGATTCCATTCGTGCTTTGGAGGTGATGCAGTGGTTCGGCGCCGGGTTAGGGGTGGCGGACGGTCCCGAAAACGCCGAATTGGTGGGGGCCATTGTTTGGGATATTCGAATCCCCCGAATTGTGCTCACCTTCCTGGTGGGGGGCTCCTTGGCCGCCTCCGGTGCCAGTCTGCAGGCCGTATTCCGAAACCCCTTGGTTTCTCCCTATATCCTGGGGCTTTCTTCGGGGGCGGCCTTGGGCGCCGCCTTGGCCATGGCGACGGCTCGGCTGCCCGTTTACCCGTCGGCCTTCTTTTTCGGCATGTTCGCCGTGGGATGCAGTTACGTGCTGGGCCGGGTGGGAAAGACGGTAAGTTCCGTCAGCCTCGTCCTTTCGGGCGTGATCGTTTCCGGAATTTTTACGGCCTTACTGACACTGGTCCAGTTTCTGACCGACCCGTTCAAGCTTCAGACCATCGTCCATTGGACCATGGGAAACCTCCACAATGCCGACTGGAAGAAACTGAGGGATTCATGGCCCTTCCTCATGGCGGGTTTTGTGGGACTTTTCCTCCTGCGATGGCGGATGAACGTCTTGGCTCTGGGGGATCAGGAAGCGTGGGCCGTGGGAGTGCATCCCGAAAGGGAAAAAATCCTGATCCTCATTCCGGCGAGTCTTTCGGCATCGGCGTCGGTGGCCGCCGCCGGAGTCATCGGCATGGTCGGGTTGGTGGTCCCCCACATGGTTCGCATGATGCTCGGACCCGACCACCGCCTCGGCATCCCCGCCTGCTTTGCTTTTGGTGGGGGCTTTCTTGTGCTGGTGGATGACCTATCCCGGGTTTTGACGGCTTTTGAATTGCCCATCGGAATTTTTACCACCTTGGTCGGCGGCCCGTTTTTTATTTATCTTCTCCGGCGATCCCGCCTAGGCTGGGAAGCATGAAGGAACCGGGGACATTTCCGATCCACGATTCAAAAATTGAAGCCCTCAGGGTTTGGCGAGTTCATTTTTCCTATAACGGATCGCCGGTGCTGCGCGATGTGAACTTTGACGTCAAGCCCGGCACTTTTTCCGTCGTCTTGGGCCGAAACGGGAGCGGCAAATCCACTTTGTTTCGAATCATCGTGGGGATGCTTCGGCCTCAATCGGGAACGGTTTCGGTTTTCGGCCGCACTTTCCATGATCTTTCTCTCCGGGAAAGAACCCGCCTTTTGGGATTTTTGCCTCAGCATCACCACGCCGTTTTCCCTTTCGCTGTGGAGGACGTGGTTCTCACCGGTCGGGCGGCCTGGGTTGGTTTGATGCCTAAGGAAGAGGACCGCCGCGCCGCCCTGGAAGCCATGGAACGCCTGGGAATCGGCCACCTTAGAGGAAAGCCCTATACGGCGTTGTCCGGCGGGGAACAACAACTGGTGCTCATTGCCCGGGTTCTGGCCCAAAACCCTCGACTGCTTCTCCTGGACGAGCCCACGTCACACCTGGATTTCGTCAACGCCAACCGCCTTCTGGCTTTGGTTCGGGAATCCCTCTGCCCGCACATGACAGTGGTGGCGATCCTTCACGATCCCAACCTGGCGTTTCGGCACGGAACCCATTTTCTCTTCCTTGTGGATGGGACCATAGTGCAGCTTCCCGAAAAAACACCTCCCTGGGATCGCCATTGGCTGAGCCGCGTCTACGGCATGGCCGTGGAGACGGTGCCCTACGGGGATCGAGCTTTCGTGGTTCCCCGCTGAACGACTTTCCCTTTTGATGACGCTTCCCTGAAACTCGGTGCGCAATCCCGGGCTCGACGGCTTTCTCCTTTCAGGCGTTGAAACCGGGGGCATCCAAAGAAAATTCAATGAGGTCGCATTCCATGCCCAGAAGCCGCACTCCGGCACCGTAACGCGCCATGGCCCTGGCCGATGGGGTTCTTGTCGTTGACAATTTTTGGGGGCGTGAGGCATAAACAATTTCATCATGCGTCATGGGTGCACCGCCTCATCCGGACTTTTTCTAAAGGATTGACGGCTGTGGTTTCGAGGTGTCGGTTTGCGCGCCGTTGGGCGATTCGATGGTTTGCGGTAATCAGCCTGCTCTGGGCCGCGGGCTTATGGGCCATGGGGTTTTCGGCCGCCTGGGCGGAACACACCTCGCCGCTTCGCGTCATCATGGACGACAATTATCCTCCTTATATCTTTCGCGGCGCGGAAGGGCGGCTCCAAGGAATTCTCGTGGATCAGTGGGCTTTGTGGGAAAAACACACAGGCCGTCGTGTAGAGCTCACGGCCACGGATTGGGGCAAGGCCCAGGAGCTGTTCCGCCAAGGGCACGCCGACGCGATCGATACGATCTTTTTCACGCCGGACCGGGCGGCCCTTTACACCTTCAGCGCCCCATACGCCGACATTCCCGTAAGCATTTTCTATCATGCGACCATTTCCGGCATTCCCGACCTGGAGGCTCTCAAAGGCTTCGCCGTCGCCGTAAAAGACGGCGACGCCTGCATTGAGGTCCTCAAGAAGAACGGGATCACGTCGTTTCTGTTTTACCCCAGCTATGAAGCCATCGTGCGCGATGCCGCTTCGGGCACGGTGAAGATTTTCTGCATCGATGACCCGCCGGCTTTTTACTTTATGACCAAATACGGTGTGATCGAACACTTCAAGAAGGGCTTCACCCTGTATTCCGGGCAGCTCCACCGTGCCGTGCTAAAAGGCCGGGAGGACGTCCTGCGCATGGTCGAAGAGGGGTTTGCCGTACTCCCCAAAGGTTCCCTCCAAGAAATCGATCGCAGGTGGTTGGGAACTCCTTTGGGTGCCGGTGTGCCGTGGCGGACGGTGGGGTGGGTTGTCGGCGGGTTGGCCTTTGCGGCGTTTTTGAGCCTCTTATGGAACGTTCTTTTGAGAGCCCGCGTGCGTCTCAAAACCC
>CALGPN010000048.1 GCA_937960435.1 uncultured Desulfosoma sp.
TGAAATCGTGAAATCGTGAAATCGTGAAATCGTGAAATCGTGAAATCGTGAAATCGTGAAATCGTGAAGTCGTGAAATCGTGAAATCGTGAAATCGTGAAGGCGTGGCTAGTGTGGTCGGGGCTCCGAGGCAATTTTTCCCCTGAACGGGGAGTGTTCGGCCTTTTTAGGAGGGGACGTCGCCTACGCTCGGCGGCGCCATGAAATTTTGGGGCCGAGGCACGCTGCGGCCTGCCGTAGGGGAAACGTCTATCGGATGTAGCCCCAGGAAACCAGCCGTTGGTAACAGTATTGGGCCATGGGGCCCTTTTTCACCTTTTGGAGCACGGCGTAATAGGCTCGGGCGGCTCGGTCCCTTTGTCCCATGGCTTCCCAGTTTCGCCCCATGTAGAAAATAACCGACGGTTGATCTTTGACGATCTTGTCGGCAACGCCCAAGTGTTCCAGGCTTTCCTGGTAACGACGATCGTGAAAGAGGACCACCCCGGCCACATAGCGGGCGTGGAACATGTCCGGATAGATTTCCACCGCGCGACGCGCCGCCGCAACAGCTTCGGACCCGTTTTCCGCCGATTTTTCCGCCACGGCCCGATACACCCAGAGCAAGGCTTCCTTGGGCGCCTGAGCCGTCGCCTGCCTCAGAAGCTGCACCGCCCGGGCGCTCTCCTTTTGGGACAGGGCTTCCTTGGCCTTGTCGGCCAGTTCGTAAGCCGGCGCCACCTGGCGCAGATACGCGGTCCGGTCCGCGAACGGCTTTTGGCGCAAGGCTTCCGGGGTGCGCAGCTCCGGCCCGTATTTTTCCAGCCTTTGATTGGAAGCCACAATACGTTCCGTCGTCAAAGGATGGCTGGAAAAAAAGCTTTCGAGAAGGGTCGGCTCCCTTTGGCCCTCTTCCTGAAGAAGAGCCATGGTCTGGACGTAGCCAGCCGGATTGTACTGCGCCCGCACCATGTATTCCATACCCAGTTCGTCCGCCTGACGTTCCTGATCTCGGCTGTATTTCATGAGGGTGAGGTTGGCGGCCAAAAGCCCCGCCTGAGCAATCAGGTCGGCGCCCGCAATGCCCGAGGCCTGCAAGACGGATGACCCGATGCCTGTGAGGAGCCCGGCGACGACCTGCCGCGTATAAAACGTGGCATGGTGCATGGCCGACACATGGCCGATTTCATGGGCCAAGACGGCCGCGAGCTGTGCCTCGTTTTGCAACTTCGTCACCATGCCGCGCGTAATGGAAATTTTGCCGCCCGGCAGTGCGTAGGCATTCATTTCGGAGCCGTTCACCACGTTGAATTCATAGGGCATGTTCGGGCGATGGCTCACCGCCGCAAGGCGTTTGCCCACCGTTTGGACGTAGTCTTGCAGCACGGGGTCCTGAAACAGTCCGAAGGACATCTGGGTGTAGACGGGGTACAGTTCCTGGCCCGTGGCCACTTCCTGCTGAGGGCTCATCAAGGAAAGCTGGCTCTCATGGGTCACGGGATTGACGGCACAACCCGCCGCGTAAATCGCGAGGACGACCGCAACAAATTTTTTGATTGAGGCGATGGGTTTCATGGACATGGGCCTCCTTGGGGATGCCGTGCAAAATGAGAAATAAGGGGCGCGCACTTGAGGTGCGCTCGCCTCGATGCTTTTTAAAAACTTTTGGAGGAACGCCTTCATCACGCTCTCCAAAGCTCCTTCGGGCGCCCCCCGATTCCGGCACACGGGAACTCGTCCCGGCGCGACTCTCCCCATGAGGCCCACAGCTCCCTCGGGTGCGTTGCCATCGGCGAGGCCCGAAAGAACACCCAGGCTGCTCCCCGGGCACTCGGCGGTTCGGAGATTTCGCGCCGTCACCGGCGGATAAGACGGAAGCCCAAATCTTGGCTGCGCCGATCGGGCCGGGTCAGCGCATCGCGCTTGGCGCATCGCACATGCTCGGGCCGGCTGTACCAACTGCCGCCGCGAATCACGCGACTGGTGTTCGACAAGTCCAAGATCACCGGGTTTTTCGGCCCGTGTTTGCGGTAGCCCTGAGGGTCATAGCTGTCGGCGCACCATTCCCACACATTGCCCAGCATGTCCTGAAGGCCGAACCCGTTGGGTTCAAAAGACCCCGCCGGTGCCGTGAAAACAAACCCGTCCGAACATCGGTGCACCGTCCATGACGGAAAATCCTCGGCCGCCGCCGCATCCGCGGCGTTGGCGTAACGGCAGGCCTCATCGGGGTCCTCCCCCCAGAAGCGGGCCCCCAAACGCCCCCCTCGACAAGCATATTCCCACTGGGCTTCCGTGGGCACCCCGAAAGAGCCCCCCGTTTTTTCACTTAACCAGTTGGCCATGGCCAGGGCATCGTTGAGAGAGACATGGACCACGGGATGGGTGTCGTCCTGGAAAAAACCGGGGCGCCGCCAGGAATAGCCCCCCCGTCTTTCCCACGCCCCCGTATACACCCACGAAAACCCTTCCCGTTCCGCCTCGGTCACGTACCCCGACGCTTCCACAAACCGTCGGAATTCCCCTTGCGTGACTTCCCTTCGGCCCATCCAGAAACCTTCCACGCACACGTCGTGCGGAGGCCCTTCGTCCCGGTCCCGCCCCTTTTCGCCTTCATCGCTTCCCATCCGAAAGCATCCCCCCGGAACCCACACGAAAGGCATTCCCGTGAGCGGTTCCACCCAATGGCGCCCGTCGGCACCTTGAGGATCGACCAGTTGCGCCTTTTCGGCTTGGTCCCCTTTGACCGCCGTGCGTGCGGCCCGTTTGAGCTCGTCCCAATGGGTGGCCGCTTCGCGCCTCATCTGTTGAAAAGGCGCGCGAACCCTCGGCAAGACAAACCAATAGGCAGCCCCCAAAAGCATCCCGACCCCCAAAAAGACCATCACTTTCTTCATCATTCACAACACTATCGCGCTTCGGACCGCATCACGTCCACCGGTTGGATCGCCAAGGCCTTTTGAGACGGATAGATGCCAGCCCCGATGCCCACGACCACCGAAGCGAGAAAAGAGCCCACAAGGCTCGGCCACGAGGTGGCCGCCGGATAACGAAGAAGGCTAAAAAGGACCAGGCAGACGACAAGCCCCACGAGACTCCCGGAAAAACCCCCGAATAACGCAATAGCCGACGATTCCGTAAGAAACTGCGTGGCGATGTCCCGCCGCCTCGCCCCCATGGCCCGACGCAGACCGATTTCCAGGCGCCTTTCGTTGACGATCAGAATCATGATCGACAGAATCCCCATGCCGCCGATGCCAAAAGAGACCACAGCGGCAATCCGCCCCAGGAATGTGATCATCGTGATGGCCTGACTCTTGAGTTGCATCACATCGCGTATATCCACCACGGTAAAGTCATCCCGTTTGTCGGGGCCGATCTTGTGCCGGAAACGGAGCAGGTCCTGAATGTCCTTTTTAGACGCTGCCAAAAGATCTTCCCGGATCACCCTTACATAGATGGTGCCGACGTAGGTCTTGTTGACGAATCGATGAAGGAAGGTTTTGAGCGGCATAAAGATCTGATTGTCCTGGTCGAACCCGGACACATCGGATCCCTTTTCTTCCATGACCCCGACGACCACGCACGGCACACGGCGAATAAGAACGGTCCGGCCAAGGGGATTCTCCCCGGGGAAAAGTTTGGAAGCCACTTTGTGGCCCAGCACCACCACCTTGGCCGTGTTCTTTTCGTCTTCCGCCGTAATAAAACGCCCGAGACGGGGGGAGAAATTGCGAATCCTTGGGAAATTCGGCGCCGTGCCGGTCACCATGACGTCCTTGAGAATCGTCGATCCGGCCCGCACGACAAAGGCTTTCCCTGAAGACGGAACCACATCTTCCACGAACCGTGCGGCGACTCGAATGGCTTCGGCGTCGTCCGTCGTCAACGTGGTCGCTTGGGATATGAGCCGCGTGCGCATGCCAAAGGTGTGAACCGTACCGCTTTGAACGATCAACAAATTCTCTCCGAGGGCCGCCGCCTCTTGCTCCGTCTTCAGCGCCATGGACCGGGAAAGGGCGGAAACCGTCACCAGCGAAAAGGTGCCGAGAAAGACGCCCAGCACTGCCAAAACGGTCCGGAGCTTGAAATTGGTTAACGAACGGCGCGCAATCTTCAAATTGAGTCCCACACGCCGAAGATTCATGCCTCACGATCCCTTACGCACCGCTTCAATGGGATGGACCGCCGCCGCCTTGCGGGCTGGCTGCATGCCGAAAACCACCCCCACGAGAGTCGCCGTCATCATGCCGACGGCGAAGGCCTTCCAGGAAAAATGCATGGGAAACTGGGCCGCATGCTTTAACAGCGGACCGCCCAACACACCGATCCCAAAACCCAGGACACCACCTACGGCCGTGAGGGTCACGGCTTCCGTCAGGAACTGGAGCAGGATATCCCCGCGTCGGGCGCCCACAGAGCGGCGCACGCCGATTTCGGGGATTCTTTCATTGACGGAAAGGAGAAAAAGGTTCGCTAGGACAAAACCGGCCACCACGAGGGACAAGAGCCCGGTGACGCCGATGAAGACCACCAGGGATCCCGTGAGGGCCACAAGGAACTTGACGATCTCCCGCGGAGAGACGATCCGGAAATCGTCCGGCTGCCCTTCCTGCAAACCGTGCCGTTTCCTCAGGAAGCTGCGCACCTCGGCCTCAAAATGCTCCATGCGCTTGGCATCCACAAAGCGCATGCGCACTGCTTGGACCCGGTCTTTTTCGTTGAGGATCTTCTTCATGGCCGTGGTGATGGGCATGACGATGCGGTCGTCCAAGTTGTGCCCGGGCCCGGTGGATCCGCGTTCTTCCAGCACGCCGACGACCTGAACGGCCAAGTTGCGCACGAAGATGGATTTCCCTATGGGATCTTCGTCGGGAAACAGCTCCTGGACAATCGTGCGGCCGACCAAGGCCACATTGCGCAGGCCTTTGACGTCCTGTTCCGTCAGGTCCCGACCTTCGGTCACAGGCCAGGACCAGCTCCGGCTGTAGTCGGCCGTCGTCCCTGTTAGACGCGTCGAATGCTTGCGGTTTCGGTACGCCACGATCATGTCCCCCCGGTTGCTCATGGGCACCACGAGGTACGCCGTGGGAAAAGCTTGGCGCAGGGCTTCCACGTCCTCCACTGTGATGTTCTTTTCACGCCGTCCGGTGGCTCGGGCCTCTTCACTTTCCCCGAAAATCAGGAGGGCGTCCGGGCCGAACCGGTCCACCATGTCGTAAGCCTGCTTGTAGGCGCCTTCCGTGGCCGCCACGATGATCGTAATGGCCCCGACCCCCAAAGCGACGCTCAGGGAACAGAAAACCGCCCGAAGCCGATAGGCCCGAACCGCTCGCCACGCATCGGCGGCCTTAAGCCAGAAGCGCATCATGGACCGGCCGCTCCCCGGCCTTGGAAGCCGTTTCAGTGTCTTCCACGACGACGCCGTCACGGACCTTGACGATCCTTCGGGCGTACCCGGCCACTTCCGGGTCGTGGGTGACCACGACGACGGTAGTTCCTTGCCTGTTCAACTCGGTGAGAAGGTTCATGATGTCTTTGGCGGTGCCGGAATCCAGAGCTCCCGTGGGTTCGTCGGCCAGGATGATCCGAGGGGCGTTCATCAAGGCCCGGGCGATGGCCACCCGCTGCTGTTGGCCTCCCGAAAGTTGGCTCGGTTTGAACCCGGCGCGATCCCCCAAGCCCACCAGGGCGAGGAGCTCCATGGCCCGTTTTCGCCTCCCGTCTAGGCGGCGCTCCACGTAAAGAGTCGGCAGAAGAACGTTTTCCAAAGCCGTGGCATAGGGCAGCAGGTGAAAGCTCTGGAAGATGAACCCGATGTATTCACTGCGCATGCGCGACAGTTCGTCGTCGCTCATGTGCGTCACGTCTTTTCCCGCAAGGATGTATCGCCCGTCGCTGGGGACGTCCAAGCACCCGAGGATGTTCATGAGGGTAGTCTTTCCCGATCCCGATGGGCCCATGACGGCCGTAAACTCGCCCGGCTCGATGGAAAGACTCACCCCCCGAAGGACATCCACCCGAACGTCGCCCAAAGTGTACGTCTTCCACACGTCTTCCAGGACGCAAAGGCTCATGTCCCTTAACCCCAATCAAATGCGCCTTTCATCTAACCTTTGGGCCGACGCCTTCACCGGCTCCGACCGATTTGCTCGCTACGGCCGGCCTTGGGGCATGACCATCTTGACGGCCACGACCTGCCCTTCGGAAACGCCCGAGAGAATTTCCGTGCGGTTTTCGCCGCGAATCCCTACGGTCACCGGAACCTTTTGAGGCGGTTTGCCCTTTTCCGGCACCACGTAGACCATCTGCTTGCCCGCCTCGAATTTCACCGCCGAATTGGGCACGGACACCACCTCCGCTTTTTCCGTAAGAACAATGCGGCAATAGGTGGTCATTTCCGGGCGCAGAAACTCGGCGTCCTGAGGTGCAATTTTCACGATGGCCAAATAGTAGACGATGTTTTCCCGAATCACCGGCTGAGGGTAAATGTCTGCGATTGACCCCGAAAAGATCCGATCCGGGTAGGTGTCCACGGAGTATTCCACGTTTTGTCCCAGGCGAACCCGGCCGATGTCCGTTTCATCCACGTAGATTTGCATTTCCAGCATGGACGGGTCCATGACCACCACCAGGTTGGCGGTCTGGAGACCCGTGACGATGGTTTCACCCTGTTGGCCTGAAACTTCCGTCACGATCCCGTCGATGGGGGCATAAATCCGCGTGTAGCTGAGACGGATCTCATCCTGTTTGAGCCTGGCTTCGGCTTCCTGGAGTTTGGCCGAGGCCACGGCCCGCTGAGTTTCCCATTCCTGTCGGAGCCTTCGAAGCACGGCCTGGGCGGCGTCCCATTCGGACTGCGCCCGATCGACGGCACCGCGGGTCGTGTAATCCTCGCGGAGAAGCTCTTTTTCGCGCTTGAGGTTGATATCGGCCAGCCGAAACCTGGCTTCCGCTTCGCGAATCTTTTGCGGGTAGGTGTTCTCAACCTCCTTGAGGGTGTTTCGGGCCGCCTCCACCGCCGCCTTGTCGATGATCAACGCTTTTTGGATTTCCCGATCGTCGATGCGCGCGATGAGGTCCCCCTTCTTCACGGTGTCGCCCACTCGGACGCGCATCTCTTCGATGGTCCCGGTCGCTCGAGACCCCACCTTGATCAAGGCGCCTACCCGTGACTTGATCATGCCAGTCGCCACCAGCACTTCCCGAATGGGCGCCTTTTCTACCACGGCCGTCTCCAAAACCTGGATGCCCGAGGGAGCCCTCCATCGGCGATACCCCACAAAACCCGCCGCCACCAGAGACAGCGCCACAAGCCCCACAACCCATTTTTTCACGGCGGCTCACTCCGTTTTCAGAAGCTCGTCCAGTCGTTCCACGCCTACAGCCCGCTGCAACTCCGCCAAAGTGACATTCCAGCCGCCCAAGGATTCCTGAAGTCGAACCCGCGCCGCGCCCAAAGCGCTTTCAGCGCGCACCAAAGAAAGAACATCGCCTTTGCCCACACGGTATTCCCCGAGAGCCTGCCGGTAGTTGTGTTCGGCCTGCACGAGCACCGACCGGGCGAGATCCACGTTGCGGCGCGCCGTGAGCGCTCGATCGTAGCGGCTGTAACATTCCAGGCGGCTTTGTCGCAGGGCTTCCGACAAGCGGTCTTTGGCCGCCTGAAGCTGCGCCAAGGCCGCTTGGCGGTTGGAGAACTTGTCCAATCGAAAGAGGTTCCAGGAGGCCCTGACCCCGACCCGTTTTTCATCGTCCAGGTCCTCGAAGTAGCCCGTGCCGTCATTGCGCGTATAGGCGGCGTCCGCCGTCACCTTCGGCAGGAAGGGGGATCGGGTTCTGTGCACCTGGGATTCCGCCAGGGTCACGTCCAGCCGGGCCTGACGCACTTCGGGGCGTTCTTCCGTGAAGGCGAGAAGCCGTTCTCGGTCTTTGAGTGTGCCCAAAGTCTCAAGGGACCCGACGGCCTCCACCACAGAGTCCAGGGGTCGCCCCACAACGGAGCGCAAAGTGGCCTGAGCCGTGGAAAGGTCACCTTCGGCGCTGTTTTTTTCAAAAAGCGCCTCTTCATAACGCACCGAGGCTTGGAGAACATCGGACTTCATGGCCACGCCCAATCGATAACGTCCTTCGGCGATTTCCAAATCCTTGCGGGCGTCTTCCACCTGAAGGGTCCGCTCCGCCACAATCCGAGTTCTCGCCAGCACTTGGAAAAAAGCGACGGAGACATCTCGGATGACGTCCAGACGGGCCGCCCGGAGGGCTTCCTGGGCGCGAGCCAATTGGATCCGTGCGGCGGAGCGGTCCGAAAACCGCGCGCCGCCGTCAAAAAGGAGGTATTCCGCTCCGAGAGAAGTTTGGTCCCGGCGATCGTCAATGGGCCCTCGGGAGACCCGGTCCACGGAGCCGGTCAGATCGAGGGACGGCACATATGGCGACAGACTGGACCGTTCCAGGGCCTTTCGGGCGCGAAGATCTTCTTCCGCGGCTTTGATTTGCGGGTGCGTCGCAAGAGCCTCCGCGAGGGCCTCTTCCAAGGTCAGGGCACGGCTCGAAGTCGCCGAAGCCGCCACAAGGACGACGACCGAAAGAAGAGCGACAAAAATCCCCATCCACGTGCCGGCGAAAAGCGCGCGTGTCCCTACGGCGCCGGCATCGGCTTTGAGCCTTGCAGTCCCAGGGGAAAACCTTGCCTTTGACGTAAAGAAGCGAGACTTGGTGGACATCTTCCTGCGTTCGTGCCCGACGTCTCGCCTTGTGCGCCTGAAAAACATCCCATCCCCCATGGGGACCCCTTGAGAAATCCGCATCGAAAGGTTTTTATCCCAACGGCACATCGGCCCCTTTGCGGAGCACCTCCGCCGTGGCATCCCGCTGTGACGGCGGCAGGCTGGACATGGCGCTCTCGATAAGATCCTCTATTTGGAAAATACCCGACAGGCGGGCGAGGATCCCTAGAGACGCCACCGCTCGATCTTTTCTCCCGACGGCCGCTTTTTTAAAATCCACCACCACCGTGCGTCCCCCGTGTTCCGGGACGGGGACATCGGCCGATTGAATCACTAAAGTGCGCGGGCTCAACTCCCGCCACACGTCCCCCATGCGTTCAACCCCGTCGCGGGCCAAAACCACAACGGCGTCAGGCTCTTCGATACCGGGATAATCGATGGGCTCGGATGACAACAAAACCTCCGCAATGGAAGGGCCCCGCATGACCGTGATGTTGTAATCGTTTTTTTGGGTCACGTGAAGTCCTGCCCAAACGCCCGTCATGGCCCACAGGTGCCCTGCGGAAAGAACTCTTTCGCCGGCGGCTCCCAAAAAGACTGCGCCGTGTCGCCCGCAAAGGTTCGCCCGCACCCGGGGCTCTATGCCTTTCCAGTCCCACAACGGAGCTGCGGCCCCGAGACGGCGGGCATATTCAGCTCCGTATTCGGCCCGTTCGTTTCCGGAGACGGGACCGTCCCACAACCCGGCTTTTTCCACCAAGACGTCCAAATCCTTCGGGGACAGGGGATTGGCCTTCATAAAGCGGCCGGGACAACCTCCCCACACGTCCACGACGGCAAAACCGGGATACGAGAGAGCTTCCGCGAACTTCGCCGAAAGGTCCGCGCTGTAGACGGATCGGCGCACCACGAACGGGGCGCCTGCCGCCGCAGCCGTGCGGCACACATCCAGGGGCGGCTCCAGGGTGTTCAGAAAGCCCGAGGCCACCCGGGCCCCTTGGGGTGTGGTGCAGGAATACTGGCCGCCCGTCATGCCGAAATTGAAGTTGTTCAGAATCAAGAGGGTGAGGTCCAGGTTTCGACGGCACGCCGCCAAGAGGTGCGCTCCGCCGATCCCTACGCCGCCGTCTCCCATGACCACCACCACTTTGGCGTGGGGCCGGGCAAGCTTAATGCCGGCGGCGTACGTCAGTGCGCGACCGTGGAGGCCATGGAACGCGTGGGTGGCGAAAAAGACGTCAAAGAGCCCCGAACAGCCGATGTCGCTGACCACGACCACTTCGTGAGGCTCCCACTTCAGTTGTTGAAACGCCTTGTCCAGGGCATGCAGACTTCGCTCATGAGCACAACCGGGGCAGAAGACCGGAGGACGGGACGGGTTAAGAAGACTCGGCACGGATCACCTCCCGGACGATCTCCTCAGGTCGGATCATGCGGCCGCACATGAGCCCGAAAAAGTGGGTGGGCTTGGGGCACACTACCCGACTCACTTCGTGGACGTATTGGCCCAAGTTGGCTTCCACCACCAGGAGCCTCCGGACCGATTCCGCGGCCGAACGGAGAACCTTTTCGGGAACCGGCCATAAGGTTTTGAGCACAAGCAGGCTGACGGGCCGACCTTGAGCCCTCAGGCGGGAGACGGCCGCACGGGCGGACCGGGCTGTGACCCCATAGGTAACGACGAGGGTAGAGGCTGTTTCCTGGGCGTCCCATTCATAAAAGGAAAAGGAATCGATGGAGGATTCGACCTTGCCTTTGAGACGCTCCACCATGGCCTCCATCACAGCGGGATTTGTGGTGATGTACCCGTCCGGGCCATGCATGGAAGACGTCTGCCGCACGGGCACGGGACCTCCCATGGGAAGAAAGGCCGGGATGCCGTTCGGTTCCGCCGCAAACGGCAGATAGGGCCCTTCGCCGTGGATTTTCCGGTCCACCACGGGCGGTTTTTCAACGGCCTCCAGGTCCACGGTTTCCCGGGTCATGCCGATTTCCTTGCTGGAAGCCACAAAAACGGGCACGCGCAACCTTTCCGAGAGATTGAAGGCGTGCACGGTCAGGGTAAAGCAATCGGCGGCGCACGTCGGCGCCAACACCACCACGGGAAGTCCTCCGGAATGGCCCCAGCGCATGAACTGGATGTCGCCGTCGGCCCCGCGCGTGGCGGCCCCCGTCGACGGCCCCTGGCGCATGACGTTGACGATCACAAGGGGAATTTCGCTGCCGACGGCAAAAGAAATGTTTTCGCTGAAGAGGCTGATCCCGGGGCCGGATGTGGCTGTCATGGCCTTGAGGCCCGCCATGGAAGCCCCAAGGCAGTAGCCGATGGAAGCGATTTCGTCTTCTCCTTGGATCACGACCCCACCCAGAGGCGGCAGCGCCTCCAACATCCCAGAGAGGATCGTGGTGGCCGGCGTGATGGGATAGCCCGCAAAAAACCGGCAGCCGGCATACACGGCCGCTTTCACCACCGCCTCATTGCCGTCCATAAACGTGAGTCCCATACCTTTTCCCCACCGGTGACGTATAAATTCCCCCCAATTGTAGGAGCGGCCTTGGCCGCGATCCCATCCATATGGACAATCACCGATATCAATCGCCGGCAAGAATCGCCGGCAAGCCGGCTCCTACAAAATATCGGCGGATCCTACACAATTGGGGCATCCCGCATCGTCGCCGATAACAATCGCCGGCAAGCCGGCTCCTACACAACTGACGGATCCTGCATCGTCGCCGGCAAGCCGGCTCCTACAAAGATGGGCGAATGTGAGCCCCTTGCATCCTTCCCGTGGGGAATGCGTAAAAGCCGTCACGTCCCACGATTGCCCAAACGGCCGTGGTGGCAATGCTCCCCAAACTGTAGGAGCGGCCTTGGCCGCGATCCCATCCATATGGACAATCACCGATATCAATCGCCGGCAACATTCGCCGGCAAGCCGGCTCCTACAAAATATCGGCGGATCCTACACAATTGGGGCATCCCGCATCGTCGCCGATAACAATCGCCGGCAAGCCGGCTCCTACAAAATATCGGCAGATCCTAGACATTCGGAGGATGCCGCGTCCAGTGGAAACGCCGATGGACGGCTTTTTCACGAATGCCGGCCGGTGCCGGGATGATGACTCTTCCCGGCCCCCGAGACATTTCCGCCCCGAAACCTTTTTTCTCAGGCAACGAAACCGGCCGTGCCTCAACGGCCTTCGATTTCAACGCCCTCCGAGCTTATAACACAGGCCCATTGCGCTGTCTTGTGTGCTCGTCCAAGGTCTTGGCCTAGGGTGCGAAAAATCGTTGAGGAATCAAGAAAACCCGCGGTATAAGGCTCGTGGGGTTCTGCATGTGCATCCGCCCGCTCGGTCCCTCCCCCTCATCCCATTCAATCAGGACCCGGCGTGTCCCTAGGCATGAAAAAATGCCCGGCACGCTATGGTGAAACCCCAAAGAGGTTGTGGTGAGCCTCTTCAGCGCCGGCGCTTCTGGGGCAATCCCAAACGGGGCCTCGGCTCCGGCCGACCATCGGCAACCGTTTTGCCCGCGCCCGAGGGTCGAACCCCCCGAGGGCGATTCTCGGCACGCAGGAGACACTCCGCCCCACCAAAACCCACACATTAAGGAGGGACGTTTTATGAAGACCGCCACATGGATCCTTGTCTTCACGGTTCTCCTGGGATGGACCATGAACGCCTCCGCCGGAACCCTAGATGAGGTAAAATCTCGCGGATACCTCACGGTGGGCGTCAATGGTCAGGTGTTCGGCTTCAGCATGCCCGACGACAAGGGCGTCTGGAAGGGCTTGGATGTGGATACGGCCCGGGCCATCGCCGCCGCCGTCTTCGGCGATGCAAGCAAGATCAAGTTCGTTCCGCTTACGGCCGTCCAGAGGCTGCCCGCTTTGCAATCCAAAGAAGTGGATGTCCTGTGTCGCAACACCACGCAAACGCTTCTTCGCGAAACCACCAACGGGTTGAACTTCGTTCATGTGAACTTTTACGACGGCCAAGGTTTTATGGTCCCGAAGAAACTGGGGGTCAAAAGCGCCAAAGAGCTAAGCGGCGCCACGGTGTGCGTCCTTCCGGGAACGACCACGGAATTGAACGCCGCGGACTTTTTCCGAAAAAACAACCTCCAATGGAAACCCGTGGTCATCGAACAGAATGCGGAACTCAACAAGGCCTTCTTTTCCGGGCGCTGTGACTGCCTGACCTCGGACGTGTCCCAGCTGGCCGGCCACCGAGCCGTCGCTCCCAACCCCCAAGACTACATCATTCTGCCGGAAGTCATCTCCAAAGAACCCTTGGCGCCCGTCGTCCGCCACGGCGACGACCAATGGTTCGACATCGTCAACTGGACCGTGATGGCCCTGATCCAAGCGGAAGAGTTCGGCATCACATCCCAAAACGTGGACGAGATGCTCAAAAGTCCGGACCCGGAAATCCAACGTTTCCTGGGCGTGACGCCGGGTTTGGGCGCCGCCTTGGGCTTGGACGACAAATGGGCCTACAATATCGTCAAACAGGTGGGAAACTACGGGGAAATCTTTGAACGCAATGTGGGCCCCAAGACTCCTCTGGCCATGGAACGCGGTTTGAACGCGCTGTGGAACAAGGGCGGACTCATGTACGCCGCGCCGTTCCGTTAAAAATCACCGCACTCGCCCGCCTGGCTTCGGCCCAGAGCGGGCGGGAGAAATCCCCATCGGCTCTTCACCCCTTGGAAGCGCTCCGTGGGGGAGAAGATGCCCGATTCCCACATTACGGGGAGCGCCGCCTCCGGCCTGCATGATGAGGCGGCCGAGAGGTCCTGTGCTCCACGGCAAAGGTCTTTCCCGAAGGTTTCCTGATCCTTTTGACGGAGAGTTTTCTTGCCGCCGGTCCAAAAACTCAACCCGCCATCAGCCCAATCCGCCGAACCTTTCTGGCTGGACCCCAGAAAGCGCGCCGTCCTGTTTCAGGCTTTCGTGCTCGGGCTCGTCGCTCTGATCGCCTGGTATCTTGTCACCAATACCGTGGAAAACCTGCACCGGCAAAAGATCGCCACCGGGTTCGGCTTTCTTCAAAAAGAAGCGGCCTTTGAAATCGGGGAATCGGTCATCCCGTACAGTGCCGCGGACACTTACGCCCGAGCCCTGCTCGTGGGGGCGTTGAACACGGTCAAAGTGGCCTTCATCGGCATCGTTTTGACCGTCATCCTCGGCACCTTCATCGGCATCGCCCGGCTCTCCGGCAACTGGCTCATCGCCCGCCTCGCCGCCGTCTACATCGAAGTCATGCAAGACATTCCGGTCCTCCTGCAGCTTTTTTTCTGGTACGCGCTTTTTTATGAGACGCTTCCAGGGCCGAGAAACGCTCTCAACCCACTGACCGGGGTGTACGTGTGCAATCGAGGGTTGATCATCCCGGCCGTGGACCCGCACCCGGCCTGGCGCATCATGGCCCTGGCCCTGGCCGCCGCCATGGTCGTGGCCTGGGTCGTGCGCCGCTGGGCTCGGCGCCGCCAAGATCGCACAGGGCAAGCGTTTCCCGTGTTTCGGGTTTCCTGTGCCCTGATTCTCGGCGCGCCCCTCCTTGCCTGGTTGGCCATGGGGAGTCCGCGCGCGGTGACGCTTCCCGAACTTCAGGGTTTCAACTTCGTCGGCGGCAAGACCCTCAGCCCGGAATTTATGGCTGTTTTGCTGGGACTGGTGCTCTACACAGCGGCCTTCGTCGCGGAAATCGTCCGCGCGGGCATCCAGGCTGTGGGCAAAGGACAACGCGAAGCCGCCATGGCCTTGGGGCTGCGGCCGGCGCAGGTGCTCCGCTTGGTCATCCTTCCCCAGGCTCTTCGCGTCATCATCCCGCCGCTCACGAGCCAGATGCTCAACCTCACCAAGAACAGCTCACTGGCCGTGGCTATCGGCTATCCCGATTTCGTCTCCGTGGCCAACACGACCATCAACCAAACGGGTCAGTCCATCGAGGGGGTGGCCTTGATCATGGTGGTCTACCTCTTTTTCAGCTTGTCCACGTCGGCTTTCATGAACTGGTACAACAAGAAAGCCAAACTGGTGGAACGATGAACCGTCCCACGAATATCCAAGACAGCCCCGTTTCCAACTCCGCGGAAATTTTGAAACCGCCGGTGACAGCCGTCGGCCCCATCGGGTGGCTTCGGAAAAACCTGTTCAACAATGCGCTGAACAGCCTTCTCACCCTGCTGACGCTGGCCTTCTTGTGGAAAACCGTTCCACCTCTTCTTCGCTGGGCTTTCGCGGACGCCCTATGGACGACGCCGTCGGCCCTGTGCCGGCAAAACGATGGAGCCTGTTGGTCCGTCATCAGCCGAAACATTCGGTTCATTCTGTTCGGGTTTTACCCTTACGACCAACAATGGCGCCCGACGGCGGCCGTGATTCTCCTGCTCGGGTTGATCTTTTTTTCCCGAGACCGAAAGTATTGGACCAAGGGTCTGGCGTATGCATGGATCGCCGGCCTCACGGTCATGGGGACCCTCATGGCCGGAGGGGTTTTCGGCCTGACGGGCGTGGAAAGTTCCCTTTGGGGCGGATTGCCTCTCACGCTTCTTCTTGCCGTCTTCGGCCTCACGGCGGCCTACCCCTTGGGGGTGCTGCTGGCCCTGGGGCGGCAATCCCGCATGCCCGCCGTCAAAGTCCTCTGCATCGTCTACATTGAACTCATCCGCGGGGTGCCGCTCATCAGTCTGCTCTTTATGGCCTCCATCATCTTTCCCCTGTTTCTCCCCGCCGGGATCACCATCAACAAGATCCTTCGGGCTCAGGCGGCCATCATCCTCTTTACGGCGGCTTACATCGCCGAAGTGGTCCGCGGGGGGCTCCAAGCCATCCCTCGAGGCCAATACGAAGCGGCGGAATCCCTTGGGTTGAATTATTACCTCACCATGCGGCTCGTGGTGCTGCCCCAGGCGCTGAAAATCGTCATCCCGCCCACGGTCAGCATTCTTATTTCGGCTTTTAAAGACACATCTCTTGTGGTCATCATCGCCCTGTACGACGTGCTGAAAACCACGCAGACGGTGCTGTCAAACCCGGAATGGATGGGCTTCAGCCGGGAAGCCTACTTGTTCCTGGCCCTTTTGTACTTTACGGGCTGTTTTTCCATGTCCCATTACAGCCGGCGGTTGGAAAGACAGCTTTCCACGGAGCATTGAAGAATCCCCCGGCAGGCTGCTTCGAAACGGGCATCGAGCGGTTTCGCAAAGCGGGGAGCGCGGACACAGGCCTCCCGCTATGCGTGCAGGCGGGAAGCCCGCGATCTGAAAACGCAGGCGCCGTTTCGGGAGGGTTGAACACACAGGGAGGTCTCTGCCTTGACGACGACGTCCGGTTCTGTGGCCCCGGATACCCGCCCCATGGTGGAAATGATTGACGTGCACAAATGGTTCGGTGAGTTCCATGTGCTGCGAGGAATCACCCTCACCGTGCACGCCAAGGAACGGATCGTCATCTGCGGCCCGTCCGGGTCGGGAAAATCCACGCTCATCCGCTGCATCAACCGATTGGAGGAACACCAACGGGGGCGCATCGTCGTGGACGGGATCGAACTGACGCACAATATCAAAAACATTGAAAAGATCCGCTCCGAAGTGGGCATGGTGTTCCAGCATTTCAACTTGTTTCCTCACCTCACGGTTCTGGACAACCTCACCTTGGGCCCCATATGGGTGCGCAAGGTGCCGCGAAAGCAGGCGGAAGAAACCGCCATGTATTTTTTGGAAAAAGTCCATATTGCCGAACAGGCGAGAAAATTTCCGGGCCAACTGTCCGGAGGCCAACAGCAGCGGGTGGCCATCGCCCGAAGCCTCTGCATGAGCCCCAAGGTCATGCTCTTCGATGAACCCACCTCGGCTCTGGATCCCGAAATGATCAAGGAAGTCTTGGACGTCATGATCGAACTCGCCCAGGAAGGCATGACCATGATTGTGGTCACCCATGAAATGGGCTTCGCCCGAAGTGTCGCCCACCGTGTCCTTTTCATGGACGAAGGCCGCATCGTGGAAGAAAACACGCCAAAAGAATTCTTCTCCAACCCCACGCATGAGCGCACCCGGCTCTTCCTCAGCCAAATCCTCCACTGACCCAGAGGCGGCCTTCTCGTGGCCTTATCGTAGCGGTCCGGGAGCGGTGGCGACGCCCCGCCGCGGGATCTCGGTGCTGGCAATGTTTGC
>CALGPN010000049.1 GCA_937960435.1 uncultured Desulfosoma sp.
CTTGCATGTGTTAGGCACGCCGCCAGCGTTCATTCTGAGCCAGGATCAAACTCTCCAGTTTTTCCCAATCAACCGCACCCTCTTCGGGCACGGTCCCTTTCTTCAAGGCCCAGCACGCTCTCACTATTTAGTTTTCAAAGAACAGCCGCCTGACCTCTTCAGGCAAAGATGCTTTTTACCAGAACCCGGGTTTCGCGTCAAGAACATTTTTCTGAACCCCCCGGACCCGCCGACGCCTCGCGTCAACGGAGGCCGAATTATAGAGATCCCCGACGCCCTGTCAAGGGCTTTTTCAAAAAAGTGCGGACGCACTTTTCCACGGCTTGCCGCCGCCTTGTTCCATCTTGCCTTGGGTGTCCCCGTGGGTTACAAAGCAGTCTCTTTTTTGCGGCCTCCAAAAACTGCAGTGCCGCGCGAATTTCTTACGGGGCAACGGAAGGCTTTTTCCATGAAGGATTTTCAGCAACGGGCTTCGTGGATCTGGAAGAAACTGGGAAGTCTGCGCTTCGCTCTTTTTCTGTTTCTCATTTTAGCCCTTGGATGCCTCATCGGCACGTTGGTCCCTCAAGGCCTCAGCGAACGGGAAGTCTTTTCCCGCTACGGCCCCAAGACGGCTCGATGGTTGACCGCCCTTCAAATTACGGATCTTTACCACTCCTTGGGGTTTCGCGCCCTCCTCGTTCTCTTGGGAACCAACCTCACGGCGTGCAGCCTTCAACGGCTCCCCAAGACCATGGCCTTGCTGCGCGAAAGGGATGAGTTTCTCGACCCCGCCAAACTCACCAAATACGCTCTCCACAAGGTCATGGACGTGCCCACGGAATTCTCCAAGTTCCGCTCAATCTCTGAAGGGGTCCTTCGAAGCGCGGTGGGGCGCGTCCAACATCTGCACGCCCCGGCGGACACCTTGGCCCTGGTCGCGGAAAAGGGCCGCTGGTCTCGTTATATGGTCTATGTCATCCATCTGAGTGTTCTGTGGATCTTCTTCGGGGCCTTGATAGGTTCGCTTTACGGATTCAAAGGGGTCATGAACATCCTTGAAGGGGAAACGACCGACCAGGTCTTTATCCCTCGACAGCGCACGATGGCGGCTCTTCCCTTCTCCGTGCGCTGCAACGACTTCGACGTGAGTTTCTACGAAAACGGTACCCCAAAGGAGTTTCGATCCGAGGTGACCATCCTGGAAAACGACACGCCTGTGCTCGAAGCCTCCATTCGGGTCAATGATCCCATCACGTATCGCGGGGTGACCTTCTATCAGGCCTCCTACGGGGCTGTGCTGAAAAAGGCCCGGGTCGTTTTTTCGAAAACCGAAGAGTCCGAACGATTTGAGGTAGAGTTGCCCTTCGGAGAGGCCCTTCCCTTCGGCGGCACGGACCGGAAGGTTCAGATGGTGGATTTTACAGAGGACTTCAGCGGTTTTGGGCCGGCCGTGGCCATCGCCACCTGGAAAGAAGGGGAACAGCCCTCGGGTTCCTGGATTCTCATGAATCACCCCGATTTCCATGGCAACCGCATCCAAGGCTACCATGTAACCGTCATGGACACGGAGAGCGGCTACTATACGGGGCTCCAGGTGAAACGCGATCCCGGCGTCCCGGTCGTGCTGACCGGTTTCGTGATTCTCCTCATCGCCCTGCTTTCCACGTTTTATGTGCCCCACAAGAAGTTTTACGTGTGGGCCCAGAAGAGCAACCCGGGAACCACGTGGGTTGCGGCCGCTTGGAGCAACAAGAAAAGCCTTGCCTTCGAAAAGGAATTCCAACATCTTTGTGATCGCCTCGCGGACGCTTTGGATCGCCGCACAGAGGGGAAATAGCGCGCCATGAACAGCTCCGTCCTTTTAGGTGTGACCACTTTCGCGTACCTCCTGGCAACCACCCTTTATTTGGCAGGCATCACCTTCCATAAGCCCAAGGTGCTCACGTGGGGATCGGTCTGCGCCGTCGCCACGCTTGTCGTGCAGACCGCAGGGATCCTCCTGCGCTGGAAGGAATCCTACGATTTGGGCATCGGCCATGCGCCTTTGTCCAACCTTTACGAATCTCTTGTTTTCGGCTCATGGGTTCTGGTCCTGATCTATATCGCTTTCGAAAAGAGAATCGGCCATCGAGCCCTGGGCTTCATTCCCTCCGGGATTGCCTTCCTGGCCATGGCCTACGCCTCCTTTTCCCCGGGGGTCGTTTCCAAAATTCAGCCGCTCGTTCCCGCCTTGAAAAGCAACTGGTTGATCGCCCACGTGGTGACCTGTTTTATGGGCTATGCAGCCTTCGCCATCTCCTTCGGTCTCAGTCTGGCCTATCTATGGCGCAAGAAAAACGCGGCGCGGCCCCTGTCTCTGTCGGCGAACAGTTTGATCCCCGGCCCCAGGGAGCTGGATGAGTTCAACTATCAGATGGTCCTCTTCGGTTTCTTTTGGCTTTCCATAGGGATCATCACGGGGTCCGTCTGGGCCAACTCGGCGTGGGGATCTTACTGGAGCTGGGATCCCAAAGAAACCTGGTCCCTTATCACCTGGCTCATCTATGCCGCCGTGCTCCACGCGAGAGCGGTGCGAGGATGGAGGGGTCCTCGGGTGGCGTGGTTGTCCGTAGCGGGTTTTTGTTCGGTTCTCTTCACGTATTTTGGAGTGAATTTCTTGCTGAGCGGCCTCCACAGTTACGCAACCAAGTGAGTCGGTCCCCGAGTCTCTTGGGGCTGGCCGCATCGAGGGGGAAACCCATGGTTTTCGGGCTTGGACCGGCGGAATTGCTCGTGGTCCTCGTCATCGTGATCTTTATTTTCGGAGGAAAACGTCTCGCCGACGTCGGCAAAGCCTTGGGGGACAGCGTCACCCAATTCAAGGCGGGATTCCGTGCCGGCCGGCCCGAAGTCCGGGAAGCCGAATTCAGAGAACTATCGGGGCACGATGAAGACCCTTCGGGACCACCGGAGGGCAAGGGGGCGTGACATGTTCGGCTTGGGCTTTCAGGAAGTTCTGCTCATCTTGTTTATCGCCTTGATCGTCGTCGGGCCCGGAAAACTCCCGGATCTGGCGCGGGCTCTCGGAAGGGGACTGGCCGAGTTCCGAAGGGCCACCAATGAGCTGAAAAGCACCTTTGATCAGGACGAAACGGTGCAAGAGCTCAAAAAGGAATTCCGGAGCGCTCAAAGCCAAATCATGCTGGAAAAGCTCGGTTCCTCCTCGAGTGCCGAAGGCTCCACAGCCGCTCAAGCCGCCGAAGGACCGGCGGGGAGCTCCGGTGCGGTGCCCGCCGCTTCCGTCTCGGGTTCGGCCAAGGATGTTCCTCAAAAGGAGGATGCGCTTCAGGGCCAATCGCCGGGAGATGGGAAAGCCTCATGAGCGAATCTTCGGAGAAAATGCCTTTCACGGAGCATTTAGAAGAACTGCGTCGGCGGCTGATTGTTTGCGCCGTCGCCGTGGGGGTGGGGTTTGTCATCGCCTACTTCTTCAAGGAAAAAATTTTCGCCTGGCTGATGCAGCCCCTTTTGCAGGCCCTGCCGCAAGACGGTCATCAGAAGCTGATTTATACCGCGCCTCATGAAGCGTTCATGACGTATATCAAGGTGTCCTTTCTCGGCGGCGTGGCTTTGGCGGTTCCGGTGATTCTGTATCAATTTTGGCGATTCGTAGCTCCCGGGCTCTATGAGCACGAACGGCGCTATCTGTACCCCATTGTCATTCTTTCCACCGTGTTTTTCCTCGGCGGTGCGGCCTTTGGGTATCTCGTCGTTTTCCCTTATGGGTTCCAGTTTTTTGCTTCTTTCGCCACCGAATATATCGCCCCTATGATCAGCACCAAGGAATTCCTGTCTTTCGCCACGCGCTTGTTGATCGCCTTCGGGCTCATCTTCGAGCTGCCTTTGGTCACGCTCTTTTTGGCGAAGTTGGGGCTTGTCAAAGCAAGTTTTCTCCAAAAGCAAAGAAAATACGCCATTCTCATCATATTCATCGTAGCGGCCATCTTGACGCCCCCGGATGTGTTCACACAGATTCTTATGGCCATTCCGCTGCTGATCCTCTACGAGATGAGCGTGTGGATCGCCTATTTCTTTGGGAAAAAAGAACAAACCAAAGCGCAGGAGGCGGACGAGACATCCCCTTCGGCCGCCTAAGGCTTTTTCAGGAGGAAAGTGCTGAAAGATGGAGACCATCACCCTGGTGATCGCGACACGCAATCGGGCCAAATCCTCGGAGATCCGTGCCCTTTTGAAAGACTTCCCGGTGGAAATCAAAGACGTTTCCGATTTCGGCCCGTTGCCCGAACCTGTGGAAGACGGACGGACCTTCGAGGAAAACGCCTACAAGAAAGCCCTTTTTACGGCCCGGGTTCTCGGACTTCCGGCTCTGGCCGATGATTCCGGCTTGGAAGTGGAGGCCCTCGGGGGTCAACCGGGAGTACAGTCGGCCCGCTATGCTGGGGAAAAAGCCACGGACGCCGAGAACAATCTGAAACTTCTCCAAGCCATGGAAGGAGTTGCGAACCGGAAGGCACGTTTTGTGTGTGTGCTCTCCCTGGCTGTTTCGACGGGGCCGGCCCTCACATATGAAGCGGCCTGCGAGGGAGAAATCACCACGGAACCGAGGGGGACCCGTGGGTTCGGTTACGATCCCGTGTTTTATTATCCTCCCATGGGAAAGACTTTCGCTGAAATGGACCCCGAAGAAAAAGCGGCGGTGAGCCACCGCGGGCGGGCGCTTCGAGAGTTTCGGGAAGAATTCGACAAGGTCCTGGTGTGGCTGAGACAGAGGCTCGCCGAAGAAAAACGCCTTCTTTCGGAAGGCATCTGCATGCACGGGCATCAATAGGTCGGCCCCATGTCCCTTTCCTGGCAGGGTTTCAAGACGCAACTCCTGGAGACGGTCAATCGATGGCGCTCCGACGGGCTTCCGGGAAGATGGCGGATCCTTCGCGATCTCGAAGAATTGGCGCGTCTCAGAAGGGCGGTCCTGCCCTCAAGCATGCCGGCACCTGAGTCCTTTCCTGTGGTCTACCTGGCCACCATTGACGACGGGTGGGGCCACGGGCTGGACGTTATCGACGCGGCGGCCCGGGCCGTGGGCGTTCGCACGGCTCGATTGGGGCTGCTGTGCCCAGCCGAGCGCATCCTTGAGGCGTGTGCTCAAGATCCGCCGCACATCTTAGGCCTCACCGTGCTCCAGGGGGGTTCCGAAGCGATCGTCGCCGAAATTGCCCGCAGGCTCCACCCTTCCGTCCGGATTTGGGCCGGCGGGCCCGTTTTCCGATGGGATCCGGACTTCGCCCGAAGGTTGGGAATTCACGAGGTCGTCGAGGATGTGGGCGACTTCCTTCATCGACTGTCGGCGTTCCTTCCGTAAAGTTTTTTCCAGGGCTCCCGCTTTTTGCGCTCCACGTCGGCAATCCCCAAGTAAAGGGCGCCGACGGCCAGCTCCGCACAGTGGTACTCCCTTTGCGGAAGCGACTCCAAGTATTCGATCACCTCTTCGGGGGTGAGATCCCATGCTTCGCCCAAGGGTTTCCCTTCCACCAGTTCGCACACCGCATTGGCGCAGGCGACGGTGTTCAAGCACCCGTTCACAAGAAACGACACCCGGCTTATGGTGCCATGGGTATCGGTCAGGATGAAAAATTCCACCGAATCCCCGCACTCTCCGGTCTTTTTCCCATGCCCGTCCGGGTTTTCCAGGATTTCCATCCGGTCCGTGCGCAACGCCATTTCCAGAAATCGCTCCGAATGGTCCTGCCAAAAATTTTGAACTTCTTTGCCATTCATCCGCGTCTTGTCCTCCTTCACTTTTCGAGACGTCCCCCCTACCTCGGCAGCCCGCGCAGACTAGCGTTTTTGTAAAGGCCTCTTTGCACCCGCGGGTCGTAAAGGGGCTTTTTCGAACACGGGTATCTACCAGGCACAGGCTGCGCCGTAAAGGACTCCCTTTGCCTGGACCGGGCTATCGATTAAAGTGGATGCAAAGGATCGGAATCCCTTAGCAGCACTTTGAGGCTTTCCAACAAAAAGGAGGCATTCCATGGCGGGTGAGATGAAATCGATCAAGACCGTCGGGATTCTTACAGGCGGAGGAGATGTCCCGGGTCTTAACCCATGCATCAAGATTCTCGTTTACCGATGTCTGGAGGAAGGTTTTCGAGTTCTCGGCATCCGCCGGGGATGGGCGGGCCTTGTGGACTACAACCCCGAGGATCCGGACACTTTCCCCAAATGTTTCCAGTGGCTGGAAAAGAATACCGTTCGGACCATCGACCGAACGGGCGGCACCTATTTGCACACGTCTCGAACCAATCCCGCCGCCGTGCGGCTGAAGGAGGCGCCGGCCTTCCTCAAATCCCAATTCACTTCCGAAGGCGAAAAGAAAGATTTCACGGAACAGGTGCTGGCCAATCTGGACCATCTGGGGATCGATTGCCTGGTGGCCATCGGGGGGGACGATACACTCAGCTATGCCGTTCGGCTCCATCAAGAGGGTTTCCCCGTCTTGGCGATCCCCAAGACCATGGACAACGACGTCTTCGGGACCGACTACTGCATCGGTTTTTCCACCGCCATCACACGCAGTGTCAATTTTATCCATGCCCTGCGGACCTCGACGGGGTCTCATGAGCGTATCGGCGTGATCGAGCTTTTCGGCCGCCATTGTGGGGAAACATCGCTCATCAGCGCCTACCTGGCCGGAACGGATCGAGCCATCATCAGCGAAGTGCCTTTCGATCCCGAACGGCTGGCCTCGCTCATCATGGAAGACAAACGGAACAATCCCAGCAATTATGCCATGCTGACCATCAGCGAAGGGGCTCGGATGATGACCGGCAAGGTCATGGAACGGGGGGAAGAAGACGCCTACGGGCACAAAAAGCTCGGCGGCATCGGTCTCGTGACGGGGGAAATCCTCAAGAAACTCACCGGGGAAGACATCATCTACCAGCAGCTGTCCTACCTCATGCGAAGCGGTGCGCCCGATTCCTTGGACCTCATGGTGGCCGTCAATTTCGCCAACATGGCCGTCGATCTGGCGTTGCGGCGCAATTTCGGCCGCATGGTCGCTTTAAGCAAAGGGATTTACACGGACATGCCCATCAGTATCGTCACCTCAGGTCAAAAGCGCGTCGATGTCCACGAACTCTATGACGTGGAAAACTACCGGCCGAAAGTGCGCCATGTGATGGGAAAACCGATGTTCTTGTATTAAGCGAAGTGGGCGCGGGCCGCCCCGCGCCCGCTCGGAACGGCCCCTTTTCAGGAAACGTCATGGTCTCGGGAACGCACCATCAGACCCTCTTCGAAATACACGGCCTTGACCGCCCCTTCCAGTTCCTCGAGCTGGAAGGGGTGGGTGATTTTTAGCCGCTGCATGGCCTTTTGGAGGAACCGCACCCCGTCCTTCAGGTTCGGACCGCTGAGGCACCCTCGGAGAGTATAGTACCCCCAGATTTTGTAAGGCAGGGCGTAACCTTCCTCCTCCGACAGTTCCAAGAACTCATAGACCTCGCCGTAAGGGGAATGAAAAGGGCCCGTCGGCACCTCGATAGGCAGGGGAACTTCCTCGGCGATGACTTCCAAACCATGCCGTTCCCGAAGGTATGTCCGCAAACCCCACACTTCTTCTTCCGTGAGGTAGCGCAGGACCTGTTCCACCGCCCGTCTTCGGACGGACTCTTCGAGCCGGTCGAATCCGGCGATGAGCCGTTCGAACGGGACTACGGGTTGCGTTCTGTCCAGCCGATACCAGTGAAACCGAACGCCGTAGTAGGTGATGCGGTCCCTTTCCATCTCCCCTATGGAAAAAGCCCGGTAAAGCCTCATGGGCCTCAAAGACCCGCCGACCTTGGGGGCGCTTCCCCCGGTGATGACGTGAAACCGCCTTTTCACGGCACACCACAGCCTTTTATTTTCTTACCGAAAAGAAGGAATCCGATTTGCAATCGCCCGTTTGTTCCTTCACTGTGCACTCAGGACAAAACTCCCCGTACTCTGGACGGCTCTGTCTCTTGATGATGTCCTGTCCCGTGGGGTATTGACTGCAATTGGAACACCAATGCCATGTCTGGCTGTCTTCCTTCCGTCGATACACCACCATGAAAACCACCTCCTTTTTGTCGCCCAAAATCCGTGAAAGGTTTCCCGCTGAGGCATCGCCCAAGAACGCACATGGACCGTCGCCTTAAAACACATTGTACATCTTTTCGTGCCACATGAACACTGTTGATGGAGGCTTCTCCCCTCCAGGCCTTTTGTGGAGATAGAGGCGCCTAACTTATTGATTCCTTTTCCCTTGACACTGTGTGGGAGGAACGTTTAGAAGATCCTGTGCTCCGCCGGGGCTTTGGCGAGAGTGGCGGAATTGGCAAACGCACTGGACTTAGGATCCAGCGCCTCTCGGCTTGGGGGTTCGACTCCCCCCTCTCGCACCCGCATGGTGTCCGGCCGGGAGTGCCGGCCGAACGCAGGAAGAGCATTCCAGAGCGCCAGCCACGGTGTCCGTGTGCATCCGACGAAGTTAGTCCCGCGGGGTTACTAACTTCGTTTCGTTTTTAGGTGAGCAGACCCTGGACCGTGACCGGCTCACCGTAAGGGTTCGGGCCCCTTCACCGCAAAGGGTGCTCGGAGATTTCAAGCAAAAAACAAGGAAGGTTTGGTGGAGATGAAAGTCACTGTAACGGACTTGGGGCCAACCCAGAAAAAGCTGGTCGTCGTCGTGGAACCCCGACACGTGGAAAAGGAACTGGACAAGCGCTATCGCCAGCTGAGCCAACAAGTGCGCCTCAAAGGCTTTCGGCCCGGCAAGGTCCCTCGAAAAATTCTCGAGTCCTATTACGGAAAAACGGTCCAAGGGGAAGTCTCCAACCAGCTCATTCAAGAAACCTACGCGGACGCGCTGAAGCAAACGGATATCAAGCCCATGATGGAAGGCGACGTTGAGGACTATCGGTTTGATCCCGACGGATCCTTTTCCTACTCGGCCATTGTGGAAGTGCGCCCCGTTTTCGAAGTGAAAGACTACCTGGGTTTGGAGCTTGAGGTGCCGGCGCCGATGCAGGTCACCGAAGAGCAGGTGGCGAACGAACTGGAGGCGTTGAGGCAGCGGCATGCGGAAATTCGGTCCGTGGAGGGCGATCGGGAGGCGCAATGGGGAGACTACGTCATCGTGGATGTTGTTCCCGAGATCGACGGCCAGATCTTCGAGAAGGGTGTCAACAAAAACTTTTACGTTGAACTGGGCCAAGGAAAAATTCACCCGGATTTCGACGGGCGCCTTGTGGGGCATCGCGCCGGCGAGACGGTCTCTTTTGAGCTGGATTTTCCCGAGGATGCGGAAACAGGAGAGCTGGCGGGCAAAAGGGTGCGTTTTGAAGTCACGCTTAAGGAAATCAAGGAAAAAGTTCTCCCGGACCTTGACGATGCCTTCGCTCGAAAAGTGGGAGGCCACGATTCCGTGGACGCTTTGCGCGAGACCCTGCGCGAACGGCTCATCAAGTCTTCCGAAGAAGCCAAAAAGCTCCAGGTCCGCCGCGCCATCATGGAACAGCTGGTGGACAACGTTGCCTTCGACGTTCCGGAGAAAGTGGTGGAACGGGAGGTGGATCGCCGTATTCAGCATTTCGTCCATCAGTTGAGTGCTCAGGGATTGAAGATCGATCCCAGCCGGTTCCAGACTCCGGAAATCCGCGCGGAGCAACGTCCGGCGGCGGAGCGGGACATCCGCTGGAGGCTCATTGTGGAACAGATTGCCGCGCAAGAAGGCCTGGAACTAAGTGAAGACGAAAAGGAGGCCGTTTACGCCGAAGTGGCCCGCCTGTATCGGACGACGCCGGAACAGGTGAAAAACGAGTATCAAGAAAGCGCCATCGTTCAAGAAATGTTTCAGCAGAAGCTGGAAGAAAAGGTTTTTAGGCTTTTGGAGGACCACGCCGTCGCCAAGGAAGTGGCACCCGAGGCGCAGAACAAAGAAGATTCGGAGGAATCCTGATGTCGTTGATCCCCATTGTCATCGAGCAGAGCAGTCGCGGCGAGAGGGCCTTTGATATTTATTCGCGCCTTCTTCGGGACCGCATCATCTTTTTGGGCACGGCCATCACGGATGAGGTGGCCAATGTGATCATCGCCCAGATGTTGTTTCTGGAGTCGGAAGATCCGGACAAGGATATTCATTTTTACATCAATTCGCCGGGAGGGCTGGTCACGGCCGGCTTGGCCATTTACGACACCATGCAGTACATCAAACCCAATGTCTCCACCTTGTGCATGGGGCAAGCGGCCAGTATGGCCGCGGTACTGCTGGCCGCGGGCGTCAAGGGCAAACGATACGCCCTCCCCCACGCACGCATCATGCTCCATCAACCCATGGGAGGATTCCAGGGGCAGGCGACGGACGTGGATATTCAAGCCCGGGAGATTCTGCGCCTGCGGGAAGAACTCAACAAGATCCTTGTGCTCCACACGGGAAGGCCCATGGAACAGATCGAGAAGGACACGGACCGGGATTTCTACATGTCCGGATACCAGGCGAAAGACTACGGCTTGGTCGACGAAGTGATCGTGCGGCGTGTTGAAGGGCCGGCCGAAGGCAGCCGATAGCCCCTTAAGACTGCGTACAGCCTCATGGTGTTTCGCCTTCCCTTTCTGTGTCCCCAACGGTGATCCAAACGAGTGCGGCCCTCCGAGCGGGGGATTTTCAATAATCCCCCGTTTTCAGTCTCCCTTTGAAGGGATTTTCCCTGAACGCTTCGCGCCCGAGCTGAGGGGTGTTTTGGGAGCTTGGGATGGCTTATATTTTGCTTTAAAGGTTGTGGGGTTGAACAGCCGTTGATAGGATGCGCGTGAGGCGTTATCATAGAGCAAAACTCCAGCTCGATGGGCTGGCGATCTTTGAAGTTGGAAAAAGTCCGGGGGACATACGCATGGCCTGCGACACCGATCCCCCGGCGGCAATCGAGGAGGAAATTCCATGGCGAAGAAACGTGATGACCGAAGCGGAGAGCTCCGATGCTCCTTTTGCGGCAAGAGCCAGAGCGAAGTCAAAAAATTGATCGCCGGTCCGACCGTCTACATCTGTGATGAATGTGTGGAGCTCTGCAACGACATCATCGCCGAAGAATACGAGCGGGACGAAGTGGCGCGGGCGACCCAGATCCCCAAGCCTGCAGAAATCAAGGCGGCTCTCGACCAGTACGTCATCGGGCAGGAAAGGGCCAAAAAGATTCTTTCCGTGGCCGTGCACAACCATTACAAGCGCATCGAGCTGCGTCCGGATAAAAAGGACGATGTGGAGCTGCAGAAGAGCAACATTCTCATGATCGGCCCCACGGGTTCGGGGAAAACTCTGTTGGCCCAGACCCTGGCCAAGATCCTCAACGTGCCGTTCACCATCGCCGACGCCACCACGTTGACCGAGGCGGGTTATGTGGGCGAGGACGTGGAAAACATCCTGGTGAGCCTCATCCAGGCGGCGGACTACGACATCGAAAGGGCGTCCCGAGGGATCGTCTACATCGACGAAATCGACAAAATCGCCAAGAAATCGGACAGCCCCTCGATCACACGCGATGTGTCGGGCGAAGGGGTCCAGCAGGCGCTGCTCAAGATCTTGGAGGGCACTGTGGCCAACGTGCCGCCCAAAGGCGGCCGCAAGCACCCTCAGCAGGAATTCATCAAGATCGACACCACGAACATCCTGTTTATCTGTGGCGGCGCCTTCAACCATCTGGAAGGCATCATCAAAACGCGCACCGGTGTCAAGGGTTTGGGGTTTGCCGCCGATATCAAAAGCAAGGATGAAAAGAACGTGGGCGAAACTCTGTGCCAGGTGCAGCCGGAGGACTTGATCAAGTTCGGCCTGATCCCTGAATTCGTGGGTCGCCTTCCGGTGATCGCCACTTTGGGCGAGCTGACCGAGGAAGAATTGATCCAGATCCTCACGGAACCTCGCAACGCCTTGGTCAAACAGTACCGGAAACTGTTTGAGCTGGAAAACGTCAAGCTTCGTTTTACGGAAGGGGCCCTTCGGGCCATCGCCAAAGAAGCGCTGCGGAGGAAATCCGGAGCGCGCGGACTTCGATCCATCATGGAAAACATCATGCTCGATGTCATGTACGACCTGCCCTCCCAGACCGATGTGGAAGAATGCGTGGTCAACGAGGAGGTCGTGCTCAACAACGATCGTCCCATATTGCTCTATCACAGCCAAAGCCGTGAATCGGCCTAAAAACGCCTGTGGGAAAGTCCGTGCCTATGTTCGAGAGAATCCTCAAAAAAGATGGTCCGGCAGAACCGAGCCGCACTGTGACCATGCCCCTGCTGCCGCTGAGGGATATCGTGGTCTATCCCGCCATGGTGGTGCCTCTTTTCGTCGGGCGGGACAAGTCCGTGAACGCCCTGGAAAGGGCCATGCACACCGATAAGAAAATTTTTCTAGCGGCCCAGAAAAACGCCAAGACGGACAATCCCGGAGCGAACGACATCTTCCGCATCGGAACGGTGGCGACCGTCCTGCAACTGCTGCGCTTGCCGGACGGGACCGTCAAGGTTTTGGTGGAAGGGGATTATCGCTGCCGAATTGTAGAATTCTTGCCCCAGGCCGATGCCTTCTACGTCAAGCTGGAGACGCTTTCGGAAGTTTCGGAGGCGGACCCGACCGAGGTGGAAGCCCTTCGGCGAGGTGTGAGAACGGCCTTTGCGGCTTACGCCAAGCACAACAAGAAAATCACGCAGGAAGTCTTGGACGCCGCCAATGAAATCGACGATCCGTCCCGGCTCGCCGACACCGTGGCGGCCTATATGCCGTTTAAGATCGACGTCAAGCAGAAGCTTCTCGAGACTTTGGATCCGGTCCGCCGCCTGGAAAAGCTTTTCGGTTACATCCGGGCGGAAATCGAGATCATCAAAACGGAGGAACGCATCAAGGGTCGGGTCAAGAAGCAGATGGAAAAGACCCAGCGCGAGTACTACCTGAACGAGCAGATGCGGGCCATCCAGAAGGAAATGGGGGAAAAGGACGATTTCAAGTCAGAGCTCGAAGAGCTGGAAAAGCGCATCAAGAGGAAACGGCTGAGTAAGGAAGCGGCGGCCAAGGTTCGTCACGAATTCAAGAAGCTCAAGCTCATGTCCCCCATGAGCGCCGAAGCGACGGTGGTGCGAAACTACATCGACTGGATTTTGTCCCTGCCGTGGTGCGAAAAGACCAAGGACAAGCTGGACATCGATCAGGCGGCCGCGGTTTTAGACCAGGATCACTTCGGCTTGGAAAAGCCCAAGCAGCGCATTTTGGAATATTTGGCCGTTCAGTCTCTCGTCAAGAAGATCAAAGGTCCCATTTTGTGCTTTGTGGGGCCTCCCGGTGTGGGAAAGACCTCTCTGGCGCGCTCCATCGCACGAGCCATGAACCGAAATTTCGTCCGCCTGTCGCTGGGCGGCGTGCGCGATGAGGCGGAAATCCGCGGCCATCGGCGCACGTACATCGGGGCCATGCCGGGAAAGATCATTCAGAGCCTGCGGAAGGTCAAGAGCAACAACCCGGTGTTTTGTCTGGACGAAATCGACAAGATGACCATGGACTTTCGAGGCGACCCGGCGGCGGCTCTCTTGGAAGTGCTGGATCCCGAGCAGAATTTCGCTTTCAACGACCATTACCTGGACCTGGATTTCGATCTTTCGTCCGTGTTTTTCATCACCACGGCCAACACGCTGCATTCCATCCCGTTGCCGCTCCAAGACCGGATGGAAATCATCCGCTTGCCGGGCTACACGGAAATCGAAAAGCTCCAGATCGCCAAGGGCTTTCTTGTGCGCAAGCAATGCGAGGCCAACGGAATCACTGAAGAGAACGTGGTTTTTTCCGACGACATTCTCCTGCACATCATCCGCCATTACACCAAGGAAGCCGGAGTGCGGAATCTGGAGCGGGAGATAGCCTCCATCTGCCGCAAAGTGGCCAAGGAAGTGGTCCGAAGCGGCCCACAGACCCGGGTGGAACTTACGGAAGAAATCATCCAGGAGTATTTGGGCGTGCCCAAGTTCCGTTACGGCCGCGCCGAAGAACGCGACGAAGTGGGCTTGGCCATCGGGTTGGCCTGGACGGAATTCGGCGGGGATTTGCTCGGCATCGAAACCGTCACCATGCCGGGCAAGGGCAAAATCATCATCACCGGAAAGCTCGGCGATGTGATGCAGGAATCGGCTCAAGCCGCGTTCAGTTACGTGCGTTCGCGGGCGGAGCGCTTGGGGATCGCTAAAGATTTTTACGAGCACACCGATTTGCATGTCCATGTTCCGGAAGGGGCCATTCCCAAAGACGGGCCGTCGGCGGGCATTACCATGGCCACGTCCATGGTTTCCGCACTGACCAAAATCCCGGTCCGCAGCGACGTGGCCATGACGGGCGAAATCACCCTCAGAGGGCGCATCCTTCCCATCGGGGGCCTCAAAGAAAAGATTCTGGCGGCCCACCGAGGCTTGATCAAGACGGTGCTCATCCCGGAGGAAAACGCCAAGGACCTTCGGGACATCCCGGCAAAAATTCTGGAAGAGGTCAACGTGGAATTGGTGGGGCATATGGACGATGTGCTGCGCAAGGCCCTTGTCCTGGACGACCCTGATAGCCTCTTCAAGGACGCGACGCCCGAGCCCGAACCGGTGTTTTTCGGCACCGAGCCGCCGTCCCCGTCGTGCCCCGAGGACATCCACGCCCATTGAAGCGTCAAAAAGCCCTTGACAGTTCATGGGAGAATCGGCTAGTAAAGGGCCTCGCGCGAGGGCGAGGCCGACATGATCCCGACGGAATGCTCAGGGCGGATAGCTCAGGTGGGAGAGCATCGGCCTTACAAGCCGGGGGTCACAGGTTCGAGCCCTGTTCCGCCCACCATGATTCACGGGGACGTAGTTAAGACGGTTATAACGCCGGCCTGTCACGCCGGAGGCCGCCGGTTCAAGTCCGGTCGTCCCCGCCAGACAAAAACGAAGGGTTTTGCCGAAAACGGCAAAACCCTTTTCTTTTTTCCAGTTTTCCTCTCACCCCTATCAAACGAAGGTGCCCCAGGCAAAGGTGGTCCACGAAAAACCCCACTCATCCGTGACCGTGCCTGCAGATCCGGCCAAACCATCGCCGAAGATTCCGGAGGCCGCGCCTCCGACAGCGCCCGCATCGGCTCCGGCAGCGAAAACGAGGTGCCTTTTTAGGGTCGGCTACGGGAAACTCCAGTCCTCCATTTGTGCCTAGACGAACCCCTTTTCATCAATTGATTCCTAAACCTGAGCGCGTCATTGGGGTTCAGTGCGTTCCCGTGCCTCCACCTTGTAGCTCCCCCTTATGTCGTCTCTTTCTCCATTCACATAGCCCAAAGAATTAGGCCTCACTCTTTACGGACGAAACATTTTTCGAAAAACGCCTCGAATTTGTTCCTGCGTCCATGCTTTCGAACCTCTCTGCTCGGGATCCCGCAAGCCGTCCAGGAGGGTGAGGATCAGGTCCCGATCCTGTTCTGAGAGAGACGTTGAAATGGGTGTGGCGGTGCTTTCATCCCTATCGCCCGAGATCCCCAGGATCGGACCAATTGTTTCCAAAGCTCCGGCGAGAGGACGCCCGCGGACCCGTCCGTCACCGTCCAAATCGACGAAAGGATCATCGGCGGCGATCCCGCTCAAAGCCGATACGCTCAGGAGCGGAGCACTCCAGCCGTATTGGCTCTTGAGAACGGCGAGGAATTCGTTCGCGATCAATGCATGGCCGATGTTGGACGGATGCACACCGTCCAGACTGAACAAGCCACCAAGATAACGCGGCGTGATCGACACCCCCGCATAGTTTGGGGGATTTTCGGAGTTTTGACGGAACTTTTCGGCAATCTTGACTACAGGCAAACCATAACGCGCAGCCGTCTCGTAAATGACCTCATTAAGAGCGCGAGTGCGCTCTTCGATAAATTTCGTTTCTTCCGCGTCGAGAACATAATCAGGGTCTCGAAGCAGGCTCGTTTCGGCTAACCCCAACCTGATCATAAAAAGCGCTGCGATCGTGGTTCGTGACCCAGCGGGGAGGTATTCCCCAGGTCCGAGAAATCGGCTCACGTCCTCGTTATCCAACAAAAATCCTATGTTGGTCACATTGGGAATGTCTGCGAGGACCACTTGATCCGTTGCTCTGCTTAAACGACTGAGGAGTTCGTTGTAGCGGGCACTGAAATCTTCAGGTTGGGACATGAGGGCGGCAATTTGTGATAGGTTCAGCTGATCAAAGGCCAGCACCGCCGACAAAACATCATTACTTCCAATCCAGCAAAGAACCGTCCGAGGTTTTACGGCTTCGACGATTTCTATTTGGCTGCCGGTCCGTGGGAAAAGCACCATTTCGGTTTCGCTCGAAATTTCCTACGGGGATGTGGCTAAAGCTCGGTCGTTCAAGACCGACTAAGAGTCAGCTCCTGAAACGGCAAGATTGGCTCCCTCCGTATAGGGAAACAACCGATGTCGGAGGGTTGTGTCATTCACGACTCCAAGAGGCCAGCTCACAATATAAGGAATCGTGAAATTTAAGCCGGCCTGATGGGCAACCCAAACTGCATAGCTGTTTGGCTGCGTGCGCAGATTGGCGTCGGCCGATTGAACCCCCTCCCCGAGGCTGTCCCCCATGACCATCAAGGATGGGCTGGCCCATGCAGAGATCGGGACACAAAGCATCCGTGTCATGGCAGCTATGAGAAAAATCCACACCAGCAAACGAATGGACGCAGATGTTTTCGTAACGTCCTCCTTCTTTTTCATGGTGTAACCCTTGATTATGCAGCAAGACGGCAGGCATGGGGCATACGCGCATCGAAGGGTTGCGGGCCAGAGGAAGGGGCGGCCCCGAGGCTTTTGGCCAGCCCTTCCAGAAGGCCCTTAAAGATGCGCCGATGGAAAGGAGCCAAGAGCGCCCAATAAACCACGCCGACAAGACCTCGAGGGAGAAACCGGGCGATGACCTGCACTTCGCTCTCTTCCGAGCCCACCGGGGTGAGGCGAATATCCAGCACGGCCTCGCCCGGCATTTTCATCTCCGCCAAAAGCAGCAGACGCCGTTCGGGAACCAGCTCCAACACGCGCCAATAGTCCACGGTGTCGCCCACATAAAGGCGGCCGGGATCCCGCCTTCCCCGCATATGCCCGTAGCCTCCGGCCAGCCGATCGATCCATCCGCGCAATCGCCATAGGGTATCGCCGAAAAACCAGCCTTGAGCGCCGCCGATGTGTTCCACGGCCTCCCAAATGCGCTTTGGGGCGACAGGGATCCTCATGCGATAAGCGCATTCGCGGATCGTCCCTCCGGCATAGGGGGCGTCCCCGCACTGGACCCATTCCGGTGGGGCTGTCCATCCCGCATCGGTCCAACAGGTTTCCACTTGAGCCTGCTGAATCTTTTGGAGAGCTTCACGAATCGCTTCCCGGCAGCTCAGGAGTTTTTGAGGTATCCATTGCCGAATGCGAAAGTCTTCGCACACCACGGCGTTTCGCAGCCCTTCGGCCAAAGGTCTGGCCAAGTCTACGGGCACGGGTGTCACCAGGTTCAACCAGTACGAACTCAAGCGCGGCGTGAGCACAGGCACGGGGATGATCCACCGGCGGGGGAGCCCTGCCTCTTCAGCATAAATGCGCATGAGATCCTCATAGGTCAAAACATCCGGACCGCCGATATCCAATGTCTGCCCGACCACATGAGGCGACTCCAGACAGCCCTCGAGGTAACGAAGCACGTTGCTGATGGCGATGGGTTGGCAGGGCGTGCGCACCCATCGTGGGGTGATCATGACGGGAAGACGATCCACGAGATAACGTAGGATTTCAAAGGAGGCGCTTCCGGCGCCGAGGATCATGGCTGCCCGCAGGAAGGTCGTGGGCGTCGGGCCGGATTGGAGAATGTGGGCGGTTTCCAGCCGCGATCGCAAATGTTTGCTGAGATCCTCCGTTTCACGCCCAAGGCCGCCGAGATAAATGATGCGTTCCAGCTTGGCTTTACCCGCTGCAATGACCATGTTTTCGGCAGCGATCCGGTCCGCATGGGCAAAATCCTTTTTGCCCGGCGCCATGGAATGCACCAGGTAGTAAGCCGCTCGACAGCCCTGAGCCGCCTTTACGAGAGAATCCCGATCCAGAACGTCCGCTCGGAAGACTTCCAAATTGGGATGGTTTCCCCACGGTCGACAACGCACTTTGGATACCGACCGGGCGATGACCCGGACTCGATAACCCGCCGAGAGCAATCTCGGCGTGAGCCGCCCTCCCACATATCCGGTCGCTCCGGTGACTAAAACAGGTTTTTCCGAACGCTCTTGCGCCCTCATCGACATACCCCTTTCGACGGATTGCGCCGATACCCGAAGCCCTTTCGGCGGCAACCGCTCCGGCAATGATCTTTTCCCTTTGACGCCCACCCGAAATTCGCTTTTTTTTTCATAGCCGTATTCATACGGGTGGAGCAAGAGAAACCCTTCGTTTATTAGCCGGACAAGACCTCAAAGCACAATGCTTAGGTTGAGCGTTGAGAAACACCGCTCGGGGCTTGTCCAAGGCCGGGTCCTTGCGGTTCGGCTTGACTCAAAGGGGGGTCTCGGTTATGCGGTAAATCCTTGTGATCTTGACGGCACCGCTTCAGCTCTCAAACGGAGTTTTCTCATGCGCACACAGACGCTCAAGGCGGACTTTCTTCTTCTTCTCACAGCGGTTCTCTGGGGCATCGCTTTCGTTGCGCAACGGAAGGGCATGGAAGCCATCGGCCCCATGATGTTCAACGGCATTCGGTTCGCCTTGGGGAGCCTTTCCCTCGTCCCTTTGATCGTCGTCATGGACCGCAGGAAAAACGGCGCCCGGCTCCTGCCGGGATCCGACACGCGATGGCGGGCGGCCTGGCGATCAGGGCTTCCGGTGGGGCTTGTCCTCTTCGGGGGCGCCTCCTTGCAGCAAATCGGCATTGTCTACACCACGGCCGGAAAAGCCGGCTTCATTACCGGGCTCTACGTCGTCATGGTGCCCCTTTTCGGGTTGATCTGGAAACAGCGTCCTTCTCGCGGCACCTGGGCGGGTGCTGTCTTGGCCGCCGTGGGGCTCTATTTTTTGAGTGTCACCGCAGAATTGACGATGGAGCGCGGAGATGCGTTCGTTCTTCTGGGCGCGTTTTTCTGGACGGGGCATGTGCTTCTCCTTGGAAGCCTCTCCCCCCGAAGGGATCCCGTCAAGCTCGCGTGTTGCCAATTTGCCGTTTGTTCGGTGCTGAGCCTAATGTGTGCTTTGATTTTCGAAAAGGCTTCCATGGAAGAGATTCGAGACGCTGCCGTGCCGATCCTGTATGGCGGCTTTGTTTCGGTGGGCGTCGCCTACACGCTGCAAGTGGTGGCGCAAAAAGACGCCCCTCCCGCTCACGCCTCCATTTTGCTGAGTATGGAATCGCCCGTGGCGGCCTTGGCCGGATGGGTAATCCTTGGCGAAGGGCTTACCCTCAGGGCCCTTTTCGGCTGCGGGTTGATGCTCGCCGGGATGAT
>CALGPN010000050.1 GCA_937960435.1 uncultured Desulfosoma sp.
GAAGGGGGAAAATCACGTTTTTCACCACCCAGGGGTGCATGGCCGCCTCCTTCCCGAGGTCAACTCTTTCGAGAAAAGGTTCGGTGCCAAAGTTCCAACATCATCAAGTTCCAAAGGGGCCCGGCGTTATCGTAGCGACCCGATCGGTGAGCCCGCCACAGACCGCGAACGGTTCCTATGCGGAAAAAATCCGACGCCAGGGAAGTCTGAGAAAAGAGGGTCTCTTCCACCATCCCGGCCAGGTCGCTGCGCAGCCACTGGGCGAGGGGGACCACAAATCCTTGCTTCTTTCGGTAAAGAACCTGCCGCGGCAGGCGCGGTTCGTTGATTTTCTTGAAAATATATTTGGATTCCCTTCCGTTGAGCTTGTACCGGCTGGGCAAGGCGGCCGCCAGCTCCATGAGTTCATGGTCCAGAATCGGTGAACGCACCTCCAAGGAGTGGGCCATACTCATGCGGTCCACTTTGACCAGGATATCTTCCGGCATGTAGAATTTGATGTCGGCGTATTGAGCGCGACTCACTGGGTCCTCCACATGGGTTTCCCGTAGATGCCTTTTCATGGCCTGGGACCAATCGAACCCTCGAAGGCTTTCCATCACTTCCGGCTTGTAAAGGACACGTTTCGCTTCCGGCTTGAAATAGAAGGCCATGTCCCGGCAGAACGCGTCGTCGAAGCTCAGGCTGAGATTGGTGAGGAAGCCCTTGAGGCGCAGAGGCCGAGGCCAGCCGTCCAGCCTCGGGTAACGGCGCGAGACGGGCCCGAGGATGCGCACCCGAAAGGTTTCGGGAAGCCTTCGTCGCCACCGGTCTTCGAATCGGCACATGGCATAGCGCTGGACATAGCCGGCGAAGGTCTCGTCACCGCCGTCGCCCGAAAGGGCCACGGTCACATGGCGTCGCGCCATTTGGGACACATACCATGTGGGGATGGCGGAAGAATCGGCGAAGGGTTCGTCGAAATGGTAGACGATCCGGTCCAGCACGTTCAGGGCACCGGGGGAGACGATCTCTTCGTGATGGTCCGTTCGGTACCTTTCGGCCACCATGCGGGCGTAGGCCAGTTCGTCGTAGCGCTTCTCGGTGAAACCGATGGACGTTGTGGTCACCGCAACATCGCGCTGCTGAAGCGCCATGGACGCCACCACGGCGCTGGAATCCACCCCGCCGCTGAGAAAAGCCCCCAAGGGAACATCGCTCACCAGCCGAAGTTTCACCGATTCGTCAAATTTCTCAAGGAGTTCCTTTGCGGCGGCCGCTTCCGATTTCGTTCCCTCGCCGGTTCCCATGGATAGGCGCCAATAGGTGCGCACTGTAAAGTCCTCGGGCGTGCACAAGGCCCATTGGGCCGGCTCCAACTTGCGCACCTGGTGGAAGATGCTTTTCGGAGCCGGCACATAACCGAAACTCAAGTACAGGTCGAGCGCTTCAAAGTCGAGGTCAAAGGGGCCCAAGGAGAGCCTGCGGATGGCTTTGAGTTCGGAAGCGAAAACGATGCGCCGGCGATCCAAGGCATAGTACAGGGGTTTTTTTCCCACGCGGTCTCGAGCCAGCCACAAAGCCCGCCGTTTTTCGTCCCAGAGGGCGATGGCGAACATCCCGCGCAGCCGCTCCGCCACCCCTTCACCCCATTCTTCCCAGCCGTGAACGATGACTTCCGTGTCGGAGCGGGTTCGAAAGCGATGCCCACAACTCTCCAAGTCTTTTCGAAGATCCTGAAAATTGTAAATTTCCCCGTTGAACACCACCCAGACGGTGCCGTCTTCGTTGCTTAAAGGCTGATCACCCGTATGAAGGTCGATGATGGCCAACCGCCGATGCCCTAACCCCACACACCCGGCCGGAACCTTTCCCTGAATCCCTCGATGGGCCGAATCCGGGGATGCCTTGTGAACGACCCAAACGGGCTCCGAAGGAGCTTCGTGCGGGCTCATGGTCGGTCGGTTGATGTAGTAGCCTTCACCGTCGGGACCTCGGTGAGTCAAGGCATCATTCATCGCTTTCAAGGACTCGAGCTCCACCGGGCTCCCATCCCGGTTGAAGATGCCGCAAATACCGCACACGCCGTGTTTTCTCCGTCGAAGAGAAATTTACGAATCCGTGGTCATAAAGCCCGAAAGGCCTTAAGGAGAAGCCGAGTTTCTCAGAAGCTTTCCGAAGACGTTGGTCCCGTAGAGGCTGAGACTTCCCGAAATGTCGTCCCACGCCCATACATCGTCTCGGCACGAAAGAAAACTGGTGAAAGCCGCCGCGACGTTTTGACCGGGAGACCGGCGGGGGAAGTCCAATTCGGTGAGGCGACCCGTAAGGGCGAAGGCCGTGTATTTGAAAAGCGCCTGATAACTGGACGCATGAACCGGCCGGAGCGCCGGGCCGTTTGCCAGGCCCGGAACCAACACGCCGAAGGCCTTGAGAGCGTACCCCGGCTCGTCGTAGCCGCAGGCCGACACCTTGGCGGTGGTGCCGCCCAAACGGTTGTTGATTTCCAAAAACCAAGCTCTCTGTTCCTGAGGATCCCACAGAAACTCGAAGTGGAAAGGGCCGACAACGTCGAGGCGATCCAGGAACGCCCGACAGGCGTCCTTTAAACGGTTCGGCATGGCGATGGGCCGGATGGTCAGCGTGACGCCTTGGAATTTTCGTGGAACCACGAAAGCCTGGAAGCCGAAGACATCACCGGCCGAGGATCGTGAGCCGTGAACCACGAGGTTGGGAAGAGCCCTGAAGGGTTGGCAGAGAAGCGGTTTGTTCAGTTTTTTCAGGCCGGAAACGAAGACTTCGAGCTCGTGCTGGTATTTGAAGATTCGAACCTTGAACGCGGGCTCTACCTCCCCACAGGCAGGCCTTACGCAGACGGGGAAAAAGTGTGGAGCGAGTTGCGGCACCCGGTCCCCCGGCGGCTCGATTCGTGCCGTGGGAAGCACATGGAGGCCCACATGACGGGCCGCTTCGATTTGCTCCTCTTTATCGAGAAGCCTCTGGAGTCGCTCTGCCTCCGGAAACCACACGGCCGGAAAATCCTTCACTCGGCGACTTTCACGGGAGAGCCAAAGAGCAAGGGACTCTTCGATGGTCAGGATCCCATGGGCTCGAAAGTCTGCAAGAAAACGCCGAATGAACGAAAAACCTTCCGGCGTCTTCAATTGACGGGCGTTGATTCGCCGAACGGCCGTAAGGTACCTGGACACCGGCAGAGGCTCGCCTTGCCGGCATAAAGCGATCAGACCCACCGGCCAGCCCCGCCGGCCCCAACTCCGAACGCATGCCAGGACCGGGGGACTCCACGAACCCAAAATCACGGGCCGAAGCACGAGAGCGCTTCTCCATCAAAAAATCGAGTCCCGCCGGCGGGACTCTTGGAAGGCGAAGACTTCCTCATAAAGCTGCGCGTATCGCTCAAGCATTCTTTCCAAGGCATAGTCTTTCAGGACCCTGATTCGGGCCTGCTTCCCCATGGTCGGGAGAACATCCGGGTTTTGCAAAAGATCTTTCAAAACCCGCTCCAGGGAAGCCGCATCCCTCGGGGGAACCAGGAACCCCTCACGACCGTCGGTGATGAGCCGGGAGGCCGCCCCCACCGACGTGCACACCACAGGAAGACCTGAGGCCATGGCTTCCAAGAGGGCATAGCTCAAACCTTCCGTATCGCTGTTCAGGACAAACAGATCGAAGCATCGGAGCAATTCGGCAATGTCCATGCGTCGGCCGAGAAAAATCACCCGATCCCGGACCCCCAAGGAGGCGGCACGGCGCGCCAAAGGCCCTGCCAAGGGTCCGTCGCCGACGAACACCAGGGTCGCCGGCTCCACCCCATCCTGTATCGCTCGAGAAAAGGCCTCCAGAAGACCTTCGTGGTTCTTGACCGGCCTCAAGGCCGCCACGCAGCCGACGAGGACCCGGTCCTCCGGAAGTCTTTTGGATTTTCGGAGGGCCCTTTTTTCTTCCCAGGAGCTTGGCGGGCGGAAAAAGCCCGTGTCCACCCCGTTGGGGATGATAAGGACTCGAGCCCTGTCGATTCCCGTGATGGAAGAAAAAAGACTCGCGGCCTCATGGGCAACGGCCGTGATGCGGGCACTGGCCTGGGCCGCGATTTTGAAAAGGGTTTTCTTGATGACGCCGAATCGGAATTGTGAGGCTTCGATGCCGTGAAAGGTTTCAATGCATGGGCATCCGGCCAGCCGCGCCCCGAGAACGGCATCCGGCCACAGGGCCAGATTGTTCACATGGACGATATGGGTCCCGAGACGCCGGAAAAGGCGTCCCATACGGACAAAGGCCCCGTACGAACGGCCTGTCAGACGCAGCGAGTGATGGTCTACATGGAGCTCCATCGCCTCCAAGAGACTTTTCTCGGGGCTCGCCGTCAAAACGGCATGCCGAAACGGCCGGTCTTTGAGCCCACGAATCAGGCGCAAGACGCCGAACTCGGCCCCTCCGAAGCCCAATCCACCCAAAAGGTGCGTGATGTGTATGGGTTGGGGAGCCAAGAGCCCTCTCATTCACTCCTTGGATCATGACTTAGAGCCAACGGTCCATGGCCTGCTCCGCCAGCCGGCCCCAGGTCGCCCAAAAAGGGACCTTCGGCCGCATGTGGCGAGCTTCCGGAACCATTGCCTGCAATTCGTCCTCGGACAACTCCCCGAACGTCCGCACCTTGAAGGACGACGGGTTCTCCGCGAGAAACCGGCATAACCTTTGGAAGCGGTCGATGACGTTGCGACGCACACGCACCCGGTTGTACTGCACGTCATAGGGTTTGATGAAGCTAAAGGAATGGAGGAGGAAGGTCACATTTTTCGGCCCTTGTCCTCGACGGCATTGTTCGAGAAGATGGCGGGCTTCGAGAAAACTCGTCCCGTTGATATCCAAAGGCCGACTTCTCGTCGGCCTCAGCCCCGATGCCTCCTCGAATTGGGTTACGGGGAACTCGAAAATCCCGTCCTCTTCGGCGACATCGTTCCAGCCCCGGTCTTCCATAAAGCATGTCTGACGGAGATAGGCCTGGTTGTAGGAGCTGTCGATGAGGAAACCGTTGAGCCTGAGGGCCTGGAGGGTATTTTGGTCGGCCCCGAAGCAGCCGGCACGGAAAGCCTTGACTGAAGGAACCCCGCATTGCAGGAGCATCTCCCGTGCCCGACCGATAAGCTCCACCTGTTCTTCGAGACCGTAATGCGCACAAAGGTCCGAATACCGTAAGGACAACGGTCGCCCGGCCGAAAAGTTCCTATAATTCGGGTGCAGATGGACTTGCACGTCCTGACCCTGTTCCAGGCAAAAATCTACAACGCGGCATAAACTGTCCTGACGAAAATAGAGTGCGTGAAAAGCTTCCACAAAGAACACGAGCCGAAAGCCGTAATCTTTGGCGGTTCGACACATGAGCGGCAGCCCGTATTCTTTTCCGAAAAACCGTCCGAAAATTCTTTTATACGCCCCGACCGGGGAAAGAGACGCATCGACGAAGGCCCCGCCGATACTGCATTCCACGTCCACCGTGAGAAAGACGTTCACCTCCGCCATATCTCCACTTCCCTTAAGGGTCCGTGCCCAAAAACTTCACTTCACTCCACGGCCCATAAAGGTCTCCTTTTCAACGGACAGGTAGACCTGATTGGTACGTCCCAACCACCCATGCACTTTCGTTTCCGTTCCTGCAAACATTTCATCGATAAAGCTGAGCTTTGCTCGATACGACGGGTTAACGTACGTACTTCCTTTCACCGTGTAATAAAAGACCGTATCTCGAAAGCTTTGCCGAGCCCACTGCAAATAGGCCGGATTTCCGCTCAACTTGTAAGCGTAAGCAAACAAATCCCCATTAAAGGTGTCTTTTACGGGTTCCCCCGTTTTGCCGCTCCGACTTCCGTCGGGATCCTCTTCAACCCATACATAGAGAGATTGAAGAGGTCTGTACAGACCTTCCGCATTGTAATCCCCGCCAAAGAGGTATTTTTCTTTCATAAAATCAGCCATTCTCAAGATGAGCTGCTTCAATTCGTCGTCCTTTGTCTCATAGTGAATTTGGATAACAGGATCCAGCGCATAGGAATACATGGTGTTGTACTGTTGCCCTGTGACGATGGCTTCGCAATCGTTACCCATCCCGAAATAACCCTGAGAACCCGCCTTTTGTTCACGGTAAAGAATGCGATTTTTCGCGATATTATGGGCAACGGCAAGGGTTTGCGGATCACCGGTGACCCGGTACAGGTGGATTAGGTTGAGCATGGGCCAGGTTTCCGAGCGGGTTTCTTCCGAAGCGCACCCCTGTTTCGTCGCATCCTTCAGCCCGCCGGAGGCGAAATAATTCATGGCTCCTCGGCCCACCTCTTGGGCCGCTTCAAAGGCCTTTCGATCCCCTGTGAGGAGATACCATAGCACTAATCCGCCGTTCCAGGTGTGACTGGGGCCAGCAACCCGGGAAGGCATGTAGGCCGTAATGGTCGGGTCGGCGTGGCCTTCCGTTTCATAAAAGGCCATGTGGTTGATCCACTTATGGTTTCCCTGCGTATCGGTTCGTTCCCCGTGATACTGATCGATGTCATATCGATGCCGACACATTTCCCGCGCGGCATCGAAAAAACCCCGTTCTCCCGTTCGGATGTAATTGAGCGTCATCCCATAGCACCAGTCGTAATGCAGAGCACTGGGAACCTGACCGGACCACAGCAAATCCCCAAAGTGCATCCACCCGAAAAAGCGGTTCTGCCAGCTGTAGTTCCAATGGGGCGGGTTTTTGGTGCGCAGGGCCTCTATCGTCCACCCGTTTTCCGAAACTTCGGAATCCATCACCGACTTCTGCAGAAGATTAAATCGGGTGAAGGCTTCTTTCAATTCCGGGTCTCCGGGTTCCAGGCTGGCCTCGGCGATCAATCCGAGGCTCTTGGTTTCGGCATACCACTCCGGTGCGGCCTTCGCCGTCAGGGGGTGTTCTAGAGCCAGAGCCCTCATTTTTGTGGATTCCGCCGTTTTTTGTCGCCCGAATTCCACAATGAATTCATGGGTCTTGTGTCTGCCCGCGTCGAAAAGATAAAGATTTGCCGTTCGACCCGCCCGACGGCAGTAGAGATCGTATTGAGGGTCGGGAAAATCCTCGCTGCGGCAATAAGGATAATAACCTTCTTCGGGCCACAACCCCAGTCGCAACTCGCGAGGGGAAACCTGGATTTTTTTGGGGAAATTCTGCCAGAAATGGAGCATCCCCAGCCCAAGGCTCATCCCTTCCGGACTCGCAAGGTGCACCCAACCCGAATGCCTAGCCCCCTCCGACAGGACCAATCCGTTTTTCGAAACCTGAAAGAAAGGTCCTTGTTCATATGTCGGTTCCAGAGTCCCCTTTTTCGCATTTGCCAAATTTTCCCGCCAATCCTGATACACCACCAAACGATCTTCGAATTTTAGAGACTCTTGAAGGCCCTCGGCGACAACTCCCAATGTCGAAACCGTCGGCAGAAGGAAGACCGCCTCAAGCTTGTCGAAAACGACCGCTTGGACGGGGGCATAGTTTTGTTCAGGGTTTGTCCTGCCGTTGGCGCCGTTATTTTCTATCGTGAGAACAATGCGCACATAAGATTTCCCGGCATAAAAGTGCATTCGACAATCATAATAGAAGAAAGAGTGTTCATAGGGTTGAGTAAAGCGCGGGTAATCCGGAGAGTTTTTCAAAGCTTCCGCAAAGTATTCCCCCGATGAAGAGCGGAAAACACCTCTTACACGAATCACGGAGCGCAACGGCCCCGTCTCCTCGACTTCAACGGACTCGGGAGGCTGACTCACCGAATTGAAAACCTTTCCCTGAGCATCTCGGAGTTCCAAGCCTCCCCCACCGTTTTGCGACAACACAGTCGCCTGCTTTAACCCGCCATACCGTTTCAGGACCACTTTGTCGAAGAAATTGAAAATGTTGCGTTTTACAAGGAACTCCGCGACGCCGGTATCCACGACCAGCGCATCGTCACGGCTTGTCAGGCGAACCGGATCCGCAGGGGTGGGATTTTCTTTTTCGTCCGTCAAGGAGTAAGTGCTCGATGCATAGGGTGCCACATCGGCCTGCAAATCCACAAGAACCCACCGAAGAGGTTTCGACGGGTCGTCAAGCGGGGCGTGCCATCGAGCCAAAGGGATAAACTGCGCGGGCACGGGCCGACCGTCCGAAGCAACGAGCGCAAGGGCGCCCACGTCTGTGATCTGCGCATCTTCAGGAAGTGGGATGCCGCTGGTAACCGGCTCGGATGCTCTCACAAGGTCCGGAGTCGAATTTTCCACCGTCAGGGGGATATT
>CALGPN010000051.1 GCA_937960435.1 uncultured Desulfosoma sp.
CCCGAAGCGACAGCTGCTTCGTTATCGCCGCCGTCAACGTCGTCTTCCCATGGTCTATGTGACCAATGGTGCCCACATTCACGTGCGGCTTCGTCCGCTCAAACTTCTTCTTCGCCATCGCACTTCCTCCTCACGTCAAAACCCAATTCATGGAACCGAAACTGTTTCCCCACATGAAATCAGGATGCCCTTGTGTGACGTCCAGCCCTTGGAGCCATGGGCCCATCCACGCCACGATGCCGGCGCTCGGTTCTCCGACCTTTCGGCCGGCTTCCCTTACCAGCGATAGTGCGCGAAGGCCTTGTTGGCTTCAGCCATCCGGTGCGTGTCTTCCCGCTTTTTGACGGCCCCGCCTCGGTTTTGGGAAGCGTCCAGGAGTTCCCCCGCCAGTTTGTCCATCATGGTCTTTTCCGAACGGTTCTTGGCATAGGAAATGATCCAGCGCATGGCCAAGGCATCCCGACGATCGCTGCGCACTTCCACAGGCACCTGATAGGTGGCGCCACCCACCCGGCGGGACTTGACCTCGATGATCGGCCGAACATGGTCCATGGCCTTGTGGAAGACCTCCAAAGGGTCCTGTTTGCTGCGCCGTTCGATCAAATCAAAAGCGCCGTAAAGAATCCGTTCGGCAACACTTTTCTTGCCCTTGCGCATGATGTTGTTGATGAACTTGGCCACCAACCGACTGTTGTATTTGGGATCCGGAAGCACTTCCCGCTTCGCGACTTCTCTTCTACGTGGCATTGCCTTCCTCAACCTCGTCCGTCGTTTACGGCAAAAGAGAGGCCATGGCCCTCAGCAGGGCCATGGCCCGCCTTGGCTTCCCTCAACGCCTTATTTGGGGCGCTTGGCTCCGTATTTGGACCGGCCCTGCTTACGATTGGCCACTCCCAGGGCGTCCAGTGTGCCGCGGATGATGTGATAGCGCACGCCCGGCAGGTCTTTGACACGCCCCCCACGAATCAGCACCACGGAATGCTCCTGGAGATTGTGGCCGATCCCAGGGATGTAGGACGTCACTTCAATCCCGTTCGTCAAACGCACACGGGCGATCTTTCGCAAAGCCGAATTGGGCTTTTTGGGGGTCGTGGTGTACACGCGCACACACACCCCTCGCTTCTGAGGGCACCCCTGAAGCGCCGGTGTGCTGGATTTCTTGGAGACTTTTTCCCTTCCCTTTCGCACCAACTGATTGATCGTGGGCATCCTCGTTTTCTCCACCGACTCCAGATCTCATTAATTTCAAAAACTTATTGGTTCGGAGCCCCTGGGCTCAGAAACACCTCTATCTACAGACTCACCCAAACCTTGTCAAGCGTTTTCAGCCCTTGCGGGTGAAGCCCGCCTCGCTCAGGCTTCCGGAATGGCTTCCGCGCCCAGATGGAGCTTGCGGTAACGCCGCATCCCCGTCCCTGCGGGGATGAGGCGGCCCATGATCACGTTTTCTTTGAGCCCCCTGAGGCGGTCGACCTTCCCGGCCGCCGCCGCGTCCGTCAAAACCTTTGTGGTTTCCTGGAAAGAGGCGGCCGAAATGAAGCTTTCCGTGCTCAGAGACGCCTTGGTGATGCCCAAAAGCAGCGGTTCGGCCGCCGCCGGGATCTTGCCTTCCGCCTCCAGCTTCCGGTTCGTTTCCTCGAAGACGTGCTTTTCCACGTGTTCTCCCAGAAGGAAGTCCGAATCGCCGGGGTTGGTGATGCGCACCCGGCGCAGCATCTGCCGCACAATGACCTCGATGTGTTTGTCGTTGATCTTCACACCCTGGAGCCGGTACACCTGTTGGACTTCGTTCACCAGGTACTTGGCCAGCTCCTTTTCTCCGAGAACGTTCAGCACATCGTGCGGATTGGGCGAGCCGTCCATGAGCGGCTCGCCGGCCCGGACGTAATCCCCCTCATGGACGCTGATATGCTTGCCCTTGGGGATGAGATACTCCCGAGGCTCACCCACTTCCGGAGTGACGATCACCTTCCGTTTGCCTTTGGCGTCCTTGCCGAAGCTCACCACGCCCTCGATTTCCGTGATCACGGCATGCTCTTTGGGTTTGCGCACCTCAAAGAGTTCGGCCACGCGCGGCAGACCGCCCGTGATGTCCTTGGTCTTCGTGGTTTCCCGAGGAATACGGGCCAACACATCGCCCGGGAAAACCGTATCGCCTTCGTTGACCATGAGGATGGCGCCCACGGGCATGTAGTACCGGGCATGACCGCCGTCGCCCACGCGAGCCGTGCGGCCTTTTTCGTCCTTGATGGAAATGCGGGGCCGCATGTCCCCTTCTCGCACTTCCACGACCACCTTGCTGGATTTGCCCGTCACAGGATCCAGCTTTTCCTGCATGCTCACGCCTTCAATGATATCGCCGAACTTCACGGTGCCCTGCACATCGGTCAAGATCGGCGTAAAGTACGGATCCCATTCGGCGAGCAGCGTTTCGGGGGCCACCATCTGTCCTTCGCGCACCTTGAGTTTGGCGCCGTAAACGATAACGTAGCGCTCCCGCTCACGACCCGTTTCGCTCACAATGGCGATTTCACCGTTACGGTTCATGGCTACCAGGTCGCCTTCCCGGTTGAGCACGGTGTTGAGATTGACGAACTTGACTTGACCCGGATAACGGTTCTGGATCGACGTTTGCTCGATCCTCTTGCTCGCCGTCCCCCCGATGTGGAAGGTGCGCATGGTGAGCTGGGTGCCGGGTTCGCCGATGGACTGGGCGGCGATGATCCCGATGGCCTCGCCGATTTGGATCCTTTTGCCGTGGGCCAGGTCCCGACCGTAACACTTCGCGCACACGCCGTGGCGGCTTTGACAGGTGAGAATCGACCGAATGGGAACTTTCTCGATCCCGGCGTCTTCGATCTTTTTTACGCCTTCCTCATCGATTTCCTCGCCCGCAGCCACCAGGACGTCTCCGGTTACGGGATCCACGATGTCTTCTAAAGCCACCCGGCCCAAGATCCGTTCCCCAAGCCGCTGGATGATTTCCCCGGCCTCAAGCAGTGCCTCCGCCATGATGCCGTCCATGGTCCCGCAGTCTTCCTCGGTGATGATGACATCTTGGGACACATCCACCAGACGGCGCGTGAGGTAACCGGAGTTGGCCGTTTTGAGGGCCGTATCCGCCAGACCTTTTCGTGCACCGTGCGTGGAGATGAAGTACTGGAGCACGGTCAACCCTTCGCGGAAATTGGCCGTGATGGGGGTTTCGATGATTTCGCCCGAGGGCTTGGCCATGAGGCCGCGCATTCCCGAAAGTTGTCGCATCTGATCCTTGCTGCCGCGAGCCCCCGAGTCCGCCATCATGAAGATGGGGTTATAGGACGTGGTCTGGGCTTTTTCCCCGTTGGGCCCTTCGACGATTTCCGTTTCGATCTCCTTCATCATCTCCGCGGCCACGCTGTCTGTGGCTTTGGCCCAAATATCCACCACTTTGTTGTATTTTTCGCCTCCGGTGATCAACCCTTCATTGTACTGCCGCTCGATCTCCCTCACTTCCTCAAAGGCCTTGTCGATAATTTCCTTCTTGCGCGACGGGACAATCATGTCCTTGATGGCAATGGAAAGCCCCGATCGGGTCGCCTGGGCATAGCCCAGGTCCTTTAAACGATCCGCCAGGATCACCGTGGCCTTTTCTCCCGCTCGGCGGTAGCTGAAGTCGATGACCTCCAGGATGGCTTTTTTGGTCATCACCTTGTTGATGCGTTGGAAAATCTCGGGAAAGAGCTCGGGTTCCCGGGCCAAAGGCTCGTCGAGGATGCCGCTGATGGTTTCCCACAGCAAAGCGCGTCCCACCGTGGTTTCCACTAAAGTGCCGTGGATGCGCACCTTGATGCGCGCGTGCAGGTGCACTTCTCCCGCATCGTAGGCGCAGCGCACTTCATCCACGCTGGAAAAGCTGCGGCCCTCGCCCTTGGCAAAGGGGCGTTCCCGGGTCATGTAGTAGAGTCCGAGGACGATATCCTGGGACGGCACGATGATGGGCCCGCCGTGAGCCGGGCTCAGGATGTTGTTCGTAGACATCATGAGCACGCGGGCTTCCGTCTGGGCCTCGATGGACAGAGGCACATGAACGGCCATCTGGTCCCCATCGAAGTCGGCGTTGAAGGCCGTGCAGACCAAGGGGTGCAACTGGATGGCCTTGCCCTCGATGAGGATCGGCTCGAAGGCTTGAATGCCCAAACGGTGCAACGTGGGCGCGCGGTTGAGCATCACCGGGAATTCCCGCACCACTTCATCCAGGGTGTCCCAGACCTCCGGGGTTTCCTTTTCCACCATTTTCTTGGCCGCCTTGATGGTGCCCACGTGCCCTTTTTCTTCCAGCTTGTTGTAGACAAAGGGCTTGAAGAGCTCCAAGGCCATCTTTTTCGGCAAACCGCATTGATGCAACCGCAGATTCGGTCCCACGACGATGACCGTCCGGCCGGAATAGTCCACGCGTTTGCCGAGGAGGTTCTGGCGGAACCGTCCTTGCTTGCCTTTGAGCATGTCGCTCAGGGACTTGAGCGGCCTTTTGTTGGCTCCCGTGATGGTTTTGCCGCGGCGGCCGTTATCGAAAAGGACGTCCACGGCTTCTTGGAGCATACGCTTTTCGTTTCGGATGATGATGTCCGGCGCGTTGAGATCCATGAGGCGTTTGAGGCGGTTGTTGCGATTGATGACGCGCCGGTAGAGATCATTGAGGTCGCTGGTGGCGAATCGGCCGCCGTCCAAAGGCACCAGGGGCCGCAGATCCGGCGGCAGCACCGGAATGACGCTCATAATGGTCCATTCGGGCTGGTTGTCCGAGTCTTTGAAGGCTTCGATGACTTTGAGCCGTTTGGCCAGTTTCTTCCGTTTGGCCACCGAGGCCGTTTCCATCATCTCCTGGCGCAGTTCCTGGGCCAACGCTTCCAGATCCAAATTGGCCAGCAGCTCCTTGATGGCTTCGGCGCCGATCCCCGCACGGAAGGCCGCCCCGTGTTCCTGAACCAGGGCGCGGTATTTTTCCTCGCTCAGGAGGTCGTATTTCTTGATCCCGGGAACTTCACCGGCGTCCACGACGATGTAAGAATCGAAATAGAGGACCTTTTCCAGATCCCGCATGGTGAGGTCCAACAGGTTGCCGATCTTGCTGGGCAGGCTGCGCAAGAACCAAATGTGGGCCACCGGCGCGGCCAATTCGATGTGCCCCATGCGTTCACGGCGCACCTTGGACTGGATGACTTCCACGCCGCACTTTTCACAGACCACCCCGCGGTGTTTCATCCGCTTGTACTTGCCGCAGTTGCACTCATAGTCCTTGGTCGGGCCGAAAATCTTGGCGCAAAACAGCCCGTCCCTTTCCGGTTTGAAGGTCCGGTAATTGATGGTTTCCGGTTTTTTCACTTCGCCGTGAGACCATTCCCGAATCTTTTCCGGCGACGCCAGCATGATCTTCACGGCATCGAAGTTCAAGGGGTCGGTCGGTTTCATGAAGTAAGGATAAAGCTCTTTCAAGGGTTCCTCCTTGTGCGTCATGCTCTTCGTGTGCTCCGGGTCCTTCGGGCCTGCAAAGGCTTTGCCCCCAAAGGCGACCCGGACCTCGGGCTGACGCCGATCTAATCCCCCTCGCCCTCTTCTTCGCTCAGCAATTGAACGTCCAAGGCGAGAGCTTGGAGTTCCTTGACAAGGACGTTGAAGGATTCGGGAAGCCCGGCCTCCAGCGTGTTGTCCCCTTTGACAATCTTTTCATACATGCGGGTTCGGCCCGCCAGATCGTCCGATTTCACCGTCAGGAACTCCTGAAGGGCATAAGCCGCCCCATAGGCTTCCATGGCCCACACTTCCATCTCGCCCAATCTCTGTCCGCCGAACTGAGCCTTGCCGCCCAGAGGCTGCTGAGTGACCAGAGAGTAAGGCCCAATGGATCGGGCATGGATCTTGTCGTCCACCAAGTGGTGGAGTTTCAGCATGTACATGATTCCCACGGTCACCGGTTGATCGAAAGGTTCCCCGGTGCGGCCGTCGTAGAGGATGGTCTGCCCCGTTTCCGGAAGCCCCGCCTCTTTGAGGAAGTCGCGAATTTCATGTTCTTCGGCACCGTCGAAAACCGGCGAGGCCACGTGGAGCCCTTCGCGAAGGTGCGGGATCAGCGCTTTCAGGTTTTTCGGCTCGGCGTCTTTGAAATACGCATCGAATTCCAGCTGGTTATAAATGCGCCGCAGCTTTTCTTCCAGTGTCTCCTTTTCCTTATAGGATTCGATCATGCGCGCCAATTGCTCTCCGAGGCCCTTGGCCGCCCATCCCAAGTGAGTTTCCATGACCTGGCCCACGTTCATGCGCGAGGGCACGCCCAAGGGGTTCAAGACGATGTCCACGGGAGTTCCGTCGGCAAAATAAGGCATGTCTTCAATGGGAAGAATCCTGGAGACGACGCCTTTGTTGCCGTGCCGGCCCGCCATTTTGTCCCCCACCTGGAGTTTGCGTTTGACCGCCACGTAGACCTTCACCATCTTGATCACACCGGGCGGGAGCTCGTCGCCTCTTTTGAGCTTGTTGATTTTCTCCTCGAAAAGGGAGCGCACCAGCTCCACCTGTTCCCGGTAATGGTCCGTGATGTGCTCCACCTCCATGGTGAGGGCGGGGTCTTCCGCAGCCTGAAGCTGGCTCCACAAGCGGCTGGGCAGTTCCAAGAGCACCTCGTCGGTGATGGGATCGCCTTTTTTCACATAGACTTTTTTGCCGTCTTTGATGCTGTTGCCGCACGTCTTCCCGGCAAACAGGGCGGCAATGCGCTTGGCCACGCTCTTTCGGATAATTTCCAGCTCATCGCGCTGATCCTTCTCAAGGCGCGCGATCTCTTCGTCTTCGATCATCCGGGTTCGTTCATCTTTGTCCACGCCTTTGCGCGAGAAGACTTTGGCGTCAATGACGATGCCTTCCACCCCGGGCGGCACTCTGAGGGACGTGTCTTTCACATCGCTCGCCTTTTCCCCGAAAATGGCACGCAGGAGCTTTTCTTCCGGAGTCAACTGACTCTCCCCTTTGGGCGTCACCTTGCCCACGAGGATGTCGTTATGGCGGATGTAGGCGCCGATGCGCACAATCCCGCTTTCATCCAGGTTCTTGAGGGCCTCTTCACCCACGTTGGGAATGTCTCGAGTAATTTCCTCCTTGCCGAGCTTCGTATCGCGGGCCAGCACCTCGAACTCTTCGATGTGGATAGACGTGAACACGTCGTCGCGCACGATCCGTTCACTGACCAAGATGGAATCTTCAAAATTGTATCCGCCCCAGCTCATGAAGGCGATCATCACGTTGCGGCCGAGAGCCAACTCCCCGTGTTCCGTGGAGGCGCCGTCGGCGATGATTTGTCCTTTTCGCACCGTTTCTCCGGCACGCACCAGGGGCTTTTGATTGAGGCACGTGTTCTGGTTGGACCTCTTAAACTTGATGAGCTTGTAGATATCCACGCCGCTGTCTCGGCTGCTTTGGGTTTCCACGGCGCGCACCACGATGCGGCTGGCGTCCACGTATTCCACAACGCCGTCGCGTTTGGCGACGATGACCACCCCGCTGTCTCGGGCGACGATCCGTTCCATGCCCGTCCCCACCAACGGCGCGCGGGTCTGGATGAGCGGCACGGCTTGGCGCTGCATGTTGGAACCCATGAGAGCCCGGTTGGCGTCGTCGTGCTCCAGGAAGGGGATGAGCGAGGCGGACACGCTGACCAGCTGGTTCGGCGAAACGTCCATGTAGCGGATCTCTTCCGGCGGCACCAACATGAACTCGCCGGCCACGCGCGCCGACACTTCGTCAAGCACGAAGCGCCCCTCGTCATCCAGAGGGGCGTTGGCCTGGGCGATGGGGTATTCCTTTTCCTCCATGGCCGTCAGATACACCACGTCTTTGCCCACCCTCTTATTCTGGACCTTGCGGTACGGGGTTTCGATGAACCCATAGGGGTTCACCCGCGCATAGGTGGACAAGGACACAATCAGGCCGATATTGGGACCTTCCGGCGTCTCGATGGGGCAGATGCGGCCGTAGTGGGTCGGGTGCACGTCGCGCACTTCAAAACCCGCCCGCTCCCGGGTGAGCCCCCCGGGGCCCAGGGCGCTCAGCCGCCTCTTGTGC
>CALGPN010000052.1 GCA_937960435.1 uncultured Desulfosoma sp.
CACGATTTCACGATTTCACGATTTCACGATTTCACGATTTCACGACTTCACGACTTCACGACTTCACGACTTCACGACTTCACGACTTCACGACTTCACGACTTCACGACTTCACGACTTCACGACTTCACGACTTCACGACTTCACGACTTCACGATTTCACGAGCCCGACACCTTCGGCTCCTATCCCCGCTTTTTGACGCCTACCGCCGCCAACCGTTTCTCGTAGCGCTCCTGATCCACCGTGCGCTCGTCCGCCCGCCGTTCCAGGAATTGGCGGACCCTGGGGTCTCGATTGGCCCGCACGGCCTCGGGCGACCCCGCCGCCAAGATTCTCCCAGCGTCCATGACCACCACCTGGTCGGCAATGCGGAAAGCGCTCTCCAATTCATGAGTGACGACGACCAGGGTCATACCCATGGCGTCTTTCAGGTCCACGAGGAGCTCGTCCAACCCGGCGGCCGTGATGGGGTCCAGACCTGAAGAGGGTTCGTCCACGAAAAGAATCTCAGGGTCCATGACCATGGCCCGGGCCAAACCGGCCCGTTTTCGCATTCCTCCGCTCAGCTGGGACGGCATGAAATCCCCGAACTCCGTGAGCCCCACCTGATGCAGCTTGATGTCCGTCACGATGCGGATGGTCGTTTCGGCAAGGCGGGTGTGCACTCTGAGCGGGACGGCCAGGTTGTCCCGCACCGAAAGGGAACTGAACAGGGCCCCTCCCTGAAAAAGGACCCCGATGCGCTTTCGGTACTGCCTCCATTCCCGCGGCCCAAAGAGGGCCATGTCGGCCCCGTCCACAAACAGATGGCCCGGCGGGGTGGGTTTAAGGCCGATGAGGTGCCGAAGGAGGGTGCTCTTGCCGCAGCCGCTCACCCCCATAATGACGGTCACTTTGCCGGAGGGAATGGCGAAGGTCACGTCGTGGAGGATTTGCAGACGGCCGTAGCCGCTGCTGAGGCTCTTCACCTCGATGATCCCCTCCGTGAAAACCTTTGCTCCGTCTCGATCATCCATTGCGGATCTGTCCGCGCTTCGTGCTTGAGTTCCTCGTCGCTTTTCGGGGCCTGGGATTTCCTGCGTCTTCCGAAACTTTAGTTTCATGAGCTTGGCGGATGCTCAAAAAGCAGGTTGTCCAAGCGGGCCAGGCTTACGAGGCGCCGCAGCGAATCGGTGAGCCCTTCCAGGTGAAACGGCGCCCCTCGGCCCTTCACGGCGTTTCGCATTTCCAAGAGGAAGGCCAAACCGGCCGTGTCGACACGCTCGACCGTCGAAACATCCACCCGAACCCCATTGGGGCGTCTCTTGAGGACGTCCCGGAAAACTTTTCGGCGCAGTTCGGGCACAGCGTCGCGATCCAAAGCCCCTTGGAAAGAAACCCGAACCCACCCGTCGTCTCCCCATTGAACTTTCAGCGCCACGGTTCCTCCCCGGCGATCCTCGCGGCTCCTTCAAAACAGTTTCGCCGTGTGGGTGCACCCTGCGCCCCACACCGCGCACGGCTTTCCTTGACCCATTTCGCACGTTGTGAATATATTGATTTGCCGTTTCGGAAAACGCAACCCATAAAGCCGATCCCTTCCGGGATGTCCCGGTGGTTGAAGGAGCCTCCATGGAAAAAGACGCAGCCCTGCCCGATGTCTTGACGGCCATTTACGAAAGGCGCAGCGTGCGCCACTTTAGCGACGCGCCGGTGGATCGCAAGGCCGTGACGGAACTGTTGCGTGCCGCTTCGTGGGCTCCGTCGGGTCTCAACAACCAGCCGTGGCGATTCGCCGTCGTGTGGGATCCACCACTCAAAGAACGCCTTGCGGGCCTGACGCGTTACAGCGCAACTCTTAAGGGAGCGGCCGTGCTTGTGCCCGTCTTTCTCGATAAGGAAGCTTCTTACGATTATGTCAAAGACTGCCAGGCCGTCGGCGCGGCGATCCAGAATTTTCTCTTGGCCGCCCACGGTTTCGGGTTGGGGGCGGTGTGGATCGGGGAAATTCTCAAGAACAAAGACGCCGTGCGAGACCTTTTAGGCCTTCCCGAACGGTTGGAACTGATGGCCGTGATCGCCCTGGGGCATCCGGCCCATCGCAAACAGCAATCCCATCGCCGCCCCGTCGAAGAACTCATCGTTTTCGAACGCTAAGGCCCATGTGACCGGTGGTTTGTCCGGCACACGAGGGCCTAGCTGCCGCGTGGCCGCTCAAGACAAAGGAACGCTCATGATCCTGGAACAGCTCGTTGTGGGCATGCTGCAAACCAACTGCTATCTTGTGGCGGACGAAGAAACCCGCCAAGCGGTGGTCATCGACCCGGGAGGCGACGCTTCCCGAATCATCGGCCGCATTCAACAACTGGGCTTGGAATTGGTGGGGATTTTGAATACCCATGGCCATTTCGATCACGTGCTGGACGCCTGGACTTTGAAAGAAGCTCTGGGCGGACTCATCTTTCTGCACCCCAAGGATGAACCCCTGCTCATGGACCACAAGGTGGGTCTGGGGGCTCTTTTTACCGCAACGGCTCGCTCCCCCCAGGGCAAAGTGGACGAATGGCTGGAAGAAGGCGAGGAATTGAGTTTCGGGAACATCCGGCTGACCGTTTTGGAAACGCCGGGCCACACCCCGGGTCACGTGGCGTTTCACATGGCCGACGCCGGCATTCTTTTCGTCGGGGACACCCTTTTTGCCGGCTCCATCGGGCGAACCGATTTTCCCGGCGGCTCTTACCCGAGGCTCATCCAATCGGTGAAGGAAAAAATCTTCACCCTGGACGACGCCACGCGGGTGCTGCCGGGCCATGGGCCGGAGACCACCGTGGGAAGAGAAAAACGAACCAACCCTTTCTTTTGACGCTGCGGCTCAAGGCAAAGGAGACGGCTCATGCGACAAAAATTCATGGCGGCGGGAAGGCTCATGACCGTGAGCGCCCTGATGCTGTTCCTGGGTGGGTGCGCCTGGTTCAACACCTCCACCTCCTCCGGGGCGGGATCCTCTTCAGCGCCGGCGACCACGACGGCCGCCGCAGCGCCGAGTTTTTACGATTTTCAAGACATCCCCATCCCCAGCGAACTGTCTCTTGTGACCAAGGAATCCACGGTTTTCCAAGGCGGCGCCGTCAAAGGCGGCATGTTGACCTTCAAAGGGCGGGTGGAACCCAGTTCCGTGGTCAACTTTTTCATGGTGGCCTTGGCTCGAGAAAATTGGAAGCACCGTGGGGACATCCGCTACCGAAAGTCCGTGCTCCTCTTTGAAAAACCGGACCGGTTCTGCATCATCAGCATTCGGGAATCCACCTACCACACCTACGTGGAACTGTACGTCGTGCCGACGGCGACCGGAACGCAATCCAGGATCTTGGAATCGGGGCCCCGCGCCGACACTTCTTCCATCAAATCCAAAAACCTTCAATGAACCTTTATGGAAAGACTTCGCGGGAAAACCCTTCTTGTGGGCGTTACAGGCGGGATCGCCGCCTATAAAGCCGCCGAGTTGGTCCGCCTCCTAAGCCGCTCGGGGGCCGGCGTCCAAGTCGTCATGACTCGGGCCGCCCAACAGTTCATCACCCCTCTGACGTTGCAAGCCTTGTCGGGCCGACCGGTCCTCACCGACCTTTTCGATTTGGGTCTGGAATCGGAAATCGGCCATATTCAGGCCGCCCGCTCCGCCCACGCGGTGATCGTCGCTCCGGCCACGGCCAATGTTCTGGCCAAAATGGCCGCCGGCATCGCCGACGATTACCTCACCACCGTGCTTCTGGCCACGGAAGCCCCCGTCATCGTCTGCCCGGCCATGAACACCAAGATGTACGCCCATGCCGCCACCCAGGACAACCTGAACGTGCTCAAGCGGCGGGGCGTCATCGTCGTGGAACCGCAAACGGGTTCTCTGGCCTGCGGCGAAGAAGGCCCGGGCCGTTTGGCCGATCTATCCCTCATCGTGGAAACGGCCTGTCAGGCTCTGACCCCCCAGACCCTCCGCGGGAAAAGGGTGGTCGTGAGCGCCGGTCCCACGTGGGAACCGTTCGACCCGGTACGGTTCGTCACCAACCCCTCGTCCGGGAAGATGGGGTTCGCCTTGGCCCGGGAGGCCTCCCGGCGCGGCGCCGACGTGCACCTGGTCACCGGCCCCACGGCCCTCGCCGATCCCCCTTTCGTCACCACTTACCGCGTCACCACAGCACGGGAAATGGAGCACGTGATGAAAGGGCTCGCCGAAGACGCCCACGTGGTCATCATGGCGGCGGCCGTCAGCGACTATCGCCCCGAAGAAACCGCTCCACAAAAACTCAAGAAGAAAGACACCGACCTCGTCATCCGCCTCGTGCGCAACCCCGATATCTTGGCCGGGCTCGGCGCCGAAAAACAGCCCGGCCGGATTCTCGTGGGTTTCGCCGCCGAAACGGAACAGCTCCTCCAAAACGCCTCGGAAAAGCTCCGTAAAAAGAACCTGGACCTCATCGTCGCCAACGACCTCACGCAACCCGGCGCCGGTTTTCGATGCGACACGAATGTGGTGAAAATCCTAGATCGCGCCGGAGGTGTGGAAGAACTCCCCTGCCTTTCCAAGGAAGAAACCGCCTGCCGCATTCTCGACCGCATCGAAGCCCTGGCGCTCTCTACGTGATCGGGGCCAACGCCATGACCACCGGGGAGAGAAGGACGGCGGATCACGACGACATCGCGCAGAATCTCCGCGCGACTCTCACCCAGTTGCGCCTGTGGGGCCTCCGGGAGGTGATTCTTTTTGGATCGCCTCGGCCGGATGTCCTCCCCTCCCTCGACGGGGAAGCTTCCGCCTCAGGGGGGAAAACACCGCCGATGCCCGAAGAGACGCCGAAGCGGCACGACGCCTTCGTCGAAGCATCCCCGCCTTCGGACGAACCGATTTCCCGAGACGAAAGAAACCGCAAGGCAAGCCTTCTCGAAGACATTCGCCGCGATTTGGGGGACTGCCGCCGCTGCCCGCTCCATCGCGGCCGGACCCATGTGGTTTTCGGGGAAGGAGACCCGGCGGCCCCGTTGGTCTTTGTGGGCGAGGGGCCGGGTGCCGATGAAGACCGGCTGGGGCGCCCGTTCGTGGGCCAAGCGGGGCAGCTCCTGAACAAGATGATCCGAGCCATCGGGTTGCATCGTGAAAAGGTTTACATCTGCAACGTGGTCAAGTGCCGCCCGCCGGGAAACCGGATGCCCGAGCCCGAAGAAATCCGTATCTGTTCGCCTTTTCTCATTCGGCAGTTGGAAGCGATCCGCCCGCGGGTTATTTGTACCTTGGGAGCTTGTGCCAGCCGCACCCTTCTGAGCACCACGGCCGCGATCTCGGATCTTCGGCGAAAGATCCATGTGTGGCGCGGCATCCCTTTGGTCGCGACGTATCATCCGGCTTATCTGTTGCGCAACAGCGCCAAGAAAGCCGACACGTGGAAGGATCTCCTGGAGGTCATGGCCCTTTTGCATTCCTGAGGAGGAAACGGCCTGTATGTCGGTATTTCCAAAGTTTTGGAAACACGCCTCGTTCAAGGCGATCGCTTTCGGCCTGCTCTGCGCCGCATTGGTCGGTTTCGGCGACCGATTTGTGAGCGGCTCGGCGGGCGCCGCGTCCGAACAACGGGCGATTCTACTCGTCCACATCCATGACACCATCAACCCCGGGCTGCAGGACTTTATCGAATACGCCATCGAAAAAGCCGAAGAGGAAAGCGCCGAATGCCTGATCCTGGAACTGGACACGCCGGGCGGCTTGGTGACGGCCATGCGCGGCATCGTCAAAGCCATGATGAACGCCAAAATTCCCGTCGTCGTCTTTGTGTCCCCCAGCGGCGCGCAAGCGGCTTCTGCGGGCGTTTTCATCACGGCGGCCGCGGATGTCGCCGCCATGGCGCCGGGGACGAACATCGGCGCCGCCCACCCCGTCACGGCCACCGGCGGCGATGTGCCCGAAACCATGAATGAAAAGGTGGTGAACGACCTGGTGGCCTTCGTCAAAAGCCTCGCCGAGGAGCGCGGGCGAAACGCCAAATGGCTGGAAGAAGCGGTCCGAAAGAGTGTATCCGCCACAGCCGAAGAGGCGTTTGCCCAAAACGTCATCGATCTGGTGGCCCAGGATCTTGCGGACCTCGTGAAAAAGCTGGACGGCTGGGAAGTGCATCGCAAAGGCTACCAGCGCACGCTCCGAACCCACGGCAAGCCCATTGAAGTCGTCGAACCGGGATGGCGGCATAAAGTCCTTCGCGCCATCAGCAACCCCAATATCGCCTACATCCTCCTCATGATCGGTCTGGCCGGTCTGTATTTCGAACTGTCCCAACCCGGTGTCGTGCTTCCGGGCGTCATTGGGGCCATCAGCCTGGTGCTGGCTTTCTACGCCATGCAGACCATTCCGGTAAATTACGCGGGCTTTATCCTCATCATCCTGGCCGTCATCTTTTTCATCCTGGAAATCAAAGTGGCCAGTTACGGCATGTTGAGTCTGGCCGGGACGCTATCCCTCATTCTGGGATCCCTCATGCTCTTTCATGTGCCGGGGCAACCCTTCCGCGTGGCCATGCCCGTGTTCATCCCCACGGTGCTGACTGTTTCGGCCTTCTTCGCCGCCGTGGCCGCCTTGGCGTTTCGAGCCCAAATGCGGCGGCCTCAGGTGGGCGTGGAAGCCCTGATCGGCGCGGAAGGCGTGGTCACCCACGGGCTCAACCCGGAGGGCAAAGTTTTCGTCCAAGGGGAACTGTGGAATGCGGAAAGCGACCAGCCTATCGCCCAGGGGGAGCGGGTGCGGGTGGTTTCCGTGCGGAATTTGAAGTTGCACGTTACCAGGATCAATGATAAATAGGGTGCGCTGCCCCGGGCATGGATTTGATTTTCCTTGAAATATCGGAGGTTTTTATGTCCCTTTACGGTTTGGCGACCGTGGTCGTCCTGGTGGTGCTTTTTCTCGCCAACGCCATCCGCGTGCTCAACGAATACGAGCGAGGCGTGGTGTTCCGGCTGGGACGCGTCATTGCCGCCAAGGGGCCGGGGTTGATCCTCTTGATTCCCTTAATCGACCGGATGCAGAAAGTGAGCCTTCGTCTGGTGGCTGCGGACGTGCCGCCTCAGGACGTGATCACTCGGGACAATGTCTCCGTCAAGGTCAACGCCGTGATCTACTTCCGGGTAGTGGACCCTGTCAAGGCGGTCATTTCCGTGGAAAACTACCTTTTCGCCACAAGCCAGCTTGCTCAGACCACCTTGCGGAGTGTGTGCGGGCAGGCGGAACTGGACGAACTTTTGGCCGAACGGGAAAAGATCAACGCCCATCTCCAGGACATTTTGGATCGCCACACGGACCCGTGGGGCATCAAGGTGACGGTGGTGGAACTCAAGCATATCGATCTGCCCCAGGAAATGCAGCGGGCCATGGCACGGCAGGCCGAAGCCGAGCGGGAACGGCGGGCCAAGGTGATTCATGCGGAAGGGGAATTCCAGGCGGCGGATCGGCTCCGGGAAGCCGCCCAGATCATCCAGGAAAACCCCATGGCCATGCAGCTTCGGTATCTGCAGACTTTGCGGGAAATCGCCTCGGAAAACAATTCCACCACCATCTTTCCTGTTCCCATTGATCTTATCAGGCCTTTTCTTTCGGAAACGGCAGCGACGACGGTGAAAGCGAAGAAGGAGTCGGACAATGGGTAAGAAGAAAGAAAAACAGGTCAAAGAAAAACCTCTGGACAAAATGACGGCGAAAGAACTGCGGGAAATGGCCCTTGGCCTGGAAGGCATCGTGGGGGTCCACGCCATGAACAAGGCCGAACTTATCGCCGCCATCAAGCAGGCCAAAGGCATCGTCGATCAGACCACCAAGCAGAAAGCGGTGGATGTGCGGGCCCTCAAGGCCAAGATCCGGGAACTTCGCCGCAAACGCGACGAAGCCAAGGAAGCGGGCAACACCAAGCTGGTGGACGCGTTCCGTCGCCGTATCAGCAACCTCAAGAAGAAGACACGCCGGGCGGCCTAACCCGGTCGTGGTTCGGACCGACCCATGACATGCGACCAAGCCCTCGCACTCCTCGACAGGTATATCCACACAGACACCCTGAAAAAGCATTGCTTGGCCACGGCGGCCATCATGCGCGAACTGGCCCGGCGTTTCGGCGAAGACGAAGAAACGTGGGCTGTGGCCGGACTTCTCCATGACTTGGATTACGAAGAGACCAAAGACACGCCTGAACAACACGGCCGAAAGACCCTTGAACTCCTGGACGGTGAGGACCTCCCCCAAGAGGTCAAAGACGCCATCCTGCGCCACAACGCCGAAGCCTTGGGCGTGGAACGGGTGACGCGCCTCGATGACGCGCTGACCTGTGCGGAAACCATCACGGGCCTTTTGGTGGCGGCGGCTTTGGTCCATCCGGAAAAGAAAATTTCGGCCGTGGAAGTCAAATCGGTCAAGAAGCGCATGAAGAGCAAGGATTTCGCCCGATCGGTCAATCGGGATCATATTCGGCTGTGTGAAAAGATCCATGTGCCGTTGGACGATTTTATCGCCTTGAGTTTGAAGGCGATGGCGGGGATGGCGTCCGAGCTGGGTCTTTGACATGGGCAAGGAGTGGGGTGTTGGGGTTCGCTGCGCTCACCCCAACGTACAAGCTAGGTGCCCAAAAGAAGTGCTTTGACGTGTGCGGGAATATGGAGTTGTTGGGGTTCGCTGCGCTCACCCCAACCTGCAAGCTTCGTGCATAAGAGAACTGCTTTGACGGGGAATATTGAGTTGTTGGGGTTCGCTGCGCTCACCCCAACCTACGGGTGAGTACGGAAGGGTGCGGAGTGCATGCGCGAAAAAGGAGCCTCCCATGAACGTTGAGCCCAAAATCGTCGCCGCCATCACGGCGGCCGTGACCTATTACATGCAGTTGCAAGCGGCCCAAGTGGCGGCTCAGGCGCCGCCGGCACGCGCTGTGGAACCTCCGAAACCCACGGCGCCGTTCAGCGCTTGGGCGCTTTCGGGCCGTCAGTCCATGATGGAAATGAGGCGTTTGTGGCAGATGCGTCTCGTTCGATAACCACGTCCCCCTCTCGATCCCTTATTGAATCAAAAGGAGACACACAATGGCGGAACAGCATGGCGTGTTGACAGCCGGACTCGTCGACGAACCCATTCCCGTGACCAATCCCGTGAAAATCCAGGATCTCACGTTCCGCGACGGCCATCAGTCTTTGTTCGCCACGCGCGGTCGCACGGAAGATTTTCTGCCCATCGCCGAAGACATGGACAAGGTGGGGTTCTATTCCATGGAAGTGTGGGGCGGGGCCACCTTCGACACCATGCACCGCTTCTTGGGGGAAGACCCCTGGGAACGCATCCGCACTCTGAAAAAATACATCAAGAAAACACCTTTTTCCATGTTGCTTCGCGGTCAAAACCTGGTGGGCTACCGCAACTACCCGGACGATGTGGCCGAAGCCTTCGTGGAACGGGCCTGCGAAAACGGCATGGACATCTTCCGGGTGTTCGACGCCTTAAACGACTTCCGGAATTTCGACACGGCTGTCAAAGTCATCAAGAAGTACGGCAAGCATTTTCAAGGCGCCATCTGCTATTCGCTTACCGAATCCCGCATGGGCGGCGAAGTCTACAACCTGGACTACTACGTCCAAAAGGCGAAACAATTGGAAGAGATGGGGGCCGATACCATCTGCATCAAGGACATGGCCGGCCTCATCGCTCCCTACGACGCCTATATTCTCGTCAAGACCCTGAAAGAAAACGTCAAGGTCCCCATCCATCTGCACAGCCATTTCACGTCGGGCATGGCCGACATGGCGCTCCTCAAGGCCATCGAAGCGGGCGTGGACATCGTGGACACCTGTTTGTCCCCGTGGGCGTACCGCACCTCGCACCCGGCCGTGGAACCCCTCGTCGTGGCCCTCAAGGGCACGAACCGCGACACGGGCATGGACCTCAAGCTTCTGGCCAAGTGCAGCGAATACATGGAAAAGATTTCGCCCAAATACCGCCACCTGCTGGATGACCGCATGTCCATCATCGACATCAACGTGCTGCTGCATCAGACCCCGGGCGGCATGCTGTCCAACCTGGTGAACCAGCTGCGGGAAATGGACGCTTTGGACAAGCTGGATGAAGTGTTCCGGCAGCTTCCCATCGTGCGGCGCGAACTGGGCCAGGTGCCTTTGGTCACGCCCACCAGCCAGATCGTGGGCATTCAGACCGTGAACAATGTGCTGTTCGACACCAAGGACGAACGCTACAAGATGATCACCGCTCAGGTGAAAGACCTCTGCTACGGCCTCTACGGCAAAACCCCCGTGCCCATTGACCCGGAAGTGCAGAAAAAGGCCCTGAAAGGCTATCCGCGCGGGGAAACGCCCATCACCGTGCGACCGGCCGACGTCTTGGAACCCGAACTGGAAAAGGCCAAAAAAGACGTCGAAGGCCTGGCCAAAGACATCGACGATGTGCTCATCTACGCCTTATATCCGACCACGGGCAAACGGTTCCTGCGCTGGAAATACGGCCACGAACCGATCCCGGACGAAGTGAAACCCAAGACCTTGGAACAGGTAAAGGCGGAGGAGGAACTCGTGAAAAAGGCAAAAGCAGGCCTCTTGGTCGAAAAGCCGCAGAAGGAAGCGCCGCCCAAAGGCCCCGGGGTGTGCACGTTCAACGTGTTCGTGGACGGCGAGTACTTCGAAGTGGAAGTGGAACAAGTGGGCGGCGTGCCCATCGTGACCCAGATCGCGCCCATGGCCCAGCCGACGGCTCCCGCCCCGCAGCCTCAGCCCATGGGACCCCGCCCGGCGGCTCCCCAGCCCATGGTGCCGCCGCCTCCGCCCCGACCCGCCCCGGCAGCCGCACCGCAGCCGGCGGCCGCGCCGGCTCCGCCCAAACCCGCCGCGGCGCCCGTCAAAGGCGGCACCAACATTGAGGCGCCCATGCCGGGGATGATCATCCGCTACGAAAAGAAAGAAGGCGACGCGGTGAAAGAAGGGGACGTGGTCCTCGTCCTGGAAGCCATGAAAATGGAAAATTCCATCACGACTCCGGTGGCCGGCACCGTCCTCAAGATCAACTACAAGGACGGCGACAGCGTCCAAAAGGGCGACGTCCTGGCCGTGATCGGCTGATTCGACCGCGCGGCCCCCTCCGAGGGGCCGCCCCCCATTTCACGATTTCACGATTTCACGATTTCACGAAAGGATCCCATGATGAGCCTCAAACGGAAGAAAATCACGGTGGTTGGAGCGGGTTTTGTGGGGGCGACGGCGGCCCATTGGGCGGCGGCGAAGGAATTGGGCGATGTGTGCCTCATCGACATCATCGAAGGGATGCCCCAAGGGAAAGCCTTGGACCTCATGCAGGCTTCCCCGGTGGAAGGCTTCGACGCCGCGATCATCGGCACCAACGACTACAAGGATACGGCCGATTCCGACGTGGTGATCATCACGGCGGGGCTTCCGAGAAAACCGGGCATGAGCCGCGATGATCTGCTGTTCAAGAACACGGAAATCGTCAAGGCCGTCACCGAAAAAATCGCCAAGTATTCGCCCAACGCTTTTCTCATTATCGTCTCCAACCCGCTGGACGCCATGGTGTATGTGGCCCACAAGGTGAGCGGCTTTCCCACAAATAGGGTCATGGGTATGGCGGGCGTGCTGGATGCAGCGAGGTTTCGAACCTTTATCGCCATGGAACTGAACGTGTCCGTGGAAGATGTCACCGCATTCGTGCTCGGCGGCCATGGAGACACCATGGTGCCTCTGCCCCGGTATTCCACCGTGGCGGGCATCCCCTTGCCCGACCTGATGCCGCCTGAAAAGATTGAGGCTTTGGTGGAGCGCACCCGAAACGGCGGAGCCGAAATCGTCAATCTCCTCAAAACGGGAAGCGCCTTTTTTGCGCCGTCGGCTTCCGCGGTCAGCATGGCGGAATCCATCCTCAAGGACAAGAAACGGATCATGCCGTGTGCCGCCTACTGCGACAAAGAATACGGCGTCGGCGGCTACTTCGTGGGTGTTCCGGTGAAATTGGGCGCGGGCGGTGTGGAACAGGTGATCGAAATTAGCCTTCTTCCCGAAGAAAAGGCCGCGTTCCAGAAGTCCGTGGACGCCGTGAAGTCTTTGGTGCAAAAGATCAATCTCTAAGAACCTTCGGCATCTCGAGTCTCTGCCCCGAATGGGGAGAGACTTCGAGACGCCGGCGAGGGCCTTGCCGCGGGAGTGCTTTTCACGCGGCTGCACCCCCATCCCCGCAACGGCGGCCGCTTTACTCCTACGCGGTCCATTCTTTCTTTTTCACGGCTTCCTTTTTCAATCGATTGACCGCCTCTTCCAGCACGGGGAAGACGTTTTCCCGGATATCCCCCGCAACGACAATGAGGAGCACATCCTCGCCCACTGTGCGGCGGCCTGTGTGCAGGTAGGCTTCCACGGCGGCAATGCCCGGCCTCGATCGCAGTTCGGTGAGCACGCGGTCCCACGCGTCTCGGTCGCAGTCGATATCCAGGGCCGTGGCCGGACGGCCGTCTCGGCTCGTGGCCCGCACGACCCCGTTATGGCAGGCGAACATACCCACCGTGGCAGGATCCAGCCGTTTTTTTAAATCGTCGATCATCCCTTGCAGCGTCACCATAGCGGCCTCCTTAAATCATTTAAGATCGTTTGAATGAAGCCTCATCGTGCGGGTTTCCTCTGCGGCCCAGCGGTGGAAGGGTCATCCCCGATCGCCCCGACCATCTCCTCCGCGTCATCTTGCCGTTGTCCGTTGTGGAAGGTGTTGGGGTTCGCGACGCTCACCCCAACCTACGGTTTTTCGCCGGTGATCGTTCTTGCGTCCCATGACGCTACACGGTATAAAGGTACGTTCCCGCGAAGCTTCATGCGGCTTTTCCAACAACGGATTCCTTTTCCCGCGCCACCGAGATGGGACGAGAAACGTGACGGGCTTCTTTTCTCTTTCCCGACCGCCGCTCCCTCAAAGCCTTTCTTTGCCCGTAGCGTCGTCTCCCTTTCATGTCAACACGTCACCATGCCGATACCGTTCGCAACGCCCGATGGATCGAAGGGGGGCTTCCCTTCGCCGGCCACGGGCGTTTTTTGGGCCAACGCGAAAAGCGATCGAGGAGGGTCATCATGTTTGACGACAAGGCATTGGAACGTATCCGGGCCGGAAAAGACAACTGGGAAAAAACCACTCTGGCTAAAACCCTGCCTAAGGCGCCCGAACGCAAGCCGGTGTTTACGAGCATTTCGGGGACGCCTGTGGAGCGGCTTTACACGCCGCTGGACGTCCAGGGATTGGACTACGAACGCGACCTGGGCTATCCGGGCCAGTTTCCGTTTACGCGCGGCGTGCAGCCCACCATGTACCGAGGCCGGTACTGGACCATGAGGCAATACGCCGGGTTCGGCAACGCCCGGGAAAGTAACGCTCGGTACCGCTATCTCCTGGAACAGGGCCAGACGGGGCTGAGCGTCGCCTTCGACCTCCCGACTCAGGCGGGCTACGACAGCGACCATCCTCTGTCCATGGGGGAAGTGGGTAAAGTCGGGGTAGCCATCGATTCCCTGGACGATATGAAAATCCTTTTCGACGGCATCCCGCTCGATAAAGTGACCACCTCCATGACCATCAACGCCCCGGCCACGGTGCTGCTCGCCATGTATCTGGCCATCGCCGAGGAACAGGGTGTTTCCTTCGACAAGGTCGGCGGCACGGTCCAAAACGACATCCTGAAAGAGATCATCTGCCGAGGCCAGTACATCTTCCCGCCCAAGCCCAGCATGCGCCTCACGGTGGATCTCATCGACTACTGCTTCAAAAATGTTCCCAAGTGGAACACCATCTCCATTAGCGGTTACCACATTCGGGAAGCCGGATCCACGGCCGCTCAGGAAATGGCCTTCACCATCGCCGACGGAATCGCCTACGTGCAGGCCTGCGTGGACCGCGGCCTGGCGGTGGACAGTTTTGCCCCTCGGCTGAGCTTCTTCTTCAACGCCTTTACCAACGTGCTGGAGGAAGTGGCCAAGTTCCGCGCGGGTCGGCGGGTCTGGGCCCGCATCATGAAAGAACGCTTCGGGGCCAAAGACCCCCGTTCCATGATGATGCGCTACCATGTGCAAACCGGCGGAGTGACCCTCACGGCCCAACAGCCGCTGAACAACATCGTCCGCGTCGCCCTGCAGGCCTATGCGGCGGCGCTCGGCGGCTGCCAGTCGCTCCACACCAATTCTTACGACGAAGCCCTCTGCCTGCCCACCCAGGAAGCCGTGACGGTAGCCCTGCGCACTCAGCAGATCGTGGCGGAAGAAAGCGGCGCCACGGACACCATCGACCCTCTGGCCGGATCCTATTTCGTGGAAGCCATGACGGATAAGATCGAAGCGGACATCGAAGAATACATCAAAAAGATCGACGCCATGGGAGGCACCCTCGCAGCCATCGAACAAGGCTACATCCAAAAAGAAATTCAGGACAGTGCCTACCGGTTCCAAAAGGAAATCGAAACGGGCGAACGGGTCTACGTGGGTATCAACAAGTACACCATGGAAGAACCCGAACCCACGAATCTCCTGAAGGTGGACATGAAAGTGGGCGAAATCGAAGCGGCCAAACTCAAGAAACTGCGCGCCGAAAGGGATCAGGCCAAGTGGAAGGCGGCTCTGGACAAACTCCGTGAAGTCTCCCAAAGTGACGAAAACGTCATGCCGGCCGTGATCGAAGCGGTGAAAGCCCGAGCCACCATCGGAGAAATCTGCGACGTGTGGCGGGACATTTTCGGAGAATACCGGCCGAAAGAGTTCGTGTGAGAAGACACGTCACCCCAGAGACACAAAGCGCACAGAGCCCTTTGGAGCCGGTGGTCCGCCGCAGGAGGCGGGTCGTGAGCCGAGGGGCGTGAGGTCGCAGAGCGGAGGAGTGAAAGCCATGGCACAGGAACGCAAGATCAAGATCATCGTGGCGAAACCCGGCTTGGACGGCCATGACCGAGGCGCCAAGCTGTTGGCCCGCATCTTTGCCGAAGCGGGCATGGAAGTGGTGTACACGGGGCTGAGGCAGACACCGGAAATGATCGTCGAAACCGCTCTTCAAGAAGACGCCGACGTGGTGGGGCTGTCCAGTCTTTCGGGCGTCCACATGTACTTCTTCCCTCGGGTCGTGCAACTGCTCAGGGAAAAAGGTCTGGACGACGTTCTTGTGGTGGGCGGCGGGATCATTCCGTCGGAAGACATACCGGAACTGAAAAAGGCGGGGGTCGCCGAAATTTTCGGCCCGGGCACGCCCACAGCCAAGATTGTGGAATTTATCAAACAAAATGTTCGCCGCCGCGATTAGCGGAGGATCCATGCAGGATTACGCGCAACAGGTTTTGGAAGGTTCCCCGAGGGCGGCGGCCCGGCTCATCAGCTGGCTGGAAGATGAAGACGAGCGCGCTCTGGACGTCATGGAACGGCTCTACCCGCACACGGGCCGGGCTTACATCGTGGGGATCACGGGATCGCCCGGGGCCGGAAAAAGCACCCTGACGGACAAACTCACCTTCGCCCTGCGCCGCCAAGGCCTCACCGTCGGGATCATCGCCGTGGACCCGAGCAGCCCCTTTACGGGCGGGGCGGTTTTGGGCGATCGGGTGCGCATGAGCCGCCTCAGCACCGATCCCGGGGTGTTCATCCGCAGCATGGCCACGCGGGGATTCCTCGGAGGCCTCGCCAAAGCCACCGGCGAAGTGGTGAAAGTTCTGGACGCTTTCGGCAAGGACGTCATCGTCATCGAAACGGTGGGCGTCGGCCAGGATGAGGTGGACATCATCCGTCTGGCCGACACTACATGCCTCGTGCTGGTGCCGGGTCTCGGGGATACGATCCAGAGCATGAAAGCCGGGGTGATGGAAATCGCCGATATTTTCGTCATCAACAAGGCGGATCGACCCGGGGCGGATCAGCTCTACGCGGAAGTGACCACCCGAGTGGAACAGGACGCCCATCTCAAGGAACGAGCCTGGACTCCGCCTGTGGTGCGCACGGTGGCCGTGGAAGACCAAGGGGTGGATCGGCTCCTCGAGGCTGTTCACGACCACCGAAGGTTTCTGGAAGATTCCGGCGCCCTCGAAGACAAGCGCAGGCGGCGGGCTCGCGAAGAAACCTTGCAGATGATCCACGGGGAACTGTTCCGCCGCATTCGGGATCGGCTGACGGCCGACGGCGAACTGGAAGCGCTGGTGGATGAGATCGCCGCCAAGCGGCGCAGCCCCTACCGCGTCATGCGGGAGGTGATCGGCCGCTGGCTCAAGGAATAACCCACGCGTCGCCGTCCCCTTCTTGCTCTCGCCGCTGCGGTTGCGCTACAATTTTCGCGCGGTGCACGGGCCCGGCGCAAAATAAACCCAAAGGAGGACTCCTCATGAAGGTGCTCAAAGTGGACCACATCGGCATCGCGGTCAAATCTATCGATGAGGCGGCAAAGCTCTACCACGGCCTTCTGGGCCTGGCCGACCACGGCCGGGAAACCGTTGAAGAACAAAAAGTCACCACGGCCTTTTTCCCCGTAGGCGACACGGAAGTGGAACTCCTGGAATCCACCGCGCCCGACGGCCCTGTGGCCAAGTTTATCGAAAAGAAAGGGGAAGGCGTCCACCACATCGCTTTTCGTGTGGACAATATCGAGGCCGCCCTGGAGGAACTGAAGGCTCAGGGGATTCAGCTCATCGACCAGAGCCCGCGCAAGGGGGCCGGAGGCGCCCGCATCGCTTTCCTGCACCCCAAGGCCACCGGCGGCGTCCTCGTCGAGCTCTGCGAACGCCCGTAGGAGCGGGCTTGCCCGCGATGTTGGGTAGGAAGCGGGCTTGCCCGCGATTCCGGTGTAGGAGCGGGCTTGCCCGCGATTCCGGTGTAGGAGCGGGCTTGCCCGCGATTCGGCCCGCGATTGCACCCCCGATTCGGTCGCCGACATGGTCGCCGGCAAGCCGGCTCCTACATATTGGCGCATTCGGCCGCCGGATCCAATATCGGGGTTTGAGGTAGGAGCGGGCTTGCCCGCGATGGTTGTAGGAGCGGGCTTGCCCGCGATTCGGCCCGCGATTGCACCCCCAATTCGGCCGCCGACATGGTCGCCGG
>CALGPN010000053.1 GCA_937960435.1 uncultured Desulfosoma sp.
CGTCTCCCGGGCGATGATATATGCCTGGGGAATGAGTTCGTGCTCCAGACACCATGCCGCCGCATCAAAACTCTTGGCTTCCGGGTCGGGGGTCTCGAAAGGACGGAGCTTTTCCCGCAGAAGCTCGAAAAGTGGCTTCAAGGGCGCGATGTATTGTTGGTCTTCGACCTCGCTGATTTGGTCGCCGAAAGACTTGGTCTCGGCGATTTTCGGCCCTCGCACCGCGGCCAGATCCAGGCACAGGGTCTCGATGCTTTGGGCCAGGTCGTTCAGCGCCGTGGCGTCGGGGTGGGTTTGTCGCTTCTCTTTATCGGAAAGAATGGGCCGCAGGTCTTGAGTCACCAGCCTTTTGATTTCCTGCGGACGGCCGGCCTTTTGGAAAATGTCCACCGCTCGGGCCCAGTCCAAAAGGACGTCGTAGGGGGTAAGATCAAAGACCGGGGCGATGCGTTTTTCTTCGGGCATCTTTTCCACATCCTTGATGGAGCCCAGCGTCTCGAAGGCCCCGTACAGGATGCGCTCCACCCGGACGTTTTTGAGGACCTTGGCATAGTTGAGGATAACGGTTTGGAGAAGCGGCAGAGACCGGAAGGAATGGGTGATGTCCAAAAAAACCCGGTCTTCGGATTGAAGGGCATCCACCAGGATCATGAAAATGTCCATGATTTCCTTTTCGTTTTGCCCTTCGGGGATCGCCACCCTTTGTAGCGAAGCGGGAACGGTCAAAGCTTCGAGGCGTGTCTTCAAACCTCGGTCGAAGTTGCCGCCGTCCCGCCAATTGATTTCCCGGGCTTTTTCGGTGCAGAAGATGAGCACACGATCCCTGGGGTTCCAATCTCTGCAGAAGTGGGCCACAAGGGCCTCCTGCACGAAAACGACGGGCTGAACGCTCCTTTGCCCGTCGATCCTGTAATAGCAGGGAACGTATTTGTTTGTGCCCAAAGCGCTGATAAAAACCCTGGCCATACGCCGCTCCTTTCTGCCGTGGCTCCATCGTGGTGACACATTCTCCCCAGCCGGACACAGCTCGTGAACGCCAAAACCCAACCCAACCCACCCGATCTGTCCGTGAACTACGGCACCAACGGAGGGTTTTGCAAAAACTTTCGGCATATTTTGTAAGTTTGATCACCAACAATGGCGCCCCGAGGCCTCTCGCATCGTCGTAGGGCAATTTCGGGCGGGCACAAGGCCCGCCCCTTCGGATCGGTTCGGTTGGGTCCCCCCTGTATGTTGAAGCGTTTCCTTGCCCCGATCGAACTCCAATGGGGCCATCATTCAATGCTCAAAAGAGAAAAACGGGAACGAACATTTTCGCAATCAGCTTCCCCGGATAACCGTCAGCGATCTTCAAGCCTTCGGCATCTGAGCGTCCGTGCAAGCCCTCAAGCTGTGGCATCAAACGTGCTCACACGCATTTTTTGACAAGGGATGGGATCGTCTCGGAATTATCACGGATTCAGGTTGCCAGCTTCATGAAAATCTGGCTTTATGATTGCCGCCTTGTTGATTGGTGCTGCGGCGTCTTCCAATGAGCGGCGAATCCATGACGTGGAAAGAGTGGCTCCACACAGCCTCCTGCCTTACCGTTCTCCATCGAGCGGCGGCTAAGGTTTTCGCGAAAGCCCGCCAATATCATCTCTCTCCTTTTGGGGAATCCAACCCGATCCGTAAGGGGCTTCGCGCCGCATCGGAAGATGAGCGTTCTCCTCTCGAAGAGCTCGCCCATGATCTTTGGCTTTTTGTCTCCGGCCACGCCGAGCGCTGGGAAGAAGAGCATCCCTTCCATACCCTGTGGGCTCAGGGAACAGACCGAATCGCTCTCCACATTGCCTTCGCTTACTCTAAAACTCTCCTGGATCGCGCAAGAACCCAAGAAGGCGATCCCTTCAAAGCCTTTTATCGGCGCGTGCGACAACTCATCGCCAAAAACCCGCGGTTTCAATATCGCGCGGATCCGCACAGGACTTTTTACGCGTGCTCCGAGGCCGCGCCACCCAATGCGCAGCTACGGGAAATTCCACCCCCACCGTCCTACGCCGACTGGCCGTCCCCGCCGGGGTCCGTCAAAGTTTCAGCTTCCTTAAATGCCTCGGAAATTCATGATCTGGCACTGTTTTTCTGCCGAGAATATATCCATAGGGCCGGGACGGCCGTCTGGGTTCCCGTTCGTGAGCTGGTGCGATATCTCTCCCATTGGGGGGCCGTCCATGAGCGCCCGCGTTTTGTCCCCCTGGAGATGAGCCCATCGGATGAAACTGAAGAATCTTTTGAAATCCCCATCCCCGCACCTGCGCTTCAAGAAACGGCCCTTCAATGCGCGAGGGTGACCGAGCTGGCTCAGAGCTTGGCAGCCTCTTGGAGCCCCCAAGACCGCAAGGCTTTTGCGCTTTTCTACGGCGATGAAGAAACATTGGACCGCGTCGCCCGGGTTTTAGGCTACAGCGGGGCTTCCGGTGCCCGGTATAGGCTCCAAAGGCTCATCGAGGAATTCAAGGATTTCTGTCTCCTATGGCCTGAGCTTTCCCCGCCCGATTTGGATGAGAATGTTTTTAAGGCATTTTTTACGGCCTTGATCGCCGTTTGCAAACAGGAAGACGAGGGCCGTAATGAAAGGTAAAGGGAAGACGGGAATAGGTCGAGGACATGGGCCTTGGCCCTAGGCATTTTGGAGGAAAGGCGGTAGACCGTGACCCTGAGGCAGCTGCTCGACGGATCACAAAAGACCCGAAGCACCTTGAAACGGCGGCTGGCGCTGGAGGAAGCCTATCGGTTGAGAGGCTGCCCGCCGTCGTTTCTGCTCTTTCAGGATCCTCCCTCGGAAGCGCTTCGCCGACATTTGAAAACGTGCCCATGGTGTTGCGAAGATCGCGATTTATTGATGCCATTCGCCGCGGAAGCCCTGCATGCGGGACCGGGAGGCGATGAAAAGGGATCGAAACGCGAAAGCGCTCCCGCTGAGGTGGGCGATCTGCGGCGCATTCTCGAAACCTTCGGAGGATGGGGCCAACGGGGCAGATATTTTAACCCGCCGCTGGTTCTTCTTGTGGAGAGGGTCAGAGGGCGTGAAGACGCCTTTCGAGCGGCCCAGGTTCACGACTTCGAGACGCTCAAGGGACCCGGCGATATCGCGCTTTTCTCTAAAGTCTTCGCCGAATCCTGGAATATGCTCGCCGTGGGCGCCCATCACCTTGGGCCGTTGGTCCGCCGCATCGATGCCGACGCCCTGGCTCAGGTTCGTCGAAACGCCTCCCAGAGCCCCCCGCCGGTGCCTATGGTCGAACCGACGACGCTTGCAAAGGAATTGCACCCGCCGAAGGGTCAGAAAAACGACTATCGAGAAGCTTTTCGTCGCCTGGAAAAAGACACGGCCGCCTTTTTCGCAAACCGGCTGTTGCAGGATCTCGTGAACAAAGATCAACGAGGCCGCCTTCAATCTGCGTTGAGAGCACACTTTGCCGATGGGGGATCTTTGGAAGAGGCCTTCGGGTCTCGCCTCGTTTTTGGCGGAGATTCCGAACAAGACTCGTGCCTGCACCTCCTTCTCGCTTCGTGGATGCCCCGTGCCCTGCCCATGGCCGCAGCCGGCGTAAGACAAGGCGTATTCGTCAAGAGAATTCATCTGAGCCCACCGCCGCCGAGGGTGGATCCCGTCTGGGCGGAGCTCACGGTTTTTGAAGAAACCGACAAAGGCTTTCTTGTGGGTGGCAAAATTTCCGAGCCCGTACCCGAGGATGCGGAAATCCATGCGCTGTGGCGCATGCCATGGGGGCGGGCCGTGGCCTGGGAAGCCACCATCGATCCGCGCACGGGTTTTTTCCGGCTCTTGTTCCCCGAAGTCACGAAAAGATCGGCCCTGTTGGGCAATCTGGAAATTCTTGTGGGCCGACCATGACCGAACCGGCTCGGTGGTCCCTTGAAGAGCTCGTCGTGTGGCACTCATGGGGGCGTTTCCATGAAAGGTTCCCCCATGTGGCCGACCCTCGGGGCTTCGTGCCTCCCGAAGACCCCGAGACGGCGAAAGAGCAGTTGAGAATTCTCCAAGATGTTGTGGATACGGAGTCGTTCAGCTTGACGGCCGTTTCATGTCTCGCGGCCGTGCTCAGTCAAAACAACTCGGCCTTTTCGACTCTCCGGTCCGCTTTTCTTAAAACTCTTTCGGCAGTGGTCCCCGGCTTTCAGTCCCGGCAATGGGCAAGAATCGCCGAGGCCTCTTGGACCCTCATCCCCATTTTGGTCGATACCCGGCCCAAGGCCTGTGCCGTGTGGTTTGCCGTAGGCTTGGACGAAAACGCCGGATCTTTCCTCACACCCCGGTGGTGGGAGTCGGTCGCCGACAACGAAGCCCAAAGAGCCGCAGGGGCTGCGGCTAAGCTTGTTCACCTCCGATCCGGGTGCCGTCTTCTCGTCCTTCCCGTGCTTTTTCCTTCCGGCCGCCAGTGCCTCTTTGGGGCCTCGCTCGCTCTCCCCCTTTACCTTGCCGGGTGGGGTCTCCATGTGGCGAAGCGGTCTGAGCACATGGCCGCCACCGGGGCTTTGCAGGAGGACGGAGTCGTGGGGCCGGTTTCCGCCGTGCCGCACAAAGCGCGCGCCGCCGAGGCCGTGGGCCGGCGGGCTTTAATCTGCCCAAGTCACGGGTTCGATCCGGAAACGGCAAGGAAAACGCCGCTCACGCTTCTTCCGGTTCAAGATGTGGAAGCCGCGGAATATTTATGGGAAACGTTTCAAGATCAGAACGCATCCAAAGTCCTTTCGGATTTTGAGCGCCTTTCGAATCCCATCGAATTGGCCCACACAGTCCACCTTTTGGATCCCCGGGCCGGCGGCTGGCAGGGTTTTCCGGCCCGTTACCGCAACACGGTTATAAAGATCGCCCGGGAGCCCAGACTGGCCGAAGAGGCCCTGGATCGCTTGGCCAAAATGGTTCGCGACCCCTATGCCGACGCCGCCTGGGTCGAGCGACTTCTGGAACCCTGGGACTTCCGATGTTTTGAGGTTTTAGCGGAAGAAAACCCCATGGCGGCGTTTCAAGCCGCCCAGCTTCGTTGGGCGGCGGCCACCCGCCGCGGCGAAGTCAAAGAGGCCCATCGGTGGATGCAACGCTGCGAGAGTGTGCAGGCTCGCGTGCTTCAGTATCCGGACGGCATTTACAAAGTCTGTGATTTCCTGAACCGGCGGATCGTGAGCGAACGGCATGCCCGTTATCGGTTCGATCCCGAACTTCCCCAAGAGGTGTGGGATACGGTCCGGCGCCTGGAGGAAGAGCGATCGGCACGAGCCCGTAACGGCCTCAAGCCCGCAGCGCCCGCGCTGGGAAAACTCTACGGCACCATCGCCCAAAACTATGGCTTTTGCGGCCCGAAGTTTGGGGATGCCGTGGGTCGATATGTTTCGGAGGCCCAAGACGCCTTCGGTTTGGGACAGCTGCCCCAATATCGGGCGGACTGGCGCCGTCAATTTCATTATCGGCTGTATGCCGAGCTGGACGCCGAAAATTGGGCTGCCGCCTCGGAAACCCTCAGAGCCTACGGGATCGCACCGGCGGCCGGTGCAGCTTTGGCGCCACGGGAAAGGCCTTTTGATAAGATGTCGCCCTATGAACATGCGGCCCTGGCACGGTATCTGGCGGAAACGGGAAGTCCCCACGAGCCGAGTTATCTCGCATGGGCTTTGGAGCGCATGAGAAAGCCTCTGCCGGGCCACCCGTGGCCTCTTTGGCTGTGGAACATGGGCCGGATCTTCCAGAAGAAGGTGGACAAGGAACGCGCATGGCGGATGAGCATGGAACTTTCGCTCTCGTTGGGACCGACGGCCCGCCCCATGGCTCTGCTTCCGCTGGCATGGCTCCGGTGCGAGGGGCTGGAAACCGCCTCTCGAGTGGAACCCCACGTGATGCGGGTCATGGACGATCTCGCCCATGGGCCTTTGTGGCGCCCTCATTTTCGGGAGTTGCTGGACGGCGGCTCCGTCGACGATATTCTCGAAACAATCCTCCTTCGGGCTGCGGGCTTCTTCCCTTTCACCTACAGGTAAATCCGCGAACGGTTTGAGCCCGAAGATCGCCGGGGGCGTCTATGCGATGCAGCGGCTCGTCACCCTGGCGCCGTACCCATTATCGCGTCCCACGGTAGGGGCAGGCCTTGTGGCTGCCCGCAATTTGTAGGGGCAGGCCTTTTGCCCCGCGCAATTTGTAGGGGCAGGCCCTCTGCCTGCCCGGAATTTGTAGGGGCCATTTGTCGGAATGGGCGTTGTGCCCGCCCGCAATTTGTAGGGGCAGGCCTTGTGCCTGCCCGCAATTTGTAGGGGCAGGCCTTGTGCCTGCCCGGAATTCGTCCGCATGCGCCCTCTGTGCGCCCCACGGTCTCCGGGAATTTGTGCCCACCCGGAATTCCGTTTTGTGGGTGTGGGGGTCGGCGTTGGGGTTCGCTACGCTCACCCCAACCTACGGTGCTGCCCGGAATTTGTGGGGGCGATTTGTCGGAGCAGGCCTTGTGCCCGCCCCGGCGGATTGGCGCACGTTCATGGGCCCACCCCGACAGGCCGGTAGGCCGGTAGGTTGGGGTGAGCGCAGCGAACCCCAACACAAAAAGACATGCCCTGGCCCATGAATTGCGGGTGCCGCGAGGGATTCGGGCGGGCACAAGGCCCGCCCCGACAGATTGGCGCACGCAGATCATCCCGGCCCGGCACTGTGCGGGCCCTGAATTTGTTGTAGGCTCAGCAGCGGGCACCTTCCCACGCGGGGCGCAAGGACTCGGCAATACCCGACCTGTCAACGAGTTACACAGCCACAGCGTCGACGAGCGCTTCACGAACGATCTGCGAAGCGCATCTTCAATAACGGGCTCTTCCCAAAAGTGCCCGGCGGATCGTCAAAGTTGGGGCTTTTCGCATGGTCCATGTGTTAAAAAAACCCTTAAGGTGATGATGCTGAAAAGACGCCGTGACGCTTGGCCCCCCGGTCATGGAACCATCCCCACGCATTGCGGCGACGAGGACCGCAAGGAGGACGAGCCATGAGCCTCACTCCCAAGGAAAGGCTGATTCGGAACCTTCAGATCGGCTGCGGGAAACCCCGACCGGTGCGAGCCCCACGCGGGACCGAACTCCATTGCCAAGGCTGGCATCAGGAAGCGGCTCTGCGCATGCTGTGCAACAATCTGGACCCCGAGACGGGAGAAAAACCGGATGAGCTCATCGTCTACGGCGGAACGGGGAAAGCCGCCCGAAACTGGGCCTGTTTCGACGCCCTCGTTCGGTGCCTTCTGGATCTGGAAAACGACGAAACCCTTTTGGTCCAATCCGGAAAACCCGTCGGGATCGTGAAAACCTACCCCACATCCCCTCGCGTGCTCATCGCCAACGCCAACCTGGTGCCCGCATGGGCCACATGGGAGTATTTCCACGACCTGGAAGCCAAAGGGCTCATCATGTTCGGCCAAATGACGGCCGGATCCTGGATCTACATCGGCACTCAGGGGATTCTCCAAGGGACCTACGAAACCTTCGCGGCGCTCGCGGAAAAGCATTTCGGCGGGTCCTTGGCCGGAAAGATCACGGTCACGGGCGGTTTGGGCGGCATGGGCGGGGCCCAACCTCTGGCCATCACCATGAACGAAGGGGTGGCCCTGTGCGTGGAAGTGGATCGGGCGCGAATTCAAAGGCGCCTGGACACCCGCTACCTGGACGTCATGGTGGACGACCTCGGCCGGGCCGTCGCCATGGCCCGGGAAGCCGCCGACGCCCAAAAACCCCTCTCCATCGGCCTTTTGGGAAACTGCGCCGACATTCTTCCCAAAATGATCGCCATGGGGTTCATCCCCCATGTGGTGACGGACCAAACCAGCGCCCACGATGAGCTGAACGGCTACGTCCCGGCGGGCGTTCCCTATGAAGAGGCTCTTCAGCTTCGAAAAACCGATCCCAAGCGTTACAGGGACATGGCTCTGGACTCCATGGCGGTTCACTGCCGAGCCATCCTCGAGATGATGCACCGCGGCGCCGTGGCCTTCGACTACGGCAACAACCTGAGGGGCCAGGCTTTGAAGCGCGGCGTCCACAACGCCTTCGATTACCCCGGTTTCGTCCCGGCTTATATTCGCCCCTTGTTCTGCGAGGGCGAAGGCCCCTTCCGATGGGTGGCCCTCTCCGGCGACCCCCAGGACATCGTCGTGACCGATCAGGCCCTCATGGAAGCCTTTCCGGAAAAGACCCGCATGGTGCGGTGGCTCCGCATGGCCGAAGCCCGTGTAGCCCACATGGGGCTTCCCGCCCGCATCTGCTGGCTCGGGTACGGCGAACGGGACAAGGCGGGAAAAATTTTTAACGACCTCGTGCGCACCGGGGCCGTCAAAGCCCCCATCGTCATCGGCCGTGATCACCTGGACTGCGGTTCCGTGGCCTCCCCTTACCGGGAAACGGAAGCCATGAAGGACGGATCCGATGCCGTCGCCGACTGGCCCTTGCTCAACGCCATGGTGAACACGGCTTCCGGGGCCAGTTGGGTGAGCTTCCACCACGGCGGTGGGGTTGGTATCGGCTACGCGCTCCATGCCGGCCAAGTGACCGTGGCGGACGGAACCCAAGAAGGGGAGCTTCGAGTGACCACGGTGCTGCGAAACGACCCTGCCACCGGCATCATCCGCCATGCCGATGCGGGTTATGAACGCGCGATCCGGACGGCCCGGGAACGGGGCGTCAAAATCTCCATGCTCCCCAGAACATGACACGGGGAGGGTGAAAAGAAATGTCCCGAATGATCGAGTGTGTCCCCAATTTCAGTGAAGGCCGCCGCCGGGATGTCATCGAAGCCATCGTGGAACCCTTTCGCCGAAGGCGCGGATGCGCTCTTTTGGACTATCGGGCGGACGCGGACCACAACCGGCTGGTGGTCAGCCTCGCCGGAGCCCCCGAACCCATCGAGGAGGCTCTGCTGGAAGCGGCCAAAACGGCCATCGCTCTCATCGACCTCAACCGTCACCGAGGGGCCCATCCCCGCATCGGCGCCGTGGACGTCATCCCCTTCGTCCCCCTTCGCCACATTTCCATGGAAGACTGCGCGGCCTTGGCCCGTTCCTTTGGGGAACGCTATTTCGAAGAAACGGGCGTTCCCGTCTATTTTTACGAAGAGGCGGCGGTTCGGCCCGAACGCCGCCGCTTGGAGACGGTGCGTCAAGGCCAATTTGAAGGCCTGAAAGAGGCGGTATCCGACCCGGAACGACACCCGGATATCGGTCCCCCGAGGCTGCATCCGACCGCGGGAGCCACCGTGATCGGCGCCCGGAAGATTTTGGTGGCTTTCAACGTCAACCTCGGCACAACGGATGGGCGCATCGCCAAAGAAATCGCCAAAGCCGTGCGCGCTTCCGGCGGCGGGCTCTGCCACGTCAAAGGCATTGGATTGGCCTTGGAAGACCGGGGTCTGGTGCAGGTGAGCCTGAACGTGACGGACTACGAGAAAAACGCTCTGTACCGCGTGATGGAGCTCGTGCGCATGGAAGCGAGGCGCTGGGGTGTGCCCGTGGTGGAAACGGAAATCTACGGCATGGTGCCCGCCGCCGCCCTTTTGGAAAGTGCGGCATATTACCTCCAGTTGGCCGATTTTTCTCTCGATCAGGTCATCGAATTAAAGCTTTTGGAAAAACTCGAGGGCGAACCCGAATGATCACCAAACTCTTTCGAAACGCCGCCGTCTTCACGCCGGAAGACGGTGGAAAACCCAGGGCCGGGCCGGACCAAGGGCGGATCCGCGCGGTGCCCAAAGGAGCCCTTCTGTGCCGAAACGGGCGAGTCGCCGCCCTGGGTCCTGAAAAAGACGTCCTGAAAGCTCTTCACGCCGACGATGTGGACCTGGAAGTGGACCTGGAAGGGCGGTGTGTCCTCCCCGGCTTTGTGGATCCGCACACTCACTTGTGTTTCGTGGAAACACGCGAACAGGAATTTTCCCTTCGACTGCAGGGCGTGGAATATCTGGAGATTTTGCGCCGAGGTGGAGGCATCCTCTCCACAGTGCGATCGGTTCGAAAAAGCGATGAGGAAACGCTTTTCCGGGCGACCCGGGAAAGAGTTTTGCGGGCCCTGCGCTTCGGCACGACCACCCTGGAAATCAAAAGCGGCTACGGACTGGAGACGCCGACCGAACTGAAAATGCTTCGCGTAATCCGCCGCATCGGCCGGGAAACACCCCTGGATGTGGTGGCGACTTTCATGGGCGCCCATGCCGTACCGGAAGAATACCGAAACCGAACCGACGACTACGTGGACGCGATCGTTCGGGACATGATCCCGGAAGTGGCTCGTCAAGGGATCGCTCGGTTCTGCGATGTGTTCTGCGAACAAGGGGTGTTTTCCGTCGCCCAGAGCCGAAGGATCCTCCGGGCGGCTCTGGCGGCGGGCCTCGGGGCCAAGATCCATGCCGATGAAGTTCATGACCTGGGCGGGGCGGCTCTGGCGGCCGAAATCGGCGCCCTTTCCGCCGAACACCTCCTGGCGGCTTCGGAGGCTTCCCTCAAGGCCATGGCCCAGGCGGGAACCATCGGCGTCGTGCTGCCGGCAACGGCCTACAGCCTGCGAAAACCCTTCGCCAAGGCCCGCACCATGATCGAGCTCGGCGTGCCCGTCGCTTTGGCCACGGACGGCAACCCGGGATCTTCCTACACCGAATCCATGCCTTTCGTTTTTGGGCTGGCCGTCCTCTCGATGGGTCTTTCCGTGGAAGAAGCCCTGACCGCCGCAACGCTCAATGCGGCCTACGCCATCGCTACGGCCGATCGCGTCGGAAGCCTGGATGTGGGCAAGCAGGCGGATTTTCTCGTTCTGGAAGGCGAAACCCCGGCGGTTGTCCCTTATCATGCCGGCGCCAACCCCGTTGCGGCCGTCTACAAGAAAGGAGAACTGTGTTTCGGGTGACCGCCGTCGCAAGTTCCCCAACAAAGCCCATGCCCCCGGCGACGCCCTTCCGGCGCTTTTCTGAGGGCGGTTTGGGGGTCCGTGCTTCGAGAACCGGAAACGGCTTTGAGGAAAGTGGAAAAAAGCTTCCACGGGGAGGGTGTGAGGCGGGCATCGGAAAGGAACGTAAGCTTTGAAACCCCAAAGGACGAAATCTCAGGGGGAAAAGGCCGCCCGTCACGAATCAGAGAAGGAGTCCCCATGACCCAACGCCTGACACGATTGCCTGTGGACGATTTTCTTCAAAGACTGGCGTCGGCCGACCCCGTTCCAGGCGGAGGCAGCACGGCGGCCTTGGCCGGGGCCATCGCCGCAGCGCTCGTGACCATGGTGGCGCGCCTGACCGTCCGCAACGAAAAATTTCAGGATCGACGGCCCGTTTTGATCCCCGTGGAAGAACGCGCCGCCTCGCTCATTCGGGCTTTCGAAGACCTTGTGCAAAGGGATACGGACGCATATCAGGCCGTCATCCAGACTTACCGGCTCCCTAAGGAAACCCTGGAAGAAAAATCGGTGCGGGCCGAGGCGATCCAAAAAGCCGTCAAAGAGGCCGCGCAGGTGCCCTTAGAAACTCTTTGGGCCTTGGAACGGCTTGTGTACGATGCCGCCGAAGTCCTCCGTTTCGGGAACCCCAAAGCGGCCAGCGACGCCGGAGCCGCCCTCCAGCTGATTCGATCCGCCGCCGCCATCGCCGCCTACAACGTCTGGATCAACCTTCCGGGCATTCACGACCCCGCTTTCGTCGCCGAAGCGCGATCTCATGTGGACAGGGCCCTGCGAAAAATCGAAGCCGCGGCTTCCCAAGGCCACACCGCGCTCGCGAAAGACCTCACCGCCTGAGCCCACACCCCTTCCGGCACCCCTTTTCCCATTCAAGGCGGCCGCCGCCCTTTACGGGCTCAGCAATCGTTCATGATCGCTTCCCGCGCGAATCTCATCAATAATTCTGGGAAATTCCGCATCGAAAGGATCGAGAAACGCAGGATCCAAAAGATCGAGACGTTCCAAAAGGTTTCTGGGGAATGTCTTTAACCGCACAATCAGGTCATCGATGGAAAAGAAGGCCTTCTTCAAGGCCGCCTGAAGAATGTCGTTCCACGAAAAAGAATGATATTTCCATATGAGATAGATGTCGAAGACGTCCTTGGGGTCGTCCCTTCCGACAACGGCCGTAATTTTGTTGCATAGAATGTTTTCTATGTTATCGATGACATATCCGAGCGGTGTGACGATCACGTCCTTATATCTCGGGCTGTGTTCGTTGATGAAGTCCACTTGGAGTTGTTCGTTGATTCTCCATCGCGTGAAATCTTTCGATTCCACTTCGACTTTCAAAGAAAAAACATCGAGCATTCGCCTTCTGATGGTACGCACCGCAAAAGCATATCGCGGGGACCCGTCTGCGAAAAAATCGAGATCGTCCGAATACCGCTTCGGAAAATAAAAGCGACTCAGACACGTGCCCCCTGTCAGGTAGAATAGGTTCTCGGTCTTGAAGACCACACGGAAAACCTCATCCTGCAGGGCATACATTTCTTTGTAATCTATGTGATCCATAACAACTCATCAATCACCAAATCTTTGTCAAAGAAAAACACCTCCACCAAGTTTTTCCTCTTGGCGGCGTGCTCTCGATTAAATTGGGGAAGCTTGTAGTTTTCGACAAGTTCTTTTAAATCATCCAAATCAAATATGGATATGTCGTTAAGAAGGTGGGTGCTATTGAGCAAAATTTTCTCAAAGATGAATCTCTTCTCCTCCCTGTTTCCTGCGCGTGCCATACGGAGAATGTCTTGGGGCGTCATTGTGGTTTCCCAGAAACATTCTCTGCGGATGCGGTCCAAATCCGGCATCGCTTTCCCTCGAGGATCCAGTGGAATAATTGGGTTCCGTGTTTTCTTGGAAGGTCCAAGGCCTTCTTGTTCCATGCTTATCGGAATCCGCGGATCTTAGGAAGATGAAAAAGAGGGCGCCTCACCGGATGAGGCGTCGCTTCATGGCCCCAACGGCCAGGACCACGAACACGGCGGAAAAAACCCCTAGATAGGCGCCGCTGCCCGCCGTGGAAGATTCCCAGGCGTGGATCTGCACCCGGCGGCAGAGTTCCACGAGATGGTACAGAGGAAAGACTTGGGCGGCCGCCGCGGCCCACCCCGGCAGGGACGAGACGGGGAAAAAGGTCCCCGAAAAGAGAAACATGGGGGTAATCAAGAGAAAGACCGGGAGATTGAACATTTCGATGTGGGGCGTGATCCCGGTCAACCACAATCCCAGGGCGCCGAAAGCCAGCCCCCCGACGAAGGCGATGGGAAGAACCGTCGCCACGGACCAAGGGTCCACGAAACCCAAGACGGCCAGCACAGCACTCATCAGCGCGGCGGCAACAACGGATTTGGAAGCGCTCCAGACGATCTCGCCGATCATGATTTCTTCCAAACTGAGAGGTGTGGCCAGCATGCCGTCGAAGGTCTTTTGGTAATACATGCGGACAAACGAGGCATAGGTCGTTTCGAAAAAGGCGTTATTCATGACGGCTGTAGCCACCAAGCCGGGGGCGATGAAGGTCGGGTAATCGAACTTCCGGCCCCCGTAGGCTATCTCGCCCACAAAGCCGCTCAGCCCCAAACCGAAAGCGGCCACAAAAAAAAGCGGCTCCAGAAGAGGGGTCAGGAAACTCACTTTCCATATGCGGCGATACGTCCAGAGGTTTCGCCGCCACACCTTGACGAACCGCCACGAAACAGCCCCCAGGTCCATCATTCCCGAAGCTCTCTTCCCGTCAGCCGCAGAAACACATCCTCCAGGGTGCTTCGGCGCCACGTGCACTGCCGAACGCAGAACCGAGTCCGCACGATCTCGAGAATGGAAGACCCCTCCGGCACATAGAGGATGAGACGATCCCCCAGATCGTCATATTCCAGACGGTTTTCCGTCACATACCGCCGCAGGGCCGCATCCGGTCCGCCCACTTCCAGAACTTCGGCCCCGGCGTAACGCGCCACCAGATCTCCCGGCGCTCCTTCCACCAAGATCTTGCCGTGATCGATGATGACCAACCGATCACAGAGCCGGGCCGCTTCTTCCATGTAATGGGTGGTCAGAAGCACCGTGAGGCCTTCCGCCTTGAGGGATTCCAGCCTCTCCCATAGGAGGTGGCGGCTTTGGGGGTCGAGGCCCGTGGTGGGTTCGTCCAAAATGAGGAGTTCCGGGCGGTTGATGAGGGCTCGGGCCAAAATCAACCGCCGGGCCATGCCCCCGGAAAGATCCGCGACTTTCGCATCTTTCTTGTGATTCAAGGCGAAAAATTCCAGAAGCTCCGAAGCCCGAACCTTGGCTTCGGCCAAAGGAATCCCGAAATAGCCCGCAAAAATCCAGAGATTTTCCTGGACGCTCAAGTCCGGATCCAGAGTGTTTTCCTGGTGGCAGACGCCGATCCGGGCCTTGACGGCCCGCCACCGGGTGCGGATGTCCATCCCGAACACCCGGACGGTGCCGGAAGTCGGGGGGGAAAAACCGTAAAGAGCCCGAATGGTCGTGCTTTTTCCGGCGCCGTTGGGTCCGAGCAGCCCGAAGAACTCGCCACGCCCCACAGTGAAGGAAACCCCGTCCACCGCCGTGAGATCGCGAAAGCGCTTGACCAGATTTTCCACCGCAACTACCGCACTCACCAGCCCGACCACCCCACAGCCCGACCATCCGGGCATTCGGTTTGAAATTCTAGACAAGACAAGCCGGCGTTTCCCACGAAGATGGACCCGCCGGCCCCCGTCGAAACCTCGTCACTCCTCGGCTTCAGGGGAAGACAACGCGTCTCGGAGTTGCTCCTCGCCTCGGGCGCTCAAGGACGTCACCAGCACCGTGCCGCCGATTTTTTTCAACGCATCGATCATTTCCTTGATTTTTGCGCTCCGCACAATGACCACCAAAGCCCAGGTGTCCGGAAGGACCGCACACGCGAGATGCCGAACAAATTCGTCGTCTATCCCCACATGGGACAGGGTGAACCGGGCGCTTCCGGCTGCGGCCCCGGTCATGGTGCCGAGCGCCGCGCCCAAGACGGGGTGGAAAAAGAGAGAACCGATCAAAAGCCCGGCGATGCTTCCGACGGCCGTTTCCGTGACGCCCGAATGCTGCACGGGTTTCAGGGAAAGCCGTCCCTGAGCGTCCCGATGGAGCACGACTATTCCTTCCAGTTCCAGCGCCCCTTTGCGGTGCCAGGCTACCAATTCCTCGCGCAGCCTTTGGATGACGGCTTCCGTCTTGTCCCCCACCACGAAAAGGTGGCTATGGTGAGTCCTTTGCCACAAAGCGCGGGCCAGCTTGTGGGCCAGCCATTCCCGAAAATGGTCGGCGCCCTTCCAGGATTTCCCCAAAGCATCCACGAAATGGACGCTGTCGTCCCGCATGTCCAAGGCGACGTAGACATCGACCTCTTCTTGAATCTTTTCGACGGTGCGTGTGCCTTCCATGCCGATGATCACCCATTCTTTGGGAAACTGCGGAAACATGGTCCGGAAGGATTGCGTCGTGCCCACGGCGAAGTCGGCGTTGCCGAGGCCGGGAATCCACCCCGGCTCGGACAGGGGATCCGCAGAGAGGTGTTCGTCGTAGTGGGCCAACAATCCCTCATAACAAGGAGAAATATCGACGCCCAAAGTCTGCCGGAACCTCTTGGTGAAATCACTCATGGTTCCTCTCATTTCCGTGTCCCTCCTCCCCCCGCCTTAAAATAGTCCGAAAAGTGATGCGCCCGATGCTTAGTGTCCATATCCTTTTTGAAGTCAATCTAAAAGATAAGGACGATCCTGGCGGCTGGAATCACAGCCTATTCGGTCAAACGGTGCCTCGGGTGTTTGTGAGCGCTCACTCTTTGCCGGATCGCCGGTTCACCCTCAAGGCCTTCAGGGCATATGGCCCCGGCCGTATCACAACGGAAAAACACTTCCCTTTCGAAGACTCGGCGCATCTGAATTGGGAGTCCGCGGTTCATCGGTCGGGAACAAGGCTGGAAACGAGACAGACGCCCCCTGAGCTCTTTTCGGCTCATTTGGGAGCCGTTTTCTCCTGCCGGGTTTCCGGGTGTGCCTTTTCCCCAAGAGTGGCGGGAGGCTCAGACATGGGGCTCATGGACTTTCTGGCGGGCGACCCGGGGATCGAACCCGGGACCTTTGGTTCCGGAGACCAACGCTCTCTCCACTGAGCTAGTCGCCCGTGCCGGAATGGTGTTTCGGTGCCGCGCCGCTTGTATCACATGGCTGGGGTCCTGTCAACGTCGGGTGGCGCCGGCGCGGCCCTTCCCATGGCATCCGAGACGCCGACCCAGTGTCCCGCGCGTCGTTTCGGCGTCACCCGCCATAAGGCCCGTTCTTTCCCCCGGTGGAAGAAGCGCCAATCGAGACGAAGGCTCATCGAAATGTCGAGCGTCGAAAGCCGCGACTGCGGGGCGGGTGTCCCCCTGAGGCTTCGGGCCCCCTCAGGGCCGGGCTTCACAGATCAATCCTCGTCCTTGTCCTCCGCCGCGGACATCCAACTTTCCAGCTCTTCGAGCACGTAATGGACCAGCGCGGCCGCCTCCCAAAGGCAGCCGAGAACGGAGGCGAAGGCGCTGTCCGTCACGCGGCTCTGCCCATGGGCGACGGTTTCCACCATGCAGCGGGCGTCGTTCACATAGCCCATGGCGGGTTGGAGCCTCTCTTCGAAGTCCACGATCTTTTCGGTGTAGAGCCGGCACTTATTGATTTCATGCCAGGCCTGGGCCAAATCGTCCATGAGCTGCACCGTCGAGAGGGCGCGCAGACATATCTCGTTTTGGGTGCGCTCGATGAGCCTTAAGGCTTCGTAGAGGTGTTCGACGGCCTTTGCGAGCTCCGGGGCGCCAAGGGAAACAGGTTCCATCGGCAGCGGTGTGTACAGAAAAAACTCGTCCATGGGCAACCCCCTCCCCCTCGGCCGGCCAAAACGCAGCCCGAAAGCCCGTTGCGACCGGAAAGCGAACCCGCCGCCGTTTTTTTCCCCTTAAAGCCCCCATTCTCCTTTGCGGCGGCTGAGACGAAATGTCCTTTGGACAAAGCGGGAAGGTCAAAGCTTCGCGGCACCCTATGACCCACCCCCAAAAGAGACGGACTGCCGACGGCCATCTATGGACTCGTCCCTTTCGCTGCCTTCGACGGAGACGTTCTCATCTTCTCGCCAAGCTTTTCAAAAAACTCAAATGGAAAATGGAGAGGTCGCGTGAGCCTCCCAAACCTTCGGTTTCGCCGACCCCGACCCTGTGCCGCCGCCTCGAAAAATCGCGCCAGGGACATGGCCCCCTTCGCCCCTTCGACGCGCTCTTTTCCTGAGGTTCGGGGATGGGTTCTTTTTCTCAAGTTTTGAGCGGGTCGTGACGATTAAGACAATGATGCCTTCAACGGAGCAGAACCGGCATTCACGATTGGATCGCCAGACAGAGGTACGGTAACCGTTTTATGGGCTACGTCTTGGAGCAGACATCGCCGGTGACGGCGGAAGCCAAAGGTCGCCGGTTCTATTTTTTGACCTTCCAAGGGCGGCTTCGGCTGGATCGTTTTCGGGACATCGCCTTTGAAGCGATCTATGAACCTTTCGACGGGTGGAAAATTCATCGTGCATCCGACATGGAAGCCTTTCGAAACGCGGTGCCCGACGGTTATTTCCAGGCCTTTTGCTTGGATGTCCTGAAAGAATGCCACATGGATTCCATGGTCCGATGGCAGTTGGAACCCAAAGACGGCAAGCTCCACATCCACAAGCACCGGGCCCTCATTTCACAAAGTCTCCCGTGAAAAGTCCAGCGGCCGATGTCCGGAGGGTCTGTTGCCGGGTCGGTGCCTCCGGCCGTGCCGGTAAACCGCGCCCCTAAACCCTGCCTGCCCGGAGCAGACTCAGGCCGCCGGGTTGGCGTAACAGTAAAGGCATCGGTGCCGACAGCGATGGGCGCGGTAGGACCCCACATCCTTAGAGGTATGGCATCCGCAGCCTAAGGATCGGCGCTGGCCCGCATCGGGCCGGTGGGAAAGGCCCAGGGGACCGTACACGGCTTCCATCCATCGGTGCGACAGGCACGCCGACGCCTCCAACCCTTGAACCCTTCCGCCGAGCCCATCCAGCAGGGATTTTTGGCAACACAAAGCGAGGCGGATGCCTAAAGGAGAGAGTTTTTCCTGCACCCAGGCCAAGACCTCCCCCTTTTCGGAATCGGTGAGGTCCACGAATCGGCATGAGCCCCGCCCCGTCGCCCGCCGAGCGATTTTCTTGTAGATATGGGTAAAACTTGTGACACATTTTCGGATCTCCGCCCGCGCCATGGCCTCCCCGATCCTTTCCAGGTCCTGCAGGTTGTGCTGGAGCCCTCGGGTTTCCGTTTGGTAAAAACAGATGGGATCGAAGCGCCAGCAGACGGCTTCGGGAGAAACCAAGGCGGTCAGCTCCCGGATGTGGCGTAGCCTTTCCCGCAAGGGCCGGACGTTAGGTTCCAGAAGCGGGTTTTCCGAATTCACCGTGAAGTGAAAAAGCAGCCGATATCCTTTGCGAAGGAGTGCGGGGCCGTAGTCTCCGCGGAGGAAAGGCCCATAATCCTTGGACCAGAACACAATGACCGGCGCCGATTGCGGATCGGCCGGGATGCGGCTGAGACGGCCGTTGAAGGGGTTGGCGACGGAAAAAGCCTTCGCGCAAATGCCGTCCATGAACCAATCCATAAAAAAGGCCGGGATGTCCGTCCGTCGGGAAGCGGATAAAACCACGGGGGAGGGGGGGTCAAAGGCATCGGCCATGGACACGCCTTATCGCATCGGCACATCGGGATGGAACTACGCCCACTGGCGCGGACGATTCTATCCGGAAAAACTTCCGGCTTCCAAGTGGCTTGCCCACTACGCGACCCACTTCGACACCGTCGAGTGCAACGCCACTTTCTACCGGCTCCCCTCGGAAAAAACGTTCCAGAACTGGAAAGCCTCCACCCCCAAGGGGTTTCTGTGGGCCCTCAAAGCCTCCCGCCTGATCACCCATTACCGGCGTCTGCAAGATGTTCAGGGACCGCTCGAGGAGTTCCTTTCCCGAGCCCGTCTGCTCGGCGAGAAGCTCGGGCCGGTCCTTTTTCAGCTGCCGCCAAGCCTCCATTACGACGAGGCCCTTTTCGAGGATTTCGCCTCGCTCCTGTCGCCTCTTTCGGAGGCCGCCGTGGAAGTGCGCCACCGCTCGTGGATCGACGACCGCTTTTTGCGGCAGCTTCAGGCTCATGGGCTGGCTTTCTGTCTTTCGGACACGGCCGGTCGATACCCTTTTCATGAAGCCGTGACCGCGGACTTTGTCTACATCCGGCTCCACGGCTCGCAAAAACTCTACGCCTCCAGCTATTCGGAAGCTGAACTCCACCTCTGGGCCGAAAAAATCGCCTCATGGAACCGCCCGACTTATGTCTACTTCGATAACGACTTCGAGGCCCACGCCGTCTTCAACGCCCGGCGCCTTAGAGAAATCCTTGGGGCTTGTCTCGGGCCGCTTCCGGCGGCATCGAAGAAAGTCTAGCGATTTGGATGTGTCTTGTGTTAAGGGTCGTGAGGCCTCCAACGGGGCCTGATTGTTTGGTGACTGAGGTAGCCCATGACCCCGCAGAATCCGGAACAGGACCTACGCCTTCAGAGAGCTTACTTTGAGGCCATTTTCCAAAACACTCCCGATGCGGTAGCCATCCTGGACGCCCAAGACCGGGTGGTCATGATCAACAAAGCCTTCACCACCCTGTTTCAGTATACTCCGGAAGAAGCCCGAGGCGTTCCCATCAACGAACTCGTTGCGCGGCGGCGCATGCGCCGCGAGGCAGAGGCCTTTTCCGCCAAGGCGCTCCAAGGTCAATCTTTTGAAGTGGAAACGGTTCGCGAACGCAAGGACGGCTCTCTGGTGGACGTGGCCATCGTGGTGGCCCCGGTCTTCATCGACGGCCGTATGGCGGCCATTTACGCCGGCTACAGAGACATTTCGAAACGCAAACAGGCGGAACGCGCTCTGCGCGAGGTGGACGAAAAGTACCGGCTCATCGTGGACCATTCCAACGACGCCATTTTCGTTGTCCAAGACGAACAGATCCGTTTCTGGAATCCCCGTTTCCGGCAATTCACCGGCTACGAGGATGAGGAGATCCCCCATCTTCCCATCAGCACGTTCATCCACCCGGAAGACCGAAACCCCGTTTTGTCGTTGCATCGGGATCGGCTGAGCGGCAAGACCGTGCCCAACACTTACAACTTTCGGGCGCTCACCAAAGACGGAAAGGTGCACTGGATCAACATCAACGCCATCGTCGTGCAATGGGACGGAAGGCCGGCGACCATCAATTTCGCTAGGGATTTTACCCGGGAAAAGGAATTGGAAGCCCAGCTGGCTCACGCCCAGAAGATGGAGGCCGTAGGCACTCTGGCGGGAGGGATCGCCCACGATTTCAACAATCTTCTCCAAACCATCCAAGGTTATGCGGAACTGCTGGCCAACCAGTCCGAGCGCAGCGAAACCGACCAAAGGCGACTCCAAAAGATTTTCGACGGCGTGCAGCGCGGCCGGGAACTCACCCGAAATCTCCTCACCTTCAGCCGGAAGATGGAGCCCCACCTTCGCCCCACGGACCTCAATCAAGAGCTCCATAAAATCAAGGATATTTTGACCCGCACCCTGCCCAAGATGATTCACGTGTCCGTGGAACCGGCCCCGAATCTTCCTTTGATTCACGCAGACCCATCCCAGGTCGCCCAGGCCGTCATGAATCTGGCCGTCAACGCCAAAGACGCCATGCCCGACGGTGGGACCCTGACCTTGAAAACATCTCACGTCGTCCTGCCCGAAGGGCATCCTTCCGGGCTCAAACCCGGTCCCTATGTGTGCTTGAGCGTAGAAGACACAGGGACGGGCATCCCCGAAGACCTGCGCGATCGCATTTTTGAACCGTTTTTTACCACAAAACGACCCGGATCGGGCACAGGGCTGGGCCTTTCCATGGTTTACGGCATTATGGCCACCCACGAAGGGGCTGTCACGTGTCGCAGCCAATTGCACCGGGGAACGCGGTTCGATTGCTTTTTCCCCGCCTTGCCTGAGGCGGTTTCGACAACGGACGACCCAATCCCCCGGGAGAACCCTCAGCCGGGGCCCGGCAAAGGTACGGTTCTTTTGGTCGACGATGAGGAAAATCTCAGAGTCTCCGGCCGGGAAATGTTGGAATTTTTCGGCTACACGGTCTTGACCGCCGCCGACGGCGAAGAAGCGGTGGCCATTTATGAACGCGAATGGCACACCATCGACGTGGTCGTTCTCGACCTCATCATGCCCGGTATGGGCGGGAAAAAGTGTTTGGAGAAGCTCCTTACCATCCAACCCGAGGCCAAGGTCATTGTGGCCAGCGGATTTTCCGCCAACGATTCCATCCAGGACATCCTGATGGCCGGGGCGTTGGATTTTCTCGCCAAGCCCTATTCCGCGGACATCCTTTTGCAAAAACTGCAAAAAGCTCTCGCCTCGGGGCCTAATGGCCCATGACCACGCCGGCCGGCTTTCGAGGTCCGCGCATGACGAAGGTCAGCGGCACCAGAGCCGCGGTGAACCAGGCGAAAAGCCAGAACGTGTCGTTGAAAGCCATCATGGCGGCCTGCCGGATCGTTTCCTGATAGACGGCGGCCAAGGCTGCCTTGCGGTCATAAAACGAGGCCGGGTCCCCACCCGTCAAGGCCATGATCTTGTTGACGGCCATCTGGTAGGGCTTGTCGAAGGGGGTGAGCCGGTCCACCAGCATGTTCTGGTGCCATTGGGACCGTTGAGAAAGCACCGTGGTGCTGAACGCCACACCGAAACTACCTCCGAGGTTGCGCAGCAAATTGAAGATCCCCGTGGCGTTGCCCATGTGCTCCCGGGGAATATTCACGTAGGTGGCGGCCGCAAGGGGCACGAAAAACAAGCCCATCCCCAGGGCCTGAACGATCCGCGGCCACGCCGCGGTAAAAAAGTCGACCTGCAGATTGAACCGGGACATGAGCGTCAGGGCCGCCGCCGCCAGCGTGAGTCCCACGGCGAGAAGACGGCTGGGCCGGACGCCGCGTTTCATGAGCATGCCTGCTACGGGCATGATCATGAGGCTGGCCAACCCGCCAGGCCCCAGGACCAGCCCGGCCCACAAGGCGGTGTAACCCATCAGATTTTGCAGGTAGAGCGGCAGCAGGACGATGCTCCCGAACAGGCAGAAATAGCCGGTAAACATGATCACGTTGCCAGCGGCGAAGGTGGAATCCCTAAAGACCCTGAGATCGACCACGGGATGGGCCGCCCGAAGCTCCACGATGATAAAGGTGGTGAGAGCCACCACGGCGATCACGGTGAGCGTGACGATGAAATGGGACTCGAACCAGTCTTCTCTTTGCCCTTTGTCGAGCACCACCTGGAGGCAGCCGAGTCCCACCGTCAGGAGTCCCAGACCCCAATGGTCGATGCGCACCGCCCGCGCCCGAATGTAGGGCGGGTCGTGGATGGTGAGCATCGCCATAAAAACGGCCAGGAATCCCATGGGCACGTTGATGTAAAAAACCCACCGCCACGACCAGTTGTCCGTGATGAACCCGCCCAGGACAGGTCCCAGGATCGGGGCGAACACCACGCCCATCCCGAAAACGGCCATGGCCACCCCGTGTTCTCGCACGGGAAAAGTCTCCAGGAGGATGGCTTGGGACAGAGGCTGGAGCCCCCCGCCGCCCAGACCCTGGAGCACCCGCGCAAGGACCAGGACCTTCAGGGATGGAGCGGCCCCGCACAGGACCGAGCTCGCCGTGAACATCACGATGGAAAAGAGCAGGTAATTTCGCCGCCCGAAAATACTTGCCAGCCAGCCGGTAATGGGAATGATCACGGCGTTGGACACCAGGTATGAGGTGAGCACCCACGTCACTTCATCCACCCCGGCGTTCAGGCTCCCCTGAATGTGAGGCAGGGAAACGTTCACCACGCTCGTGTCCATGACTTCGATAAACGTGGGGATGATGACGGTGAGCGCAACGGCCCACTTGCGCCCGTCCGGGTTCGCCGCGCTCATCGGGAAGCTCTCTGGGACGGCAGGCGCAACCGCGGCCCGCTCTGATCGGACGTGTCGACGGTCACTTCCAACGAAAAACCGAGGCGCAGGGGGTATTGCGGGGTGAACGGTTCCGTGAGCCGGATTTTCACCGGCACGCGCTGGGTGATCTTGATCCAGTTGCCTGTGGCGTTTTCCGGCGGCAGCAACGAAAATGCCGCCCCGGTACCCGCTCGAATGCCTTCGACCGTCCCCGAGAAGCGCCGCCCGGGATAGCAGTCGGCTCGAATGGTCACCGGTTGGCCGAGGCGGATCTTTTCGACCTGGGTTTCCTTAAAATTGGCTTCCACGTAGACGTCCTGAAGGGGCACCACGGCCAGCAGGGGTTGTCCCGGCACGATTCTGTCTCCGACTTGGACCTTCTTTTGAGCCACGTAGCCGGAAATCGGCGCGGCGATGCGGCAGTAGGACAGGTTCAATCGGGCGCTGTCCCGGCGGGCTTCCAATTCTCTTTCATGGGCCTGCAGGGCCTTGAGGCGCCCCTGTTCCACGCGGACCTGGAGGCGCCCCGCCTGAGCCTCGGCAAGACGGGCCTCCGCCTTGGCCGCCTCTTTTTCCGCCGCGTCCAAACCGGCACGTGCGGCCCGATTCCTTGCCTCGGACGCCCCCAGGGCCGCTTCCGCTTTGGACAGAACCGTTTTCATGCGATCCCGGTCCCGCACCGACGAGGCCCCTTGGGCCGCCAGGGCATCGAATCTTTCCCAGTCGCGTTTCGCATGGTGGTATTCGGCCAGAACCCCGTCGTGCTGCCTGGCCGTCTCTTCCACGTTTTCCTGCGCCACCCGGACCTGGGCTTGGGCAGCGTTCCAGGCCGCCTGAGCGGCGTTAACGGCGGCCAGTGTCGTCGCTTCCACGTATTCCACGGTGACCCGGGCCGATTGGACTTCGGCCTGGACCCGGGCCAAAGCCGCTTCCACTTCGTTGAGCTGCGCCTGGAAGTCGGCCGGGTCCAACTCGATGAGGGTTTGGCCTTGGGCGACCGGGTCGTCGTTTTCCACAAGGATCGCTGCAATGGTGCCGGGAACTCTTGAAGATACCGTGGCCGGATCGGCCATGACGTAGGCGTTGTCCGTGGACTCTTTCCCCCTCAGAAAAAACCACCAGTAGATTGCACCGGCCGCAAGGCCGAAGACGATGATGGCCCCGAAGAGGCGCTTGAGGTTTTGTTTGTTGTTCCGCCTCGGGGTGGCGGCACCCGGTTCCGAATGGCTCTGGGCTGAATTTTCCGCCATAGCCTGCGCCGTATCTCCTAGAAAAGTTTTCCCTGCCCCAAGGCTTTCTCTTCGCCGCTCCCCATGGACTTTCCCTCTCCTATGGCGCGGCGGGATTTGGAACGTCAATGAAAAAAACGAGCGCCCCCGTTAAAGCTTTTCCCTTGACAGGGCTTTCTCTTGCCCATTACATGTTCAATTTTACAAGGTTTTCCGGAAGCTCAGAGGGATCTCCCGACCGAAGGGCCGTCGGAATGAAGTGTTTGTGCGGTGCAGGCCGATCCGATACAGGGAAGGAGTCGTCATGACTTTTCAGGAACTCATCCATGCTTTGAACGCGTTTTGGTCCGAGAGAGGGTGTGTCATCCAGCAGCCTTACGACCTGGAAGTGGGCGCGGGAACCTTCAACCCGGCCACGTTTTTGCGGGTCCTGGGGCCCGAGCCGTGGAAAGTGGCCTACGTGGAGCCTTCCCGGCGTCCGACGGACGGCCGGTACGGGGAAAACCCCAACCGCCTGCAGCATTATTATCAATACCAAGTGATTCTGAAACCTTCCCCGCCGAACAGTCAGGAAATTTATCTGGAGAGCCTGAAAAGTTTTGGGATCGACCCCTTGGATCACGACATTCGCTTTGTGGAAGACGACTGGGAATCGCCGACGTTGGGGGCGTCGGGACTGGGCTGGGAAGTATGGCTGGACGGGATGGAAATTACCCAATTCACGTATTTCCAGCAGGCCGGGGGGATCACGTTGAGTCCCGTCTGTGTGGAGCTGACCTACGGTTTGGAACGCATCGCCATGTATCTTCAGGGCGTGGACAACGTCTACGATCTGCAGTGGACGGGCGCGGTGACCTACGGGGATGTGCATCACAAGGGCGAAGTGGAATGGTCCCACTATAACTTCGAAGAAGCCGACGTGCCCATGCTCCTTGAGCTTTTCGGCATGTACGAGAAAGAATCCCTGCGCATGGCGGACCGCGGCCTGGTGCTTCCTTGCTACGACTATTGCCTCAAGTGCTCGCACGTCTTCAATTTGCTGGACGCCCGCGGCGCCATCAGCGTCACCGAGCGCACCAACTACATCGCCCGGGTGCGCAACCTGGCACGGGTAGCGGCGCACGGTTACGCCGCCCAAAGGGAAGCCATGGGGTATCCTCTGCTGAAAAAGAACGCCTTTAAAGATTGACGCTCGCCGGAGAGCTCAGGCGTTAGAACGATTTTTCCACTCAGGACGACACGAGGGATTCTATGAGACAAGAATTCTACTTGGAAATCGGCAGCGAGGAAATTCCGGCGGGCTACATCGCCCCGGCCTTGGAATCCATGGCGCAACAAATGGTGCGCTTCCTCGACGATCATCGCATCGCCCACGGACAACCCTCTACCACGGGAACACCCCGCAGGCTGTGCCTGTGGATCCCCGATGTCGCGCCGAGACAGGAACCCACGGTGGTGGAAATCGTCGGGCCGCCAAAGTCGGTGGCCTTTGACGCTCAAGGCCGCCCCACCAAAGCCGCCGAAGGGTTCGCCAAGAGCCAGGGGATCGACGTCTCACAGCTCACCGTGAAGACGACACCCAAAGGCGAATACGTCTCCCTGGTGAAAGAAGAAGCGGGGGGCCCTACAAAGGAACTCCTGGAACGCATGCTCCCCGACTTCGTCGCCCATATCCCTTTTCCCAAGTCCATGCGCTGGGGCACACTTTCCGTCACTTTCGCCCGCCCCGTCCATTGGATCGTATGCCTTTTGGGCGACGAGGTGGTGGACTTCACTTACGGCGACGTGCGCAGCGGCCGCATGTCTTTCGGGCATCGATTCATGAGCCCCGAATGGATTGCAGTGCGAAACTTCGCCGAGCACAAGGAGGTTCTGCGCCGTCACAAAGTCATTGTGGACACCGAGGAACGCAAGCGACTGATTCTCGACGGGATCCGAGAGAAGGCGGCTTCCGTCGGCGGCCGGATTCTGGAGGACGAAGACCTTTTGGACGAAGTGGCCCACCTCGTGGAATACCCATACCCTCTCCTCGGCTCCTTCGAAGAAAAGTATCTCGCCCTGCCGCCGGAACTACTCATCACGGTCATGAAGGAACACCAACGCTATTTCGCCGTGGTGGACGGTTCGGGAAACCTGAAGGCCCATTTCGTCACCGTGGCCAACACAGTTCCCAGGAACCCCGAAGTGGTGGCTGCGGGAAACGCCCGGGTGGTCCGAGCCCGGCTGGAGGACGCCCGGTTTTATTATGAAGAGGACCAAAAAGTCCGGCTGGAGGATCGGGTCGAAGCCCTCAAGTCCGTGGTGTTTCACGCCAAGCTGGGCACCAGTTGGGAAAAGGTGGAACGCTTCACCGAACTGGCCAAATGGCTCTGTGAAAAACTCTGCCCGCAATCCATGGATGATGTGCTCCGTGCGGCGTATCTGTGCAAAGCGGACCTGGTGAGCGGCATGGTGGGCGAGTTTCCCGAACTCCAGGGCGTGATGGGTCGGGCTTACGCCCGACTGCAGGGGGAACCGGAACCGGTGGCCCAGGCCATTTATGAACATTATCTGCCCATCCGGGCCGGCGGCCCCGTTCCGAACGGGATGGAAGGAGCGGTCCTCAGTATCGCCGACAAGATGGACACCATCGTGGGCTGTTTCGGCGTGGGGCTCTTGCCCACGGGAACCGCCGACCCGTTCGCCTTGAGGCGCCAGACCTTGGGCATTCTTCGCATCATTTTGGAAAAACAGCTGCAGTTTTCCCTGGAAGAGCTCATTGATCGCGCCATTCCGCTGCTTCAGTCCAAGATGACCGAACCGCCCGAAACGGTCAAAAAAGGCGTGCTGGACTTCTTCCGCGGCAGGCTCCATCACCATTTGGTGACCCAAGAGGGCTACGCCTCGGACATCGTGGAAGCGGCCCTCGCCTCGGGCATCGCCTTCCCGACCGACGCCGTCTCCCGGGTCAAGGCCTTGGCGGCCTTTACGCAACGGGAGGACTTCGACGCTCTGGCCATGGCTTTCAAGCGGGTCGGCAACATCATCAAAGACGGGGAACCGGAACCCGTGCGGCCCGAAGCCTTTTCGGTCCCGGCCGAAAAGGAACTGTATGAGGCTTACCAAAGGGTGGAAGCGGATGTGCGGGAAAAGATCGCTCAGGGTGACTATGACGAGGCCCTGGAAAGCCTCACGGCCCTTCGACAGCCCATCGACGCTTTCTTCGAAGCCGTTTTAGTCATGGATCCCGACCCGGCGGTGCGGCGCAACCGACTGGCGCTTCTGACGGCCATCCACGGACTTTTTCATCGGATCGCTGATTTTAGAAAGATCCAAACGGCTTAGTCGTCTCATTTTCTTCGAAGGTCGGTGCCCTATTCCCCGGACCGCGGGCGTGTGGCCATATTTTCCGAGAACACCAAACCCGCGGTCCCGGGAATGCCATACCCCCGAAGATCTCTTGAAACCCGCCCTGAGACAGTCTCACTCGGGGGTCCATCAGCGGCCGTTAGAATTCCTGAGAAAATCTCAGAGGCCTCAGAGCGCCCTTGTCAAGCGGATTTCTAAGGGCGCACAGACTCTCGGCCCGCGCTTTCGGGCATGTGCAGCACCCTTCGGATCCACGGCAGCAGAGCCAAGGTCGCCACAAAAACCACGGCGCCGCTGGCGACGAAAGTCCCTTGATAGCCCACAAGGGGAATCACCCAGCCGGCAGCGTAATTTCCGGCAAAGACCCCCAAAGTCCTTACGGCATACACCACGGCGGAATGGCCCCCTAATCTCCCCCGGGGAAAGAAGGCGGCCGTCATGATCCCCATGGACAGGATCACAGGGACATCGCCCGCCGTGTGAAGCAGCCGCACGGCGATCATCTCGGGAAGCGTGCGGGCGAAGGCCGTGAGCACCTGAAAGACGGACGAGACGATCAAGCCGAGAGCCAAAAGCCGGATGACGCTTTGGCGCACGTCGAAACCTCGGCCCGTGGCGGGAGCCATCAACGCCATCCACACCCCGACGGCGAGAAACGTCCAGCCCACTTGAGCATTGGAAAACCCCAGGTCGTGGCGCATGAGCAAGGTGTAGGACGTTTGTTCCACACCGAAATGGGTGGCGTAGACGAGCCAGACCACAAGGAAAGCCAAGGCGCGGGGCTGTTTGAGATCCTCGCGGTACTCCACCAGGTTGAACCGGATGGGGTCGCTGTCCTCAAGGGTGAGCACCAACAAAATAAGCACGGCGGCACCGGCCAAGGCAAAGCCCAGCATGCGGACATAATCCGCGTCGCCCCAAAGGGTGCCCGCCAGAAGCGGCCCGACCCCGAAACCCAGATAACTTCCCATTTGAAACACGGCGATTTTTACGCCCCGCCGGGCCGGTGAAAGCACTTTGAGAAAAAGGGCCTGCAACACGGTTTGAAAAATGGCCCACGAAAGACCGCCCAAAACGGCCAGGAAAAGAAAAGCGGCCCCACTATGGGCGCTTCGCAGCCCCGCAAGATGGGCGAACAAAAGACACGCTCCGCCCAGAAGCACTTTTTTGGGGCTGACCCTGTCAGACAAAAGCCCCAGCGGGATCATCAAGAGCAAGGCCGAAATGGAATAGAAGCCCATGACGGTTCCCAGCATGGCGTCGGAAAGGCCTTGGGCTTTGAGATGCACCGGAAGAAAAGCGAACATCATCCACAGAACCGCCGTATAGAGGAACCCGCACAAGGGAAATGTGATGAGTCGCAAGGGGAACGGCAAAGTCACGAGCGCCGCCGCACCGGTTTTCATAGGCGTCGGGAAACCTCCTTAAGATGGGCCTGTGTCCGAAAAAATGCACTCTACACCATCGGCGGCATCTGACAAGCGGCATCGGCGATAACTGAAGAAATTTGACACCTCCGAGGGCCTTGGGTTAGGGATGAAGACATGGGCAACTGAAAAACCGGCGGGGCAAAGGCGAGTCAGAGCGCGAAAGATTTTCGCCTCAATGAGGAAGTGACGAAACATGGAGGAACAAAATGAAAAAACACAACCCCCTCTTCATCTGGGTTCTCGTTGCGGTCATGATCGGCGGACTCACGTCCTGCGCAGCGCCGCGGAACAAAACCGAACAAGGGGCGCTCGTCGGCACGGGAGTCGGCGCCGCCACGGGCGCCGTCTTGGGCCAGGCCATCGGTCGAAACACCCAGTCCACCCTGATCGGTGCCGCGGCAGGGGCCCTTGTGGGCGGTATCGCCGGCGGTATGATCGGCAATTACATGGACCGCCAGGAACAGGAAATGCGCCAGGCTCTAGCGGCCAATGAAGCGGCCAGCGTGCAGCGCACTCAAGATGTCCTGGCCGTCACGTTCAAGTCCGACGTTCTTTTCGATTTCAATTCGTCGACCTTAAAGCCCGGTGCTTACAGCGAAATCGATCGCGTGGCCCAGGTACTCAATCGCTACCCCGAAACCCGCATCACGGTGGAAGGCCACACGGACGCTGTGGGTTCTCTCCAATACAACCAGAGACTTTCCGAACGGCGCGCGCAGAGCGTCAAAGACGCCCTGGTGAGTCGCGGCGTCAATCCGGCGCGCATCGACACCGTCGGTTACGGGGAAACGCGCCCCATCGCGAGCAACGACACCGAAGGTGGCCGTCAGCTGAACCGCCGAGTGACCATCCTCATCGCACCCGTCCAAGGCTAGCCTCCGCCGAGCCCGTTCGTCGGCGCCACTCATAAAGGGCGACGGCCACAGCCGTGGCGGCGTTCAAAGATTCCGTCCCGGGCGCCATGGGGATGGCCGCCGCCCTTTTCCTCCATCTTTCCGGCAGCCCTAGACCTTCCAAACCTGCCAACAAACCGAAAGACGGCGGGAAAACCACCTTTTCCAAAGGCCGACCGTCCTGAGACAAGGCCATGAGAGGAAGGGCGGCGGGGAGATCGTCGAGAGCCGGCCCGGTGCGAAGCGGGATTCTGAAGACGGCCCCGGCGGAAGCGCGCAGAGCCTTGGGGTGGAACGGGTGGGCGGCTTCCTTCAAAAGCACCACAGATGTCACGCCAAAAGCCGCCGCGGTGCGCAGGACCGCCCCGACGTTTTCCGGATCCTGAAAAGGCACGAAAAGCGTGCAGCCGGGCTCCAACCCCTCTTCAGGGGACCACGGCGGGCACGGCGGCACGCGGACACTCAAGAGGGGTTGGCCGGTGCCGAAAACATCCAAAACATCAAAAAGGGATTTCTCCAGTTCCAGCCACGCGACGGACGTCGGAGCCGCAGGCGGGGGAGGCGGCCCACCCCGTGCCGTCACCCATGCCTCCACCAAGCCCGAATGACGCTGAAGGACATCGGCGACCACCTTGGCTCCCGAAACCAGGCATACCCCCTCTTTCTTGATTCCCTTGGACGTGAGCGCTCTGGAGAGTCTCTTGAATTCGGCGTTGTCGCGGCTCCCGATGACCTTGTGCCGGCCGCCTGAGACCGCCGCCCGTCGCGCTACTGCAGGCCGCTCGCTTTCTCGGACAAACACCACGAGGCGCCTTCGATGGGGAGTTCCGGGAATGATGTAAGCCCGATCCTCCACCACGGCGTAACGACCCGCAAAAAGGCGCACGGCGCGCTCCAGCTCCTCGTCGCAGTGCGGCCCCTTCATGAAAATGACGCGCCCGCCCCGTTCCAGGCACTCGTCGAGACGTTCCAGGGTCTCCGCCATGGGTTCCACAGCCCGCGTGATCACCCCTTTCAACGGCCTGTCGTAATGAGGACCGATGCGGCGCCCTTCCACGACCACATGCTCCAGGCCCAAGGCTTCACAGACCCTTTCCAGGAAAAGGACTCGGTTCCGACGGCTTTCCGCCAACACCAAATGGAGATCCGGATGAAAGATCTTGAGCGGGATGCCCGGCATGCCGGGTCCGGTCCCAAGATCCATCAGAGGCGACGGAAGCGGAACCATAAGGCCCGGGAGCAGGGAATCCACGTAGAGCTTGCGGACCATGTTTTCAAAGTTGTGGATTCGGGTCAGGTTCAGCTCTTCGTTGTGCTTTCTCAACCATTGGTGGTATGTCCACAGTTGATGGAGTTGCTCGGCCGTTGCATGAATGCCGCTTTGTTCAAGGATGGCGGCCAAGGCCTGCGGCCCGGGAGCCGTAAAGGATTTTGAAGACTGGCGAACCATCGGCCGGGGAATTTTCCTTTCTTTTCAGATTGGCGGGATCCGATCGTGGACGATGCGGACGGTTTGCCCTTTCCCACCGATTCAACGAACACACCGGGTTCGGAGACGGTGCCGTTTCTTCATCCGCAATGGCCCGTCCTGTACGTCGACAACCATCTTCTCGGCGTTTATAAGCCCGCCGGCCTCTTGGTTCAAGGCGATCCCACGGGGGATCCCTGCCTCCTGGACCTGGCCAAGAAGTGGATCAAGGAGCGTTATCACAAGCCGGGAAACGTCTTTCTCGGTCTCGTGCACCGGTTGGATCGGCCGGTTTCCGGCCTCGTGCTTTTGGCCCGCACATCCAAGGCGGCAGCCCGTCTGAGCGCCCTGTTTCGCGAAAAGCGGTTGGAAAAGATTTATCTTGCGGTCGTGGAAGGGCGCCCGAAAAAGAAACGGGCAACGTTGATCCACGGCATCGCACGTCGGGAAGCGGGCGGCGTCACCGTCCACCCCGAAGGCACGCCGGGAACCCAGAGGGCTGTCCTGCATTACCGGACTCTTGGAGAGGCCGGGGATCGGAGCCTTCTCGCCGTGCGGCTGGAAACCGGCCGCAAGCACCAAATCCGAGCCCAGTTGGCGCATGTGGGTTGTCCCGTGGTAGGGGATACGCGTTACGGAGCCTCGGCGGGACTGGCGCACGGGGCCGTCGCCCTGCATGCCTGGAGCATGCGGCTGGAACACCCGACGAAAAAAGTCCTCCTCGAACTTTTTTGCGCTATCCCTCTCGGCTGGCCCTGGCCACACGAAATCCCCGATGAGGCGCAATCCGACGGCCTCCCTCGGCCCTTCTGGCACTGGCGCGATTATATGTTTGAGCCTTCCTAGCCATCCTCGGGAGGCCATCGTCGGGGCACCCCTTGTGCGTGCCCACATCCGCCGGCTTGTCGGGGCGTACCTTGTGGATGCTTGCATCCCCCGGCTTGTCGGGGCACCCCTTATGGGTGCTTGGATCCCCCGGCTTGTAGGGGCACCCCTTGTGGGTGCCCGCATCGGGCGGGCACGAGGCCCGCCCCTACAAAACACGCCTTGTGCGCCCGACCCGCCGCGACACAACCGTAGGTTGGGGTGAGCGCAGCGAACCCCAACACCAAATCCTCCTCGCCCCCGCGCGAACCCCAACAAAACCCGCCCATTGAATCCACCCACCCCCACCCTTGCCACCATATCCCAAGATCCAAGATGCCCCGCGATTCCCGGC
>CALGPN010000054.1 GCA_937960435.1 uncultured Desulfosoma sp.
ATCGGAGGAGGTCAAGCAAAAGATCCTCAAGAACTTGTCCCAACGTGCGGCCCAGATGCTTGTGGAAGACATGGAGGTGATGGGCCCTGTGCGGTTGAGCGACGTGGAAGCTGCCCAACGCAACATCCTCAATGTGGCCCGTAAGCTGGAAAAGGAAGGACGGCTCATGCTTGCCCGAGGAGACGGTGGCGATGCCCTCGTTTAAGGTGCTCAAAGGAACCGGCCCATCCGGTTGGACACGCTTCGCCTTTGAACCGATCGAAGCCGAACCCGACAGATCTTCCCCCGGAACGGATCCCCTTTCGGTGATGGCGCAGGATTGCCCCGCTGCGGATCAGTTCGATAAAAACCCTTTGGACGAATTGGAAGAGGTGATTCGCCGGCGTCTTCAAGAAGCGGAAAGACGGGCGGAGGAATTGGAAAGGGAAGCTTATCAAAAGGGATACGAGCAAGGGCGCAAGGACGGGTATGCTTTTGGATCCAGCAGCATCGAAAAAATTCGGGAACGATTGGAATCCGTGGCCTCTTCCCTGGAAACCCTCCCGGCCCAGGTCCTCCGAGACTATCGGCAGTGGCTCATGGAGGCCGCTTTGACTCTCGCGCGGCACCTCGTGCACGCCGCGGTCGCCGTCGACCCATCGGTGGTGGAATCCTTGGTGGATGAGATCCTCGATCAAATGGATCGATCTCAAACAATCACCATCGTCCTTCACCCCAAGGATCGGGATCTGCTGCAAAAACACCGCATTTTGGAGCGTTGGCTAGCGGCGCCTGCCGACGGCGCCGGGGCGGTGAGGATTGCTTTGGATCCCCACATCAGCCGAGGAGGCTGTCGGGTGCACAGCGCCCTTCAGGAAATCGACGCCCTGCTGGAAACCCGGTTGAAAAACCTCCGCGAGACCTTATTCGCCCATGAAACCCAACCCTGACCCTGTTGTCGCCCCTGACGATTACCTCGGCTTAGGGACCGTGCTTTCCCGAGTCGCACAGGCCGCGCCATGGGTGGTTTACGGCAAGGTTTCCGCCGTGGTCGGCAACCTGATCGAAGTCGTCGGGTTGGAAGCCACTGTGGGAGACATCTGCCGCATTTTTCCCAAAGATGGGGCTTCTGCCGTGATTGCCGAAACCGTGGGGTTCGTCGGACGACGGCTCAAACTCAGCCCGCTCTCACCCTTGCGAAATTTGGCTCCGGGCGACAGAGTCGCATTGGATCCCAAGTCCTCGTCCTGTCCCGTGTCCCTTGCCCTGCTCGGGCGCGTCATCGACGGCATGGCCCGGCCTCTGGACGACGCTGGTCCGATTCCCGACGGCGTCTGCTATCCCTTGCGCACGCCGACGCCCAATCCTTTGACCCGGCCGATCATTTCCCAGCAGTTGGATGTGGGCATTCGCGCCATCAACAGCCTTCTGCCCATCGGCAAGGGCCAACGCATGGGCATCTTCGCGGGCTCCGGCGTCGGCAAAAGCACCTTACTCGGCATGATGGCCCGATATACGTCCGCGCCGGTGAACGTCATCGCTCTGATCGGCGAACGGGGCCGGGAAGTCAACGAGTTCCTGGAATCGGAATTGGGGGAGGAAGGAAGGCGCCGTTCGGTGGTCGTGGTGGCTACATCCGATCAACCCGCCACGCTGCGGGTCCGGGCCGCGTACGTCGCTTGCGCCGTCGCCGAATTCTTCCGAGACCAGGGGCTGGACGTCCTGTTCATGATGGATTCCGTCACCCGATTCGCCATGGCCGCCCGCGAAATCGGCCTGGCCGCCGGGGAACCCCCGGCGACCAAAGGATATCCCCCGAGCGTCTTCGGGCTCCTCCCCCAATTGCTGGAGCGGGCCGGAAGTTTCGACAAAGGGAGCATCACGGGCATCTACACCGTGCTGGTAGAAGGTGACGACCTGGACGATCCCATCGCCGACACGGTACGCTCCATCTTGGACGGCCACATCGTTCTCGACCGCGAATTGGCTCAACGGCGCCACTATCCGGCCATCCATCCTCTAAAAAGCGTCAGCCGATTGACAGACCGCATTTTGGATCCGGAAATCAAAACGCTCGCCACACGCTTCATCGAAATCTTCGCGGATTACAAGCGCAGTGAAGACATGATTCAAATCGGCGCCTATGTGCGAGGCAGTCACCCGGCGACGGATCACGCGGTGCAGATGATCGAAAAATTAAACGATTATCTGCGCCAGCCCGTGGAAGAACGATGTTCCATCGAAGACGCCCATCGGTCCCTGAAAGAACTCTTTCGAGAACAATAGGCACGAGAAAAACCCGTGAAGTTCGTGTTTCGATTCGCCAAACTTTTGGCATACCGCCGACATCAGCTCCGAGAAGCTCAAACCGCCTTGGCCCGGGCGGCGGCACAGGTCGCTCAGACGCAAAGGCTTCTGGAGGAAACGCAAAGCACTTTAGAAAACTGCCGAGTCCAGTGGAACGCCCGTGCCCAGGAAGGCTTGCCTGTCGCGGAACATTTGGCGTTCGAACGGTACGCGGCTTTTTTGGAACACCGGTTGCAAAACCTTAGGGCGGCCCTGGAAGCCGCACAACGCCAGGTGCAGGAAAAACAGAGGGCGGTCCTGGAAAGGCACCGAGAGGTGAAAAAACTAGAGCGACTGGAAGAGGTCGATCATGAAAGGTTCCGGTGGCAGCAAAAGAAAAGAGAACAAAAAAGACTCGATGAGCTCGTCGCGCACTCGGACGGGAACCCCACCGCGCGGGGCACCCTCTCCTGAAGGCAATGGCCCGCCCACGGCTCAGAAAAACCGTTCCCTTGTCAAGGCAGCTTTAGTAGGCCTGGTTTTTCTGGTGCTCTGTAAAATCGCGCTCACAGTCGTTCGGATCATCCCGGGATGTCCTGCCATCTTCGCTCAGGCCCCGAAAGCCATGGCCGTCGGCGAGGTCCATGCTCAGGAACCTTCGAAGATGTCGGCCAAGGCTGCCGTCCCGACCAAGGCGGACCCTTCCGACAACCCGTCCCCGGACAAGGCCGAGCCGACTGCAGTCAGCCCGGAGACTTGGGCTGCCGTCAGAGAGCAGAAAAGGCTTCTTGAATCCAAGGAAATGGAGCTGAAGGAACGGGAAGCCCGTCTTCAGGAAATGGAACAGGAAATTGAAAACCGCCTGAAGGAACTCATCGCCCTCCAGGACAAAATCAAACAGGCACAGCAAGAAATTCAAGCGTTTCGAGAAGAACGGGACCAGGCACGAAACGCCCAAGTTCAGGCCCTCGCCAAGATCTACGGCAACATGAAGCCGAAAGAAGCCAGCCAACTTCTGGAATCCTTGGAAGAACCCCTGGCCGTGAAGGTTATCAGCCTCATGAGCCCCGATCAGGTCGCCAAGATCCTCGCCTCCATGGAAACCAAAAAAGCCGCCAAGATTTCACGAGCCCTGAGCGGCCGTTAACCTCGCGGAATTCAACCTTGTCTTTCACCCCCCCGCCAAAGGGCCCGAGACGGGGTCTTTGACGAACCCCAGGGCCCGCGGCCCGCATTTCCTGCCGCCCACAGGCATGTTTTGCTCTGTGCGGAGAAAAAATTTCCCCCTGGAAGGCCTGCCCGACAAAATCTTTGAATCCTATCCTATCGGAATCACAATATTCTTTAGATATTTCCGTCCTGGCACCGGCCTTGCTCAAGAAGCCGACTGAGACGTGAACAGGAGCATCCCTCCGCTGACAATGACGAGGAAGATTTATGAGGGGATTGTCCGTCGGCCGCGCAGAATTGGTTAGCCGCTTCCTTTCCAAAGAGCGACAGAGATTAAGCCGCTCTATCGAAACATTCTCGTTCGAAGAAGAGATGCGCCACCAAAAGGACCTTCTCGTGGGCGGGTCGTTTAACGGGTCTCGAGCTGCAGCTAGTGTGGGGATAGCTACTGCGCAGGCTTCGAACCGGAGCCCGGAAGGGCCTCCTCGAACCTCAAAGACGGTCCTCGGAGGTCAAACGACGGAAAAAGCGAAATTGGAAATCGCCGATCCTCTGGTTGTGCAAGACATCCTGGCCGCCTTTTCCGCAGCGGCCGAGACGAGAAAGAAGGCAGCCGATCGAACAGGCGGAGGAGGGACCCTTCCGGCGCAGGAGCTGATCGTGATGCTGGAAAGCATTGAGCACCACGATGTCTCCGAGGATACGGCCCAGGACCGGATTCCCGCCGAAGATTTCCTGAAGCTTCTCCATGCCCTTTGCTGGGGCGACGACAAGCACAAGCCCTTCGCAAACGCCGAAAACCTCGTGAACCAGCCCGGCTACGACCGCCGAAGTTTCATCGAAACATTGAAAAAACTCTTGAGCGAGGCGGAAGCGCAGCGGGACGCCCTTGCCGATACTTATTCTTTCGACCCGCCGTCCTCCTCCGGCGATACCGGCGGGCCTCAGGATCCGTTCGGCACGGCAGGCGTCGCCGACGCCGTGTCGCAGGATTTCATGAGCCCGCGTTTTGCGGAGCCCTTCAGCGTGTGGCACAGCGCCGAGGAGGTTCCGCAGTTCCGAGAGGTAGTGCATCAAAAAGGCAACACCGCGGGCGACGGGGTGAAGCAAAGTTCCCGAACACCCTCTTTTACGGGTGAAAAAAATGAGCGACTTCAAGAGACGGTAACGCCTTTGTCGCCGAAGGCGCAGGCCGCAATCCACGAAGTGGCGAAAAGGAACTCTGCTCCCACTGCTCAGACGATCTTCGGAGAAGTCGCGCAAAGCTTCGCGCCCTTCAAGGAATCCAAGGTCCACGCCGCGGGATTCGGCGGACTGGCGGATGGCTTTCTTGCGCCTTCTTCTTTTCCATCCTTTGATGATTCCTTGGCATTCTCAGGAGAAGACCTCGAACTTTTTCGGAACGTGCCCGCACCATCCGCTCTTCAAATGACGGAATTTGGTCCGAAGGAAACAACCGTGAGCTTTTCCTATCCCGAGGCTCGATTCCGTGGGGTCCTGTCGGAAGGCGGCGCGGCAGCCTCATTAGACGCCTCCGGCGAGATTCAGGAAATCGCTGTCGATTTTTCGCAATCTATGGATACCGAAACGGCGGACAGTGTTTTCGAAGAGAAAACCATCTTGATCCACGACATCGGGGGCAGCTCGGAATCGTCGCCCGATGAGTCGTCCCCGTTCGGCGAAAATCCCTCCCGTGACGACCACGGCTTCTTTCAAACATCCCAGCGGGGTGTCGGCCAATCCTCTGCCTTTTCCGAGCCCACCAAGGCCGCATTCCCAGCTCCAGCAACAGATAAAGAGTCTTCCCCGTTCGGCGAAAATCCCTCCCGTGACGACCACGGCTTCTTTCAAACATCCCAGCGGGGTGTCGGCCAATCCTCTGCCTTTTCCGAACTCACCAAGGCCGCACTTCCGCCTCCAACGACAGATGCGGACTCCTCAACGACGCTGTCTTTTCTCAATGCCGACTGGCCTGAGGAACTGGGGCGGAAATTTTCGCATTGGGCCCAAAGCGCCAAGAGTTTTATGACCCTGGAATTGCGGCCTGAACGTCTCGGCAAGCTTTTCCTTCGCGTGGAAACAGACGGCACACGCGTCAGTGCCGTGGTTCAGGCGGAATCTCCAGAAGCGCGGGAGATTCTTCAGCGAAACATGACGTCGCTGAGAGACGTCCTCGCGGAACACGGTCTTCAACTGACACGATTTTCCGTGGACGTGCGACACGACAACCCCTCGCTGGCGGAACGCGACCTCACTCCATGGGCGCACATGGAACAACGGGCGCCGTCGACGCCGTCGAACGGCGGGGCACGCGAAAACAATGTCCATGTGGTGCACGTCTACGACACCGGGCTCGGCCGAGCCCTCAGTGTCCACGTGTAGAAACCGTTAGGGAAAACGGAGGCCCCTCATGGCTGTCGCCTCGGTCCCAGCCCTATCGCAAGCGGCCGTGACCCCGCCGATCACGGGTACGGTCGGTGGCATGAATCTTTCGGACATGAATGCTTTTCTCATGCTCTTTACGACGCAGCTTCAGCACCAAGACCCCACGAACCCCATGGCGGCGTATGAAATGGCCGCCCAGTTGGCGCAGTTCAGCACCGTGGAAAAACTGACCCAGGTTCACGCCCAACTGAAGGCGCAGCAGAATTACCTCATCTCCATCAACAACGCCATGGGGGTGCAATTGCTCGGGAAAACCGTCGTGGCCCAGGACAACCGTCTCCAAATGAAAAACGGCGCTGTGTCCCGCGCGGGCTTGGAACTCGAAAGCCCGGCAACGGTGAAAATCGTCATCACCGACAGCGCTGGCCGAACCGTGCGCACTCTTTCTCTAGGATCTCTCCAGCCAGGCCGGCACCAATTCGCCTGGGACGGGAAGGACGATCAGGGGAAAAATCTTCCCGACGGGGAATACACGTTTTCCGTGGAGGCCCTGACGCCTTCGGGGGAATCCGTCGCCGCAACCCCTCTGGTCATGGGCGACGTCTGTGGTTTCCTCATGGAACAGGGCGTGAACTACGTTGTTTTGGATCACAATGACGGCATCCGAGTCCCCGTCAGTCTCATCACCACCATTGAAGTTCCCTCCACAGGAACGGAAACGGCGGAAAACACATCAGCCGCCAATGGATGAAAACATCGCGAAAGGATTTCTCCAAAGACAATTCACCCATAGGGTCAAGGAGGTCAACCATGGGAATCAGTCAAGCTATGAACATCGGTGTCAGCGGACTCAACGCCAGCGCCACGGCGTTGACGGTGGTCAGCGACAACATCGCCAACGTGAACACCACCGCTTTCAAAAGTAACAGCGTGCGGTTCGGGGACCTGGTGGCGGGGTACTATTCGACGCTTTCTCAGGACTCGGACCGCGAAGGATCGGGCACGGCCATCATGGGCGTTGTCACCGAGTTTGCTCAGGGGCCGCTCATCAGCACCACCCGATGGTCGGACCTTGCCATTAACGGCGAGGGGTTTTTTAGCGTCCAGGTGCCCGGGACCACAATTATTTATTACACCCGCGACGGCAGCTTCCATATGGATAAAGACGGGTACTTAGTGAATGAAATGGGGTATCGCGTGCTCAACAGGGACGGCAATGCTATTAGGGTGGACAATCCCAGCAACCCCCGTTTCAGCAATTATTACGTAGACAGTAATGGTCAAATCTGGGGAACGCCTACGGATCCGACACAGATCGTGATCTATGCTCCAAAAGCCAACGAGACGCCCAAGGTCTACGGCAGCATCTACATCAAGGATCCCGTCACTGGCGATATCACCATCACTTTGAATGATGGCTCGCAGCTGACGATCACCGTTGGGGATGATGAAACCGCCCATTTGAAATTCAACACGGACACCAACGGCGACGGGACGATGGACGCCTTCATGGGAGCGATCAACCTATTGGAGTTCCCCTTGACGGACACGGATGAAATGGCTGGCATTGGTTCCGACCAAGATCCCGGCTATTACACCATTGCCGATGTTCAGGCCTCACCAGTCAACCCCAATATTGACTGGAGCGCGGACAATTGGATGGCCACATCCAACGATCCTCAGCCCGTTTTGAACGGTCAGCTTCGGGTCTCCACGTTCGCCAACAACAACGGCCTGATCCGCCAAGGCAACAACCTCTACACTCAGGGCCCTGAGTCCAAATTCCCCATTCACGGCACGGCCAATGACGGCATCCGGGGTAACATCTTCAGTTCCACCATTGAAGGCTCCAACGTGGATATCGCCAAGGAAATGGTCAACATGATCACCTATCAGGCAAGCTACAACGCCAATTCCAAGACCATTACCACATCCGCGGAACTGCTTAACACCGCCGTCAACATGGTCCGATAGTCCGTCGCTCCATACGGCACCACATGCCCAAACCCCGGCTTCGGCCGGGGTTTTTGTCTGGGAAATCCCTCGGATACTCGGTCTGCACCCCCCACGCTCCAGCCTCTTCTCACAAGTGTCAACACATTGACTCTATGGCTTTCCTTTTTCCTTCGCGGCTGCAAAGGGCTCGTGTCTATCGTTGTCCTAGATCTGGCGCGAGGATTGCTACACCAGGCGTGGCGGCGGCACCCAGCGGCGCAGAAAGCGGACGCTTTGGGTACTTCACGGTAGGCCACAATAACGAGGTGCGCGAGCGCTTATGGACATTGCAACGGTCGTAGGCATTGTTTCCGCCTTCGCTCTTGTCGTCGTCTCCATCATGATGGGAGGAAGCCTCGCCCTTTTCATCAACATCCCCTCCGTCATGATCGTTTTCGGGGGCACCCTCGGGGCCACCATGATCAATTACCCCCTTTCGGATGTGCTCAGCGTGGTTAAAGTGGTCAAAAACGTCTTTTTCACTAAGGTATGGAGCACGCAGGAAGTCGTGGACCGCTTCGTCGAATTCGCCAACAAGTCCCGACGGGAAGGCATTTTGTCCCTAGAATCCGAGGTTCCCAGCCTGAATGATCCTTTTCTCGTCAAAGGTTTGCAGCTGACCATCGATGGGATGGATCCCGATGCCATCCGGGATATTTTGGAAACGGAAATCGCTTATTTGGAAGAGAGGCACAAATCGGGCGCGGAAATTTTGACGACCATGGCCACGTTTTTCCCGGCCATGGGTATGATCGGCACCCTCATCGGCCTCGTGCAAATGTTGGCCACCATGGATGACCCCAGCACCATCGGACCGGCCATGGCCGTGGCTCTGCTGACCACATTTTACGGCGCCGTCGCGGCCAACCTCGTATGCCTCCCCATGGCGGGAAAACTCAAAAAACGCAGCCAAGAAGAAACCCTGGTGAAAGAAATGATCATCAGCGGCATCGTCAGCGTCGCCAACGGTGAAAACCCTCGAGTCATCGAACAAAAGCTTCATTCGTTCGTGGCGCCCAGTGCCCGAACCAGCCGATTCGAATAGATTTATGACTGACGGCTGAGGAGTCAACTATGTCGGCCAAAAAAAAGCAAACCGAAACAAAAACCCCGGCTGCCGAAGAAACACCAAAGAAGAAGTCTCCGATTTTAAAGATCCTCATCGCAATCGTGGGTCTAGGGATCTTAGGAGGCGGCGGATTCTTTGCCTACACCAAGTTTTTCGCCAAGACCGAATCGCCCAAGGAAGCCCAAGCCAAGCCCGTGGCCGCCAAACCTGTGGTGAAAAACCTAGAGACTTTTCTGGTCAACCTCGCCGATCCCGGTGGGGAGCGCTACCTGAAAATCACCATGCAGCTGAGCTTGAGCAACGAGGCGACCAGCCAGGAAATCGACACCCGCATGGCGGAGCTGCGGGATTCCATTTTGATGCTCCTTTCCAGCAAGGAATATGACGATATTTCCAGCCTTTCCGGAAAGCTGGCGCTGAAAAAAACCCTCATGGCCAACCTCAATCGACTCCTGAAGCAAGGAACCGTCCAGGATATTTATTTCACCGAGTTCTTGGTGCAGTAGGTTTGGGATGGAGCTATGGAACAAGTCCTTTCCCAAGATGAGGTCGATGCCCTCCTCAAAGGGTTGAGCGACGGGGAAATCGAAGCGGAGACCGCGGCGGCGGCGGACGAGGACCACAGCGGCATCCGCCCGTACGACCTCACGAGCCAAGATCGGATCATCCGAGGTCGCATGCCGACCTTGGAGATCATCAACGATCGATTCGCGCGGGTGCATCGCGTGACCCTTTCGGGGGCTCTGCGCAAGGTCGTGGACATTACGGTGACCCAAAAGGAAATGATCAAGTTCGGGGATTTTACCCGCACGCTGCCCGTTCCCACCAGCTTGCACGTGCTCAAGATGGAGCCTTTTCGAGGTCATGTGCTGCTTGTCGTGGAAAGCCGCCTGATCTTCAATTTGGTGGACTGCTTTTTCGGGGGCTCAGGGCGCAGTAGTTTCAAGATCGAAGGACGCGACTTTACCTCCATCGAACAGCGGGTCATCAACAAAGTCGTGCGCATGGCCTTGAAAGACTTGGAACAGGCGTGGAACCCTGTGACCCCGGTCTCCTTCAAGTTCGTGCGATCGGAAGTCAACCCGCAGTTCGCCACCATCGTGCCGCCGACCGAACTGGTCATCGTGGTCCATTACGAGCTGGAAATGGACACGCTCATGGGAAAGATCATTCTCTGCTTGCCCTATTCCACCATTGAACCCATTCGGTCCAAACTTTCCGCCAGCTATCAAAGCGATCAACTGGAGGTGGATTATTCCTGGACGAGACGGTTCATCCGCCGGTTGAAGGAAATCCCCGTTCAGCTTTCCGTCCATCTGGGGCGCACGGAAATCAAGGGGGCGGACCTCCTGCGGCTGGAAAAGGGTGATGTGATCGTCTTGGACCAAGACGTCAACCACCCTTTGACGGCAAGCGTGCAAAACGTGTCCAAATACAGAGTCGTGGCCGGTGTGCACAAAGGCAACCATGCGGTCAAAATCGTCGACCTCATCACGGTCTCTTTCGAATAGTCGCCTGGCATAAGGAGTCATCACAATGGCTGAACAAAACATCATCAAGGATTCCGTTTCGTTGGAACCCATGGACCCCCCGAAAGTCTCCGCCGCCCCTATGGGGGCGAAAGATCCCGAAGCTGTGGAAAACGGAGAGGCCGCCCTCAAGAAAGACATCAGGGATCTGGAATTCATTTTGGACCTTCCCTTGGAAGTGTCGGTAGAGCTGGGCCGGGCGAAGCTCCTCATCAACGACCTCTTGCAGCTCGGCCAAGGCTCCGTAGTGGAACTCAACAAGTTCGCCGGGGAGCCCCTGGAGATTCTCGTCAACAATCGTCTGGTGGCTCGGGGAGAAGCCGTGGTGGTCAACGAAAAGTTCGGGGTCCGCATCACCGACATCGTGAGCCCCATGGAACGGGTCAAACAGCTCGGATAGCGCCATGGATTTCGCTTTACAGGCCCTCAAAACCTTCGCCGCCCTTGGGGTTGTGGTCGCCGTGCTCTTGGGCGCCTCCTTTGCGCTCAAGCGGTGGGGGCACAGACTCACCAAGGGATCGGACAAGGCGTGGATCCACGTTGTGGAACGGCGGTACCTCGGCCCGAAACATTCTTTGCTGCTCGTGCGCGTGGCCGAAGAAACGCTGCTCCTGGGCTTGTCTCCTCAGGGCCTCTCGTTTCTTGCTTCCGTGGACGCAGCCGACACCTCGCCTTTAAACAGGGCCGAGCCCAAGGAGGACCGGTCATGAAGAACCGGACCCGAGGCCTCGTCGGTGCCTTCCTTTGCACGCTCATCACGCTCGGTCTGCTCCTGCCGGCGTGTGGATGGGGCGCCGATCTCAATCTCCCGGCTTTTCGACTCCATTGGGACGAGACCTCGAGACCCGATCAGGTCTCCGACCTCTTGAAAATTGTTTTCATCATCACCGTCCTTTCCATCGCCCCGTCAATTCTCCTTCTCATGACGTGCTTCACCCGGCTGGCCGTCGTTTTGGCTTTCCTGCGCTCCGCTCTGGGCACTCAGCAATCTCCGCCCAATCAAGTCATCGTCGGGCTCGCGTTGTTTCTCACCTTTTCCATCATGTGGCCCGTGTGGGAGGAAATCCATCGGGAGGCCGTCATTCCGTTCCAGAATCAGGCCATCGGCGGGGACGCTTTTTTGCAAAGAGCCGTCGCTCCGCTCAAGGCTTTCATGATGAAGCAAACTCGCGCCAAAGACCTCAAGCTCTTCGCGTCCCTCACCAGCGAGCAAAAACCTCGAATTCCCGACGACATCCCCCTTTCCGCCGTCGTTCCCGCCTTTGTGGTCAGTGAATTGAAAACCGCCTTTCAGATCGGGTTTCTCCTTTATATCCCCTTTCTCGTCTTGGACATGGTGGTGGCCAGCGTGCTCCTGTCCATGGGCATGATGATGCTTCCCCCCGTCATGATCTCCCTACCGTTTAAACTGATGCTTTTTGTGCTGGTGGACGGCTGGAACCTGTTGATCGGCTCTCTGGTGAAGAGCTTTGCGTGAGGACATGCGATCATGACCCAGGAATTCATCATCGGTCTCGCGCGCCAAGCCCTTGAAACCATGCTGATGGTCAGTCTCCCCGTGCTGCTCACCAGTCTGGTGGTCGGTGTGCTCATCAGTCTCTTCCAAGCCGTCACCCAAATCCAGGAGATGACGCTGACCTTTGTCCCCAAGATCGTCATCACATTCCTTGCTTTACTCGTCTTCGGAGCCTGGATGACCGACCGCATGTTGTCTTTTACGCGAAACCTTTTGGAAAACATGCCGTACTGGATTCGTTGACCCTGGGAAAGGCCACGGCAGGGATATGAAACGTCATGGTGTCCTTTCACATCGACCCGCTGCAGATCCGCATTTTCCTGAGCGTCCTTTTGCGTCTGAGTCTCGTTTTGTTCCTCCTTCCCGTGTTCAGAACGCGCCAGGTGCCCGCGGCCATGAAAGCCTGGTCCGTGTGGGCTTTGGCTTTCATGGTCACGCCTCTCGCCGGGCGATTCGTCCCGCCCCTTCCCACAGAGACCTTTCCCCTCATGGGGACAGTGGTCAGTGAACTCATCTACGCCGCGCTTTTCGCCCTGTCCATGCACATCATCTACGGCGCCTTTCACCTTGCGGGGCAACTCATTGCCTTTCAGATGGGCCTCGGCTTTGCCCAGGTGGTGGACCCCCAAAACGGAACCCAAGATGTGCTGCTGAGCCAGTGGCTACAAATCCTGGCCACGCTTTTTTTCTTTGCCATCCAAGGGCACCTCGTCATCATCCGGACCTTTATCGAAAGCTTTGAAGCCGTGCCCGTAGGAAGCTTTCTTCCCACCCAAAACATCCTGCTCCACATCCTCACCCTTTCGGGGCGTCTCTTTGTCCTCGCCCTCAAAATCGCCGCCCCGGTCATGAGCGCCCAGCTTCTGCTTCAAGCCGGCTTTGCTCTGGTGGCCAAGTTTTCCCCCCAGATCAATATCCTCATCGTGAGCTTTCCCATCACCATCGGCGTTGGCATTTTCTTTGCCCTTTTGTCCCTTCCGGGATGGGCCGAATCCATGCAGAACACCCTGACCGTGTTGTTGAAATTTTTTCGAGCCGTCGGTCTTTCGTGACAGCGTCGACGAATTGACGCCTCTCATCTCGGGAATTTCCCGTCTCTGAAAAGGTCGCATTCCCATGGCTGGAGCTCAGGAAAGAACCGAAAAACCCACGGGAAAACGCTTGGCGGAAGCGCGCCGTAAGGGCAACGTGCCCAAGAGTCACGAGCTGACATCTTTTACGGTGCTTACGGCAGGCTTTGTCGCCGCCTCGTTGCAACTGCCTAAGATTCCCGGGCAGTTTCGGGCTATGCTGGATCGCTTCTGGACCCATGGGTTTCCTTCCTGGGACGGCGTGTTCACTGGGAACGCCCTCGTCGTTTCCATCTTCCAGACGTTTTTTCTCATGGCGGGCCCCGTCATCGCCACAGCTCTGGTGACGGCCCTCGCCGTCAACCTCGTGCAGCTCAAGGGCTTTTTGTTCGCCCCGAAAGCTCTGGAACCGAAATTTTCCAAACTAAACCCCCTAAGCGGCCTTAAGCGATACGCTCAAGTGCGTTTTCTTGTGGAGACGGCCAAGTCCTTTCTCAAAATTCTCATTGTGGGGGGGGTCCTTTATACGGTTTTTCAGAGCGAACAGGAGTCTCTGGCGGCACTTGTCCACGTGGATCTTTCCGGCATCGGCCGGGAGACGGGCCGCATCGTGTTCCGATTCGTGTGGAAGGCCGGAGCCTTCATCTTCGTTCTTGCGGTATTGGATTTCGTCTACCAGCGCCGGCAATACATCAAGGACCTCATGATGACGAAACAGGAGGTCAAAGAGGAACACAAACAAAGCGAAGGAAACCCACAGATCAAGGCCCGCATCCGTTCCATCCAAAGGACCTTGGCACGCCAACGCATGATGGCTCATGTCCCGAAGGCTACGGTGGTGATCACCAACCCGACCCACTACGCCGTGGCCCTCCTCTACAAGGAAGGGTTCCAGGCCCCCAAGGTGATCGCCAAGGGCATGAATCTCATCGCCCAGAACATCATCCGCGTCGCTCGGGAACACAAGGTTCCGGTGGTCCAGAACCCGCCCTTGGCACGCGCCTTGTACCATCAGGTGAAGTTGGACCAGGTCATTCCCGAAACACTCTACCGGGCCGTGGCCAAAGTTCTGGCGTACGTGTACCAACAACGTCGGTTGCGACCGTAGGAGGATGGGCTCATGGCGGTTTCTTCTTCCGGAACGTCCCCCCTGCGATGGAACCTCAAGGAGTGGCGCGACGCCGAGGCGGTTTTAGGCGTCGGGGTCGTCATGGTTCTGGCGGTGATGCTGCTGCCCATCCCCAGCGGCGCCTTGGACGTCCTCCTGGCGTTCAACATTTCTTTTGGCATTCTCATTCTGCTGACCACTATCTACTCGGCCAAGCCCTTGGATTTCGGCATCTTCCCCACTCTCTTGCTCATTACCACTCTCCTTCGGCTGGCCTTGAACGTGGCCAGCACCCGCCTCATTCTGCTCAACGGGGACCAAGGCACCGATGCCGCCGGACACATCATTCAGGCTTTCGGGCAATTCGTGGTCGGCGGCAATTACGTCATCGGCTTGGTGATCTTTATCATCTTGGTCATCGTCAATTTCGTGGTGATCACCAAGGGCACGGAGCGCATCTCGGAAGTGGCGGCGCGCTTTACCCTGGACGCCATGCCCGGGAAACAGATGAGCATCGATGCCGATCTCAACGCAGGCCTCATCGACGAAAAGAAGGCCCGGGAGCGCCGCGCGGAAATCATGCGGGAGGCGGACTTCTACGGGAGCATGGACGGGGCGAGCAAGTTTGTGCGCGGGGATGCCATCGCGGGGATTCTCATCACGTTGATCAACATCCTGGGCGGTTTGGCCATCGGGGTCCTCCAACGGGGCATGGACATCGTGGAGGCCCTCAAAAACTACACGTTGCTGACCGTCGGCGACGGGTTGGTGTCTCAAATCCCCGCCCTGATCATTTCCACCGCGGCAGGCGTCCTCGTCAGCCGGGCCGAATTGGATCAGGGCATGGGGGAAGCTTTTCGGAGTCAGCTGGCCTTGAACCCCAAACCCCTGGGCATTGCCGGCGGCATGTTGTGCGCCCTGGCCCTGGTGCCCGGGTTTCCGTTCTTCCCCCTGATGCTCGTCGGGGGGGGCCTCTTGGGCCTTTCGTACCGGAAAACCCAACAAAACAAAGCTAAAGCCCGAAAGGCGGCGCACGAAGCAGGGGCCGAAAAGAAAAAGGAGGAAAAGACATCCTCGGCGTTGCCGCCCCCGTTGGATCTCTTGGAACTGGAAGTCGGCTACGGGTTAATTCCCTTGGTGGACGGAGATGACTCCTCGGATCTTTTGGGACGCATTCGATCCATCCGCCAGCAACTGGCCATGGAATACGGCATCGTCGTCCCGTCCCTCCATGTGCGGGACAACCTTCAGCTCAAACCGTCCGAATACCGGCTGCTACTCAAAGGAAACCCCGTCGCCCGGGCGGAGCTCATGCTCGGCCACTGCTTGGCGCTGCCCACTTCCGACCGTCAGCCGCCCGTGGAGGGCATCCCCACAAAGGATCCGGCCTTTGGACTGCCGGCCCTGTGGGTGGCCGAAAGGAACAAAGAAGCGGCCGCGCGGGCAGGCTATACCCTGATCGATCTTTCGACGGTGGTCGCCACACATTTGACGGAACTTTTCAAGAAGCACGCCGACGAATTCCTGACCCGCCAAACGGTCCAGAAACTTTTGGACCTCCTGGCCCAATCTCAACCTAAGCTCATCGAAGAATTGACACCCAACCCGCTTCCCTTGGGGGTTGTCCAGAAAGTCCTTCAAAACTTGGTGCGGGAAAAGGTTTCCATCCGAGACCTGCAGACCATTTGCGAAACCTTGGCCGACCACGGCACGGTGACCAAAGATCCCGATATCCTCACCGAATACGTTCGTCAGGCCCTCGCCCGCACCATCACCCGGCCGTACGAAAAGGAAAACGGAAGACTCCATGTGATCACCGTGCATCCGCAGCTGGAGGAAAAACTGGCGCAGAGCATTCAAAAAACCGAGCACGGATCCTTCCTTTCCGTCGATCCCGACTTCTTGCACAAGATCATTCAGTCCACCACCACAGAAGTGCAACGGGCAGCCAACGCCGGCCACCACCCTGTCATCCTCACCTCGCCCATGGTACGGCGCCACCTCAAAAGGCTTTTGGAACGCTTCTTGCCTGAAGTGGTGGTGATCAGCCACAGCGAATTGAGCAATTTGTCCGAAATCCAATCGGTCGGCATGATTCGAGGAACTCATGCAGGTTAAGACCTTCGTCGCCCCGACAATGCCTCAAGCCTTGGAAATGGTCCGCCGGGAATTGGGCCCAGACGCCATTCTTCTAGGCAACCGCAAAGTCAAAGACCCGGACGGCACAATGTGCGTGGAGATCACGGCCGCCGTAGACCGGGGGGCGTCCGGGGCTTTTGAAAACAAGCCCTTTCACGGCGAACCCGTTCCACCGACGCAAGACCCCATTGTTCAGGAACAGCTGGAAGACATTCGAGGCATGCTGTCTTTGCTCCTTTCGGCCAAAGACGCCTTTGCGCGGCTTCACGGGCAAGAGGCCGTCTCGGAGCTCTTTCAACACCTGCTCCTTCGAGGCCTTAACGAAAAAACCGCTTTTGGGCTCCTCCAAAACACCTTGTCGGCCTGCCCGGACGGGGTTCCCACCAAGAGTCAACTTTTGGACGCCTTGAATCGTCAACTTACTGACAAAGTGGGCTTGGTGGACCCTTTTGCCGAGGTGCGGGAAGGCGAAGGTGTGGCCCCTCGATTGTTTGTGTTCCTGGGTCCAACGGGCGTGGGAAAGACGACGACGCTGGCCAAGATCGCCGCCTACCTCAAACTCAAAAGGAAGGTGCCCATCGGGATCATTTCTTTGGACACTTATCGGATCGGTGCCTTGGATCAGTTGAGAACCTACGCGGACATTTTGAACGTCCCCCTGAAAGTGGCCCAGACACGCCTGGAACTGGCGTCGGCTCGCGAGGCCCTTAGGGGGCACCCCGTCGTCTTGGTGGACACCACCGGCCGCAATTACCTCAATGGAAACACCATCGGCGATCTTCAAGACGTTTTTCGGGATGTGGACGGGGTTTGCCATTTCTTGGTCCTCAGCGCCACGGCCAAGGACGAGGATCTGCGGCACGTCATTCAGCGCTTTCGCCCTCTGGGTCCCCACAGTCTTATTTTTACGAAGATCGACGAAACCCTCACCCCGGGGACGATCCTCAACCCTGTGCTGCGTTTTGCTTACCCCTTGTCGTATCTCGGTGTAGGCCAGAGGGTTCCAGAGGATTTGGTCAGAGCGACCCACAAACGCATTTTGGGCTTCTTTTTTCCACGCGGCCGTTGAGAGGTTGAGGAGAAAGGGAGGATATGGATCAGGCGCTCGGACTTCGCAAGAGGACCTCATCACGTGATCCTTGGGACGAAAGCCAACCTTTGAAAGCTCCTTATGAGGACGCCACCGTCCGAACCCTATCGGTGAGCAGCGGCAAAGGGGGTGTCGGGAAAAGCAACGTGGTGGTCAATCTGGCCCTCGCCCTGGATCGGCTCGGCAAACGCGTCATGATCTTGGACGCCGATTTAGGCCTGGCCAACATCGATGTCCTTTTGGGGCTTACCCCCACGCACAACATCAGCCACGTCTTGGAAGGAAGCCGTCGTGTGGAAGAGGTCCTCATCCCCGGCCCGGGAAACATCCGCATCATGCCAGCCAGTTCAGGCGTGCAGAAACTCACGCAGTTGACCCAAGAACAAAAGCTCCTCCTTGTAGATCTTTTGGACGAACTGGAAATCGATGTCGACGTCCTGCTCATCGACACGGGCGCGGGCATTTCCGACACGGTCCTTTATTTCAACGTCGCCGCTCAGGAAAGAATCGTCGTGGTCACCCCGGAACCCACATCACTCACCGACGCTTACGCCTTTATCAAGGTCATGTTCACCCGGCACGGTGAGCGCTCTTTTCGGATCCTCACCAACGGGGTGGCGGATGAAAAAGAAGGCCGCTCCGTCTTCGCCAAGCTCAGCCGCGTGGCCGACCATTTCTTGGACGGCATGTCTCTGGATTACCTGGGGTGGATCCCTCGAGATCCCAGTGTGCCCGAAGCGGTGAGACGCCAGAAGGCTCTGTTGGAGGTGTTTCCCGGAGCGCCCGCCTCGCGCGCTTTCATGGACATCGCCCGACGCCTGGCTCGGGAAGCCCCCTCCATGCCTAAGGGAACCATCCAGTTTTTTTGGAAGCGACTCCTGCAGGTTTAAGGGAATGGAAACGGTGATGAACCTGAGCCCCGTCCCTGTCAGCTCGTCCAACCCCGAAGAGGTTGATTGGGTCCGGCTGGGGTGCGCCGATCGAGATGAGGCGATCCTGAAATATTACCCCCTCGTGCGCCATACGGCTTATCGATTGGCCGCCCGTCTTCCCGGCAGCATCAGCCTGGAAGACCTGTGCGCCGCAGGGGTCATCGGCCTCATAGACGCCATGAACAAGTACGACCCGGAACAGGGGGTATCCTTCGAAAACTACGCGCGGATCCGCATCCGCGGCGCCATGTTGGACGAAATTCGGAACATGGACTGGGTGCCGCGCTCTCTTCGACAAAAGTCTTCGGAAGTGGAAAAAGTCTGCGCCGCGCTGGAAAAAAAACTGGGGCGGTTTCCCGAGGATGAAGAAATCGCCGCCGAGTTGGGTTTGGATTTGGAAGCCTACTTTGAACTGCTCGACAACCTCAAAGGCATTTCTTTCATCCCGGAAGACTTGCACGAATACGTCCAGGAAAACCGTGAACCTACCCATTTGGCCACGGACCCCGACGAAATTTTCCGCCTCATTCATAACGGCCAAATGCAGCGGATTCTCGCCGAATGCATCGACACTTTGAGCGAAAAGGAAAAGCTCGTTCTTTCTCTTTACTATTACGAAGACCTGACGATGAAAGAAGTCGGAGCCGTCTTGGGTTATACGGAATCGCGCATCTCTCAGATCCACACCAAGGCCGTGCTGAAACTCCGACTGCGCCTCGCCCGGAGGCTCAATCCGGAGGATCTGCCCGACGGCATCCCTTTGGGAAGAAAATCGGATCCTGAACACGCCCCGAAGTCCAGGACAAAGAAACACCGGGAAAGGACTTGACATGGCGGACATTCAAGCCCACAGCGTTCCGAAGAGCGAGGGGAAAGGGGCCTCCGGTCGACATGAAAGTGTTTTCGTTGTGGAAAACACCGAAACGGATCTCGCTTCCCTTTTTGCCGCCATTGACAAGAAGGATCCGGGATCCTCAGACAAACCAACGACAACTGAAAAAGCTCCGGAACCGGACCCACCCCCTTCGGGAGGTCTCGAAACCCCCGTCGAAGTCTCCCCGGCAGCCCCAAAGGGATCCAACAAACGGACATTTCTTCTGCTCTTCCTTGGCTTGAGCATCGCCGGCGCCGTCGCCATGGGAGCGCGTCAGGTGGCCTTCAAATCGCCCCTTGGGCCTGCGGTCAAGAACCCGGCCAGCATCCGCCACTCCATTGTTGTCCCGAGCGCCGTCGAGCGCCTCGAGGTTTTTTTGACCGCACGATCCAAAGAAAAGGAAGACCTTGTGCTCATGACTCTTGCCGTGCGCGCCGGCCGGCCCAACGCCGAAGACATCCTTTCGGCCGAAAGGGTGGCCGTGAGGGATACCGTCTACGGGTTTCTTTCCCAAAAACATCCGGAAAAAAACGTGCGGCGCTCATGGGCCCCCATCGTGGAAAAAGAACTTCTCGTGGAATTGCAGAAACGTTTTCCCCAGGCCGGGATCGTCGCTGTGGAATTGGAAGAGCTTCAAAAAATTTAAACCAGAGAGCGCAACGAGGGGTGCGCATGCCGGCCTGGCTTCAAAACGGCGATTGGCTCACGATTCTACAGCTCATTCTCGACGGGCTGCTCCTCGTTTTGGTCCTCGCCTTGCTTTGGGACCGACGCCGGAAAATCACATCGGCACAAGCCCAGCATGTGATGGAAACCTTCGAGCGCATCCTCGCGGAAAGCCAGACGTTGAGCGAGGCGTTTGAAAAGAATCTTCGGGAGCGGGGGCGTCTTATCGAGAAGGTCATGGGTGCCCTCGACTCGAAACTCGAAGAGGCGCGCCACGTCTTGAACCGCTTGGAACAGCCCCATGGGGCGAGGCCGAACACAGCCTCCCCGGAAAAACCGGGGCCCTCCGCCGAGACCCTAGCGGAAAGGATCCTTCGACTCGCCGACGCGGGCCACCCGCCCCAAGACATCGCCGCAAGGATTCGCCGGCCCATCGGAGAAGTGGAACTGGTCCTTAGTCTCCACAAGCTCCAACAGAAAAAACCCGCCCCATAACCCGGAATGTGTTTTTGCATTCGACGAGAGGTCGCGACCCCTTCGGGTTCGCTTCCTTAAGCCGGTTCAAGGAAAGCGCCTTTTCGGCCTCGGAGGGTGTTCCACTTGGCACTTGGGTTGCTTTCCATCAGGACGAAAGGAGTGCCCTGATGAAACTGAGCCCCTATACATCGGTTGTGGGAGCCATCCAGCAGGAAAAACGCTTGGACGTGATCGCCAATAATTTGGCGAACGCCGCCACCCCGGGATACCGAAAGGTCGGGGCCCGGTTCGAAAATTTCATGGAACTCCAAACCTACACCCAAACCGCTCAAGGTCCGGTGCGCCGCACAGGAAACCCCATGGATGTGGCCATCAACGGTGAGGGATATTTTCGGGTCCAAACCGACAAGGGAGAGCGCTACACGCGCGCCGGAAATTTGACGGTCGACGCCCAAGGTCGTTTGGTGACCCCGCAAGGCTGGCCGATCTTAGGGCAAGGAGGAATCATTCAAATCGAAGGCTCAAACATCCGCATCGGTGCCGAAGGTCAAGTCTACGACGGGGAAAATCTTGTGGACACCTTAGACGTGGTCGCCTTTCCTCAGGGAACGCGACTCGTGCACGACGAACGCAACCTCCTTATGCCTGCGGATCCCAATGCCTTTCCCCTGCCGGCCCAAAACTTCACGTTGGAACAAGGAGCCCTGGAGGGGGCAAATTTTTCCGCGGTACAGGAAATGACTTCCATGATCGAGACCATGCGGATTTTCGAGGCCTGTCAGAAGGTAATGAAAACCTCATACGAAGAAGACAAACAGCTGATCAACCAACTGGGGAAATCCTAGGGAGGGATAGTGAGCCATGATGCGAAGTCTGTGGACGGCGGCGACGGGGATGGACGCGCAGCAACTCAATATGGACGTGGTGGCCCACAACCTGGCCAACGCCAATACCACGGGATTTAAGAAGAGCCGGGCAAATTTTGAGGATCTCATGTACCAAAACATCATCCCGCCGGGCGCCGAGACGGGGGCTGCGGGAAAGATTCCCACGGGAATCCAGATCGGGATGGGGGTGAAGACGGCTTCCGTGCAAAAGATTTTTACGCAAGGCAACTTCACCGAGACGGGAAACCAACTGGACTTGGCCATTGAGGGCAAGGGGTTCTTCAAGGTCCTTCGAGGGGCGGATGAAGTCTATACACGGGCAGGAACCTTCAAGTTGGACTCGGAGGGATATCTTGTGGACGCTGAAGGCAACCGCCTCCAGCCCGAGGTGAGCATCCCCCGGGAGGCCGTCACCATCAACGTCGATCCCCGGGGAACTCTAAGCGCTTTTGATCAAAACGGCACCCTTCTCGCCTCGGTCAATCTCACCTTGTACGATTTCGCAAACCCCGCCGGGTTGCTCAGTCTGGGCAAAAACTACTTCGCCCCGTCCGAGGCCTCAGGAGACGCCGTGGAGGGTCAGCCGGGCACGGAAGGTTTCGGCACTCTGCTCCAGGGTTTCCTGGAAAGCGCCAACATCAACGTGGTGGAAGAAATGGTCAACATGATCGCCGGACAGAGGGCTTACGAGGCCAATTCGAAAGTGATCCGCACGGCCGACGAAATGCTTCGCATCGCCAACAGCGTGGCGCCGTGATGGTCGGCGCTCCATGCGTTTCGAGCACAGGAGATCATCCAAGGATGAGATTCCCCGTCATCTTCCTCCTTATTCTGGGGATCCTCGGCTCATGGCCAAGCATGGCGTCACCTTACGATGGAAGCCAGGTGACGCCTTCGGTGGAAACGAGCGCGGCGTCCATCCATGTGCGCTCCGTTGTCGAAACCCCCCATGAGACCCTGACCCTTTATGATCTTGTGGAAAACGTCTCGTCGCTTCCTCCCCGATGGGCGGATGTTTTTCGATCCATTCAGCTCGGGCAAAACCCGCCGGTCGGTACGGAAAAGACGGTGCGTACGGACAGTCTCGGCCCCTACCTCAAAAATGTCCTGGCCTCTCTCGGCGTAGACCCCGAGCGGGTGTTCCTGTCTATTCCGGAGCGCATCCTCCTGCGCCGAAAAGCAGCAGACGTTGATCCTCAACGCATTGAAGAGCTCTACCGGGCTTACATTCGAGACCATGCCCCATGGGATCCTGCGGAAATGGAGATTCGAGACATCGTCATCTCGGGTCTTGCCGCCGTCCCTGACGGCGAGGTGACGTACCAGATCGAGGCCCCATCGGAGACATCCTTTTTAGGCGTCGTCCCCTTGACGATCCATTTTTTTGTTGAAGGGCGCAAAGTTCGCAGTCTAAGGGTCGCCGGCAAAGTGACCGTGCGAAAAACAGTGCTCCACGCGCGGCAGAATTTGCGCCGAGACACGATCCTTGGGCCGGAGCACCTGGAATTTCGGGAAATCATTCTCACCGATGCCTCACGCACCTATGCCACGCGGATGGAAGAGCTCGTGGGTAAGAGGCTCATCCGCCCCGTGAACGCCCGGCAGGCCATAGAAACGGCTTTTGTGGACAAGCCCTTGTGTGTCACGGCCGGGAAACCCGTGACCATTCTCTATCAGGACGGTTCTCTCAAGCTGACCGCCAAAGGGGAATCGAAGGAAAGCGGGGCTGAAGGCGATTGGATCCGGGTGGTAAATGCGGCCTCTCAAAAGACACTCAAGGCGAAGGTTCTGGATGAAAGCACCGTGACCCTGAACCCTTAGAACGCACACGTGCTACGCAACGCTCTAATGAGGACAATTATGGGACGGGATTTGAGAAAACGCTCGGCAAAAAAAATTCTCCTTGGCCTGGGGGCCGCCTTCTGCCTTGGAGGGTGGGGCTGCGCCGCCCAAAATCACAGCGTGAATGCCCCGGCAGTCAACACGCCTTTGCCGCCGCCCCCGTCGCTTCAAGAGGAATTCAGCCCTTCTCGGACGGCCTCCCAGCCCAAGACGGCGCCGACAGGATCTCTGTGGAACGCTCGCCATGAATCCCTTTTCCAGGACATCAAGGCGCACCGCGTCGGTGACATTGTCACCATCATGGTGAGTGAACAATCGAAAGCCACCAAGGAAGCCGCCACGTCCACGAGCCGTGTGCGGGAATACAGCGGCGAGGGGAGTTTCATGGGCCTGAGCACACCATCCCAGACGATCCTCCAACCCGTGAACAAGACCGGCTACGGGTTGAGTTTCGACAATACTTTTACGGGCAAGGGCAGCACCAAGAAGTCGGATTCCATGACGGCCTATATGACGGCCACGGTCACCGACATCTTGCCCAACGGGAATCTGGTGATTCGGGGATCCCGCTGGACGAAGGTCAACGACGAACTGCAGCAGATCATCTTGGAAGGGGTCGTGCGCCCCATGGACATCACCCGGGACAACACCGTGCTGTCCCAAAACATCGCCGAAGCCAAAATCTTCTTCGTGGGCAAGGGGCCCATCAGCCGCCAACAGAAACCGGGATTTCTCGGGCAACTTCTCGATATGGTTTTGCCTTTCTAGAAAGGAGAAGGCGTCTTCCATGAAACGCCGTTTGTGGACCATTGCCCTCCTAGGCAGCCTGCTCATGGGCTCGGCCCCCCAAGCCTTCGCGGCGCGGATTAAAGACGTGGCCCGATTTATGGGGGTTCGTCCCAACGCCCTTTTCGGTTACGGGCTGGTCATCGGCTTGAACGGCACCGGAGACAACAACAAGACGCAGTTCACCACGAGCACTCTGGCGAATTTTTTGGACCGCATGGGCATCCATGTGGAACCGGACAGCATCAAGGTCAAAAACGTCGCGGCCGTCATGGTCACGGCAAAACTCCCCCCTTTCGCCCGTATCGGAACCAAGCTCGACGTGCAGGTTTCTTCCATCGGGGATGCCAAGAGCCTGGAAGGGGGCACCCTGCTCATGACCCCCCTGCAGGGTCCCGACGGCCAGGTTTATGCCGTAGCTCAAGGCCCGGTCTCCACAGGCGGGTTTTCCGCCTCCGGTGCCAGCGGCAGTTCGGTCCAGAAGAACCACCCCACCGTGGGATTCATTTCCCAGGGCGCCGTGGTGGAACAGGAATTTTCCGTCCCCTTTGACGGGTTGGATCGACTGGACCTGGTCTTGAACGCTCCGGACTTCACCACCGCGGACCACGCCGCCCGCAAAATCAACCTGGCTCTGGGAGGCCATTACGCCAAAGCCGTGGATGCGACGACCGTTCAGCTCGATGTGCCGCCGTCCTATCGCTCAGACATTGTGGGCCTCATTTCTCAAGTGGAAACCCTGGACATCAGCCCCGACACCCCCGCCAAGGTGGTAATCAATGAACGCACCGGAACCATCGTGCTTGGAGAAAACGTGCGGATCTCCCCCGTAGCCGTCGCCCACGGCAACCTGACGGTGCAAATCAGCGAACAGCCCGCCGTCTCGCAGCCTCTGCCCTTCAGTCAGGGGAGAACCGTGGTGACCCCTCAGTCTACGGTCCAGGTGCAGGAGGGCAAAGGGACCCTCAACGTGCTGAGCGGGGGCACCACCATCGGAGAAGTCATCAAGGGGCTTAACGCCATCGGCGCCACCCCAAGAGACATCATCACCATCCTTCAAGCCATCAAGGCTGCGGGAGCCCTCCATGCCGAACTCGAAATCATCTAAGAAAAAAAAATCCCGCGGAGATGAAGGCCCCCCGGCCGACGGCTGGCTCACGACCTACTGTGACCTATGCACACTGCTGCTCACCTTTTTCGTGCTCCTGCTCAGCATGTCCGTTTTGGACAATACCCGGCAGAAGCAGGCGCTGAATTCCTTGGTAGGCGCCTTCGGCTTCCTGCCGGGAGGACGCTCGGCCATCGGCACGCCCAAAGGGATGGACATCAGCGAATTCGAATCCCCCATGGAAAAAAACATGCTCAATTTCGATATGCTTCGCGAAGTGACCATGAAAAACGAGCTGGAAAAAGAGGTGGATATCATCAAGAAAGACGAATCTCTGACCCTTGTGCTCAATCAGAAAATTTTATTCGAACCCGGCTCGTTCGACCTCAGGCCCGGCGCCCGCCAATATCTGTCCCAACTCGTTCCCTATCTGGCACGGGACTCGCGAGAAATTGAAATCGGCGGTCATACGGATCGCTTCGAAAAAATCGAAACCCCCGGCTGGGAAAAAGTTTCATGGACGATCTCGGCCAAAAGAGCCATGGCCGTCTATCGGTATCTGCTTTCCCAAGGGCTGGACCCCTCACGCATGAGCGCTCACGGGTTTAGTTTCTACAGGCCGCTGGTCGATGGAAGCCAATACCCCCATCTTCGAGACAGAAACCAAAGGGTGGAGCTTGTTCTCACGTACAGCCGGAACCTACCGGCCACCCTGCTTCATGAAGAACCTCAATCCCACCCCTTTTTCAACTACAAAAATTTCTTCTTCCGCTTATTCCCCATGACGGAAAAAACTCCTGAGGTTCAAAACAAGGGAGCCCAAACCCCGAAGACTCCTCAGGGAAGCCGCGGATAAGGATCGGAGGCCATGGCCAGAAAGAAGAATAAAGGGGGAGACGAAGGCGGCGGCAGCGCTTCATGGATGGTCACCTTTTCGGACTTGTCCACGCTGCTCCTCACCTTTTTCGTGTTGCTCCTCAGTATGTCGTCCATGAACGAGAAGGCTATCCGAAGCACGTTTCAAAACTTCGACAAGACCAGCGGAATTCTTTTCTTTAAGCAATGGCAAAAGATTCGCCACAATCCGGATATCGTGATCCAGGATATCATGAAAAGCCTGAAAAGCGTTTATATCGCGGATGTGCGCAAATTGGACGAAATTTCCAAGACCCCATGGAAAAAAGACTTCAAATTGATCGTCTCCTCAGGCAACGCCCTCTTGGTCAAGAAAAGGTGGAGCCCCGGCGATTTCTCTTTTATTTTCGGGGACCAACTGCTTTTCGAAAGCGGCAGTGCCACTCTGAAGCCCAGCGCTTATCCTATCTTGGACAAATTCGCAAAGTTTCTCAATGAAGCTTCCTACAAGGCTCATGTGGACGGACATACCGACAATGTGCCCGTCAAAAGCGCCGCCTTCGGCTCCAATGACGAACTGGCTCTCGCCAGAGCCAGCGCGGTTCTGGAGTATCTCGTGACACAGGCACACGTCCCCCCGGAGAAAGTGGCCCTGGGCGGTTATGGGGACACCCAGCCTCTGGCTTCCAATGACACGCCCGAAGGCCGCCAGTTGAATCGCCGGGTGGAAATTATTTTCGAAAAGATCAAATAGGAGACCTTGATGCCGTCGATCACCGTCGTTCATGGAACGCAAACTCTGCCGCCTTCCGAAAACAGGGACAAAGAAAAGCTCCGGCTTAAGCAAGCATGCATGGATTTCGAGAGCATCCTGGCGGCGAACCTCGTGAAATCCATGCGGGCCTCGGTTCTCCGGGATGAAGAACCGGACCAGGCCATGGGGCTTTATGAATCCATGCTGGACGAAAGCATCGCCGACGTCTGGAGTCGCCAGGAATCTTTGGGCTTGGCCCGATGGCTTTATCAATCCCTGGAACCCCTGGTGAAAAGGAGGCATGAGCCGCGTTGAGGACCGCGGATTTTCGTGAAGTTTTTAAGGGATTCTGCCGACTTGTATTAGTGAAACGGTAAAAAGGCTTTACCCTCCAAGCCTTTTGGGAGAGTTCCCATGACACACAACGGACCAAATCGCACGGAACACCCCGCTCATACGGTGCGGGCGATGGCGCAGCAGCTCCTCGAATTGCTCCGGCAAGAAACCCTTCTCCTAACTCAAAGGAATCATGGCGGCTTGTTGGAAATTCTTCCCGAAAAGGAAGCCCTTGCCCGTAGGATTTCCCAAAGCCTTCGGGATTTCCGTCGTAACGAGCCATCATCCGAACCCGCAGGTCGGGATTGGGAATCGTGGGTCGATCTCAAGGAGATCCTCCTGCAGATCGAAGCCCTCAATGATGCCAACGGCCGCTACATTGCGGACCTTCTTTCCGTTCACCAAGAGCTGCTCTCCATCATGGTGCCCCAAACCTACGGGCGTGGGACCCCCAATGCCCTGCCCGCGCTCAAGGGGTGCGGCCTGAGCACGGAGGCATAGACATGGCCGGTCTGAACGCCGCCTTGGAAATTGGCAAGAACGCCCTCTTAAACGCCCAGGTGCAGATTCAGACCACGTCCCACAACGTGGCCAACGCGGAAAACCCCAATTACTCCCGTCAGAAAGCCCCGACCGTCACCCAGGGAGCCATCCTGGGACGTGCAGGGTGGATCGGAGCCGGAGCCCGGCTGGATCGGATCGTTCAACAACGGGACGCCTTTTTGGAGGGGCGCTACTTGGGGGCTTCGTCGCAAAGCGCTTATTACGGCACCTTGGAGCGCATCCTCACGGCGGCGGAGACCTATCTTTCCGACGACGGCGACTCGGGCCTCTACGCCACGCTGAACGATTTTTGGAACGCATGGAACACCTTAGCCCAAAACCCGGAAGGGACCTCGGAACAAGCCCTGGTTGTGGAATGCGGCCGCAACCTGTGCACCATGATCAACCAAACAGCCACCCAACTCCAGCAAAGCCGCGAAGGGATCCTGACGGAGCTCGGCGATCACCTTTCGACCGTCAATGGGCTCCTCGTCAAAATTCGGGATCTCAACCAACAGATCCAGCGTTCGGAGACCCCGACCTTCATGGCCAACGACCTCAGGGATCAGCGTTTCCAGACCCTGCAGGAGCTTTCCCAATACGTGCACTTCACGACTCAAGACGGGACTGGAGGCACGCTCAACGTTTTTCTTGAAGATGGAACTCCGCTTGTCCTTTTCACGGAATACGCGGCGGAGCTGAAAATGACGGGAGACGCCGAGGCCCTGGCGATCCGGGTTCAAGACTCCGGTCAAATCGTCGCCCAATTCGACGCAACCGGAAATGTCGTGGAAGATGCCCTTAAGGGATCCACGGGGGCTCTCGTGACCGCACTCGGAAAGGTCGACGGGTGGGGGGATGCCCTGGATCGGTTTGCCGAGGCCCTGGTTACGGGTTTCAAGGAAATTTACGACGAGGTCCTCGGAACCCCCGCAGCCTACTTTTTCGACAACGATTTCACGAGGGCGTCGGAGATTCGCCTCACGGACAATCCCCTGAGTGAGTCGTCCAACGCCCTGGCCCGCGCCGTCCTATCCCTGGAGACCCAATCCCTTGACTCTCTGGGGGGACTCACCTTGGGCCAACACCTCACCCAGCTCAGCCAGAACGTGGGGCTTTCCGTGCAATCGGCTTCCAGCCAATATCTCTTGCAAGACTCCTTGGCACAGCAACTGAACGCTCAGAGGCAAAGCGTCAGCGGAGTTTCCTTGGACGAGGAAATGGTGGAACTGATCAAACATCAACAGCTCTTTCAAGCGGCGGCAAAACTCGTCCAACAAACCGCCGAAATGATCCAGACCGCCATCAATATGGTCTAATGAGGGGCAGAAGCCATGCGCGTGACCCTTCCTTTGATGTACGGAACAACGACTCGAGACATCCTGAGAAAGCAGGACAATATCGGCCGCTTGAGCCGAGACATCGCCAGCGGCGTGCGGCTCCACAACCCCCATGACGACCCCTCGGCGTGGGCGCGATCCTTGGATGTGCAGCAGGCGCTCCAGCGCATGGAACGTTACACAAACAATATCGATTTCGCCATGGGGATGCTGAGCGTCGCTGACGGCGGGCTGAACCATGCCCATGATTTACTCATCAGGGCCAAAGAAATCGGCATTGCCGCAAACACCCCCAACTCCCTTGAAGAAAAAACCGCCTTTGTGGAAGAACTCGGTCAGCTCCAGGAGGAACTTGCCTCCATCGTATCGGAAAAATACAACGGCCAAAGCGTCTTCGGCGGGAAACCGATCTGGAATGAGGGGACGGCAACATGGGTCTGGGATCCGTCGCGTCCCGAAGACGACCCGCTGCAGCTGCCCCTGGGGGAACTTTCCCAGGCATTGACGGTGCCCTCCGATCTTTCGGAGATCATCCCAGATGTGATGAATACGTTGGAAACACTTAAAATCCACATTCAAAACGACGATTCCAATGGCATCACCGCGGCCCTGAGCGCCCTGGACGATGCCATGGAAAACCTTCGGGCTCTCTCCGCCACGGTCGGCACCCGCATCAAAAGCCTGCAAAGACGCCGGGATGCCCTCGATGAACTTACGGTACAGCGGCAACAGAATCTTTCCGACCTTCGGGAGACCGATCTTCTGGACGCCATCAGCCGGCTGCAAACCCATCAGATCGCCTTGGAAGCCGCCCTGAAATCCACCCTTGCGCTCAAAGACTTGAGCCTCGTGCGCTACATTTAACCCAAAACGCCGTCTCCCTCGCCCTTCTTGTAACGAGTCTTTGAAATCCCTCGGGGATGAAAGGGCACACATCCCGCGGCACCTTAAAAAAACCCTCGGGCGCGTGAAAAAGCCCGAGGGTTTCCAACGGATGAGCCCCCTGTGTCAGATTAACGACGCACAGGCGGGCCCCTATGATGTCAATTTCATGACTCAACAAAAAGACTTTTCAGATGATCTCATCCAGCATGCGGGCGGCAATTTTCTTCGGATCGACCGTGTAGGTCCCATCAAGGATCTTTTGGCGCAGGGCTTCCACCTTTTCGGTGCGGATCTCTTCGCGATCCATCATGACCCGTTGCCGGGCCAGCTCAAGAGCTTCCCTGGAGAACTGCACCCGGTCTTCCGTCTCTTGGGCTTCCAGGTTTTTGGGAACCTGAACGGCCTGCTCTTCGGGTCTCACGGGACGGTTTTGCTGCACAGGGGTTGTGCCGGCCATGTAGCTTCCAAGTTTTTTGATATCCATTGCCTCAATCCTTTACGTCGCGGCGCCAACGATCTTGTGAAATCACCACGAAGCTCGTCTTTTCACTCGAAGTTTTCGCCGTCCACGTCAAGTTTTTGTTTTCCCAAAACTTGGCTGGTCACGTGATCACGAATCAGCCGACGCCGGGCTTCTTCCGAGATGGACACCTTTTCCTCAGGAGGACGCTCCGCCTTTTCCCCGCCGCTCAACACCGACGCCAGGCGCGACCGCTGCAATTGGCGGGTGTAGGTTCGAAGAACACTCTGCACATGGTAATCCGTGACAACCATCGCCGACTTCCTCCCTCGCTTTCTATATCGGAAGTTTTTGCCAGGAACTTGAGAAAAAACTTCCGCCTCCGAAAGCTTCATCCTCCGGCTCCACCACAAGGCTTGCTAGAAGGCTCCTTTTGGCATGCCATGTGCTTTGGATTCGGCAATGTGAGGGCCTAAGCAGCGCACGCGTTATTCCACCAAAGCAAAGAGGACCACGAAGCGCCATGTCGCCGTCAACGCAGGAGTCATCCTCCATTTACTGCCCACGGTGCATTCATTTTGCCTTGACGTGGGATCCGCACACCCCCTACGGCTGCCGCGCGTGGGGGATCAGAAGCCGTCAACATCCCAGCCGGGCCGTGTTCGCCGCATCGGGATACTCATGCCGGCTTTTCCAGGAAAAAAGCACCGCAGTTCCTTTTTTAGAGAAGCGATAGAAGAGCTTAGAAGACGACGGAGAAGGCCATGCCGAACAGTCCTACAGTTTGTGACGGCAACGGGTCCACCGCACAACGGATGGAAGCCTTGAGGGAACAAGTCCGGCGCATCCGATGTCAGAAAAATGAGCTGATGCGGGATGTCATCGACCTGCAGCAACAAAAAGAACATCTGTCGGAAATTTTTAAGCGGTCGCTGTTTCACATGATGTCTCTTCTGAAGCCTTATGCGAACCCCCAAATGGGCAAAGCCCTCGATGCGCTTAAAGACCGGCTGGTCACCGACCCGGACTGGAGTACGGTAGAAGGAGACATTCAGCACATGAAGACTTTGTCCTTGCAGGAGCTCTGCGACGCCGGATCCACCGCCGATCCGGGAAGGGCATCCGAGACGCTCAAAACCTCAGATTCCCCTTCCCGCCTCTTGCCCGAATTTCTTAACGCGCATCGGATGTTGATGGATTCCTTGCGCTGCGATTTCGGGGAGGCCTATCGGCAAAGCTGGGAAAGCGTCTCCCATCACTTGGACACATGCCGATCTTTCGACGATCTTCTCGTGGGCACTCGACGCGTTGCCGATTTAGCCCGACAGCTCAATGACTCCGTCACCACGGAAAGATCCCGCGTGGCCAGGTTCTTTACCGAAATCGGGCAAGACCTCGTGGAAATGGAATCCATGGTCCACGCGACGGCCCGTCACAACCAAGAAACCAAACAAGCCAACGACGTCTTTCACGCGGCCATCGACGGGCAAATGAAAGAGATGCACGATTCGGTCAATCTGATCCGCACTCTTGAAGAACTCAAAACCGTTGTGGAATCTAAGCTCGCCACCATCAAGAGGTTTCTCAGAGAAAAACGCGAACAGGATGAAGCGCGGCATCGCTCTTCAGGGCAGAACACGGAGTCACTCCAACAGGTCCTCAAAAAGATGAAGCATGAAATTTCCAACATGCGGGAAAAAACCCGCCTCTTGGAAGAACAGGCCGTCCGGGATTCTTTAACGGGCATTCACAATCGGAGAGCTTTCGATGCACGGCTCCTGGAGGAATTTCACCGGTTCCGCCGCTACGGCCAAGGGTTTTCCCTGCTGATGATCGATCTGGACCATTTCAAACACGTCAACGACGCCTACGGTCATACGACTGGAGATCAATGCCTCAAGGAAGTGACACGGCGCATCGGCGCCGTCCTGAGAAAACCCGATTTCTTCGCCCGCTACGGCGGCGAAGAGTTCGCGGTCATTCTGCCCGGCGTTTCCAAAGACGCGGCCTTGGCTGTTGCGGAAAAATTGAGGCTTTGTGTGGAAAAAACCCGCTTTCTTTACGAAGGGCAAAGAATTCCCTTGACCATCAGTGTGGGGGTGGCGGAGACGCAGGCGAATGATGACTCGCCGCAGGGACTTTTCGAGCGCGCCGATGCGGCCTTGTATCAAGCCAAAAAGCAAGGGCGGAACTGTGTCGTGGCGTCCTGACACCACAACCGTGCTCTTTGGCCCAGGGCTTCTGTTAAAAGAGCCCTCCTGAGCACCCTTGTGCCAAGCCCTTGGTTTCCCATTACTTTCCTACCTTTGGAGGGTCTGCAGGCTGATGGGGGAGAAGCCCTCCCCACCGAATGACATATGAGTGGGGCGGGCCTCCATTTTATCGACGCAGCTTCTAAAAACCGAATTCCGCAAGGAGCGCGTCCACGTCGCTCTGGGAATGCAGGGCATCCTCCATCGCCTCATGGGCGGGGCCGTAGAGTTCCTCCTTGGCCTTCTTCGCTTTGTCCACCTTGACCCCGAACTTGGCGATGAGCTGAACCAGTTTGGTTTCCAAATCCTCGAGGAGCGCCATGATCTTCAGAATAATCTGGCCCGTGAGGTCTTGATAATCTTGGGCCGTCAAGATCGTGATCAAATCTTCGTCGCTCTGACGGGCCGACTCCAAAAGTTCACGAACCGTTGCCGAAACCTCTGCCAGTTTCTTTTGAGCGGTCTCACCGACCGGATGCAGCCCTTCCAGCGTTTCCTCTATGGCTTTCAGCCGTCCTTGGTCCTTTTCGCTTCTTTTCTGCAACGTTTCCACGTGATCCAAAGTCGTGTTGGCCGCCGCTTCGGTCAGTTTGATGATGTGCTCCAGTCGATTCCCCGAGTCGGGGATCTTTTCTTCCACCATTTCCCGAAGCGAAGGGTCCATGGCGCGTAAGAAATCCCGCAAAGAATTGTGCAGCGCCCGCGCAATCCCTCCGATTTCTTGATACAAACCGGAATGACGACTTTCGGCGAGCTCGGCGAGAATATTTTGCGCTTTTTGGAGGTCACCGTCGGAAAGGGCCTGCATGAAGTCTTTGATGGCCTCCAGGACGGTCGCGGCAAATTTGTTCTCTTCGGACACCTTAAGGCGCAGATCTTCCAGCCTTCCGGCCGGATTGAGGAGCACCGCCAATCGGTTGAGGGTCTCCGGAGTTAAGGGGACTTCGATCCTGGCCACGGGCACTCCGTCCTTGTCGTCCATATGGCACACGGCTCCGGGGAAGCGTTGGCAGAACTCGTCCACAGAGGACAAGGCCTGGTCCTCCGCGAGGCCCCCCGGCGGAGCCGCGCTCGGTGACGGAACCCCCACCAGCCGATCGATGATGGCGTCCTCATCGGCGCTGTCCTCCGAGGGAGATGGGGTTGTCTTTGAATCCGCGCCGCCAGCGTCGAGGGTGTCATCGGAATTTTCCACAAGGGAGAGGACTTCTTGGGGGTCAATGTCCCGCGCGGCCTCGGATCGGCACGCCCGCTGCATGCTTTCCATGAGCGCATTGACCGCGAATTGAAAGACTGCCGTCGCTTCGTCCGAGACGTTGCCGTTGCCTCGCACTTTTTGTTCCAGATGGGCTTCCAGGGCGCCGCCCGCCTTGGCGAGTCCTTCCATGCCGAGCATGGCCGCCGTGCTGCTTAATGTTTTCAGCGCGTCGGCGCAGCGACCCCAGGCTGGCTCGCGATCCGAACCTATACCCGCGACCGCTTTTTCCACATCCGCCACAAGCTGCAAGAGATCATGCCACTCGTCTTTGCCGATCATATCCATGGTGTCCACCCTCTTCGAAGACGCTGACAATGCCTTTCACGTCCAATATCAATGCAACCTTGCCGTCCCCCAGGATCGCCCCGCCCGAAAGTCCCTTCACATGACGCAATCCGGCCCCGAGGCTCTTGATGACCACTTCTTGCCGTCCGACGATTTCATCCGCCAAAAGGCAATAAGATTTCTGATCTTCGCTCACGACAAGAATCAGGGCGTCCCACGGGTCGGGATACCGAGGCTCGACGCCGAACATCCTGTGAAGGCGGATGAGCGGCATCAGCTGGTTGCGAACTTTGATCATTTCTTCCGACCCGTGAACGGTAAGGTAGGATTCCCGCGAAGGCCTCAAGGATTCCCGCAGGGCCACCGTGGGAACCACATAGCGTTCCGGACCGACGCAGATCACCATGCCGTCGATGATGGCCATGGTTAGAGGCAGCTTCAATTCGAAACGGGTGCCCTGACCTTTGACGCTGCTCACCTCCAGCTTGCCGCGCAGTTCTTCCACGCTGCGCCGAACCACGTCCATGCCCACGCCGCGCCCGGAAACGTCCGTGACCTCGTCTTTGGTAGAAAACCCGGGGTGAAAGATAAGGTCAAACAAGGCCCTTTCTTCCAAAACCTCATCCGCTCCAATGAGCCCGCGTTCCACGGCCTTGGCCCGGATTTTTTCGGCGTCCAAACCCCGCCCGTCATCTCGCAGCTCGATAATGATATTTCCACCTTTCTGCTCGGCGCTCAGAAAAATGGTCCCGCATGGATCTTTGCCCTTCGCGATTCTTTCCTCGCGAGATTCCAATCCGTGATCGACGGCGTTTCGAATCATGTGCACCAAGGGCTCGTAAATCTCTTCCACCATGTTGCGGTCGATTTCGGTGTCTTCGCCCCGCATTTCCAGACGGACGTCTTTCCCGGACTTTTTCGAGAGATCGCGAACCAAACGGATGAGTTTCTGGAAGGTGCTCTTAATGGGGACCATCCGAAGGGACATGGAAATCCGCTGCAGTTCCGCCGTAATACGCCTCAGCTGCACGGAATCCTTTTGGAATTTCTGGTCTTTGATTGCCTGAACCTCGGGGTTCTGGAGCACCATGGATTGGGCAATGACCAATTCGCCGACCATGTCCACGAGATTGTCCAGTTTGACGGTATCTACCCGAACCGACGCCGTGCTCTCCTGAAAACGGCGCTGGTCTCGAAGGGCCATGCCCACGTCCTGGGGACTGAGCACCCCTTCTTCAACCAGCACTTCGCCGACCTTTTTCCCTCTCTGCTTGGCCTCTTCGACGGCTTGTTCGACGGTTTCAAGCTCCACAAGACCCTTTTGCACAAGGATCTCACCGACCTTGGGCGGCTTTTCGGCCTTACCGCCGACAGGAGGGTGTTGCGGGTCAAAGGCCCTCAACCGTTTCAGAAAACTTTCCACCAACCCGGTCGAAAGCTTCCCATGCCCGCATCCCAGGGCGGCCTCGAGTTCCTGAAGAAGCACCTTGAGGATGTCCACCGCTCGCAACACAATGTCGATGACCGCGTCGGTGACCTCGATGGCACCCGAACGGGCCTCGTCCAAAAGGTTTTCCACTTCGTGGCTGAGGTGATGGATGGAGCGAAGGTTGAGAAAACCGGCGACGCCTTTAATGGAGTGGAAAGGCCGAAAGACGGCGTTAATGGCTTCTTTGTCTGCGGGATCGGCTTCCAGAGCCATGATGTTCAGTTCAATGGACGCGAGATGCTCTTTCGCTTCTTCTATGAAATCTTTGATGAGTTCCGCATCGTCCAACCGGACATCTTCCGAGGCGGGCTCGGAAGGTTCGCCTTCTTCGACGACCGCTTCCAGAGAACACTGCCTCTGCTGCGGCCCATCGGTCGGCTCCGGCGATGAAGCCTCCACGCCAGCCGGAGCCTCTCTCTGCCCGTTTCCGGAAAACTTTTTCAGAGCATTCCGAATCTCTTCCCAGTCCGCCAAGGGATCCGCCGATTCTTCAAGGATGATCCCCCGAAAGAGCCCCTTGACCGCCTCAAGGTCTTTTTTCCAGGAATCCGGCGTGCTCTTGTGGGCTTCAATGTGTTCAATAATATTGAGGCATTCCCCAATGCCCATGAGGTCATCGGGCCCCGCCACGACACCGGCGGCCAAGCGGCACAGTAACACCTCCAAGGGTTCCGAAGAAGCGAGTTCGACGGTCATGGCGTCCCCCGGTTAGTTCTGAGGAAGGATTTTGGCCAGTTTCTCGGCAAGGACTGCAGCCGTAAAGGGTTTGACGATGTAATTGCTGACTTTGGCCTTCACGGCTTCGACGACATTTTCCTTTTGCGCTTCCGCCGTCACCATGAGAAACGGCAAATTCTTGGTTTTCTCGTTGGCCCGAACCCACTTGAGCAGATCCAGGCCGGTCATTTTGGGCATGTTCCAGTCGGAGACAATCAGATCGATGTCTTGAGACTCCAAAATTTTTACGGCCGCCGCACCGTTTTCCGCCTCCACGATATCCTTGAAGTCCAGCTCCCTCAGGATGTTCTTGACAATACGGCGCATGGTGGCGAAATCATCCACGACCAAAACCTTCATATCCTTGTACGCCACGGTTCAACTCCTTTGCTCTGCTTTAAAATAACACCTCACGACGAGCCCCTCTTGGGCGAGCCCCTTTCGATCGCTGTTTCATCAGAACCCTTTGCCCGGCCCTCGACAAAGCTAAGAAGTCGCCCTCTCCACAACGGGACTCTTTTCCTCCAAAGCTCTGAAAATCGCCGTCGGAATGGACTCCAACGGGACGACCGTTTCCGCAGCCCCCATCCGGATGGCTTCTTTGGGCATTCCAAAGACCACACATGAGGCTTCGTCCTGAGCAATGGTGCGGGCTCCGTTTTGCCGCATTTCCAACAGCCCCTTGGCGCCGTCGCGGCCCATCCCTGTCATGATCACGCCCACGGCATTGGGGCCGGCGTAACGCGCCACCGAGTGGAAAAGCACGTCCACGGACGGTCTTTGATGGCACACCAAGGGCCCGTCTTTGACTTCCACGTAGTAGCGCGCGCCGCTTCGCTTCAAAACCATGTGCTCATTGCCCGGTGCAATGAGAGCCAACCCAGGGCGGACCGAATCCCCATCTTGAGCCTCTTTGACCTGAATGGCACAGCATCCGTCCAAACGTTTGGCAAAAGCCGTGGTGAACTTGGGCGGCATGTGCTGGACGATGACGATCCCGGGGCTGTTGGGCGGCATTTCCATCAAAACGGCCTTCAAAGCTTCCGTTCCCCCTGTGGAGGCTCCCATGGCAATGACCTTGTGGGTGGTCTGGGACAAAGCCATAGGGGTCGGCCGCGTCGGTGCCGTCCCGACGTTCGAGGGGTCCTGACGGGGCTTGGCGACATAGTTTCGAGCCCGTGCCGCCGCACGGATCTTTTCCGCAAGCTGGACGCTCATATCCCCGACAGAATAAGATCCTCCCGGCTTGGCCAACACCTCCACCGCGCCGATCTCCAGGGCCTCCAGAGCCATTTCGCTGTTCTTCGGCGTCAAGGAACTGACGATAATGGTCGGCGTCGGATGGTACTTCATGAGTTTTCTCAAAAAGGTCAGGCCGTCCATTCTGGGCATTTCCACGTCCAGCGTGATGACGTCGGGATGCAGCCGGGCAATTTTATCGCGGGCCACATAAGGGTCCGGTGCGGCGCCCACCACCTCGATGTCCGGATACTTGCTCAGCTCCTGCGTAAAAATTTTGCGAACAATGGCCGAATCATCGACAATAAGCACGCGAATGGGATTCATAAAACCCTCACACCCTTTGACACGATGCCCATCCGGCAAAGGTCCCTGAGGCCCACATGGCAACCGAGGAGTTGGCGACGGGGGGAACAACCAGAGCGCGGTCCGCCCGGGGAAGACCCAGCCGCCATTTTTCCGGCCCCAAGAGGACCACGCAGCTTCCGGCCACCATATTGGCCAGCTCCTGCATGGCGTCGCGCACATCCTCTTCCTGAAGCCCTTCCGGATCCAGTCCGAGCATGTTCCCCGTCAGCTCGCGGGCATAAGTTTCCCCGAAGATGACCTTGAGACGTACCGTAGCGCTCTCGTCCGCCGACCGCACCTCAATGACCGTTTCCCAGCCCGGGAAAGGCTCCTCGAGACCTTTTTGTTGAAAAACCACGTCCGTGAAATACATGGTTTCCAACACCTCAGAAATCGCAGCCCTCATCGCTTTGTGCCAACTCCCATCCATTTTCCACCCCCAGAAGCTTCAGGACCAGAGAACGAAACTCCTCCGGCTGGAACGGCTTGGAAAGGTAGGCTCGAGCCCCCAAAGCCATGGCTTGCGCCAGCCTTTCCTCGTTCCTTTCCGTCGTCACAAGGACCACCGGGACATCATGAAAATCCGCATGGGTTCCCAAACGCCTGAGAAACTCCATGCCGTCCATGACCGGCATATGCATGTCGCTCAAAATGATGTCGACCCAGTGGTCCTGGAGCTGATCCAAGGCCTCTTGGCCGTTGCCGGCTTCGATGATTTCCCCGATCTCCAAGCCGCTGATCTTTAAAACTTTCTTGATCACGTGACGCATGGACTTGGAATCATCGATAATCATGACATTGTAGGCCATCGCCGTCTTCCCTTTATGCCCTACAGTTCGAATTCCCCGAGCCCCGAAACCTTGAGGAACACGCGGCCGGTGGCCATTTCCAAACGGACGGTCCGGTTCACGTTGCCCCCTACATGCTCGGCGGCAATCAACACATTGTTTTTCCAAAAAATTTTTCGAAGCATCATGTAATTTCGCTTGCCGATGTTAAAAACTCCGTCTTCATCCAAGATTTGGGCGCCCCCCACAACTTTGACGATGAGGCTCTTTTTGGTCGCGCCGTATTTGTACGTTTCCTTGAAAAGCAGCGGAATCCCTGTATCCGCGAACATGGCCGGCTTGGTCTGGGCCTTTATGGGATCCGTGCTGGCTTCGGGAAGCATGTAATGAAGCATGCCTCCGACACACACCTTGGGATCGTAGAGAACCACCGCGATACACGATCCCAAAGAGTACGTGATGATCACATCCTGAGGATCACGGCTCACCGCCAAATCCGCCACACCGACAACGACACGATTCATGGGTTCTCTCTCAGTCCGTGAGACGTCCTCTGGGCCATGAGACTCTATGGCTTCCTATAAACCGCGGGCATGACATAATTGAGGGCATGTCTCAAACCCGTCAGACTTTCGGAATGCCCGACGAAAAAGTAGCCCCCTGAATGTAGATATGCCGACATCTTTTGAATCAGAGACTCCTGGGTCTTTTTATCAAAATAAATCATGACGTTACGACAGAAGATCACGTCGAACGGCCCGGAAAACGGAAAGGAATCCATAAGGTTCAATCGCCGAAAAGCGACAACTTTCATGAGTTCCGCGGAAACACGATATTGCTTCGGCGATCCTCCGTTGGTGATAGGTTCGAAAAACCTCTGCCGCAGCGCTGCCGGGACGTGCGTCAATCGGGTTTTTTCGTAAACTCCGGCGCGGGCAGTGGACAGGACACGGGTAGAAATGTCTGTAGCCAAGACCCGAAAGTCCCAACGTGCGGGATGATCCAAGGCGGAGAGCACCGTCATGGCAATGCTGTAGGGTTCTTCCCCGGTGGAACAACCGGCACTCCAAATGCGAATTCTTGAGCTTCCGTCACGCCGGCTTCGTTCGATAATCTCCGGCAAAGCGATCTTCTCCAAGAACTCAAAGTGCTTGGGCTCCCGGAAGAAAAACGTGAGGTTCGTGGACACAGCGTCGAAAAATTTGACGTATTCCTCACGACCCTCTTCGGACAGAATAAATTCAAGGTACTCCTTGGGCGATCCAATCCCCGTGGCGCGGAGTCGCTTGGCGAGGCGGGCTTCCAAAAGCGCCTTCTTGCCGTCATGGAGATTGATGCCCGCCTCCTGGTAAACCAGCGCGCTGAACCTCTGGAAAAGGCTTTCAGAGAGAAGCTGCATCGGCACTTTCCCTCCCCCAAAGGGCCATCTCCAACTCCAGGTTCACTCCTTTTGGCGCCGTGAATCTCCGGACGCCGACGTCATTTGTTTCATCGGCATTTGCACAAGGTCACTTAAGAGAAAAAATGGGGGGGGTTCTAACGAAAGGCTTTCGGTTTTGAAGACGCGGGGAAGGGTTGTGGGCGAAGGGTTTGGGGCCGTTCGATTTCAATGCTGAGCCGCCGCAGCATCTCCCACGATTCGGCCTGCTTGTGTTCTTCTTCCAAACGTTGCTCCTGAGCGCCAATCACATCCTGGGGTTGCGCTCTGTAGATGACGGCGTCTTTCGTTTCCAGCTCTTCGGCAAAGCTCGGCGTCGCCGTCCATCGCTTTTGACCTGTGCTCGAATCTCCTGGCCACAACGTCAGGCTGCAGAGGAAGGCCGCAAGCCCCAGCATGAACCTAGCCCAACTCAAGGTAGTCCCCCCGGCGCCATTTGACGGATTCCACGTACGCTAAAACCCGTGCTTCTGCCGCAATGCGCCTTGCAGGGTGGTCCTCCGCCAAGGACTGCGTGCGACGCAACACCTCATCGGCCGCATGACCGAGATCCGTGATCCCCTGAGCCATGGCCTCAAGGTCCTGAGCCGTCCCCACGCCTTGGGAACACATGTCCGTCAGCCGGTCCAGAACTCCAGTGAGCGCCTCAAAAAGGGGCGGCGTCCCTCCCGCCGCTTCGGCGCCCGGCGCTCCTCGCAAACCTTGAGTCTCCGCAGAGGATGGCGCGGGAACCTGGACGATGGTTCCCGTTTGAACCGCGGCCATCTCCTGGTCCAGAAAACGCTCGAACGTCGCCTCTCCCGAACTCGACTCTCGCGCCCTTGGGTCCGCCCCGTGAACGAGCTTTCTCAGGTCGTGAAGGTTCTCGATTTTCATCGGAAGACACCCTTTCCCACAATGAAGGTTTGTCGGTATCTCCCCAAGAAGCAATCCCTGTGCCAATGGCACGGCTCCCTTTTGGGGAGCCCGAAAACCTCCGATGGCTTGGCGCGGCATGAAGGCAGCCGCGAAAAGATTTTCCCTCTTACCGGAAAAAAGTGCCCGCTGTGGGAAGAAACACCCGCGCCGAAGTGCCCCCGCTTTCTTCGGACTTCAGCGAAATGGAAGCTCCGTAGGGTTCCAAAAGCTTTTGGGCCAAGGTTAACCCGATTCCAAAGTGTCGGGAGGTCTTGTCCGCCGATCGGACCTCATCAGGCCACGCCGTGACAAAGGGCTGAAAGAGCTCTTCCATGGACCGGTCCTTGGGCAACCCGCATCCGGTGTCCCTCACCTCAACCACCACCTGGTTCCCGGTTACCTCGGTCGAAAGGACTAGGGTTTTCTCTTTCGAAGCTCTCATGGACAGCACGGCGTTTTCCACGAGATGCTTCAAGGCCGGCACCACATCCTGTCCACGGAGGCGCAATAGGGGCGCCTTGGCCGCAGGGCGCATGATCACCGTCACGTGGTGTTTGAAAAAAAGATCCGCACGGTAAATGCGGCTGAGCTTCTCGAGGATGAGGTTCAACTCTAGCTCGGATTCGGTGGTCTCAATCTCCTGAAGCACCATAAAGTCTTTGAGCATCTCGGAAAAACCCCGGATCTGATCCAGGATCCGCTGCATGCGCCCCTTTTGCCCTTCACAGAGCGGTCGCCACCCGTCCTGCACGGAGGCGCCGTGAGCCTCAAGATGTTCCTCCAGCTTGGCGTGATTCCGCTCCATGAGCTCCATAAGCATGGAAATGTTTTGGAGCGGTCCATTGATGTTGTGAATGAGGCCTCGAAGCAACCGTCCCATGTGCGCCGGTCGGTCCAATTCGGCCAATGCCTCCAAGGGAAAGTTGCTTCTAGGCGGTTTGGTAAGGAGCGTCATGAAAACATCCCTTTTCATGCCCTCTTGCGGCATGGGTCGTGGTCCACGAACCCAGGTTCATTTCCCTTCTCCGGCGATTCGGCCCCCATGGACCGACATTCTTTCTCCTTACGCTGCAACTGGAAAACCAGTCGAATCAGGGCCTGTCGATCCCCTTCCTCAATCTCCACAAACTTCACCCCCACATTGTGTGCTTCGCATGCGGCCTTTTCCGATCCGGGTTCGACCCAACAAATCTTTCCAATGGCGTAAATGGGACGGGGATCGCCCACCTGTGGCACGAGACACAATTCCAAATACGCCCCGACAGGGTGAAGGCTGGTTGTGGTGAAAGACACGCCGCCGCCGCTGATGTCCATCACCTGCCCCCGATGCGCATAGGCTGGCTTGGCTGCCCCTTGACGTTCCAAGTGGCCGAGAATCCGGTCGATTTTGGATTCCAGCTTCGCCAGGGATTCCATGACGGTCGCAAGGGCAGGATCTTCCACGACCCCGTCGTGATCCGCTTGGGGTGCCCTGCGCTCGCCGAAGCCGAGAAAGAACGGGGGGGATACGCCCGGCGGCAGTTCGTTGTAAAGGACGGACAATTCAGGGATGCGTACCCGCAAATATTCTCTGTTGTTCATGGTTTCCCCAAAAAGAATCCTTGGCCAGACTGGAAAGGAAGGCATCCACCACATCGGCGTCGAACTGCTTGTGGCGATTCTTCACAAGTTCCGCGACGGCCTTTTCCATGGGCAAGGAATCCCGGTAGGCCCGCTTTGATGTCATGGCGTCGAAAGCGTCCGCAACCGCCACAATCCGGGCGAGCAAAGGGATGTCCCGACCCGCCAACCCATCAGGATAGCCCTTGCCGTCCCAACGCTCGTGATGATGCCGGATAATGGCCCGCTCCTCGGCGCCCAGCCCCAAATCCTTGATGATCGATTCCCCAATGACGGGGTGCCTCTTGACGATTTCGTATTCGTCGGCGCTCAAGGCACCCGGCTTGTTCAAAATTTCATCAGGCATGCCGATCTTGCCGATGTCGTGGAGATACCCGACGGTATTGAGAATCTCAATATGCGTCTCACTGACGGCCATTTCTTTGGCCAGCGCCACGGCAATGTGCGTCACCCGCTCCGAGTGCTTCCCCGTATAGGGGTCTTTCGCTTCCAACGCGTTTACCAAAGAACGCAAGATCCCGTAGAAATTGCTGATGAGGCTCTCGTAAAGAGCCATGTTTTCCACAGCCAAGGCGGCTTTCTTGACCAAGAAATCCAGCAGTCCCTCTTCATCGCTTCCGGGATGCCGACCTTTTTCGTCGTGAAACAGCGCCAAAAAACCGAACAGCGCCCCCCGAATCCACAATGGCCACACACTGCACGGCACGTCTAGAACCCCGGTGCCTTGCGCAAGCACCATGGATTCTGTGTAAAAACTTTGAGGCACACTTCCCGCGATCCCCGGTTCGGCCCGCACCTTCGAATCCTGACCGTGGCCGACCGAGGGTGATCCATCGACCAAAGAGCTCAAGGGCGTACAGATGGGGAGGGCTTCCTGGGCTAAAAGAGTCTGTAGGGCGTGCTCCGAGACGGGGAGGATCTTGGGGATAGAGCCGTTGGAAAAGCCTTTGTGGGAAATGAGCGCGACGCGGCGATGGTCCGGAAGATAAACGAAGAAACCCACCCTTTTGCCGGGCGTGACCGAAGAGGCCAGCTCCGAGATAGTGGCATACAAATCGTCGCTGGAACGGATTTCATCGATCACTCGGGAGACGTGAAAGATCTTTTCTTGAAATCGTATCTTTTTCTGCAGCTCCTTATTGACCACCTTGAGCTGCTCTTGGGCCTGGCACTCCAGCTTGAGGCTCAGGTTTTCCAAAAGAAGGTTTCGCTCTTTCATCACCCGTTCCATGGCTAAGGCCAGGTCCTGCAGGGTGAAGGGTTTGGTCAGAAAATCCGAAGCCCCGAGCCTCATGGCCCCGATGGTCGCCTCCATCGTGGGGTACCCGCTCATCATGATGACCGGCAGGGTGCGGTCTTTTTCCTTGAGAAGCCCCAAAAGGCGCACGCCGTCCGTATCGGGAAGTTTGAGGTCGATAAAGGCACAATCGAATTTCCGATTCCCGAAAACGCGCAGGGCGTCCTCGGCACGCCTGGACACCACGACCTCTTCATGGCCGAGCTGAATCAGGTAATCCCGAAGGATATCTCCCAAGAGCTCATCGTCTTCCACGATAAGGATATTCATTGCACCCCATCCACATTGCGCAGGATGATCTTCTTAAGTCGTTCGAATTCGGCTTCGTCCACAATGCGTTCTCGCCGAAGTTCCTTGAGCCTTTCCAGATCTGTCAGAACCTGACCCATGGCCTCCCTTGGGCCCGCGGGAACGTCCAAAGGAAGGGCTCGACCGGGAACCCAGACCATCCGGCGCCGAGCTTTGGGGTCGGTCTTATCCGGACCCCATGGCGTTTCCTCCGCGCTCGGGGCGTCACGGCCCTGCGTATGAGCCTCCCCCTCCAGCTGCTGCAGCCGAAGGTAGGCTTTTTCCAGCTCCTCCAGAAGTGCCTGCCGTTCCCTCAGAATGCGGACTTTTTCGATGGCGTTTCGTGTGGAAACCGACACCTCATCAATGCGAAATGGTTTCTGGATGTAATCATAAGCCCCGCACCGAATGGCCTCCACGGCCGATTCCAGACTCCCATAGCCGGTGATGATTAACGTGAGAATGTCGGGATAAAGCTGTCGAGCCTTCTTGAGAAGCGTCAGCCCGTCGATGCCGGGCATGTTGAGGTCTGTAATGAGGATGTCGAACGGCGAAGCTTCCAAGAGCTCCAAAGCTTCCTCACCGCTGGCGGCCACGGACAGCTCTGTATCTGCCTCACCGATGGCGTCTTTGAGCACATCCCGATAGACTTCATCGTCGTCGACAATCAAGATTTTGACAGGCCGATTTTCCACACTCCATCCTCACTCCGCGCCGCCCCGCCGCCCGCTGGTGGACTTCGTGACAACACCCCCCTCCGGCGCCGAAAATCGCCGGCGAAACACTTAAGGGGTCGCTTCCTACACTTTGCCGTTCAGCAAGACCCCTGTCAACTCTTCCAGTTTTTCCCTGAGCTTCAAGATCTCTTCCGGGGGGATCTGACGGATGACTTCCCCACTGTCCTTATCCAGCACCCGCACCACCAGATCCCCTGTCTTCTCGTGCACCTGAAAGCTCAACTGAATGTTGTGTTCCTGCAAGTATTGCTGAACATCCTCCACCACATCCCGGATTTGTTTTTTGTTAACAAGAACCATGCCGGACTCAGGAGATTTTTCCGCCTGCTGCATATCCGCGTCCGACGCCTTTTCGCTCCGCTGCACAGGCTTCACGAGCGTCTGCGGCTTCCATTGCGGGTCATCCCTGACCCACAGGTCCGGTGCCACCGCCGTCACATTATCGATCCTCACATCCATTGCCCTGACCTCCCACCATCCATGGGGCCTCCCGCCCCGTTGTTTGATCTTTCTTGCCGGTGAAAAAAAAGGCTAGCTGACGAGCCATCCATCGACCGGTTTCGCGATAATCCGCCGCTCCCCCCCCGGGAATCACATTCCAGAAAAGATCCACATCGGGACCCGGGAAAGACCGCCCTTTTTGGGTCACTTCCCAGAGAAGCGTTCCGTGCTCGGTGTCGAAAATGCGTACCGTGAGCTCGAGAACTGTGGGAAGGGCGCCCGAGCCGTCGTGAAACCTCTCGATCGTTCCCGTGAGGACAAGGGCGCAGTCGCTCCGCTCCGGCCCCGCATCGAAAGGCGGTTCACGCAGAGGCCCCGTCTCTTCCGCCACTGTCGGTGCCTGAAAGACGCCGTTTTGCGCCAAACCTTGCCTGTAAATCTCCGCCAATGACGTCCCCAGCCTCTCCATCCCCTGAGGCCCGGCGAAGGGCAAGAGGCACAAACGTCGGTAGGCATAGGGAGCGTAAGGTCGCCAGGTGACGATTTCCGGAGGCGAAAGTTTCACCGTGCCGTGCCTTTGGAAATCGGGTCCCGTGGCACAGCCCCCAAGGAAAAGAAGCGCCAAAGCCACCACTGCCTGTAACCTTTGGCCTTGCATGACCTTTGTCAACATTGGACACGCCAACGCCTCGTCCCTCCACAACACTCCCGTCCCGCACGGTCCTTCGACCCATAAGACTCAACTCAGGATAACGGAGAGTCTTTTTCACCTAGTAAATCGGAAGAACGGGGAAGAAACATGAGAGGTTTTTGCACAAAAGCGAGGGGGACATTCATCGAGGAAATTTTTGAGTTCCGAACGTCCCCCATGAGGTGGGCCGTCGGTGCGTCGGTCCACAAAGGCTAGCGGAACACATTCTCAGCACGAGAAGCGTTCTAGGATCTCCAAAAGCTTTTGGTAACTTAACGGCTTGGAACACACGAGATCCACACCGCGATGGCTCAAATCCTCATCTTCATATTGAGCCCCCCAGCCGCTGACCAAAATGACCGGAATCCGAGGACGACGAGCCCTGGCACGTTCGGCGATGTCCCAGCCGTTGACGTCCGGCATCCCGAGATCCGTCAGGATGAGGTCAAAGAATTGGCTGTCTAGAAGTTCCAGGGCCTTACGGGAATCATGCTCGGTCGTCACATGGTGGCCCATGAGCCGCAACATGTCCCCGAGGAGTTCCAGGACTTCCCGGTCGTCATCCACAACCAGCAAACGTTTGCGCACATTTCGGGGCGGACCAGCCTCTCGCCTCGCCTCCCCGTCCCTTTCCGCCTGGGCCTCTGGAAGGTTAAGAATAAATGTAGTTCCCCGGCCGGGATGGCTTTGCACCGTGAGGCGTCCTCCCCATCGCTGGATCAAACTCCAACAGACGCTCAGCCCGAGACCCGAATTGCCCGCTCCTTTGGTGGTAAAAAAAGGCTCGAAAATTTTTTGCCGGGTCTCTTCATCCATCCCGATGCCCGTATCGCTCACCTCCAAAAACACCGCATCCTCACCGGCATACGACCGGAACCTCAACGTGCCCCCTCGAGGCATGGCGTCAATGGCATTGAAGACCAGGTTCGTGAGCACTTCGCGAAAATCGGCACTGTGCATGGCCGCGCACAATCCTGGGGTCAAGTCTTTGACGATTTCAATGCACCGCCCCTGCTTTTCCAAAGCGTTCTTCCACCGGGGCCGAGTCAAATCAAGGACGTCCTGCACCGCCTCGTGAATCACGGTCCTTTCCGCCTTCTCCTGGAGGCCGTGTTCCTTGCCCGTAAACACTTGAAGGCGCCGCACCACATGGGCTCCGTCGAGCACCGCTTGTTCAATGTTTTTTAATCGTCGTCGCACAGGAGCGGGCATCTGGGCAAGTTCTTTACTCAGAAGTTGGGTATTGCCCAGAATGGTCATGAGGATGTTGTTGAAATCATGGGCGACGCCGCCCGCCATGGTACCGAGGGAAGCCAGTTTTTCCGTGCGAATGAGCTGCTGAGAAAACGTTTTTTTCTCGCTGATGTCCTCGACAATGAAGAGAAATCGCGCAGCGTGCCCTTCGGGAAGCGCGATTTTGGAGACCGTCACACTTGCGGGGAATCTCCGCCCTTGACCGTCAATGAAGGTCTCATCACTTTCCCGGACACTTTCTTGGCTTTGCGCTTTTCGGAGAAGCCGTTGCAGAACCGCCGGCTCTTGGAAAAGCTCCGTGGCGGACCCCGTTTTCGCTTCCCTTTCGCTGCCGGATAACCACGATGCCAAAACGGGGTTCGCTTCCACAATGCCCCCGTGTTCATCCAAGATCCCGATCCCCTGAGGACTTTGACGAAAAATCTCAAGAAGGAGACACCGAGATAGATCCTCGGAACCTCGCGCATGCTTTTCAGCGGCTTTGTCATCTTTCGGTCCCGAAAAGTTTGGGCCGGATGCCTGAGGATCGTGGTTAAAATTTTTTGTCGAGCGTGTCGTTTGCTCTGAAAAACCGGGTCCCACCAAATCTTTTTTGCCCGATCCGCTTCGGTCCGTCAGCGACTGTTTGAGAGAAAAATCAAACCCACTCCCGGTCGGATCTTGGAGCGAGGGGGCATCTGTTTTTAAAGAAGGTTTCAAAATCAGTCGGTCATGCCAAGGATCTTCCATGGTGAGCCTTTCTGCAGTGCCTATGGGTTTTTCCGGTTCCATCGTGCCCCCTCTTCGATTATCGTCCCAAATAGAGACGAACCTTAGGGAAAAAACCCATATCGCTCATGCTTCGGCTTATGCCATGATAAACAAGATCTTACAATGAAAAAGTTGTCACAATTAGGTTTCTTCGGTGACAAATCTGTGAATTTAAAAACCTCGTCCAAAAACCGGCCGTTCCCTCGGCTGTTTGCATAAGCGTTGTCTCGGCACAAGTTTTGCGGTAGATTGCGCGACGATTTGTGCGAATCCCCCCTGGGAGGGACGACTCTTCCGCCAAACGATTCCATAAGACGGGGCAAGGAGAAAATCATGCGAATAAAGTCGGCAATGGTGATTTTGGTCCTGATTTCTCTCGGGCTCTTGGTTTCCCCTGCCCTCCGGGCGGCGGAGCCGAAAGACGCCTCCTGCCCCGATGCCGCCGCCGTCCAGGAAAAGGTTTCGGCGACCTTTGCCGGGCGCCAGGTCATGGTCAAAAAGGTGACCCCTTCCCCTATGCCGGGTTTGTGCCAAGTGCATGTGCTGGCCAGCGAAAAAAACCAGATTCTCTACACGGATGCCTCCGGTCGCTACCTCGTTTTGGGACAAATTCTTGACGCCCAAGACAAAAAGAACCTCACCCAAACCGCTCTGGAAGAATTGAACCGCTTGAGCCCAGAGGATCTGGAAACGCTCAAAGGGCTCGTGGCCTTCACCCTGGGGCCGGACAACGCCCCAAAAACGCTCTATTTCGTGACGGACCCCCAGTGCCCCTATTGCAAGCAAGCTGAAACCACTCTGGAAGCCATGGCCTCCCAAGGCGTCCTCAGCGTGCGCTACGTCCTCTTTCCTTTACCCATCCACCCCGGAGCCCGCGAATCCTGCATCGCGCTCATTTGTGACAAGAAAGGCCACGACGAGTTTAAAAGCAATTACAAATCCGACAACCAATGTCCGGAAGGAACCGAAAAGATCGACGCCGTCATGAAATTCATGCAGGCGCACGGAATCGGGGGAACGCCCACGTACATCTTTTCCGACGGCACGTTCCGCTCCGGCGTCATGGACCGCCCGGCCTTGGAGAACAAATTGACCTCGCCATAGGATGGCATGAGCCCCGTGAGGTCTCGTCCGGCCGAAATTTCCCGATCCGCCCGAATCTGGGTCGTCTTGGGCCTGGCCGCCGCCGTCGCCGCGGCATTGTGGGTGCGCTTTGCCCCGTATCCACGATGGACGCAGAATCGCGATCGGTGCTTTGTCCAGGGTGAACCCTTGCCCACAACGTTCGACGCCCCGTATTACATGCGCCTGGCCCGCGACGTGTTGGAAGGAACCTATGAGGCCCAAGACCCCTTCCGAGGGGTCCCGGACGTTCCGGCGCGGCCCCGGCCCGTCCCGCTCCTGAGCCTCCTCACCGCGGGAATCCACAAGCTCGGCGGCATGTCCATCCCCTGGGTCGCTCTGATCCTTCCGGCCGTTCTCGGCGCCCTTTCCGCGCTGTGCCTGTACATCCCGGCCCGAACCCTCATGAGCCCGCTCGGGGCGATCATCGCCTGTGCCGCTTTGGGCCTCTCTCCTTTTTTCGTGCACCGGACCAATTTGGGCCGTCTGGACACGGACAGCCTGAACGTCGCGCTCCCCGTCTTGGTCGTCGGATGCCTCATGAGGTTTTCCAACGCGCCACGGCGCGCCGGCCTTTGGCTCGCGGCGGCCTTGGCGGTGGTAGGAATCCACGCGTGGTGGTGGGATCAGAGCCCGCAGACGCCGTTTCTTTTGGCGGCCGTCCCTCTTGTTGTGGCTCTCGTGAAACGACGCCGTCTGGACGGCGGGAAATACCTTTGCGCTGTTTTGGCCCTCATGGTCCTCGTTGCCGCCGCGGTTTTCGCCTTTAAAGGCCCCGCTCCTTTTGTGAAAGCCTGGCGCCTTGCCCACGGGCAACTTTCTTACATGCTGGTAAAACAACCCCCCGGGGATTTTCCCAACATCGGGGTTTCCATCAGTGAGCAGGCTCGGCCGACTTTTGAAGAATTCGGCCGCACGGTGGCCGGTCATGCAGCCGTGCTGGCTGTGGCGGTTTTCGGCCTTGTCTGGCTTTTCATCAAGCAGCCGAGGGTTTTATTCTTTTTTGCCCCGTTGGTTTTTCTCAGTTTCGTCGGCTCGTTTTTCGCCCAGCGTTTGTCCGTTTTCGCCGCCCCTCTCGTCGGCCTGGGGTTGGGATGGGTCACCGACCGCATTCATCGGGGCTTGAGATCCCGAGCGGCCACCTCGCCGCTCCGGCAGGGGTTGTCGACGGCGGCGGCCCTCGCCGTGGGTACCCTTCTTCTCCTTCCGGCGTTTGGTAACACAGCCAAGACCATGCGGTGGCCGTCGGAAAATGCGCCGGTCGTCAACGCCATGGTCGAAGCGGCGCGGCGCACTCCGGAAAACGCCGTGATCTGGGCCTGGTGGGATCACGGGTACCACATTCAGTATTGGGCGCGCCGGGGCACCCTCGCCGACGGCGAAATCCACGGGGGAGAACTGGTGATGTATCTGGCCATGCCGTTGGTCGCGAGGGATGAAAATTTCGCGGCCGACTTCATGATTTTTTTCAGCACCCGGGGTTTATCGGGCATTCGGGAATTTTCCCAGGCCAACGGCCTTTCGGCTGCACGCACCATCAAGGCTTTGAAAGCCCTGCTTTCCGCCGGTCCCGACGCCTGTGAACAAAAGGCCCAAGAACTGGGCCTCACCCGGATCCCGGGCGAAAAGACCTGTCGCGGCTTTTTCTACCCCGATCCTCCACGCCCGGTTTATCTCTTTTTGGACCAGCTGCTTCTCAACACCGTGTATTGGTGGTACTGGTTCGGCACCTGGGACCCGGAAACCCGAGACGGCATCCATCCGGTCTATCGGCCCATCTATCCCGTCGTCTTGGGAGACGACACTTCGCGGCGGGCGGCGGGCGTTGCGGGCGTCCATCTCCAACGGGGAGAACTCCATTGGGGCGATCGCGTTGTCCCTCTGGCTTCCCTCGGTGTGGTCGGCCGGGACGGAACCCAAACCGTGTGGCGCTACCGTGACGGCCCCGGGCCCCGTCTCGATGTGCACCAAGTCTTCTCCTTCGGGGTCCTTATGGACGGAGCGCCCATGGACGAATCGGTCTTTCACCGCCTGTTTTTCGTCAACGAAGCCCCGGCCGGGGGCCGATTCCGCCGCATCTTCCAGAGGCCTTTTCTCTATCAGCTCTGGGAAGTCCTTCCCACACGACGCTAACCGACAGTCCTCAAAGTGTCGCGGCGTTCGTCAGGATCGGGCGCAGTCTTTTTTTATTTTTCCAGAATGCGCCGCCAGGACCCCTGGACTTTCTTTGTGACATAGGTGGTGCCGAAAACCGTTTCATTGTTGAAAACACCGTCACCCACAACGTGCACGTGGGTTCCCCCTTCACGGCCGGTCACCTTGACGTACAGGTGTTCGTCTTCCACAAAAAGCGCCGTCACATTGCCTTCCACTTCGGCGACCGGTATCGGCTCGGGGGTCCCTTCCAGCGCAGCCAAATCGACCTTATAGACCTTTCCACCTTTTTTTCCTTCCTCGTTCTGTGCAGGGGCACAGGGATCGGTCGTGTCCGTGACGGCCGTGCCGAAATACACCATTCCGGCGGCGGCGACGGCCTCGGCCCAGATGCGATGGCCCGCCGGAAGGGTCCACGTCCACTGCGCGTCGTCTTCGGCAAACATTTTCTGCCGAGGGCACGGGACGCCGTCTTTTCGGCGCAGCACTCCGTCGGTGCGGTCCATGCGGCACGTATCGTCAAAAACATAGAATTTGTATCCCGTCGGTGCATTGGGACTGTCGGCATGGTCAGGGTCGTCCCCGGTGCCGAACATGACCTTGACATGTTCTTCTTCGATGGTCCCGTCGGGTTTGTACCGATGGTCCACATAGACCACCGGAGTGGCATAAACCGGTGCGGGGACCTTGACCAGAAGACTGACGGCGATTTTTCCCGAGTCCCACACCCCCTCAGGCCCATCGGGAAAATCCAGGCGATACACGTGTCCGAGGTTGTCCGCCACGTAGGCTCGGTCCACGAAGCCGTTCCCGTCGACGTCCACGACGGCGGCACTGCCGCCGAGCACCGCCCCGAGGTTGGTCTCGACGACGTCCAACACCGCTTTTTTGACCAGCACACCTCGAGCCGCATCGATGACGAACAAGGAAGGATGGACGTCTCCAAGGGTCCGGCCCGAATTGAGGAAAAGCGCCCACACGGGACTTCCGCCGTCGTTCAGACGACCGACTTTCGCCACCGCGGGAGCCGCCCGGCTTCGATAAAGATCGGGCTCGGCGTATTCCCAAAGGAAAGACGGCTTTTCGGGATCCGTCACATCCACGGCGAAAACCGTCTCCCCTCCCTCGCCCTGGGCGGAAAAGAGAACCGTTTTGAACTCAGGGCCCGTATCGGACCTCGCGGCGATGTCGTAAACGGCCGGGGAGGCGTCCACGGCCGGAGAGCCCCCCACGACGTCGGCGCGGAGGAAAAACTTCAAACGGGAAACGTTATTCGGAGGGACAAAAGCCCATAGTTCGGCCCCGTTTCCGTAATCCTGCTCTTCGAAGTATCCCCGGTTTTCCTTCACGGGCGTTCGGGGATCGTCCCCATGGCGGAAGCGTCCCGCCCGAAAGGCATGGATCATGCCTCCCAGACTTCCCACGTAGGCCACCGTCGGTCGGTGCGCCACGGCCTCCGAATGCCTCCAGCGATCGTAGGCGTCTCGTTCTTCCTGCGTCGTGTGCCTGCCGAAATACCACGGGGGAAGACCCGGCGGCCCCACGACCGCCGGCGTGCTGTGGTCGATCCCTTCCAGGGGCCAGGGCCTTTCCCGAGCGCCGTCAAATCCCAACACCCACCCAATGAGAAACTGGCGGTCGGTGTCGTCGTATCGGCCGTCTCCATTCAGATCCCAGAGAAAACCCACGCCGCGGATCACGGCGTCGCTTAGGCCCAGCATATAAGCCGAGACCCTTTCTTTCGAAAAGGGTCTTAGAGTGTCGCTCGGGGTGTAAGAGACGAACTCCGCCGTGACGGGACAGCCGTCGCACGGGGCCTGGACAAACTCCAAGGCATACTCACCGCTGAGGCGCCGGAGCATCCCTGTGCCGTCGCCTCGGAGTTCGCCCGTGCCGGAATCCACGAGGACCAGAGGAACTCCCGCCGTGGTTGTGCTTCGCAAGACGACGGACCCGGGCAGAAGCGGGCCATGGGGAAGGGTTCCCTGGAACCGGCGCCGGGCGCCGTCGCCGGTTCCGACGGTTTCTCGCCTGGTTTGCGTCTCACGAAGCGGCGTCAAAATCGTTCGGGGATCGGTGGTTAGGCTTCGTTGGGCCAGTTTCATCCCCGCATCCCACAGCGGGCTGAAAAGGGGCCGAGCCGGCTCGGCCGGGTCGTAGATTTTGTACGCCCGGAGGTGGCCGCGAAGCGGCGAAGCTTCCTCCCAAGACGGGGACGGCGTTTCCAGCGTGCCGGAAAACAACACATTTCCCAGCACCACGGGGTCGGATCGCGAAAATTCCCCGTTTCGGGCAGCCGTATAGGCGACGCTCACTTTCTGGATTTCCGGAAGATCGCAGCGCCCATCCACGGTTTCCAAAAGGGCCTTCCACTTGAGGGAGCGGCCTGCGCGCCCTCGGCTCAAAACGTCCACGTGAGCCCTTCGGGTCTGGAAACCGTCCTCACTTTGGCTCACCCCATCCCATCGGTCCACGGGAAGCCAGGAAGAGCCGTTATCCACACTGATGAAGTACGAGACGGTTCCGCCAGACAAGACGCCCGGATCCAAGGGGAACCCGCCGGTTGCGTCCTCACAAGGCGCTCGGCGATCCGTCACCTCGAGATCCACGGCCGTGATGACCCCGCCGGACTCCTCGAGCTGCACCCCGCTCACATCCCGGGACACAACCCGCCCCGCCGCCGCAACCGTCACCGTGCACACCACATCGTTGTGGTCGGTATCTCCGCCACCGGGCTGATCTTCCCAACCCAGGACCCACAGGCCGGGAACGGACCGCGCGGCCCCGACGATCCCATGGAGAAATTTCTTTCCCGTATGCACCGGCACACGAACCACGTCCACCGGATCGAAAACGATGCCGAATCTTTCGCGAAGCCGATCCAAGGCCTTCGGCGGGAGCCAGCCCGAACTGACGGCGCAGGTTCCGTCATCCAACGCCGAAGCATTTAGACGGTACTCTTTGGGCGGCATGCCGTCGGCAAATTCGCTCCCACACGGGTCGATTCCCGAATACACATCCTCGTTCCATGAAGTTTGGGTCAAAAAGACGCCTTCAAAACGGCCGTCAGGGACCAGGAAAAAGACGATCTCTTCTCCTTCCCCGATGACGCCGAGGCTTTTGGTCGCGTCCCGAACGGTGAGCCGTCCGTCCCCGTCGGGAAGAAAAGGCAGCCCCGTGCCGTCGTCCACCCGGGCCAGGGCTTCTTCCGTGTCGGCGTAATCCACGACGGCGGATTCGGCTTCGGGAAAAGATTTCAGGCACCCTGCCCCAGAGGGTTTATCCGGGACGCCGTTTCCGTTTGCGTCCCGAAGACACGTGAAAATGTATGGAAAGGTTTCGCGGTCGTAGGCGGCCGGATCCGTAAAATCGATGGCTCGAACGAAGGCCGCGCGGTTCAGGGACCCGTCGTCTCGGATGTAGCCTTTGCGCCGGGCGGTGGATTTCAAAAAATAACCGAGGTGGTTTCGAGAGCTTTCGGACCTTTCGAAAAGGAAAGTGACCCGCACTTCTTGATTCTTGGCCGCGACAAGCCTTTGGGGATCCGGGGCTGGCGTCCCCGGATGAAGCACGAGACGGCCCGTGGTGGCGTCGATCGCCACCGTAGGGTCCAACACGCTGAAATGTGCCCTTTGCCACGAGCCTTCGTAGCGAACGGTTCGCAGCGGTTCACACACATCGGCGAAAGCCGCCGGAACACACCACGCCGCGATCCCCAGCACCAAAACTTGCAAAAGCCAACCTATCAGCGTTCTTCCCGTACGCATCGGCCCTTTCCAAAACAGCAACGCCGCGTCCCGGTCCCCTTGGCAATGGCGACGCGCCGCGGTAACGGGACCGTTCAGCGCACCGTAGCGAGAGGCGGCCCCGTCACCGTCACGGCCTCCCGATCCATCATGTTCACGGAACCGGGAATCGATCCTGTCCCCTCTTGGGCGTAAGAAGCCGACGCCGACGGTTCGGCCGCCGCTTCCACCATCATTTCCGTTTCCTGCTCCGCTCCGGCGGGACCGAGGCCCACACTGCGCAGCACGAGCCGAGTGTCATCCCTCGCAAGGTTGCGAAAAGCCCCGTCTTTCGGGTCGTCGGGAAGCCGCGCGAAAACCCTGAACCGATGATCCATGCCCAGATCCACTTTGACTTCATCGTAAAGGTCGGATCGGCCGTACCGGCCGCTGTAGGGCACAGCCCCGAGAAAGAGGAAGTCCCAGTCGGGCAGCGCCGCGCTTCCCGTTTGCAACCGTTGGCGATTCACGGGATCTGCGGCAAAGCGTTGAGCCAATCGCTGCCGGGCCACGGCAAGACCCGCCTCGGCGTTTCGAAATGCGATCTCCGCGGCCTTGCGGTTCCCGGCGATGCGCATTTCCACGGCATGGTCCAGGGCCAGCCCCACGGCCAAAACGGCCGTTGTCGCGACGATGACCAGCACCAAGGCCAAGGCAAATCCATCTCGACCCCGCCGCAAATATCCCGACCCTCCCCGCATGGCCTTCCACCTCCCCCATGGCCTCTTGGCGGGAGCAACGGCGTCCCCGCCATCCCCTACCCCCCACACCCCGTAGGTTGGGGTGAGCGAAGCGAACCCCAACACAGACCTCGCCTCCCTACCCCCATGGCCGCCTGAGGCACCCCAAAATCAAGCAC
>CALGPN010000055.1 GCA_937960435.1 uncultured Desulfosoma sp.
ACCGAGAGGGTCTCCAGATCCATGGTTTGAGGAAAACCCTCGAGGACCACGGTGTGTCGCCCCGGAGGAACGGCGACTGAGTCCACCTCCCGAAAGAGGGCGAAGCCGTTTTGCCCGATGGTGACGGTGCGTTCCCGGACCTCCGCCCAAGCGACCGCCGCCCCGACAAAAGCCAGCAGAGCCGACAAGAGAGCCGCTTTCCGTCTCATGCGCCTTGTCTTCATGCGTCCCTCCGCACGCTGTCAAATGTTCCCCCACCGATGGGTTGTTTACGAGGAAGTTTCCCCCTGAGGCTCCGTTGATGTGCTCCGTTCCCGTGCCGCCCGCCGCTCTTCGATCAAATGCGCCGCCAGTTCGCTGAACGGCCAGTTGATGGAATGCTCGGTGACGACGGCGAAAATGGGCCGAGGCAGATCGGCGTCTTTGAACTTTTGGATGAGGAAAAAAATGCCTTTTTGGGGAATGTTGTAGAAAAGGACGATTTTTTCCTCGCACACAAAGGCTTCCGTGCCGACGTGGTCCGAGTGGAGAATATCCCGAACGAGCATGTGCCCCTGATACGGGGAGATGCTGAACGCCGGGGGGGCCTTGACCAGTTCCAGCATGTGATCCAGTTTGGCCTTTTCTTCAGGCGTGAAGTTCCACACGAGTATCCTGGGCTTTTGGTCCATGGGGTTTCCTTTGTCTTGCGTTCGTCGGAAGGGCGCCTCTGGGCGGCATGTTCAGCTTTCGCCGAAGGTTCGGACGAAGCGATCCAGGGTTTCGTAGAGCCGCACCATGCTTTCGATGACCACATGCTCGTTTTCCGCATGCTGGCTTTCTTCGCCGTCGGCGCCCCAGACGATGCCGGGAATGCCGAACTCGGAGAGAAACCGGGCATCCGAAGCCCCATGCGCCCGGCCCAGACGCGCCCCCGGAATGAGCCGCAACAGCGTCTGCACGGGGCCGGCCGTCTCGCCGACGAAAAGGGGCTCTTTTTCAACCACTTCCACACGGCTTTGGACTTTTCGGCAAACGGCCTCCACCAGAGCGTCCGGGTCGTCGTTTTCCGTGTACCGAATATCCAAATGGGCTTCCGCTTTGTCGGGGACCTGGTTGACCGACACTCCGCCTTGAATGAGCCCGATGTTGAGGGTTTTGTGCCAGTGGTCCTCGGTCTGCTCGACAAAGAGCGTTTTGACGGCAGCCAGATCGTCCATCAGGATCTCGATGGCGTTTCGGCCGAGCCAAGGGCGGGCTCCATGGGCCGTCCGGCCCTCGGCGATCAGGTGAAGGCGTAAGATTCCTTTTTCCCTCACGATGATTTCATGAAAACTTCCGCCGTCCAACGCGATGGCGAAATCGGCGGGAATGTGGGGCAGCGCCTTTCGCGCCCCACGGTAGCCTCCCACTTCCTCGTCTCCCGTGATGAGAATGCCGAAAGGAAGGGCTTCCTGGCCGCTGCCTCGAGCCTTAAGTTCCTTCATGTGCTGGGAGAAAAGAACAAGGGAGAGGGCCACGGCGTATTTGTCGTCGATGCTGCCCCGGCCGTACAGGCGGCCGTCTCGCTCCTCAGGTTCGAAGAGCGCCTCCGGCCCGGCCACCACGTCGATGTGACTCATGAGCAGCACGGGAACGCGTTCGGAACGGGGAAGGACCCAGAGGGAAGGGATGCCGTCGACGTCCATGCGTTCGAAATCCACGTGCAGGGATCGCAGGTAAGATTCGATAAAGTCGGCGCACCGCCGGATTTCATCCGGCCGAGTGTGCACGGTCTGAAAAGTGATGAGCTTTTTGGTAAGGTCCACAAGTTCTCGCACCGGGAGCCCTTTCTGCCTCCGGGGTTGAAAAAAAGTGGACGTAGTCTGCCACGAGACGGTCGAGGCATCAAGCGCCATCATTTTTGCGAAGTCGAGCTTCCGCCATTTTCCTCTCGACAGAATCGAAGCGCTCTGGATATGAAAAATAGAAAATCCTTTCGGACATCCTCGGGCGGAGGCTTTCCGAAAACATAAGGAGTGAGCCATGAGAAAGGTTATGTCTTTCACGCCGCGGCGCGCGGCGGCATGGTGTGTTCTCCTTGCGGCCGCTTTCGTCGCTTTCTCTGTTTTTCCTGCCCAGGGCCAGCAGCAAGCCCCCACTCCCGGAAAACCGAATCTTGTGAACATCAACACCGCCGATGCCCAACAATTGCAAGCTCTTCCCGGAATCGGCCCGGCCATCTCGGAGCGCATCATTCAATACCGCCAGGCTCACGGTCCGTTCAAAACCACGGAGGACATCAAAAAAGTGCAGGGAATCGGTGATAAGAAGTATGAAGCCATTAAGGACCTGATTACCGTCAAATAAAAATCCAATGTGGGCCGCCTGAGGATGTCTCTTTACGGGTTGGCCGAATGGCTTATGAGAAAATTTTATGATAAAAGCCCTGCCGAAACAAAGCGACATGTGAAGGAGGTGTGCGGCGTGATCGTCCCTTCGGGAGAAATGGCGGTGTGTTCTCGGGGCCCCGAGGTTTTGGAGGCTTATTTGGGAACTTGTGTAGGCGTGGCGCTCTGGGACAGGGAAGCTCAAGTAGGCGGTTTGTTTCATGCCCTTTTGGCGGAACCTCTCGGCGGCTCTCCTCCGGCCGAGCCGCTCCGATATGCCGCCACGGGCCTCCCGCTTTTTCTCAATGCTTTGGAAGAAAAAGGAGCGAGAGTCCCGCGCCTGGAAGCGGCCGTCGCCGGGGGTGCCATTGTGGGGCCGAGCGACGATGTGCAATTGGATCTTCAACTGGGGGCCCGCACCCTGGAGCGTATCGAGCTTTTCCTGCGTGCCACCCGAATTCCCGTCAAACTTAGCGAAACCGGTGGGACCTTCACCTGCTGCCTTCGATTGCACTGCCTTGACTGGACCCCGGAAATCGTACCGGTTGGCAGCCATTTTTTTCGACCGGCCGCATCGAGTGACATCCCGAAACCGGACAGGACTGCCGTGGAAAGCGCCGTCGCGCAGGTGAAACCCATCCCTCAGATCGCCTTCAAGATCCTGTCACTTTTGCGGTCCGAAACGTACCAGATGGGGGAAATCAGTCGGGAGATCCGGTTGGATCAAGTTTTGGCGGCCAAGGTGCTCGCCCTGTGCAATTCCCCTATCTACGGGGCGCCGGAAAAAATCGAATCTCTGGACCGTGCCCTGGTTTTTCTCGGCGAAAGACGAATCCTGCAAATCGCTCTGTCGGTTTTTCTTTCCGGCATCTTCCCCTCCAAGCCGGGGGGATATTCTTTGTGCAAAGGGGGGCTGTTCCAGCATGCCGTCACCACGGCATTGATTGCAGAATTTTTGGCCCGCCGATTGAATATGGCCCAGGGGCGCGCCTATACGTATGGGTTGTTGCACGACATCGGCAAGGTCGTCCTGGACCAGCTCGTCACCGAAAAGGCCCCGCTTTTCTATCGGCAGGCGCTGCAAAACAACCGGCCGTTGAATGAAATCGAAAGAGAACTTTTCGGAATGGATCACTCGGAAGTGGGGACTCTCTTGGTCCAACACTGGAACCTTCCCGTCGATATCGCCGATGCGGTTTCGGGCCATCACAACGCCGAGGCCCCCCTCCTGAAAGCCGCTCCGGAAGAGGTGGCGTTGATCACCCTGGCAGATTTTATCGCCAACCGTTTTTTAGGCGGGACCCACATGGAACGGCTCGACCAGACGCCTGTGATCGCCGCTCTGCGCCGATGCGGCCTTTCGGCAGAAAAACTGGAAAAAGTGATCGCCGACATGCCCCTGGCTCAGGTCCGCCAGCAGGCCTCCGGTTTCTGATAGGCTGGAGTGTTATTGGCCTGGACCGGAATGAAGGGGGCTGGGGTTCGCGCGACGAACCCCAACCATGGTTCCGAGATCCTATTGGGTTTGCCCTGTTCCTGAGCCGGCTCCTGCGCCCATGCCCCATCCGGGACCACGCCCTTGGGGACCGTAGCCGCAGGGAACGCCGGCGTCCTGAGCTTTTTGCCAAATCTGCTGCCGGATTTGTTGCATCTCACGAGCTGTCTTGCCCAGCGTCGCGGAGTCGGTCTTGGGGTCATTCAGCATTTGCTGGTACTGCAGCTGCTTTTGGTACAGCTGCTGACGAAGCGGCGCGACTTCCTGGGCAAAGGCCTGCCCCTCGGGAGTTGCCTGCGCCCAACAGGGGCCCATCCCCGCCCCGTAAGGGCCGCGCGCCCACACGGTCGAAGCCGCCGCCACGACCAAAGCGAAAACCAAAACCCATTGCATCTTTCTCATGGAAAACTCCTTTCGTGCCTTGATGGTTTGTGCTTTCAACGACGTTCCCCGAAATTTGTCGCTTTCGGTATAGCCTTAGGGCAATGCTCGTGCCAAACCGCTCTTTCCGTGGTGGAATGCGCCGAAAAACATGACTTTATATAAAAGTTTCAAAGCATTACCCCATATTCCCTCGGAGGCGATCTGACGCCGCCCCCGGGTCGTCCTTGGATGGGCAGACACTGAAGCGGATAAAAAGAATCCATGACCGCGGCACGGGAGGGGCCCGGATGGGTGTTTTCGAACCAGGCCTTTGTGTGCCATGGTCGGGTGCATCCGCCTGTGCGCCCGGTTTTTTATTCGGGAAAGGGAAATCACCGACGGGTGTGGCAAAATTTATGGCACCCGGGGATTTTCAGGGCGGACACAAGGTCCGCCCCTACAGTGACGGTTCGATGGCGGGGACAACAGAGGTCAGCTCCTGCGATGCTCGAGCAAGTAGGCAAGATGTGGAAAATCATGGAAACGCGGCGGTTTTCAGGGCGGACACAAGGTCCGCCCCGACGGGATTGTTTCCCGGCAGGGGAAAGACGAGGAAATCGGGCAGGTATGACGCCGCCGTCGGGGCGAACCACGCCGGGGCCCTGTTTATGGCTCGGCAGAAGCCTTCCCGGCATTCCCAAAGAGTTTAAGAAAACTGTTTGGTCTGCCGACTATTTGGATAGAACCCAAAAATCGCGGAGAAAAGATTTTCGGAAACTTAGCGGTGAGGCGGAACTTTATGGAATCGCCGTCCCATGTTCTCGAATCGCTCGGGCAAAAGGCCGTCTACAACAGGGGTGAAAAAATCCTCGTTCAAGGGGATCGGGAACGCTGTCTTTACTATGTGGAACAGGGGGGCGTGGAAGTCGCCTTCGGTCAAAACGGGACCACTATCGCTGTGGCGTACATCGGCCCTGGGGAATTTTTCGGCGAGACCGGTTTCTTTGACGGCGTCTCCAGGGTGCGCGATGTTCGGGCGACGGAACCCACCGTGGTGCGCCTTTTCGACTGGCATGCCATGGAAGCTTTGCGTTCGAGCGATCCCCACCGATACGGCCTCATGATTACGGACGTGGCGCGATCGGTGTGCGCCAAATTCCGGCGGGTGCTGGAAGAACGGGAACCCCTGACGGCCTATGCCGCCTCCCTTTCCACCGGACGGAGACAGTTTCATGAGGCGCGGCCCGTTCCCGACGAATTCTTCCGAACCCGCACCGGGGCGCTGATCCATGAAGTCGTGGAAAAATCCAAGGCGGAGCTTTTCGACCTGAGCTATGCCCTGCAAAGGACAAAAGCCGATCACGAAGGGCAGCTTCTTCAAGAACGGTGCGCGGCCGTCCTCAACGCCCTGAACGACAATCTCCAAAACCTGGAACCTCTGGTCGCCCGAAGCGAATTCGAAGATTTCGCCTGGGGGTATGTTTTCAAGGAGATTTTTCCCTACTTCATGAGGAGCCGTTTCGCCGAACGGGCTTATTTCAAGCCGAAAGGATATGCCGGCGACTTCCTCATGATGGAAATGATCTACCAGAACCGGCCGGAGGGAGACGGCACACTCGGGGTCTTCGTGGACGCGTGGTGCCTCAATGCCCCGGCATCCCGGGCCGTGAGGGGAAGACGGTCGCTTTTGGCCGAAGAACTCCTTCGGCGCAGCCTTCACGATTTGTCTTCCCAGAACCCCATCCGCATCCTGAATCTGGCCTGCGGATCCAGTCGAGAGCTTTTTGATTTCCTTAGAGAGTGTTCCTTGGACGACCGTGTGGAAGCCACCTGCATGGACGCCGATCCGGAAGCCCTCCACTATGCGGACACCCGACTTAACGTCTTCCCTCACCGGGGCAAAATCCGTTATCTCAACGACAACGCCGTCCGATGGGCTCTGGGACGAAACCGTCAGCGTCTCGCCCCGCAAGACATCATCTATTCGGCAGGCTTAGCGGACTACCTGGACCGCCGGCTCTTCGCGGCTCTTGTCACACGGTGTCATGAACACCTCAAACCGGGAGGCTGGCTCATCATCGGCAATTTCGGCCCCAACAACCCCAACAAGGCCATCATGGACCATATTTTGCATTGGAAGCTCATTCATCGCAGCGAAAAAGATTTACGCGATATTTTTGCCGAAACGCCCTTCGGGGACCGCGTGACGTTCCTGTCGGAACCGGAAGGAATCAATCTTTTTGTTGTGGCGCGCCGAGAATCAGGGACCTCATGAAGGGATTCAGCGTGCCTCCTTATCGACACAAAAGAAACGATGCATCATGGGCAACAAGAGACCGCTCGCCGGGTTATGGCCTATAGAGAAAGGCCCTGCGATCCCGGTGTTGGGTGATTCCAAAGCGCTGCTCAAAGGTTTTGGCGAGGAGATCAAAGCGCTCCTCCGCTTCCGGGTCAATGTCGTTTTAATCATGGGGGGCACCCTTGTGCCCCTTTTCGGGATTTTAGAGGCCCTGCTCTTCCCAGCTCTCTTCGAAAAATTCATCGTTTACCGAATTCTCACAGCCATCTTCTGCTGGGTTCTTTACTTGGTCAATCGCCAAAAACGCTGGGAACTCAACAGCTTCGTTCTGGGTACGCTCGGGTTTTACGGAGTGGGCCTGTGCATCGTCGCCATGATCGTGGACACGGGAGGGACCCGCACGCCGTATTATGCGGGCCTGAATTTGGTTTTTCTCACCTACTGCGTAGTTCTTCCCGTGCCCGTAAAGAGACTGGCTCTTCACTGCCTCATTCTCTACGCGATCTACGCCGCAAGCGCTATCGCTCTGGATCCGCATCCCTCCCTCAACACCTTTTTCGCCAATAACCTTTTTATTCTCGGTACCTTGGCCATCATCCTTGTCGCCGCCCATATAGACCACACCCACCGATGGCGACAATATGTCCTGCGCCATGAGCTGGCTCAGACCCGCGCGAAGCTTGAGGAATACTCCAGAAAACTGGAATCGTCCGTCGAGGAGACGGAAGCCAAGTACCGACATCTTGTGGAAAACGCCAACGACGCCATTTTCATTTGCCAGGAGGGCCGCATCCGGTTTCCCAACCCGCGGACATTGACCCTGCTCGGCCGGCCTTTGGAAGAAATCGAGGAGAGTCTTCTGCTGGAGCATGTGGCCTCGGAAGACCAGGACTCCGTCATGCAGCTCCTTGAAACATTGGAACTCAACCCCAGGGAGGCTCCCCCTTTGACCACGCTGCGCTTTCATCACCCCTCAGGGCGACTCATTTGGGTGGATATGAACGTCGTCCCCATGGAATGGCAGCAAAGGTCGGCGCTCTTGTGTATCGCCCGGGATGTGACGGGAAAGCGTCAGATGGAACAAGAACTGGTCCAACTTCAGAAACTGGAAGCCATCGGCACGCTGGCCGGTGGGATCGCTCATGATTTCAACAACATTTTGCAAATGATCCATGGTTATCTGCAGATTTTGTCCAAAAATATGGAGGCCGATCATCCGAACCGGGTCTTCCTCCAGAAGCTTTTCCAAACCGTGGATCGAGGAGCCAACCTCACTCGGCAGCTCCTCATTTACGGGCGAAAAACCGAGGAAAAAGTCTCCCCCGTCGATATCAACACGGCGGTCGTGCGGGTCTGTGAAATGCTGGATCGGGTTCTGCCCAAGATGTATCGCCTGGACCTTCGCCTGGAAAGCCACTTGGGCAAGATTTCGGCCGATGCCAACCAGCTGGAACAGGTTGTCATGAATCTCGTCATGAACGCCCGGGACGCCATGCCGGAAGGGGGAACCATCACCATCGAAACCGCTGCGGCCCAGGTGGATCCCGTGCAGGCCCAGAAGCTGGGCATGCTCCGCACGGGACCTGCGGTGCGGTTCTCCATCGTGGACATGGGCCCCGGCATCCCGCAGGAGATTCAAGACCGCATTTACGAGCCCTTCTTCACCACCAAGACGCCCGACAAAGGCACAGGATTGGGACTCGCCATCGTCTACAGCGTGATCAAACGATTCGGCGGCGGCATCGTCTGTAACAGCGAGCCGGGTCGGGGGACCCGCTTCGACCTCTATTTTCCCGTGACCACATCCGAGCCGAGCGTTTTGGGTCCCCAGGAGGAGGAAGGCGTGACCCAGGTCCACCTCACCGGCCTCCGAATCCTTCTCGTGGACGACGAACCCCACCTTCTCGAAATCGGTCAAAATCTTCTGGAAAGCTACGGTTTGGACGTGCAGACGGCATCCGACGGGGAGGCGGCTTTGTCCCTTCTGAGCACCATGACGACCCCGCCGGACGGCGTCATCCTGGACCTCAACATGCCGGGGATGGGCGGGGCCCGATGCCTGGAAGAAATTCTCAAACGTCACCCGGACCTTCCGGTCATCATCGCCACAGGCTACTTGGATCCGGAAAAGCGCGAAGAACTCCTGGCCAAGGGCGCGGCCGACTTCGTGGAGAAACCTTTTCGCTTCGAAAGAATTTTGAAGGCTCTCCAGAAAACCCGGAGCTGCAGCCTTTCGGAGCACGCTTCCTAAATTTCTTTCTTCATGACCAAAAAGCTGGTGTCGTCCACATCGATAGTCACCATGCGTTGGATGCGAAACCCGAATTTTTCGTAAAGATGGACGGCGCCCGCCGAGATGATTTTCACGTCCAGTTCCACATGCTTGATCCCTCTGCGCTCGAAAGCGTCCAAAGCCCCCCGAACCAGCTTCGAGGCGATGCCTCGGCCGCGCGCTTCCGGATGGACCGCGACTTTGAGAATGGTCGCCTTTTCATCTTGATCGCGGCATGTGGCCGCCAAATATCCCTGGACCTCACCGTCATCGTAGACGAGGAAAAAATCCTTGAGGGCGTTTTCCAGGTAATAGGGGGTCCACGGGTTGGGAAACGACAGGCGCTCGATCTCGGCAACTCTTTCCAGGTCTTTCATTTCGGCGCTTCGAACCATGGGGTGCTCCTTGCCCCCACCGAGCGGGGTCTGTCATCGTGCCCAAAAGTCGGCCATGGAACGGACACGCTCGCGGATTTTGCCGGATTGAACCAATTCCATCAGCTCATCGCCGAGAACCTGCGATGCTGCAATCACCGTATCCCAGAATCGAAGGCGTTGGGAATCCTTTCCGGCGAAAACCCAAAAATCTTTTCGGTCCGGGATGCGGCCGTAGGGGAGCCTTGCCGTGAAGCACCGGGACGGAACAAGGAGGAGGACTTGGGCCAACCGGGACGCGTCGGGGCGACGACGAGGAAACCGCTTGTCGAACCAGCCGGGAACAAGCCGATCCGTGTAGTGCGGGTAGAGGATGATCCGGCCGGGGCTCGGGCGAAGAGGCACCGTGACATGGTAGTCTGTGAGACCGCCGTCCCAGTAGGCTCCCGGGGGCCCCCCCGGAATGTCCTTCACGGGCTCCATGAGAAGCGGGATGGAGCCCGAAGCCAAAAGAGCCGGAACCACATTGTGGGGTCCTAGGGGCACACGCCGCATGGGCCAGCATCCTATGTCGATCTCCTGGGGGAGGGGGCTCTTCGGAGGGGAAAAAATCGTTCTTTCAAAAAACCAGCGCAGACCCTGCGGGTGCACGGTGTTGGCGAGGGAGGCGCCCGCCAGACCCAATCCCACAAGGGGGGAAGCGGCGCCGTTCAAGAGAGCGCGGCCGCGAACGGCGAGGATATGCAGGCGCCGATTTTCCTGGGTGGCGATTTCACGGGCGGCCTCCTCACCGACGAACGATCGGAGCACGCCGCCGAGCACCCGGCTCACTTCCGCCGGTGTCGGGGTCAAGCTGTAGGACTGCCTCCGGTACGCTTCCAGGAAGCGATCCAAAGCTTCCCCCGGGTGGGCCTGGCAATAGGCGGCAAAGCGCCACGCGCCGATGGACGCTCCCAGGAAATCCAAAGGCGCTTTTGCCTTCGGCAGCCATTCCCGACAAAGCACGCGATCCAGCCCATAGAGCACCAGCCACTTAGGGCCTCCGGCCGCCCCGAGGACCACTCGAACGCGATCCCAATTCAAACCTTCGTCCCGCACCATTTCCAGAATGTCCGAACCCGCGTAGCACTCCAACCATCCGGCCATGATCCGACTCACCGCCCTCCATCCCTGCACGTCCACCAATAGGCGTCGACACTTCTTCACGGATTGTGCTATCCGAAAAACACCTTGTCTTGAGACATCCGCCGTGCTTTACGAGAAAGTAGGCGCCAAGGGAAGCGATTTTTCAAAGCGCCCGGAACAAAGACCCGAAAGAGGGCAAAAGCCTATGAGAGTGATTTCCATCGCCCCGACCCACACGGAAAGCATCGCCGCCCTCGGGGCGCTGGAAGAGCTTGTGGGCGTTTCCGAGGATTGTGATTTCCCTGGAGAGGTCGCTCGCCTGAAAACCTACGGGAGTTGGGCCTCCCCCGACGTGCGCGCCATATGCCGGGACGCTCCCGATCTCGTCTGCACCTTCGGCCGGCATCACGAGGAAGTGGCCGCATGGCTGCAAACTCAAGGCGTTCCCGTTTTTCACAGCGACCCTGGCACCGTTTCCGAAGCCTTGCAGGCCATGGCGCTCTTGGCCGGGCGTCTCGGCCGTCCCAAGGAAGGGGAGCGGCTCGTGTCGCATCTGCACGCGCGCATGGAAATTATCGACAGGAAAATCCGGCGGATCCCGACGGCGATGCGTCCCAAAATCTTTCGCGTCATGCAGTGGGACCCGCTCATCACCGTCGGGCCGGGGGCTTTTCAATACGACGCGATTCAGCGGGCCGGAGGACTCAATTTCCTCGGCGAAGGGGCTTCCCCTTATGCGCGGGTGTCCCACGAACAGGCCGTTATATGGGACCCGGACATCGTGTTTTTTTGCGAACCGTCTTTGGAGACGTTGGTGCGCCGAGACCCCCGATGGCGAAACACCTCGGCCGTCCGCACAGGGCACATCTTCGTTTTTCCCTGTGGGCTCACATGCCGCGCCGGGCCCCGCCTTGTGGACATGACCGAACACCTCAGCCGCATCGTGGTGGAATGGACGGCTCGGACACAGCGTTGGACCGATGCCGCCAAGGCGTCGGCGTGAGAGCACACCAAGGAGGAAACATGGCGGACTGGGTGGGCAGTTGCGATCGTGTGTTGGAAGTGGACTTGTCTCGCCGTACGAGCAAAGTTTTTCACATTTCCTCGGAAGATCGCCGACGGTATCTCGGCGGAAAAGGGCTGGCCCTTCGTTTTTTTGCCGAACGCATCCGACCGGGAATCGACCCGTTGGGGCAAGACAACGTACTGGCTGTCTTCACCGGGGTTGTGCTTGCCTCCGGCGCCCCGTGCAGTGCACGTTTTTCCGCCGTGACCCAATCGCCCCTCACGGGCCTCACGGCGTCCTCATCGTGCGGCGGTCCTTTCGGCATCGCGTTGAAAACGGCCGGTTACGAAGGTCTGATCCTTACGGGCCGGTGTTCGGAACCGACCCTGTTGGAAATCGACGACACCGGAGCGCGGTTTCTTGAGGCGTCTCACCTCTGGGGCCGAGACACCCAAGATACCCAGGAGGCTCTGGACCTTAGCGCCAAAGACGGCGCCCTGGTCATCGGCCCGGCCGGGGAAAACCTCGTCCTTTTCGCCAACATAGCCTCCGGTCACCGCTTTTTGGGCCGGGGCGGCTTCGGGGCCGTTTTGGGGTCGAAAAAATTGAAAGCCGTCGTGGCCAGGGGCGGTGCCTGGCGATACCTCCCGGCCGATCCCCAGGGTTTCGAAAAAGCCTGCCGGCGGGCCACGGCCTACATCCATCGGAACCGTTTTACCGGAAACCTTTATCGAAACGCCGGGACGGCCTCCCATGTGGATCTATGCAACGCCGGAGGCATCCTGCCCATCCGAAATTTTCAAGACGGCTGTGATCCTCAGGCGTCTCAGATCAGCGGCTGGACCATGCGGGAACGCTTCGGCGCCAAACCCAGCACCTGCCGCCCGTGCACCATTTTGTGCGGGCACCGAGGCGTCTTTTCGGACCAAAAAACCCGCCAGCTTCCCGAATATGAAACCGTCGGCCTTTTGGGAACCAATCTGGGCGTTTTCGACCCGGACCTTGTGGCTCTGTGGAACGAACAGTGCGGCCGTCTCGGTCTGGATACCATCTCGTGCGGTGGGGTTCTGGCCTACGTCATGGAAGCTTCCGAGAAAGGGCTGATTTCGTCGAGGCTCCGCTTCGGTTCGCCGCATGGGGTGTCCGAAGCCATTGACGCCATCGCGTCCCGCGAAGGCCTGGGAGACGATATGGCTCAAGGAGTCCGTCGTCTTTCGGAAAAATACGGCGGCGCTTCCTTTGCCATCCATGTCAAGGGGCTGGAGCTTCCGGCTTACGACCCGAGGGGCTCCTGGGGTCAAGGTCTGGCCTATGCCGTGGCCAATCGCGGCGGGTGCCACCTGTCAGCGACCCTTTTCCCGTTGGAAGTCTTTCTCGGGTTTCTCAAACCGCGCACGCCCAAGGCCAAAGCCCATTTCGTGCGCTTCTTCGAAAGCCTTTACGCGGCCATCAACTCTTTGCCCACATGCCTATTCACCACCTACGCCTACCTTCTGGAAGCCCCCATCGCGCGCCTTACGCCCAAGCCGATTCTGGCCTGGACCATGCAAAACCTCCCCGCCGTGGCCCTCCGGCTCATGGATCTCCGCGTCTTCACCCGCCTCTTTGAAACCGTTTACGGCGAGAAACTCAGCCCGCGGGAACTTCTTCGGGCGGGGGACCGCATCATCGTTTTGGAACGACTCCTGAACGTCCGGGAAGGCGTCCGTCGTGCGGACGACACCCTGCCTGAAAGAATTCTGGCCGAATCGAGACCGTGCGATTCCGGCGCATCCAAACCTACAAAAAACCTGTGGCATCGGCTCGCCCGTTTAGGCTGTCCCGAACCCGAAACATCCGGGGAAAACCCTCCCCTTCTTGCCCTCGATCCCATGCTGGACGCTTACTATGGTTTGCGAGGTTACACCCGAAACGGCATTCCCACGAAAAAGACATTGCGGCGTTTGAAAATTCCCTTGGGACTTCAGGAGGTCTCCGCCGTCGCGCCCAGGCGGGCCGTGCGCGAGCCGCTTATTGTCCGGGTCTTTTTCGCCGTTCTCGGTCGAGCCCTGCAGTCGGCGTCGCGCATCGACCATGTCTTCCGGCAGGAGCTGGCGCCCTGGCCCGAAGGTTTCACCGTCCTTTTCAAGGTTCTTCCTTTCGGCCCGCGCATGGCCCTTCGTGTGGAAGGCGGCAAAAGACTCCGCTACCTTGGCGACACCCTTTCGGAACGGGAAGCGGACCTCACCATCGGCTTCAAGAATATGGAAACGGCAACGCGGATGCTCACCGCCCGTTTGAGCACGGTGGACGGCTTCGCCCAGAACCGGCTGAGCGTCGTCGGCGACTTGGGTGCGGCCATGCGGCTCACGCGCTTGCTGGATCGCATCCAGAGTCTCCTCTACCCCGAATGGATCGCCAAACGGGTGGTCAAAAGGGTCCCGATGATTCCGACCGCCGAAAAAATCTGGAAACGCGCGTGGCTTTACCTTGTGGGAATCCCCTTGGGCGTCTGAAAAAGGAGGAACACGCCATGATGCCGTCCTACTTTGAGTTCCACTGCCCGGTGAAAATCGTCTCCGGGTTCAAGGCCTTGGAAAACCTTCCCTACGAACTGAAAAGACTCGGGGCTTCCCGCCCCTTGCTCATCACCGACCTGGGCGTATCCCAGGCCGGCCTTCTTCATGTGGTCACGGCCGCACTCCAAGACTCGGAAGTCCTCATCGGCGCCGTGTACGATCAAGTGCCGGCGGATTCTTCCATGACGGTCGTCCAAGAGGGCGCCTCGGCCTATCGGCAGGGCGGATGCGACAGTTTCGTGGCTTTGGGCGGCGGCTCGGTCATCGACACCGCCAAGGCCGTGAACATTTTGGTTTCCCAAGGAGGTGACGATCTTTTGCAGTTTTCAGGGGCCGATCGGATCCAGGGTCCGCTGAGGCCCCTCATCGTCATTCCCACAACGGCCGGCACGGGATCGGAAGTGACCTCGGTGGCCGTCATCGCCAACCGTCAGAAACGTGTGAAAATGGCCTTCGCTTCCAGCCACTTGTACCCAGACGTGGCGATTCTCGACCCGCGGATGACGGTGTCCCTCCCGGCGAAACTCACGGCCGCCACCGCCATGGACGCCCTCACCCATGCCGTGGAAGCTTTCATCTCAGTACAGAAGAACCCCTTGAGCGACGCTTATGCGGCGACCGCCGTCCGCCTCATTATGGAGAACCTGCCGGCGGTCCTCCAAGACGGTTCCAGGGCCCAAGGCCGACTCGCCTTGGCTGACGCGGCCTGCTGTGCCGGGATCGCCTTTTCCAATGCCATGGTCGGCATGGTGCATGCCTTGGGCCATGCCGCGGGAGCCCTCTGCCGCATTCATCACGGCACGGCCATGAACATCTTTTTGCCTCACGGTCTGGAATACAACCTGGGAAGGAGGCGCCAAGCCATCGGGGAGCTGCTTTTGCCTCTGGCCGGATCGGAAGTTTACGCCGAGACGCCGGCTGCGGTTCGCGCCGAAAAAACCATTGAGACACTGCGTCGGTTTCAAGACGAGGTGCAGAAGCTTTCGGGCCTTCCCACGCGCCTTCGGGATGCGGACGTCCCGCAAAGCATGCTGGAAAGCATCGCCCGAACGGCCCTGGACGACGGGGCATTGCTGTTCAACCCCGAAGACATGACCTTCGAAGAAGCCCTCTATGTTCTGCACAAAGCCTATTGACCGGGCCGAGGCGGACACTTTTTCGAATTGGGCCCAACGAAAATGGATGTTCGACGCGCTCACGGCACCCGACGGGGGCGAGCGTCCGGAAGCGTATCCATTTCCCAGGGACGAGGCTCCAAGGAACACACACGCCGTCGGTCCGCCAGGACAATGATGTCTTTGAGCGCCTGGGCGTTTCGGGCGTGCCGCCAACGGATATCGAACTTGGGATCCTGGAGGACCTGGGCCAAAGCCGCCACGGCCTTGAGGTGGAAGTCCTGCTCGTCCGACCCCACAAGAAAGAAAAACAAAGCGTGCACGGGAGCCTCCGCTCCGGGCAGGCGGAGCCCTTCGCGGCTTCGCACCAAGACCACGTCAAACACCTCGGGGCGGCTCGCACCGGCTTCCGCAACGCCGATTCCGGGAAAGATCTCCACAAACTTCACGCCTGGGTCTTCACCGTTTAAGTCCGCCATGGTCAAGGGCCGTTCAAGACCCCGACGTTCCAATACGGAGTTGAGGCGATCCAGGAGAGCTTCCGGGCTGCAGGGTTCGACCAGGTCGATGACCTCCGAGCCCTCGATCACGTGATCGAAACGGTCCAGGCAGAGCTCATCGCGCTCTCGGATAATTTCCTTGAGCTCCGACTCCAAGGCCGTGCGCACGACCTTGCGCGCCGAAAGCCTCGAAAGGACATGCAGCAGCGCGTATTCGCGCTCCTGCTTCACGCGCCCGTAGAACCAAAAAAAACCCAACCCGGCGGCGATAAAAACCAAACCGATGAGAAACGTCTCCAGGCCGATTTCCACAATCAGGAGCACCACGCCCGCGAGACTGGCGATTTGCAGCCACGGATACCACGGTGCCTTGAAGGTGGGCTGGTAATTATGAATGCGGCTTTCTCTGAGAATGATGACGCACGCATTGGCCAAGGCCTGGGTGAGGAGGATCACCATGGAGGCCATCTTCACCAAGGATTCCAGGGGGACAAAGAACAGTCCGATGAGAAAAAGCCCCGTGGTGATGACCGCCGGTGCGGGAGTCTTTCTTTTGGGATGGACTTTGCCGAAAAGGGCAGGCAAGAGCTCGTCGCGGCTCAGGCTTAGGAGATACCGCGAGGCGGACAAGATGCCGGCATTGGCGGTGGTGAGGAAGGCCGTCATGGCTGCCACCGTCAGCGCCATCTCCCCGCCTCGCCCCATGAAAACCCAAGCCGCGTCGCTGATGGGCGTCAAGGAGGTATCCAAAGACTCTGATCCCAGAATGCCCGACGTGACGAACACCATGAGGCAATAGGCGGCCGCGGTCACGCCGAGGGCCGACAGAAGCCCCAAAGGAACGGTGCGCGAAGGGTTTTTGATCTCTTCCGCCAGGGCGGAAATCTGGATCAGTCCGCCATAGGACACAAAGACGAAACCCGCCGTGGCCAAAACCGCATTCCATCCGTAGGGCGTAAACGGCTCATAGTTTCGGATGCGCACATGAGGAAAGCCCAAGACCACAAAAAGACTCATGAGGCTGAGCAAAACGATGACGAAAATCACCTGAAAAAGGCTGGAACTCTTCGTGCCCCAGAGGTTCAGCACGGTGAAGAACACAGCGAGCCCCACCACCACGGCCCGGGTGTCGAAGGGAAAAATTTTTTCGGCGAAGGCCCAAATGCCCACCAAAGCGAAGGCGCTTTTCAAAGTGAGGGCGAGCCAGCTGAGAAGGCCCATCACCGTGCCCACCGCCGGGCCCATGGCCCGGGCGATGAAAAAATAGTCCCCCCCGGCTTTGGGCATGGCCGTCACCAGTTCGATGGTGCTTAAAGCCGCCGAACCCATGAGGCACCCGGCCAGGAAGTAAGAGACCACCACGGCGGGTCCGGCTTTGGCATGAGCCAGACCCGGCAGGATGAAAATGCCGGAACTCACCATCGCCCCGACGGCGATGCAAAAGATTTCCAAAACGCCGAGGCGCTTGGTCAAGCCATTCCCCGTCATCACCCCCCCACGGATGAACGGTCCTCGGCCCCTTAAGCCATGGATTCGTCCCAGTCCCCGCCGGGCTGAAAAACGCGGCCGGTTTTCCCTGAGGCCGCCCGCCGGAGCCATTCCCGTTTCATGGCTTCAATGCGTCGGTCTTTGGCTTCCCAAAGATCGTTGAGCCATTTCTGGAATCGTTTTTGGAATTCCCGATCGCGGAAATAATCCCCTAAGAGTTCTTCGTGCACCGGGATGGTTTCCACATGGATCCAAATCTCCCGGACCTTGCCGCACAGGAAACGCCAAAAGCTGACGGGCCCTTCGGGATAGACCACCGTCACATCCACAATGCTTTGCAGCCGTTCCTTCAAGGCGGCCAGCACTAAGGCGGCCCCCGCGGCTTTCGGCCGCAGCAGATGGCTGTAGGGAGAACCTTTTTCGAGGATTTTGGCCGCCGTCGCCCGAGTTCCTTCGGCGAAATTCATCACCGCAATGGGAAGACGTTTGAATTTCTCGCAGGCTTTCACCGTTTCGGCGACGTCCCTCGCCTGGGTTTCCGGTTTTTTCTGAACAGCCGCCGCGGAGGACCTTTTCATGAACGGAAAATCCAAAGCCCACCACGCAATTCCCAAAAAGGGCACGTAGATAAGTTCTTTCTTGAGGAAGAACTTCAGAAAGGGGAGACGACGGTGAAACACCTTCTGAAGGACGACGATGTCGGTCCAGCTCTGGTGGTTGGCCAAAACCAAATACCAACCTCTTTCTTTCAAATGTTCCAGGCCGTTGACCCGCCAACGGATTTTCTTCGTCAAACCCATCCCCAGATTGTTCAGGGCCACCCACGTCTGGGCAATGCCGTTGAGCACGCGATCCCACCAGGCCCGCCACGGGGCTGCGGGAACAACCCATTTCAGGAAAGCCGCGAAGATCAGAGGGACAAACCATAATAGAGTGTTGGCCGAGAGCCACGCGATGGAAAAAAGGCCGTTCAACGGCCCGGGAAGCCAGTGCAACATTCGATTCTTTCCTTTATAATGAACGTTCATGTTTGTGACGCGCGTCGCCGCGCATCCGCCGTTGCCGTCATTGCCCTAGGTCACGGTGAGCCGTGGGTTGGGGTGAACATTTTTCGGGCGGGCACAAGCCCCGCCCCGACCGACCGGCACCCCGTAGACCCATGGTAGGGGCGCCCCTTGTGGGCGCCCGTAAGGCTGGGAATTTTCCCCGAAGGCGACCGGATCGCCCCATGCACGGTCGCAGGACCGAAAGCGCCGTCCTAGCCCGCCTCGGCAATGCTGTAGTTTTCGTCGATGAATCGCTTGATGAACTGGGCGAGTTCCGCCGTAATCAATGCACAACGGTTTCCCGCCATGCATTGCTTGACGTCCTCAATGCCCAGCTTGAAGGTGGCGGTTCGTTTATCCTTTTCCAACTGCACGGCATAATTGACGGCCCCCACGAGCTTGTCTTTTTTCACCGTGAGGAAGATGCCGAATTTGTCAATGTCCGGGTAGAGCTCTCTGATTTTCGCTTCCACATCCTTTTGCTGGAACATGATCGGCCTCCTTCTTTCTAACGCAGCACTTTTTCGATTTCCCGCTTGATGATGTTGATGCTCTTGGTCACGGGGATTTCCTTGGGGCACACCCGGGTGCATTCGAAATGGTTCCTGCAGCCCCAGGCGCCATCCGGTGTATCGACGGCGCGCAAGCGATTCTTTCTTTCCTTGTCTCGGGTGTCGAAAATGTAGCGGAACGCCCACACCAAGGGGGCCGGCCCGAGGAAGCGCTCGTTTTCCGCCGCCACAGGACAGGACGCCACGCAGCACGCACACAAGATGCATCGGATGACGTGATCCAGTTTCTTCCTTTCTTCCGGATCCTGCAACCTCTCCTTTTCCGGAACCTCCGGGCTCCCCAAAAGATACGGTTTCACCCAATGCACCTTTTCGAAAAAGGGTTCCAGGTCCACGACCAAATCTTTGAGCACACGAAAGGACGGCAAGGGTTCTACCCGCACCGGCTGGTTTTCGGCCACATCCTTGACCAGCTTTTGGCAGGCCAAGGCGCATCGGCCGTTGATGCGCACGGCGTCGGACCCGCACACCCCGTGCCCGCAGGACATGCGAAAGCTGAGACTCCCGTCCTGTTCCCATTTGATCCGGTTCAGGCAGTCGAGAATGCGCTCCGTCGGATCCGCCGAAACCCGATACGTCTGATACCGAGGCTCGGCGTCGTGCTCCGGGTCGAAACGAAAGATTTCAAAGGTCAGCACCATATCAGTAGACCCTCGGTTTGGGTTCAAATCGGGTGATGGAAACCGGTTTGGCGGCCACGCCGATTTTGTCCCCATCGCGATAAACCAATGAGTGATGGAGAAAATTTTGATCGTCCCGATCCGGGTAGTCTTCCCGGCTGTGGGCGCCGCGGCTTTCTCGACGGGAGGCCGCCGAGACGAGAATCACTTCGGCCAGGGTGAGGAGCGATTCCAATTCCAGGGCCTCCATGAGGTCCGTGTTGTAGCGTTCGCCCCGGTAATCCAGGAAGACGTTTCGGCGGCACTCTTCCTGGAGGCCTCGAACCGTCTCCAGGGCCTTGTCCAAGCCTTCCCGGGTGCGGTAGACGCCGCATCGCTCCATCATCTCCTGCTGCATCCTTTCCCGAAGAACCGCCGGCCGGACCCCGGTCGTTCTCTCTTTGATCTTTTCCATCCGTTCCCGAACAGGGGCTTCCGCTTGGGACGGCAGAGGCGTCAGGTCCATGGACGGCACCTGGGCCGCCATGTGGCGCCCGGCCCGGCGTCCGAAGACGACCAGGTCCAGAAGCGAGTTGCACCCCAGCCGGTTGGCCCCATGCACGGAGACACAGGCGCACTCCCCGGCGGCGTAAAGCCCCGCAATGGGCCGCCCTTGGACGTCCAAAGCCCTTCCGTCCACATCCGTCGGGATCCCGCCCATCATATAATGGCATGTGGGTTGGACGGGAATGGGCGCCTCGGCCGGGTCGATCCCCAGATAGATGCGGACGAAGGAGGAAATATCCGAGAGTCTTTCCGCCAGCCGCTCCTTGCCCAGATGGGTGAGATCCAGGTAAACGAAATCCCGGCCGTCGATCCCTCGGCCGGCCCGGATTTCGCTCATGATCGCCCGGGAAACCACATCCCGGGCGGCGAGGTCCTTAATCGTCGGGGCGTAACGTTCCATGAACCGTTCCCCGAGACGGTTCCGGAGGATTCCCCCTTCCCCCCGGGCCGCTTCGCTGATGAGAACCCCCAGGCCGTAGATGCCTGTGGGATGGAATTGCACGAATTCCATATCCTGCAGCGGAAAACCGTGGCGAAAGACCAAGGCCGCGCCGTCTCCCGTATTGGCGAAGCAATTGGACGTGGTCTTGAACACCTTGCCGAATCCCCCTGTGGCCAGCATCACAGCCTTGGCATGGAAGACATGGAGGGCACCCGTCGCCCAGTCCAAAGCCACGACCCCGCAGACGACGCCGTCTCGAACCAGAAGATCCACCACAGACAGTTCCGGGTAGACGTGAATGCCCCTTTGAACGCATTGTCCGTAAAGCGTATCCAGGATGACGCGGCCCGTGCGGTCCGCGGCGTAACAGGCGCGTTTGACGGGCGCCTCCCCGAAGTTTCGCGTATGCCCCCCGAAAGCCCTCTGGGCGATGGTCCCGTTGGGGTTTCGGTTGAACGGCACCCCCATGTGTTCCAGTTCGTAGACCGCGCGCACCGCATCCCGGGTGAGCACTTCGGCGGCGTCTTGGTCCGTGAGGTAATCGCCGCCCTTGACGGTGTCGAACATGTGCCATTCCCACGAATCGGGCTCTTCGTTGCCCAGGGCCGCCGCAATGCCCCCTTGGGCGGCGCCGGAATGGGATCGGGTGGGGAAAACCTTGCTGATGAGCGCCACGTCGAGGCGCCCGGCCGTCTCCACGGCCGCCCTCAGCCCTGCGAGGCCCGAGCCCACTATGACGACGTCGTGGGTGTGTTTTTCCGACATATTCCTTCCTTTTGGATGAGTCTTTCCCATAAAGCGTCCACCTGGCGGCGGGTGTTTTCCGCATCCCCCGAGTTGTCGATGACCACATGGGCTCGACGGCGTTTCCATTCCATGGAAAGCTGCATGCCGAGAGTGCGGCGCGCCTCCTCAAGGGAGACCCCATCGCGGCGGCTCAAACGCACCACCTGGGTTTCCGCATCGGCGTAAACCAAAATCACGCAGTCAAAGGCTTCCTCAAGATTCGCCTCGTAAAGCAAAGGGATATCGAAAATGACCGGCCGGGTCGGCTCTCGCTCCCGGCACTCTCGCCACGCCGCTTCCATAATCTCCAGCACGGCCGGGTGCACCGCGGCGTTGACTTGGGAGCGCAAAGCCTCGTCGCGGATGATGCGTTCCCGAAGTTTTCTTCTTTGGAGTTCTCCCGTGGAAGGATCGAAAAACTCCGGCCCCAGGATTTCCCGAAGCTTGACCCACGCGGGCTGTCCCGGCCGAACGGCGCGGCGGGCCGCTTCGTCGGCATCCAGCACCACCGCGCCCTTTTCCGCCAGCATCCTCGATACCGTGCTCTTGCCGGAAGCGATCCCGCCCGTCAGGGCGATGCGCCCCGCCCATCTCCGAAGGGTCTCGGCTTTAGCGCCGGAAGATTTCGATCCCGGCATATCGGGCCGCGTCCCCCAGGTCTTCCTGAATGCGCAAAAGTTGGTTGTACTTGGCAATGCGATCCGTTCGGGACAGGGATCCCGTTTTGATCTGCCCGGTGGAAGCCGCCACGGCGAGGTCGGCGATGAAGGTGTCTTCCGTTTCGCCGGACCTATGGGAAATCACGGCTCTGTAGCCGGCTCGATAGGCCATGGCGATGGCGTCGAAGGTCTCGGTCACCGTCCCGATCTGATTGAGTTTGATGAGGATGGCGTTGGCGACGCCTTCATCGATGCCGCGGGCAAGAATTTTCGTGTTGGTGACGAAAACATCGTCGCCGACGATTTGAATGCGGCCGCCGAGACGGCGCGTGATGGCCTTCCAGCCGTCCCAGTCGCTTTCGGCCATCCCGTCTTCGATGGAGAGAATGGGGTAGCGATCCACCCAGCTCTCATAAAGATCGATGAGTTCCTCCGGGGATTTCTCCGGTTTTCTCTCAGCTTTGAGCACATAGCGGCCGTTTTCGTAAAACTCGCTGGCCGCCGGGTCCAGAGCGATGAAGACATCGTCCCCGGGGGCGTAACCGGCCGCTTGGACGGCTTCCATAATGAGCTCCAAAGCTTCCTCGTTGGATTGCAGGTTCGGGGCGAAGCCGCCTTCATCCCCGACGGCCGTGTTGTACCCTCTCGATTTCAAAACTTTTTTCAGATGCTGGAAAACTTCCGAGCCCATGCGCAAGGCCCCTCGAAAGGTGGGCGCCCCCGCCGGGACGATCATGAATTCCTGAATGTCCAAATTGTTGTCCGCATGGGCGCCGCCGTTCAGCACATTCATCATGGGAACGGGCAGAAGCCGGGCGGACACCCCGCCGAGGTATCGGTACAGAGGCAGTTCGCATTCTTCGGCGGCGGCCTTGGCGACGGCCATGCTCACCGAAAGGATGGCGTTGGCCCCCAGGCGGCTTTTGTTTTCCGTCCCGTCCAGCGCGATCATCATCCGGTCCAGCTCCACCTGGTCTTGCGCTTCCATGCCCAGGATCTTCGGGCCGATTTCTTCATTGACGTTTCGAACGGCGTTGAGAACGCCTTTGCCCAGGTAACGCTTCGGGTCGCCGTCGCGAAGTTCCAAAGCCTCCCGGGAGCCTGTAGAAGCGCCCGAGGGCACCGCGGCACGCCCCATTACCCCCGATTCTAAAACAACTTCCGTTTCCACCGTGGGGTTACCTCGAGAATCCAGAATCTCCCTCGCCCGAACCGACAAAATCTCGCTCATGATGGCTCCCTCCTTGTTTGGGCGCGGCCGGGACCCCCCATCCGCCCCTCGCCGCCCCCGTGCGATAAATATTTCTCGAACCTTCACTCAAGAGGCAGAAACCGTTCCAAAAAAACGGCTTCAGGGCTCACCCTTGCCTGGACGACCCAGACGGCGACCCCTTCGTTTCGAGCCCACTGAAACCTTTCGGCATAAACCGGGTCGATGTGGGAGGCCGGAGCGAACTTGAGAGCGTCCGTTCGTTGCACCACATAGAGCATGGCCGCCCGCTCTCCGGCGCGGATCTTGTCCACAAGAACACCCAGATGTTTGGTCCCCCGATCGGTCACGGCATCGGGGAAAAAGGCCGTGCCGTCTTCCACAAGGGTGACGTTTTTCACCTCCACCCACAAGGGCCCCGAGGAGGTCTCCAGCCGGAGATCCATGCGGGCGTGGTCTCCGGCGGGCACTTCCCGATGCACGGCAAGGACGTCTTCAAAAAGGGGCAAAGCGCGTTTTTCGGCGGCCTGAGCGGCCAGCTTGTTGGGTATTTGGGTGTTGATGCCCACCCAGCCGCCGTTGATCCGGATCATTTCCCACGTATAGGCCGTTCGGCGTCCGCGGCCGGAAGGGGCCACAGACAACCGCACCGCTGCTCCCTTTTCCAAACACCCTTTCATGGATCCCGAGTTGGGGCAGTGGACCCTTTCGCGGCACCCGTTCTCCAGGAGCACCTCCGCGACAAATCGGTTCGGGCGACTTAAAAAAACCGCCGGGACAAGGCCCGAGAAATTGAGGCGAACCGTTTGGAGAAAGGTATCCGACATGACATGTCCTGAAAAGGGTGTGACGCCTCGGGCAGAAAGCTCCGTGAAGTGGTTTGATTATAGTCACCGCTCGGCAAGAGTCAAACCGTCCTCCGCCCGTCCCTAGCCGTTTCAAAGGGTTTTGGACAGAATCCGTTCTGCTGTGCTATACGGGAGCCGATGGGGGATGGGGAACAATTCCATATGGAGAGGGGTTTCTCAAAAAATTCGCCTGTGCCGGCACCTCTGATCCCCGTGGTGGGGTTCGCCGCCGTGATTTTTGCGGGAAGCCTCGCCCTATGGTCGATCCCTACCCGAACTCGGCTCCCTATTCCTTTTCTCGATGCCGTGTTTATGGCCACTTCGGCCACATGTGTCACAGGCTTAAGCCTCTACGATATCGGAAGCCTCTTTCCTGCGTCGGCGCAAGCGGTCCTCCTGACCCTGATTCAAGTGGGCGGTCTCGGCATCATGGTTTTCTCCACCGGGCTCCTCATGGCTTTGGGACAACGGGTGTCCTTTCGGTCCCGCTTTCTTCTTCAAGACACCTACACCTCCGGCCCCATGCCTCATCTGGGAAAACTGATTACCCACGTGGTACTCTTGACCGTTGTGTTCGAAAGCGTGGGAGCCCTCGTGCTGTTCGGGGCCTTCCTCCATCGAATGCCCCCAGGCCGGGCCCTTTTCCACGCCGTGTTCCACAGTGTGAGCGCCTTTTGCAATGCGGGGTTTTCGCTCTTTCCGGATTCCCTCATGGGCTTTCAGCACTCCGCTGTGGTCCTGCTGACCATGGCAGGGTTGATCATCTCCGGCGGTCTCGGGTTTCTCGTTCTCTTTGAAACGGCTCAGGCCGTCCAAACCCGAAGACCCTGGAGGCGGCTGTCCCTGCACTCCAGACTAGCGCTCACCACCACCGCTTTCTTGCTTTTTGGCGGAACCGTGTTTTTTTTGGGTGCCGAATGGGGCAACACCCTGGCGGGCTTTCCCCTCAAAGACAAAATTCTCGCCGCGTTTTTCCAATCCACGACCACACGGACCGCCGGATTCAATTCCTTGGACTTTGCGTCCATGAAGGAGCTGACCCTTCTGGGCACCATTTTTCTCATGTTCGTCGGTGCCAGTCCGGGATCCACGGGAGGGGGCGTCAAAACGACCACCGTGGCGGTCCTGGCGGCCCTGGGTCGAGCCCGGCTGAAAGGAAGTCCCTGCGTGCACGCCTTTAAAAGAACCCTTTCGGAAGAAACTCTGAGACGGGCTTTTTCCGTGTTCGCTTTGTCGGCCGTAGTGGTGGCGACGGGCACGGCCTTTTTGCTGGCCTCCGAACTGGGGGCTCTCCACGTCCCGGAAGGTCGGGGGCGTTTCCTGGAAATCCTTTTCGAGGCCGTCTCGGCTTTCGGAACCGTCGGGCTGAGCTTGGGCGCCACCCCCGTGCTGAGCCCCTGGGGCAAGGTGACGGTCATCGCCCTGATGTTCATCGGCCGGCTGGGACCTCTGGTGCTGGCCATGGCCATCCAACCCACAACACGGACCGGTCGCTACGCCTACGCCGAAGAACCCGTCATGATCGGCTGAAAGGATTGGACGTGAAACGCATCGCCGTGATCGGCTTGGGGAATTTCGGGTTCTATCTAGGCCGGGAACTGACCCGGCAGGGTTTTGACGTGCTGGGTTTGGACGTCCGTAAGGAAGTGGTGCAGCATGCCAAAAACGACATCGCCGTGGCCGTGACGGCGGACGCCACCCAAAAGGAAAATCTTCTGGACCTCGGGGTCGCCGAAGCCGATGTGGCCGTGGTGACCATCGGCACCAACATGTTGGCGAGTATTTTGTCCACGTTTCTTCTCAAAGAAATCGGCGTTCGAAACGTGTACGCCAAGGCGCTCAGTGAAGAGCATGAAAGGATCCTTCGGCGCGTCGGCGCGGATCAAATTCTTTTCCCCGAAAAGGACCTGGCCTTGAGCCTGGCTCGACGGTTGGCCAACCCCAACATGCTGGAGTATCTGCCCTTCATCGGCGATCACGGCATCTTCGAAGTGGAAGCTCCACCTGCCTTTGTGGGAAAAACCCTCAGGGAATTGGACTTGATCAACCGCTTCGGGACCCAGGTGTTGGCGGTGCGGCAAGCCCGGAGCGACACGCTGACCTTCATCCCCAAGGCGGATTTCGTCATTCGCCCCGCAGACGTGCTTATTCTCTTGGCTCCCAATCAGGCCATGGCCCAGCTCAACAAAGCCGCACAAAACGGCTGAATCTCCAAGAGAGAGTAGCCTTCCTCACTCGCATTGATAAGGGATATGGCAATACTCCGAGCCATAAGACCTTTCTGTCGCCTCCTGGAAGATCTTCTTGCCCCCCACGTGACCCGCACCGGCCAGAGGGCCTTGGGTCGACTTCGGGCGGGCACAAGGCCCGCCCCTACGGACAGAGACGGATTCCCGCGCCCTTGCAGCAAGAGGCGGCTCTGTGATATGTGCAGCAGCACAGGGATGGTCCGGGCTGCCCTGGGCAGCTGTTCGAGCCCGCCGACATCTTCTGCTTTCGCAAAGAAGGGTACAGGTCATGCGCTTTGGATTGACCCCGCCGGGGTGTTGCGAGTTTCTCCCTTTCCCACGGCGGACCGGGTGCGGTTGCCTATTCCCAGCGCACAGACAAACGACACCCCAAGATGTCACATCCGGTTATTTAATGGAAGCTACGGTACCGCTTGAGGGAGGGATGCTTTGAGTTTCTTGGTATCGCCCATCCGGCCGGGGCTCATTTTCGAGCTCACCAAGCGGGATTTTACGGAGCGCTTTGCGGGCTCCGCTTTGGGGGGCCTATGGGCCTTCATTTGGCCTTTGGTCAATCTGGCCGT
>CALGPN010000056.1 GCA_937960435.1 uncultured Desulfosoma sp.
ACAGGCCCCACGACGGAAAGCGGCGCGAGAATCGGGGGTTTTCGAAGAGAAGGTTATTCCCCACATGCGACGCGACGCGAATCCCTTGGTTTGAGGCATTTTCCGGCCGGTAGACAAAAAGATGTAGAAGGGGGAGGAGGAGTGTTGGACAGGTTTTGTTTTCGCCGGCCTTTGGATTCGGATCGACATCCGGGGGGCGGTCGTGGGGAGGGGGGGAGCCGCGTCGGTGTTGGGGTTCGCTGCGCTCACCCCAAACGACAGGTTTGCGGGTCCCGTATGAGGTCGATGTTGGGGTTCGCTGCGCTCACCCCAACCTACGGTGGACGGCGTGCGCGAGGTCGCGAAGTACGGGCATCAATGTTGGGGTTCGCTGCGCTCACCCCAACCTACGGATCCTTCGAGGTTCCGGTTGGGACGTGCGCCCGTCTCCTTTGCATGATCACCCGCGGGCGTTTTCGGAGCACGAAGGGGGATCGCCGTCGATTCCCAGGAATTCTTTGAGGTTTGAGACCACGGGGCGCAGGCGACGGGGATCGACCCATATCCCTACGGCGGCGATGACCGAGTGGCGTCGATAGGGGTCCACCTCAAACTGCCACGGCCTCACGGCCCCTTCGATCCCTTTGTTTTTCAAAAAGACCTCAAAATCCCGAACCCGACGGCACAGGTTCTCGTATTCTTCCCGGCCGTAGACCACGCCGTCGAATTCCCCGAAGGAGCATCGGCCGAAGGCGATGACATAACCGGGCTCTGCGGCCGAGGTGGCGCCCCCCTTTTCGCGCATGATGCGAAATTCGGGGTAAGGGGCGAAAACCGGGTCCACATGATACAGATCCACGAATTCCCCCTCAGGCACGGCGCTTTGTAACGTCATGGGACAGCCGTGTTTCGACTGGTCCAAAAACGTTCGTAAATACCTGCAGACCACGTCGAAATCTTCGTCGGGAATGGCCAAACCGATGCTCACGATGCGCGCATGGCCTTGCCCCAAGGGCGGCTCGCCTTGGATCAGGCGAAGGCGCTCCGTAAGTCGCGGGTTGATCTGCTTCAGGTAAGACATGAAATGGCGCGCCAGGATTTCCTTTTCCGCATATTTCATGAGCCCAGGATTGACTTGAATGCTGTCCAAATCCTGATCGTATTCAAAGTTGCTGGCAAAGATGAGGTAGTAGTAATGGGGAACGCGCATCAAATGAAAACCTTCGGCCTCGAACTCCTTCACCACGCTCATGGTGCGGTTCTTGATAAAAATATCCCGGATAACGTCGCTTTCGCCTTCTCCCCGTTCTTTGGCCTTTTCCACCATGATTTCGTGAACCCAGTGGGTGCGCCACGTCGTGCACAGCATGAGCGCTCTGAGGATCTTGAGCACTTCTTCCCCCAAGCGATGCCCTCGATAAACCAGAGGCGGCCCCAGGTCGAATTGGTCCACACGGACGTCTTTCAAAGCCAGGGTGCGTTCCCGATCCCTTTCGGGGATGTAGGTAAGGTAGGTGCCGAAAGCGTGCATGAGCTCTTTTTCGGAAACAGTCCGGTCTCCCTCCTTGAGCCGTGTTTCGAGCCTTTGGTAGTGCGCTAGCTCCAACTCCATTTGGTAATGAATATCCAGCAATGTGTCGTAATCCAGCTCATGGTAGCCGGCTCGGTCGAACTGTTCCCGCAGGTATTCCCAGTCTACGTAAAGTTTTTTGCGGATTTTCCGATCCACCAGGTAATCGTGCGCTGTGGTAAACCCCACAATGCCTCGTTCCCCATCCACGAACACTTCGCGGCCCATGTAGGCGGCCAAGGTGCATTCCGGGTTGAGTTCGATGCGGTCTTCATCCACGTACACCAAGGGCCGGCCCAACACGTCCGACACATTGATGAGATACGGTTTGCTGTAGGCCACGGCGGAGACGGCTTCGTGGCCGGTGACGTTTCCGTCGCAACGGATGATTCCACGCACATTCGGGTGATTCACGGCCAGATCCGTCTCCCCATAGGGTCTTTTCCGCAGCATGATGACGGCGCGACCTTGTCGGGCCGCTTCCAGGGCTTCTTCCGTCCCGAAGACCAAAACACCTCGGTCCGCCGTATCGGTAATGGGTTCGCCCACCGCGAGGACCTGATAGTCGGAAAACCCTTCGCGGAGCATCTTTTCGGGCTGTTCCAAAGCCGTGTTGATGATGAGGGAGGCCATTTGGATGGTGGTTTTTCCTTCATCCACCAGATCCCACATGGCCCGGGCCGTGGCGGAAAAGGTCATGCGCAACGGACGGCGCTGGAGAATGTAGAGTTTGCGGTCTTCCACCGTAAATTCCACATCCAGGGGTCGCTTGGCCCGAGTTTCCAGCCGATCCCGAACGGTCATGAGCAAGTCGTAGATATCGGGAAAACGCGCTTCCAGATCCTTTGTGTGCAGGAGCTCTTTTCGGAGCTTTCCCGAGACGATCTTGTCGCATTGCACTTTAGGCGCCCATTCGATGACGGGCGTAGCCGCGCCGGTTCTCGGATTTCGTGTAAAGAGGACCCCGCCCAAACACCCGTGCTCGTCGCGGTTGCCGAAAACCATGGCCTGCACGATGACCGCCGTGCCCATATCGTCGGGGACCTTGGGGCTTCGGCTGAGCCGCGCTTCTACAGCGGTTTCCGCCATCCAGGAATGGAAAACGCTTTCGATGGCCGCCTTCAGCTGCCTCAAGGGATCGGATTCCATAGGAGCCGCCACCCCTTGGGGTGCAGCGCGAAGGAGCACCTTTTTGTAGGCGTCGATCAAGGGAAAGAGCTCATCCACAGGGACCGAGCCTTCGTCACCCACATGGAATTTTTGCAAGACCTCGAAAAAACGCTCGTAGGGAATTCCCAGCACCACTTCGCCGTACATGCGAATGGCTTCCAGATAGGTCCCCAAGAGGAACGCTTCATCCTCTCCCGCTTCGATCAGGGCGGTGACGATTTCGTCATTGAGACCCACGTTGAGGATCGTGCTGATGGCCCCGGGCAAAGACACGGGGGCTCCGCCGCGCACGGCAACGATCAGCGGCATGCGGCCGCTGGTGTCGCCGTAGCGGCGCCCGACGCGGCGTTCCAAATCGGCGAGAGCCGCGGTGGCGGCGGCGAACAACCCCTCGGGTAGCGACCCGTTGTTGTCGTCAAAAGCCTTCCAGGCTTCGGTTGTCAAAATGAACCCGTCGGGCACCGAGATCCGGTGTTCCATGCCGGGAAAATCGCAGCGGAGGTTCTGGAAATCCTCCACCAACTTGGCCCCCTTGGCTCCCAGCTTGTCGATCTGGGACGGGTCAGCCTTTTCAAACGAAAGCACCATGGCATCATAGGACATGGATGGCTCCTCACAAACGGGGTCGGTGTGGATCGAAGTCGGCGTCCGGGAAGTGAAATGCGGTATAGGTCTTCATTTGATGCCATAGCTGTGCTACAAAAAAAAGGAATGTGAATTTTTTCGATTGCGCGCGCGGTTCAAACCTCTCCAGGGGATCATGAAACGGGAAGACGCCCACCGCATCCTCTTCGCCCTGCGCTTCTACCATGTGACGCTGTCCTTGGAAATCGACCGAGACCGTTGCATCCACTGCGATTTGTGTTCCTTGGCCTGTCCTCGCCAGGCCCTGCGCATCGAGGCGGACGAGCACGGCCTGCAGATCCACCTGGACTCCGGTCGATGCGTCTTCTGTGAAGTCTGCGCCTACGTGTGCCCTGTCTCGGCCGTCGAGCTGCGATATGAGGAACAGTCGAAGGAACTTCTTCGCCGATCGGGCGGCTTGCCACTCATCCCCGAAAAACTCCGGGTCGAAGTCGATCGGTGTCCCCACCGCTGTGAACTCCTGGACTTCGAGGAAAACCACTGGTGTCGCCAGCAGCGCCGGCTCGTGGAAAACCGGGAAACCGAATGCCCCAAGTATTGTTTTCGATGCGTGCAGAAATGCCCTCGAGGGGTCTACCGGGAAACATCCCAAGGGACGGTGCCCGACCCGGTCTCGTGTCTTCGGTGCGAGCAATGTCTGGACACGTGCCCTCAGGGCTCCATCCGCGTGACCCCTCTTTTTCGTGGCCGTGTGCTCCTGGATGCGGACCGATGCCCCGAGAATTGTTCCCTATGCCTTGACGTCTGCCCCGTAAAGGTGATCGAACGGCGAGAGGGTCGGGTCGTTTTGAGTCGCGATTCCTGCGCCTTGTGCGGTGCGTGCGCCAACGTGTGTGACCACGACGCCATTCGAGTGGTGCGGGAGGCGGTTCTTGTGCCCGAAGGCGACACATGCGCTCTGTGGGTTCGCATCCGAGACGCCCTTACGGCAGGCCTATGTCGCGAAGCCCCGGCCCGGTCCACTCCCCCGGTCACCGCCTCTCTACCATCCGCACAGACGGGGCCTCAGCCATGAGCGGTATCGGCGTTTACATTTGCCACTGCGGCCAAAACATCGCGGGGGTGATTGACGTGCAGGCTTTGCGGGAGCGTGTGGCCTGCCGCAGTGAGGCCACGGTGGTCAAGACCAACGTCTTCTGTTGTTCCGAGCCGGGCCAGAAAGAGATCCAGGAAGACATTAAAGAACACGGCCTGGAGCGGGTCCTTGTGGCCGCATGTTCCCCCAGACTCCATGAGGTGACCTTTCGGCGAACCATCGCCCAAGCCGGCCTCAACCCCTACCTATTGGAAATGGCCAACATTCGGGAACAATGCTCATGGGTCCATCGCGGCCCGGAAGCTTTGGACAAAGCCCTGGATCTCATCCTCATGGGTTTGGCGCGGCTCGTCCGCTTGATTCCGCTCCAGGACCGAGTGGTTCCGGTGACGCGACGGGCCTTGGTCATCGGCGGCGGTGTGGGCGGTTTGAGCGCTGCCTTGGAACTGGCGGATTGCGGGGTCCCCGTGGTCCTGGTGGAAAAAAGCGTCCATCTCGGCGGCCAGGTCCTGCGATGGAACATCCCCGTTCCGAATGCCGATCCCTTGTCCTGTTTCGTGCGGCCTCTCATCACCCGGGCGATGCTCCACCCCCGCATTCGGGTGCTCGATGGCTCCACACTGGAAGACGTGCAGGGCACCATAGGTCGCTTTACGGCGTCGATTCAAGGAGCTGCGGGGTCGAGCACCGAAGAGGTGGGGGCGGTGGTGGTCGCCACCGGCTTCGAACCGTACAACCCGGATCTTTCCCGGTATCCCTTCGCCTCCCTGCCCCAGGTGATGACTTCGGTTCAGTTGGAAGAAATTTTCCGCAAGGAAAAGCCCGGACATCCCGCCACGCCCTCGGCGCTGGAAGGCGTCCGCACGGTCGCTTTTCTTCAGTGCGTCGGATCCCGTCTCGATGAAGAATACCCTCATTGTTCGCGCATCTGCTGCGCCATCACATTAAAGCAGGCTCTGGCCTTACGGGCTCTCGGCATCGAAGTTCAGGTTTTTCATCGAGACATTCGCCTCTACGACAAGAACCAAGAAGAGGAGCTCTACGGCCGAGCCCGCCGGCTGGGCGTTCAATTTCATCGGGGGACTCTGAAGGCCGTGGAACCGGATTCCGAAGGCGGTTTGAGGATTTGCTGGCACGATGAATTTCTTCAATCGACCTTGTGCGTTCCAACGGACCGATTGATCTGTGCGGTGGGGCTTCGGCCCAGGTCCGATGCGGAATCGTTGCGACGGGTCTTGCGTCTGGCGGTCAGTCAGGACGGGTATCTTCTGGAAGCGCACCCCAAGCTCCATCCCCTGGAGTCGGCCGTGGAAGGGGTTTTTCTGGCGGGGTCATGCCAAGGGCCGAAGGACGTCCGGGAAACGGTGGCCGCCTCTGTCGGGGCCGCCGCCAAGGCTTACCAACTCCTGTGCAAAGATCACCTGCTCCTTGACGGCATGATCGCCGTAATCGATCGGGACCGATGCACGGGATGCGGCACTTGTGCGGCCGAATGCCCCTACCAAGCCATCGCCCTTCGGGAAGACGAAAAGGGCACAACTAAAGCTCATGTGGAAACGGCGGCCTGCAAAGGCTGCGGCGTGTGCGCCGGATGTTGCCCGACGGAAGCCGCCGATCATTTAGGCTTTCCTTTGGAGGCGCTCAAAGCCATGGTAGATGCGGCGCTCGCGGAAGGCGCGGCCCAAAAGATCCTGGCCTTCTGCTGCCACTGGTGCGCCTACGCGGGCGCGGACGCGGCAGGGGTTTCGCGCATTCCTTATCCTGCGAACGTGCGCATCGTGCGCGTTCCGTGCTCAGGGCGCATCAGCGCTCGGCTGGTGTTGCACACTTTCAAGAAAGGGGCCAGCCGGGTTATGGTCGCCGGGTGCCATCCTCCGGGGGACTGCCATTACATTTCGGGCAATCTACGGTTCGAAAGCCGGGTCCCGCGGATTCGAAAACTTCTCTCAAAGAAAGGATACGACCCCGAACGGTTTTCGTATCACTGGGTCTCAGCCACCGAAGGGCCTCAGTTTCAGCACATCGTGCGTCGATTGGCCGAGGCGTTGGAATCCGAACAAAAAAAAACAGCGAGTTCGGCGCCCAACGCCGCGGCAGGTGACGAGGGTGGTCGATGACGACCAGACAAGGACACAAAACCTTGACACATGGCGCTCGCGTCCTCTTGTGCCGCTGTCCCGAACGGCACGGACGGCTCGACCTCGATCGAACGGCCGAGGTTCTCTCCGAAGCGGGAATCGCCGTGCGTCTTGTGGATGCGTTATGCGACAGTAAAACTTTTCCAAAAGAAATGCTCGGAACGGCCTTGGGCGGCGTGGAACGGCTCGTCATCGGCGCCTGTTCACCCTTTTTGATCGGCGAACTTCTCGAACAGGCCCTGCGGCACCGATGGGATCTGCGTTGGACGTTGGTGGACCTTCGGGACGTCCGCGACCCCGTCGCTTTGAGCGGCATCCTGAAAAGCCGTCTTCAGGTGTTGTCCCCCCCTTTTAAGAAAATGTGCGGGTTTCCTTCCGCCGACACCCCCCACAGGTCGCTGCGTCCCATCGGCGCCAAGGCTCCTCGGGGTGTCCTGGTCATCGGCGGCGGTGTGGGTGGCTGCCAGACGGCCTTGGACCTTGCCGGCATGGACATCCCGGTCACGCTCGTGGAAGCCGACGACTCCCTGGGCGGAAATATGGCCCGGTTGGACAAGACATTCCCCACCTTGGATTGTTCCATTTGCATCCTCGGCCCCCGGCTGGTGGACGCCGCCTCGCATCCCAACATCACGGTGCTCGCGTCGAGCCGCGTAAAGAGAATCAGTGGACGACCGGGGCATTTCTTGGTGGAAGTGGAGCACCGCCCTCGTTACGTGGACATGACTCTGTGCTCCGGATGCGGCGCTTGCAGTGAAGTCTGTCCCGTGGTCGTCCCCAGTGCGTGGAACGCCGGTCTTCGCCCGCGAAAAGCTGTGGGCATCGTCTTCGAACAGGCCGTGCCTCTGAGGGCCGCCATTCAAAAAGAGTACTGCATCGAGTGCGGCCTGTGTGAGAAGGCCTGTGAAAGGAAGGCCATCCGCCTCGCCGAGGAACCTCGGGTGAGCCGGCTGCACACGGCGGCGGTGGTCCTTGCCGAGGGGGCCCGTCCTTTTCAGGCATCGCGTCTCGGATCCTATGGTTACGGCCGTTTTCCGGAAGTGATCACCAACCTGGAATTCGAACGGCTTGTGTGCGCCACAGGGCCGACGCAAGGATCCCTCATCACCCCCACCGGATCCCGACCTCGATCGGTGGCCTTCATCCAATGCGCCGGATCCCGCAACCGCCGCTTTCTGCCCTATTGTTCGGTCACCTGCTGCACAGCGAGCATCAAGGAGGCCATCCTTGTCCTGGAACACGAACCGGAAGCCGCCGTCACGATCTTCTTTAACGACGTTCGAACCGCCGGGAAGAGTTTTGAAGGCCTCTTTCTGCGGGCGCGCGAGCGAGGCGTGCGTTTTGTGAAAGCCTTGCCGGATCGAGTGGAACGGGCGAAAGAAGGAGGGCGGCTTTCGGTGCATTACCGTTCCTTAGCCCATCGGGGAACCCAAACCCTGGAAGCGGATTTGGTGGTTTTGGCCGTAGGTGTCGAAGCGCCCAATGCCGATCCCCGGTGGGTCGTGCGCAGACCGCCCCAGAGGGATCGGTACGGATTCTACGAAGAGGCCTTCTTCTGGGGCGGACAGGTGGTCAGCACGGTCCCCGGTATTTTTCTTGTCGGGGGATGTCACGGTCCCAGGGACATCACCCAGACCGTCACCGAAGCCTCGGCTGCAGCAGCCCATGTGGCCAAATGGCTGCGGCGGGTCTCGTCTACCCCGGCCAAGAGCCTTGAGCCATGACGCACAAAACCGTTACCTCCCTCGTGTGTTGCGGCTGCAGCTGCCTGTGCGACGACATCGATGCCGTCATTGACGAAGACCGCGTCGTGGAAACGGCCAACGCCTGTCGATGGGGGGCGGCCCGATTCCTGGGCCTGAAAAAGTTCAGCAGCGGTCTTCCTCGGGCGCGATGCCGAAGCAGTCGCCGGTGTCTGCACGATAAGCAGTGGAAGGATCTCCCCCTGGGCGAAGCGATCTCCCTGTGCCGAGACCACCTCTTTTTCGCGCGGCGTGTGGTGGCCTACGGCCTTGGCCAGATGTCCTCAGAGGCCCTGTGGATCCTGATGCAGGGACTTCGGGATTGGGAAACCCTTTGGATCCCCTCGGACGGTCCGATGCTGGAGGCCTTTGTGGAGGCCTATAAGCGGCAGGCTCCAGCCCTGACCCATCTGGAGTGCGTCCGGAATCAGGCCGATTTGGTGGTCTTCTGGGGTGCGAACCCGTTGCGGAGCACCCCTCGGCTTTTAAGCCGATACGGGCTTTTTCCTCGAGGGCGTTTCACCGAAAGAGGCGCCGAAGACCGGAAAGCGTGGACCGTGGACATTCAGGCGACGGAAATGGGGCGTGTGACGGAACTTGCGACAATCCCGTCCGATCACGAAAAGGCCTGCGTTGAAGCCTTGCGCCGCGCCCACGCCGGAGGGCCCATGGAAGTTCCGGCGGGCTTGTCTGCCAAGCCATGGGCCACGCTGCTCAAAGACGTGGAAAAGAGCCGATACCGCGTCTTTTTCTTCGGCCGAGGCCCTTTATATCATGAGCATGGGCCTGCCGTGCTGGAGGAACTGGCTTTGTGGGTCTCCGAACTCCGCGCTTCGGCTCCCACCTTTCTTGTGCCGATCCTGTGCGATTTTAACAGCATGGGGTTCCTGCAAATTTTCTTGAGCTGCGGCGGCTCGGCCAACCCCAAGTGGCGTCTTCAGGGGGACTTGCGTCGTTGGGAACCCCGACCCGGCGACGTCCTTCTGGCTCTCTCGGGGGACTGTTTTTGGTTTCTTACGGAAGACCAAAAGAACGCCGTGCGTCAACACCACATCCCCGTCTTGGCCCTGTCGGCTTATGAAACGACGACGACGGCCCATGCGGACGTAGTCCTGGCCGTGGGGCTTCAAGGATTGGACGTTTCGGGACAAGCCGCTCGGTTGGACGGAATGACCCTTTTTGCGGAAAAGCTCTGGGCCGACGCCGCGGCATCCGATGAGGCGGTCATCCGGAAGTTGTTTGACCCGCACGCAGAGATAGGAAACCCATGCGCGCCAAGACCTTGATCTTCCAATCCGGCACCGTTTTCGACCCCGTCACAGGGTGCGAAGGCTCGACGCGGGACATCGCCGTCTGCGGAGACAGGATTGTCGCGTTGGAACATGTTTCGGACGTGGACGAGATCGTGGACGCTTCGGGCATGTTGGTTACGGCGGCGGCCGTCGATTGTGCAGCCCACGTGGCTTTCCCGGGGGTGTGGGCCCTTCGCGCCGCCGGACTTTTTCCCGACGGGGAGGTTCTCGTTCGCCGATATGCGGAAAGAGGCTTCGGCCATGTCCACGAAAGTTGGGCGACGCTTTTCGATTGCGGAACCGTCCAGGCCGAATGGGCGCGGATGCCGGGCCCGGATATCTCCGTCGGGCTGGGGCTTCCGCTCTATGATCTGACGACCTGGATGGAGGCCCAGGACGCCGCGACGGCGCACACCGCCCTGGAACACCTCTGGGCCACTTTAGGAACTCATGGGTGTTATCTTCCCGAGCCGAGATTGCGCTTTCGGGATGATGTTTACAAGCATAGAGAAAAATCGGCGCAGGAGCTCGTGCCTTTTTTCCTCGAGGCGTGTCGGGGGGTCCCCGGACCCATCGTTCTTCCGGCCCGGTCGCTCCTTCGGGAAGATCTGGAGGTTCTGGCCCCCGGCATCCATGTGCAGCGTGCGGCCCTTCTTACCGAACAAGGGGCGGCGTGCCCCTTTTCCGTTCTGGCCGACGCCATAGGTTTCGGCATGAGCGCAGATCTGGGGCTGGCGTGGCCGGAAAAGGCCGTGGAACTCACATGGGTGCCGCCCGATGATGTCTCGGGAGGCCGGTTATGGGATGTGGGCTCTTTTCTCCTGCTCAAAGCCTCACCGGTCCCCGAAAAGGATTTTCGGGACGAAGAAGAAGCGGCGCGGTTCCTGGCGAAGGGACTTCCGGAAGGGTGGGCTTTTTCGTGCCGGCAGGCGAACTTGGCGCTTGTGCAGGACTGGGAAGGCTTGATCCGCGCGGTTTTGGAAGTGTGGGGCGTTCGGGAATGGTTCCTGGCGACACGCGCCCAAGCGGCAAGGGCTCTGGGATTTTCGGACCGAGGGCATCTCGCCCCGGGTGCTCGGGCCAATGTGGCGCTTTATCGAGAACCCGAGGAGGACACGGCGGCCGGGTGGGCCAAAGCCCTCAGCCGTTGTGAACGCCTCTACGTGGGCGGCCGGGAAATCTTCGATGGGAGACGTGGCCTTTTGGTGCCGCCGTCTCCTAGGGATCGATGCGTCGGAACCGCGCCGGAGGGTTTCCGGGCGGAACTGTTCGCTCCGTTTTTGGACGGGATGAGCCTCAGACCGGAAACTCTGCGGCGCCTGGCGCCACGGGCGGGGGAGCCTTAGGGCATGATCCAGAAGATCCTCGAGCAGCTGCCCGGAACGGATTGTCAGATGTGCGGGATGAGTTGCGCCGACTTTGCGGCGTTTCTTCTTTCCGGAGACCTCAGCCCGCAGGAATGCCCGGTGCTGCAGGAAGATGCCTACGCCGACCGGAGGGAGGCTCTGGCGGCCCTTTTGGAAAGCCTCAAGGCACGTGCCAAGTCGGGCCATCTCATCGACCCGGACAAGTGCAACGGATGCGGGATTTGTCTCATTGTCTGTGAGTACAATGTCGCCAACGACCCGGAGAGCCGCCGCGGCAAAGGTCCCTCCAAGGATGCCAAAGTGGTGTTGCGAATCGTCAACGGCCGGGTGGTTTTGGCCGATGAAACCCTGTGCACCCGATTGTTGCAGGCGGCGGACAAATGCAGCAAATGCCAGGACCACTGCCCCACTCAGGCCATTGTGCTCATCTGAAGCCCATGGGGGCGGGCACAAGGCCCGCCCCTACGGGCGTAAGCCGCTTGCCGGGGCGGGACATGGAGGCGAACCTCAGGCAGGCGCCGCCCAGTCGGCGTCTGTAGGGGCGGGCCTAGTGCCCGCCCGGAAACGGGCGCCCCAAAACACTCCCGTGGATTGGCGGCGATGCGGGGAAGTCCTTACGGGCGGGCACAAGGCCCGCCCCTACGGACAGGAAACCGTCTGCCCCCATTGGGCTGATGATACGGAATAAACCACGCGCTAAAAACGAGGGCATGGATGCAATGATGGAACACGCGTCTTCCGAAGTCCCCCTTCTTCAGGGCGATGCCGGTTTTGCAGAAGAGGTCATGGCCGGTCCCGGTGGGGACACTCTGCTTTTGTGTTATCAGTGCGGAACCTGCACGGGCTGCTGCCCTGTCGGGGCGGTGGACGAGGAGTTCAGCCCGGCCCAGATCATCCAGTGGATTCGGCTGGGCCTGCGCGAACGCGTCCTCGGATGGCCCAAAATCTGGCTCTGCCTGCAGTGCCATCGGTGTTCTTTTTCCTGCCCTCAAGGAGTGCGGTTTGCGGACATTAACGGCACCCTTCGATACCTGGCCGTTCGGGACGGTTTTTTCGACGCCTCGACCGCGGAAGAACTCGCCACCGCGGAAAAGCATCTCGCCGCGCTCCGCTGCGCCGTCCTGGAACGGACACTGCGCGGGGTTCCAGGCACGGCTCTTTCCATCCCCGAGCTCGTCCAGGACGCTCTGAGGGATCTCCATGGCTAGCGGTCTTCAGCGAAACGAAAGCCCGCACGGAGAACCGCATCACCGGATCGTCGTGGTCGGCGGCGGTGTGGCCGGTATGCACGCGGCACTTCAGGCCGCCGATCTGGGACATCCTGTGGTGCTCTTGGAAAAAGATCTGGCCTTGGGCGGGCACATGGCCCAGTTGGACAAGACTTACCCCACCCTGGACTGCTCCTTGTGCATTTTGTCGCCTCGCCTTCTCGCCTTCGGGAGGCACCCGAAGATTCGAGTGCTGGTGCGCGCCCGGCTGGAAAACGTGGTAGGGTGTGCTGGATCTTTTCTCTGCACCGTCACCCAGGAACCCGGTTTCGTCAACGCGGACAAGTGCATCGGATGCGGGACCTGCGCCCGGGCATGCCCGGCCGAAAGGCCCGATCCCTTCAACCTTGAGCTTGGGCCGACCAAGGCGATCCGAAGCCTTTACCCTCAAGCGTTTCCCTCAACCCATGCCATTGACCCCCAATACTGCCTCCATTTCCTCGGGGAGAGCTGCCGGCGGTGCGAGGAGGTCTGCCCCACGGGGGCCATAGAGTTCACCCAGAAGCCTTCCGTCATGGAATTGGAAGCGGGGGCCGTGATCCTGGCCGGGGGCTTCGATCTTCTCGACCGTCAGGATATCGCCCATCCCCACTGGCTCGATTGCCCCCATGTGCTGACCAATTTGGCCTTGGAACGATACTTGAGCGCCACAGGCCCAACCCGCGGCATATTGCATCCCCACGGCCTGGCCGCACCGCCACAACATATCGTCTTCGCCCAGTGTGTGGGATCGCGGGATCCGGTCCACGGTGTCCCCTATTGTTCCGGGTACTGCTGCGCCGCGGCTCTGAAACAAATCCAGCTCACGGCGGCTCTGCCCCACGTGGAACGCATCACCCTGTGCGCCACGGACGTTCGGGCCCACGGGAGGGACTGCGAACCTTTCTTTCGCCGCGTCCAGGCCATAGGCAAGGTCCGGCTTGTTCATGGAAGAGTAGCGGACATCGTGCCGCTGGGGACGGGCCGAGGCGTAGAAGTTCTGGCGTCGCACGGCGGCGCCCCTTGGCGCACGGAAGCCGACATGGTCGTCTTGGCCATGGGCATGCGCCCGTCTCGGGAGTGCACCCGGATCGCCGGGGTTCTTGGACTCCGGTCGGATCCCTTTGGGTACGTTTGCATCAAGGAACATCACACGGTCCACACATCTCGGGACGGGATCTATGCCTGCGGGGCCTTCATGGGGCCCAAAAGCATCCCGTCCACGGTCCAGGAAGCGTACGCGGCGGCCATCGCTGCAAGCGCCCGTTTGACCGTCCGGCCTCAAGGGACCGAACGGGATATACCTTCAAAGCAGTCCCCAGAGCCGATCGAAACCGACGCTGAGGAAAACGCCCGACATCCCCGCCGGATCCCGGTTCCTGCGGCATCCGCTTCCGACCTTCGCATCGGCGTCTTTGTCTGTCGATGCGGCACCAATATCGCCGGCGTCATCGATACGGCCGAAGTCGCGCGATGGGTGAAAAAATTTCCCAATGTGACCTATGCCGCAGAAAACCTCTTTTCCTGTTCCACGGACGCCACGGCGCGCATGGTTCGGATCATCCAGGAAAAGAAGCTCAACCGTGTCGTTGTGGCCGCGTGTTCGCCTCGGAGTCATCTTCCGATCTTTCAGGACGTCTTGGCCAAGGCGGGGCTCGAGCCTGGTTACATCCGCATGGTGAACATTCGGGAACAATGTTCCTGGGTCCATCGGGACAGGCCCCATGAGGCCCTCGTCAAGGCCAAAGCCCTGACGGCCGGAGCCCTTGCCCGTGTCCGCGCCGCTTTGGCCGCGCCGGCCATGAACATTCCCATCACGCCTTCGGCCCTGGTCCTGGGCAGCAGCGTGGCCGCCTTGACGGCCGCCTTGCGCCTGGCGGACAACGGCATGGATGTTCTTGTGGTGGAATCCGGAGGCACCTTCGGCGGGCGGCTGTCTCAGGCTTCTTTCGCAGGGCCGGAAGGGAATGTAGATCGGTTATACCGTCATTTCCTCAGCCGCATTCGAACCCAACCCAGGCTCCGCGTCCTGATGCACACCGAACTTGTGGAATGCCGGGGAGGCCTTGGGAATTTTCACCTGGAACTGCGGCGGCGCGATGCCGAGTCTCCATCGGCTGTGGAGCGTTTCCAGGAAACCGTCGGGACCATTCTCATCGCCGTGGGGGCCGAAGTCTGGAAACCGGAAAATCTCTATGCCTACGGGCGAAGTCCTTTGGTGATGACCCAAGCCGAACTGGCAACGGCGCTGGGCCGGGACAGCGTGGACCTTTCTCGAGCCCGCTGTGTGCTCATGATCCAGTGTGTGGGGTCCCGAAACGACGAACGCCCTTACTGCAGCCGATCTTGCTGCCTGCAGGCGGTATCCCACGCGTTGGAACTCAAAAAGCGCTTCCCTCACTTGCGCGTCACCGTCGTGCACCGCGACATGCGCACCTACGGCTTGACGGAACTGATCTACCAAAAAGCACGGCAGGAAGGCATTCGCTTTCTGCGCTACGACGAAAAGCGGCCGCCCAGCGTGGAGCCCACTCGATTCGGCCGACGGTCCGCATTGGACATTCGATGGGACGAGCCCGACGCCGGCTGCACTTTTCACGAACGAGCCGATCTTCTGGTTCTCAGCACAGCCACGGTCCCGAGTCCGGAAAACCAGGACATCGCGTCGATCCTTCGCGTGCCGCTCAGCGCCGACGGCTTTTTCCTGGAAAAACACGTCAAACTGGCCCCCGTGGAAACGGCCGTGGAGGGCGTTTTCATCGCCGGTCAATGCCATTCTCCCAAGACCATCGCCGAAGCCTTGGTTCAAGGCGATGCGGCGGCAGCCAAAATGCTGGCGGTCCTTCGGCAAGGGAGCGTGCGCCGCGCCGCGTTCACGGCACGCATCGATCCCGGACGGTGTTCACGATGCCTGAGCTGCGCGGAGGTGTGTCCCGTGCAGGCCATTCGCGTTCCCTCCTTTGGGCCGCTTCGCGTGGACCCGGGGGCCTGCCAAGGGTGCGGCCTGTGCGCCGCCGAATGCCCCGCGCGAGCCATCGATGTGGCGGGTGCTGAGGATGAGGGATTGCTTCAAGGGATGCCGTCCGTTTTTTGTGGTTGAAGATCACGGATGCGTCAAACGCATGGAAGGAGCCGAGGATGCAGACGGAAGCGCCGGAAAGGAACTTGGGACTGGATCTGGTTCGTGTGACGGAGGCTGCGGCGCTGGCCGCCGCACGCTGGCTTGGCCGCGGCGACGGCAAAGCCGGGGACAAGGCGGCGGTGGATGCCATGCGCCTCAGCTTCAATGCCGTGGACATCGACGGGATCGTTGTCATCGGCGAAGGGGAAAAAGACAAAGCTCCCATGCTCTACAACGGCGAAAAACTCGGCACGGGGCGCGGCCCGAAAATGGATGTGGCCGTCGACCCTGTGGAAGGCACCCGCCTTCTCGCCTTTGGCAGGCCCAACGCCATTTCGGTGGTGGCCATGGCGCCCCGTGGGTCCATGTACAATCCGGGCGCTGCCTTTTATATGAACAAACTGGCTGTCCCAGCGGCGGCGCGCGAGGTCATCGACTTGGACGCTTCCCCGGAAGAAAACCTTAAAAACATCGCTCGGGCCCTGGGCAAGGACGTGGACGACCTCACCGTCTTTGTCCTGGACAAACCTCGCCACAAAGACCTTATTGCGCATATTCGCAAAGCCGGCGCTCGCATTCAGCTCCACACCGACGGCGACGTGGCGGGAGCCCTCATGGCCGTGCTGCCCGACACGAGCGTGGACGTCATGATGGGCACCGGGGGGACGCCCGAAGGCGTCCTGGCCGCGGCGGCCGTCAAGGTCGTGGGCGGGGAAATGCTGGGACGACTGGATCCCCAATCGGCCGCCGAAAAGGAGGCGCTGCTCAAAGCCGGCTACGACCTCAGTCGAGTGCTGTCCGTCAACGACTTGGTGCGAAGCGACGATGTGTTCTTTGCGGCCACGGGCATCAGCGGGGGCGATTTTCTCCCGGGGGTGCGTTTCACTGGACGCGGCGCCGTCACCTACTCGCTCGTCATGCGGGGAAAAACCGGAACGGTGCGCCGTATCGAGGCGTTCCATTCCTTCGATCAGCTCATGCGAATCAGCGCCATCGGTTACGATTGACGTCCCGCCGTCCCCATGCCGAAAAACAGGCCCCTTAGCGAGAAGGTTCGCCCTCGGCGGACTGCGTTTCCCTTTCCTCGGGGGAAATGGAATCGCCCCGGGTTTTGGGCAAAGAAATGGTGAAAACGACGTGCGGCTCCTCACGGGAAAAAGACAGCACCCCTCCCATGGTGCGGATCAGGCGGTAGCACAGGGGCAACCCGATGGTTTGGCCTCCTTCGTCGAAAGGCAGGAACAAGGCCTCAGCCCTGGCCGCCATGGGTTTTCGGCACGGGTTTTGGAATCGAATGAGAACATGCTGCGCGCTGGCATAGGCCCGCACAACCAGCTCGTCCCCTTTGTGCATGGCCTGAAGGGCGTTTCGCACCAGATTGATAAAAACCTGCAAAAGCACATTGGCATCCACGGGCAACGGCGGCAGATCGGGTTCCACTTCGAGCCGGCAGCGCATGCCCCGCCGTTCAAGTTCCAAGCCCATGATTTCTTTGCATCGAACCAGGATGTCCGCCAAGCAATGCTGTCCCAGGGTGATTTCCACAGGGGACAGATAGTTTCGAATCCGATCCAAAATTCCTTCCAACCGTCGGCATTCGTCTAGGATGATAGCCGCCTCGGAAGATTCCGGGTGCCGCTGGTGCAGTCGCCGGGCGAATCCCCCGATGGCCACCAAGGGGTTTCGGATTTCATGGGCCACTTCGGCGGCCACGGCGCCCAAGGTTTTTAATTTCTCTTTTTGCACCAAAGCCTTTTCCAAGAGCACTCGATCGGTGATGTCCACCGCGATGCCTTCCAGATGCCGGCTTCGCCCGCCCCTGGAAAAAGCCGCCGGGACGAAAGTTTTCACAAGGCAATGGATCACATGACCGTCGCGATGCCTTAGGCGGCAATCCAAAAAGCCCGCATCGCTCAGCCCACGGAAAACGGCCCGGACGTGATCCTCCAGCCGGGATCGGTCCTCCTCCACGACCTGCTCCAACAGCCACCCTTGACGATCCACCACTTCCTCGGGCTCATAGCCCAAAACGCTCCGGCACGCCTGATTGACGAAGCCCAGAGCAAAATCTTTGCGCAACGAAAAAATCATCATGGGGGCATGCTGGACCAAATCGGCATAGCGCTGCTCCGCCCGGCGAATCCGCTCTCGAAAGGCCTGGCGCTCCCGATGCCGACGCAGGCACATGAAAACGTCTTCAACGCTGAAAGGCTTTCGAAGGAAATCCGCCACGCCCACCTTGATGGCCTGGACCGCATGGTCTATGGTCCCATAGCCGGTCATGATCACCACATCCCGTTGCGGGTCCCTCGCCTTGAGCCGCGTGGTCAGCTCCAATCCCGTCATGCCCGGAAGTTGAATATCGACAAATGCCAGTGAAAAAGGCTTGGACTCAGAAAAAGCCAACGCGTCGTGAGGATCGGAAGCCGGCAATGGGATGCAGCCCTCGGCTCGGAGCACTTCCCCCATGAGCTCCAAAACGGCGGAGTCGTCGTCCACAACCAAAATGTATTCCCCAGAGGAAAGGCCCTCGTCGCGCATCGGCGCCTCCTCTCATCCCCTGGCTCAAAAGTCGGGGGGCTTTCATGTCAACGACAGCAAAGACGGAATTCTTTTTTGTATTGTTGACGAAAAGCGAAACAAAAAAAAGGGGCTCGTGGATTTTTTCCAGGTCCGTTCAGCGCCGGTTGGTTAAACCGACACCGAGGCAAATCAACAGAGCCCCGAAAATCAGCGAAGCCTCTATGCGTTCGCCCAAAAACCCCACACCCATGAGCACGGCGCTCAACGGCACCAGGTTGATGAAAACTCCGGCCCTGGCCGGTCCGATGGCTTGAATCCCCTCGTAATACCAAAGAAATCCCAAAAAAGAGCCGAAAAACCCCAGGTAGAAAAGGCTCGCCCAGGCGGAAATTTCGTAGCGGAAAAGGTGCGTCCACACCCCTTCCACAGTGGCAGGAATCGAAAGAAGGAGCATGCCGATCAAACACGAATAGGCCACGGCCGTCAGGGGCGATACCGTTTTCATGATCCTTTTGCCCCCGAGGGAATAGGCGACCCAACTGGCCACGCAGCCCAGAATCAGCCCGTCGCCCACACCCACCCCGCCGCGCCATACCGCGGCCGGATCCCCTTTGGAAAGAACAATCACGGCGCCGAAGACCGAAAGGACAATGCCGGCCGAGCCCACCATGCCCAGCCGTTCTCTATAGAGGAGGGATGAAGCGAGGGCGATCAGAGCAGGGTTGCACGCGATGATCAAAGAGGCTCGGCTCGCGGGAATGTGCTTGAGCCCCGAGAAGAAAAAGGCGTTATAAGCAAAAATCCCGGTCGCTCCCAAAAAGAGGAGCCATGCCCACTGCGAAAGGGAAAAAGACGGCCTCCTGCCCCGGGTGTAGAGGAAGCCGAACAGAAACACGGTCGCGCAGACAAATCGAAGAAACGCCGCCGAAAACGGAGGCACGTCCAACGCCAGGATTCGCCCCGCAATGAAGGTGCCCCCCCAAAAAACGGCGGTAAGCGTCAGTTTGAGATACGTCATGCCCATGGAGCTTTAAGGTTCTTGCTCCATGAGGCGGCGCACGAATTCTCTCTCCTCTTCGCTGAGACTTTCAAAATGAACACCCACAAGGTGGGAGCCCCCATGGCCGTTGGAAGAATTGACGCGGGACCACACGACCCGGCCCCTCAAACGCCTTTCCACGTCTTCGGCCGTTTTCACTGCTAAAGAGATCGATTCATTCGCTTCCATGGGTGTGAGGGAGTTGATCAGCACTCCGTCTTCACTGAGGTTCTTGGCCGTAGCGGAAAACGACCCGCGGCTCGACTCCACGATGAGTTCATGGGCCACAATCTTCCTTGGGCTTCGGCGTCGTTCTCCGTGAGGCATCAGCCGTTGGAGGGTTTCCCCGAGCTTTCGAATCGTAAAGGGTTTGGTCACGACGCCGGCAAACCCGAAGTCGGCATAGCGATCCACAATTTCATCCTGGAGGTACCCGCTGGAAACAATGGCTTTCACGTCGCGATCTAAAGCGCGGATTTTTTCCAAGGCCTCTTTGGCGCCCATCCCGCCTCGGACGGTAAGATCGAGGATAACCGCCGTGTAGGCTCTTCCCTGCCTCAGAGCCCTTTCATACTTCTCTACGGCCTCCCGGCCGTCGGCCGCCACGTCCGTATCGTAGCCCAGGTGCTGCAGCATTTCCTGAACGATATTCCGCACGGATTCCTCATCGTCCATGACCAAAATGCGTCCGCGACCGGAATGCAGCGGCCTGCGCTCTTCATGAACTCGAGGCGTCATATGATCCGCCACCGGAAGGTAGAGGTGAAAGACCGCCCCTTTGCCTTCCTCGGATTCCACCGTCACACAGCCGCCGTGGCGTTTCATGACCGAGTAAACGATGGCCAAGCCGAGCCCCGTCCCCTTCTCGCTGGTGCGCGTCTTCGTCGTAAAATAGGGGTCGAAGATCCGGTCCAGATATTCCGCCTTGATTCCATGCCCTTCATCTTTAATGGCGATGTGCACATAAGATCCCACCGCCAGCGGAAGGCCGGAACCTTCGTGGACCTCGCAATTTTCCGCGGAAATCCAGACCGTCCCTCCTTCGGGCATGGCGTGTTTGGCGTTGATCAGCAGATTGCTGACCACCTGATTCATCTGGGCCACATCCACTTCTACCGGCCGAAGATCGTCGGGCACATCGAATTTGACTTTGACGTTGGAACCGGAAAGAACGAAATCGGCCCCTTCCCGAAGAAGTTGGCCGATAGCCGCAGTTTTCTTGATGGGGGTTCCGCCTTTGGACAAATTGAGCAGTTGTTGCGTGAGTTCCTTGGCACGAAGAACGCCCTTTTCCGCTTCGGCGATCCGCGGCTCCAGTTTGTCGGGGTGGTTTAGAACCATGCGGGCCAAGTTGAGGTTGCCCAGAATGCCCATCATGATGTTGTTGAAGTCATGGGCGATCCCGCCGGCCAAAATGCGAATGGAATCCAACTTCCGGGCCCTGAGCACCTCCGCTTCCATTTTCTTCTGATAGGTGAGATCGCGCAGGGCGAAAATGACGCCGACGGTGGCGCCTTCATGATCGACAATGGGCGCACCGATCATGGACACGGGTTTGACGACACCGTTTTGGGAAATCACGCCCAGTTCATTCGGATATTCAACAGGGCCGCCTTTTTCCAAGATGAGGGAAACCGGATCCGCAAAGGGTTCTTCCGACGGGGTGCGCACCAGCCGGAGGATTTCGGCCGCCGGGTTTCCCACGGCCTCGCGTTCGTCCCGGCCCGTGAGCTTGGAGGCGGCCGCGTTGAAAAGGACGACGCGGCCCGCAGTGTCGGTGGCGATCACCGCTTCCGCGATGCTCTCGAGCGTCACCGCCAGGCGTTCCTTTTCATCGCGGTAGCGCCCTTGAGCTTCCCGGAGTTCCTTCATCATGCGCCCCGCTTGGGCCAGGGCGGCAGAGAGTTTGTCGTTAAGCTCCCGAGCCTTTTCGACGAGACGGATCTGGCGCACACAAGAGGAAAGAACGCGCCCCAGTTTTTCATAAATCCCCACGGGACGCCCGGCTTCGGGATCTTCCTGGTGCAGGGCTTCGTCATGAAGGATGATCTCCCCGACAACCGTCTCGTCCACCACAATCGGCACCGCGATATAGGGCGGATGGTACTGCACGCGGCGATCCATGAGGGCCCCGCCTGCAGTGAAACTATAGCGTTTCCGGAAGCCGCCCAGAAGCTGGCGAACCTCTGAAGGCATGCCGCCCAAGACGTCTCGATCGGTGCCGCCGTTTCTGGACACCTGAAATGGACGGCACGGGGCACCCCCTTTCCACCAGCATCCGTGCAGTGCCGGACCGGCATCGTCCCACACGTACACCACCCCATGATCCACACCCAAGATGTCCGCGGTACGCCCGGCCGCCTCTTCCAGCATCGTCGGCACATCGGCACAGGCGCTCAGGAGCGCCTCCAGGGAATCCACAGCCTCCCACTCGCGCTCGCTTTGGCGCGCCCGCTCCACACGCAGGCCATGTGAAGCCATTCGAGACAGATGCTGGTTCGCCCGCTGGAGCGCACTGAAATAAAAAGAGAGTTCGTCTTGTTCAAAGTCCAGGAGCGCGGTCCGGGCGCTGTAGCGTTTGGCGATTCGGCCCTTGACGTGCTCGCAATCGGAAAGGGCCAGACCGAAATGTTCCAGCAGAGCGGGATCGGGACTGCGGAACAGCTCCACCGCCGCCGCATCGGCCATGAGCTCGTGGGTCACATGGTCGGACAGATTGACCAGCAGGCTGAGGTCTCGGATTTCCGGATCCGGAATGTCCATGAGCGCAAGCACATCCGGACTGTGGTGATGCCACCACAGGGGATAGGTCAAAATCGGGGGGAGTTCCCATTTTTCCGCAAGCCATCGAGCCACCGTGGGGTGGTCAACGCCCAAAAGGTCCTGTTCCGCCGCCGCCATGGACATCCCCTGCTCCCGGGCCTTCCTTTCCACCTCTTCGTAGGTTTCGGCGGCGCATTCCATGAAAAGCAACTTGCCCACATCATGAAGCAAGCCGAGAACGAAAGCTTCCGACGACCGCTTCGGCAGTACCTTTTCGGCGAACAGTTCGCAACAGACGGCACACGCCAGGGAATGTTCCCACAACGCCTGCTGATCCTTGCGGGCCCGCCGCCGCAGCTCTTTGATGAGGGATTCGGAAACGGTCACGCTGAGGAGCATGCACCGGAGTTGTTCCATGCCGAGCAAGGCCACGGCGCGCTGCAATGTGGACACCTTCTTGCGGAGCCCGTAATAGCTGGAATTGACCACACGCAAGAGTTTCATGGCCAAACCTTGGTCCGTTTCCAAGAGCTTGACCACGCGCTCCATGTCCGGGCGGACCTGGGTCAAGGTGTTGAGAATGTTAGAGGCCACAGCGGGAGCCGACGGCAGCGCTTCCAAGGTGCGCACGACCCTGCGCACCTCTTCCCTCAGGGTCCCGTTCAGCTGCCCCGGCAGGGGGTCTTTGTCCTTCATCGCGTGCTTATCCTGTGCTGGAATGGTCCGGTCTCAAAAGGTCCCCCTTCGTTCTCATCCCTTTATTCGGCAGGCAGGCCCCTTAACACAAGAAAAAAATCACGGCCCTCTCGTTAAAGGTTTTGTCCATGGGTAAAAATCACCCAGAAAAAAAGCTGCAAAGGCGAAAGAGGCCCGAAATCCCGAAAAATATGCGCATGGTCCGGATAAAATTTATCCGCCCGGGAGTTCCCCGTGTTCATGAGACCCCCTATCCAGGCGGTGTGCCGGGGAGGCTGCCTTTTGGTGCGTTTTTTGATATGAGAATGAAAGCTAGGGTGTCTAGAAAACACGGCCCTTCCCGGGCGTGTGGACCCCGAACGGCCGATTGGGATCGAACCCCCTGATGGGAGAAGGGAAGCTTTCGGGCATGACCCAAACAACAAAACCGATGGAGATCCGTTTGGTTCGCGGAGATTCCCCATGGGTTTCTCCGTGGCTCATCATCGGATCCGTGGGCCTCCTAGCCGTCATTTTGACCGTGGTGGCCCTGAGAAACCTGGATCGTGAAGAGCGGTTCATGCACGCGTCGCTGGCCGCCCAGGCTCATATGCTGATGGAATCTCTGGAAGCGGGCAGCAGAACGGGGATGATGGGCCGCATGGGCTGGGGACGAAACCAACTCCAAATGCTCATGGAACAAATGGCCCAGCAACCCCATGTGCTCTACCTTCGGCTTGTGGACCGTCATGGTCGAGTGATGGCGTCCAGCCATCCTGAAGAAACGGGGCAAGAGATCCCCCCGAAGAGTCCCGCCGGAACCGGCCGATACGCTTTTTCGGATTTTCATGGCAAAAAGGCCTTTGAAGTCGTTCGGCCTTTCGAACCTTGGGTCCGCTGCCCTCTGACGTCCCAAGGCCTATGCTCGGAGGATCGCGGTGGTCGGCCTCCGGGGATGGGACGGGGCTCCATAGGGGAGAGAGCGAACCCGTTCCCTGAAGCCGGTCCTTTGCGCCTTGTGGTGGGTTTGGATGCCACACCGTACCAGGATGCCCTCCGCCAAGACTTGGCTCATAACGCCCTGCTTTTGGCCATTCTCTTCCTTCTCGGCGCCACAGGCCTGCTCGCCCTTTTCTGGGCCCACGGATACCGTATGGCCCGAAAGTCCCTGCGCACCATGCAGGTGATGACGGAAGCCATCTTCGCCCGAATGCCCGTGGGCCTTATCGCCACAGACCGGCACGGAACCATCCGGCGAACCAATCGTGCCGCCGCATCGCTTCTCGGCCCCCGCGTCGCCACCGGTCAGAGGCTGGACGCGCTCCCCGCTTTGGAATCCTTGAGACGACGCCTGGAAAAGGGGGAGGACCCCATCGAGGATAACATCGTCGGTGAGACGGAACAGGGAAAGCCCCTGCCTCTCCTTGTGCATGCCACGGCCATCAAGGATATGGGCCAAGAAATCTTCGGCTTCGCGTTTCTCCTCTCCGATATGACGGCCGTGCACACTCTGGAGCAGAAACTGCGCCGCCATGAGCGTTTGGCCGCCTTGGGGAAACTCGCCTCCGGGGTGGCCCACGAAATCCGCAATCCTTTAAGCTCCATCAAAGGCTTCGCCGCTATCCTGGCTCGCAAAGCGGGCAACGATCCCACCGCTGTGGATGTGGCCCGCACCATGACCCACGAAGTCGATCGACTGAACCGCGTGATTTCTGAACTTTTGGAATTCGCCCGTCCTGCGGAGCTGGATCCGAAGCCGGTCCGACTTCACGACATCATCCGTCACAGCCTGAAACTGGTGGAAAAGGATGCGCATCACGCCCGCGTCCGCTTTGAGGTGGACGTCGTGCCGCCAGATATGGAAGCCGTCCTGGATGCCGATCGGTTCGCGCAGGTGCTTCTGAACCTCTACTTGAACGCCATTCAGGCCATGGAGCGGGGCGGGATCCTCACCGTGCGCGCCTCCATGGACCACGGCATGCTGCGTGTGGAAGTGGAAGATTCCGGGCCGGGAATAGCGCCGGAAGCGCTGGGCCATATTTTCGACCCCTACTTCACCACCAAGCCCAACGGGGTCGGACTGGGTTTATCCATCGTGCATAAGATCGTGGAGGCCCACGGCGGAGAAATCTCCGTGGAAAAGGGCGCTGGCGGCGACGGAACCCGGTTCGTCATCCGCCTCCCTCAAAAGGACGCCGCCACAGCCTCAGCTTTTTCTCTCAAAGAAGGAAATCCGACCCGAGAGGATAGGGAACCGCGACTTGTTCCATCCTGAAGGCGTGTGTCGAAAAACGAGCGTTCCCCGGCCCTGTGGGTGTTTGTTCGCCTTTTGAACAGCCCGGAGGCACCGCTCGGCGCAGGAAGCACCGCTCTTTGAACTTATGGAGTGACCATGAAAGGCAACGCCCATGCCCATATTCTTGTGGTCGATGACGATCCGGCCCACCGCCTCATGTTGACCACGCTGCTCTCCGACTGGGGATATCGGGTCAAGGAAGCCGACGGAGGGCTTTCCGCCGTGGCCAAGGTCCAGGAAGAACCGTTGGATGCCGTAATCATGGACGTGCGCATGCCCGACATGGACGGTATCGAAGCGACGCGGCGCATTCACCACTACAACCCCGCCCTGCCGGTGATTGTCCTCACCGCCTTTTCCTCCGTCCCATCAGCCGTGGAAGCGCTCAAAGCCGGCGCCTACGACTACCTCACCAAGCCGCTGGATTTCGACGCCCTGCGTCTGGCCTTGGACCGGGCTTTGGAACACACCCATCTGCGCACCGAAAACCAAGAATTGCGCGAGCAGTTGGCCCGGCTGCGTCTGCCGGAAATCATTGGGACGAGCGCCGCCATGGCACGCCTCGTGGAACTGTTGGCTTTAGTGGCTCCAAGCGAGGCGACGGTGCTCATCACCGGAGAGAGCGGGACCGGCAAAGGCTTGGTGGCCCGAGCGATCCATGCCAACAGCCGGCGCAGTCACGGGCCTCTCGTAGAAGTGAACTGCGCCGCCATTCCGGAAAATCTGATGGAAACGGAACTGTTCGGTCACGACAAGGGCGCGTTCACCGGAGCGGACAAGGCGCGGCGGGGACGCTTCGCCCAGGCCGACGGCGGCACCATTTTTCTCGATGAGGTGGGAGAACTGTCCCTGCCCATGCAGGCCAAACTGCTGCGTGTCCTTCAAGACGGGCAGATCCAACGGGTGGGAAGCGATCAGCCCATCGCGGTGGATGTGCGCATTCTTGCCGCCACCAACAGGGACCTTCACCAGATGACCCAGGAAGGCTTATTCCGTGAGGACCTTTACTACCGGCTCAATGTGGTCGCCGTGGAAGTGCCGCCCCTTCGACAGCGCAAAGAAGACATCCCGCTTCTCGTGGACCATTTCCTGCGCACCTTCGCGCAAAAGAACAAAAGGACCGTTCGGGGCATCACCCCGCGGGCCATGGACCTGCTTCTCAAATACGACTGGCCGGGAAACGTGCGCGAGCTGGAAAACGTCATGGAAAGGGCCGTCATCTTGCTGCGCGGCGAATACCTCACGGAAGCCGAACTGCCTTTGCATCTGCAAAGGCCCGAAACGCCCGGTCCCTCGGGGCCTGCAAACGACGCTCCGCCGGAAGACGCCGTTTCGTTGCCTTCCGTCACCTTGGCGGAAATGGAAAGGCGGCTCATCGAACGTGTCCTGGAAGAAACAGGGGGAAACAAGAGTGAAGCCGCACGCCGCCTGGGCATCACCCGCCGCACGCTCAAGCTGAAGCTGAAAAAATACGCCGAAGAAAACCCGTGATGCGTGAGCCCCTCTTTTTGGATCTTGATTTTGACCCAAAAAATACAGTATGCGTTATCAGTCTGAGAGGCCCTCTTAGGGGCGACCCGGAAAGGTTCCGCTCCCGAAACGTTCGAGATCCCGTGGATAAAGGAGAAGAGCCCCATGGTGACGCTGTCGACGCAAAGCCGCTACGGAACCCGTCTCTTAATGTCTCTTGCACGACACTCTGGGCAGGAGCCCGTGCAGATCGCCGACATCGCCCGGGATCAAGGGATTTCGGTGAAATACTTGGAACAGATCGCCCTCACTTTGAAAAGAGCAGGGCTCATTGAATCGGTCCGCGGCCGACGGGGCGGGCATCGATTGGCCAAGGACCCGGACGAGATCACGATGGATGAGGTCGTTGCCGTTCTGGAGAGGGGGCGTCCTCTCGCCCCCTGCCTTTCCAAACCTAGCACGTGCGTGAAAGCGCCTTGCTGCGCCCCCCGGCTGCTTTGGCAGGAAATTTCTCAAACCTTCTTCCACAAGTTGAGCTTGTGGACCCTGGGAGATCTTCTTCGGCTGGAAGAAATGGTCATGAGCCGACGGGAAGATTCTCGAGAAGAAGAACCCACGACATTCTATTGCCCATCTTTGTCGCGGACCTTCATGTAAAGGCCCCGGCTCGTCCCGTGGTAACGGCGGCTTCCTGAAAATGAGCTTTTCGAGAAGCCGCCGCGCTGGCAATGTCCCGGAAAGCGTGCAAGACGGTTCTCAAAAAGAACAAACCCTCGGACTCTCCCTGCGTAAAGTCCTGGAAATGGGGAAATTCCTGATCCTCGGGGCCTATCCGAAAGCCATATGGCCGGCGCCTTGAAGGCAAGAGAGGGGGTGAAGCCCCAGGTATCCCTGAGACTCCACCCCTGACCTGCGTCCATTTCCTTCGCGGTTTCGGCGAATTTCAATCACGCCGGGGTATCCGGTGGAAAAGCCGTCTTTAGTAGTCTTTCAGGAACTCGTCCAAGACGTCCACGCTCTTTCTTTCCACGACGACGTCGAAGATTTTATCTTTGACATTCCTCGGCAACAGTTCGATGCTCTTGGTGGTCGCCGAATCGAACTTGGCGGTGGGAAACACCTTCAAGATTTTGTCCCGTTGCGCGGCGTTGGCATAAACCCGGATGACTTTCATCCCCGCCAGCATTTCCTCGCACATATGGGCCAAACCCGCCTCTTTGAGCTTTTCATAGCGTTCTTCGTTGACCCAAATGTTGATGGGATATTTTTCCTCGGCCATGACCTCACCTCCTGTCAGCCCGCCAAAGGCGGAATGGTGAAAACGGGCGTCCTCTTTGCCAGGTATTCGTCGGTGACGAACGGGGACCCGAAGCCGTATTTTTCGGCGCATTCCATGACCAGATCGAAAACTTCAGGCCGAAAGATCAGCCGAGGCGGCTTGACACCGTCTTCGACGATGCTGCGGATCAGGGTGCCGCTGAACTTTTGCCATTCATTTTTGTGATTGCAGAGCCCCTCACTGGTGATTTCCCCGCAGTGCGGGCAATAGAGCCAGTTCATGGAATAGACGGGCGTGATGTTCAGTTCGTCCTGTACCGTGGCCAAGAGGTGATGGGCGTCGTACGGCCCGTAGTAGGTTCCCACACCCGCGTGGTCTCGGCCATACATGTGATGCGTGAGGCCCAAGTTGGTGCGCAGCGCGGCGTGGAAGACGGCTTCCTTGGGCCCGGCATAGCGCATATCCCAAAATGTCAAGGACGTCATGTGGTTGTGGTCGCCGAAGTAACCCGACTTGCGCAGTTCGTCTTGGGTCAAAATGATGGCTTCGTCGATATAGTCGCCTTTGCGCTTTTCCCCGATGATGGCGTTGACCAGAACGCCCACAAGAGGTTTTTCGATGGGCAGTTCCGCGTAGGTCTGGAACCATGCGCCTTTCATGAGCCATTCATGACCCGTGTGGGGCACATTTCGGGTCTGATGTGCCACGATGCGCTGCCAGCCCTTTTCTCGAAAGCGTTTGCGCATTTCCAAAGGCGGGATGAAGTACGGGTCGAACGGAGGATTGATTTTGGGCGGCGTGACCAAGGTGATGTCTCCGCCGAGAAACTTATCCTTGTAGGCGTAAGTTCGGGCGCATCCCGGGTGTTTGCTTTCCGCCGTCCCAAAAACAGACTGGCACATGGCCTCCTTGTCGTAAGTGTAAATCTCCCGGATTTCGAAAATGGCCATGGGGTTGTCGTGATACGTGAGGCAGATGGTATCGCCTTCTTTGATGCCGTAGTCGGAAAGCTCTTGGTCGGACATGTCGAACAGGATGGGGATGCTCCAGACGGTCCCGTCTTTGAGCCGCATCCTTTTAACGACCGAATCCAAGTCTTCCTTGCCCATAAAACCCGTCAAAGGGCAAAAGAACCCGTAAGAGATCCCAATGACTTCGTTGGCGATTTGACTCCGGACCGGCACCTGTTTCAGTCCCCGCACCTTGGCGGGCGCCTCTTTGGGGTCCAGAATCCGTTCCACAATCTCTTTTCCGCCATGCCCGATTTCAGCCATGATGCACCTCTCCTGTCTCGCCATCCCTTGACATGTGCCTTGCGTGGAGCAGGCAGGTCCTCCAGCCCGATGATGCGTCTCGCTCACCACCCCCCTTTCCTCAAAAATTGGCCGTCGCCCCTCCGGCCTGTGTGATGTCCTGACCCTTGTTCGAGGCTTTTTCCCTCCTTTTGGCTTGGGAGATACTTCCCATCGGCCTCGGGAAGGCTTTCGGGCAGTTCCCACGAGGGCACCGTGGCCACGGCCACACAAGAGACTCGACAAACACATCGAAGACGGGCATAGATAAGGCGATTCGAAGTGTCTCACAGGAGGTGCCCTCACCCCCGAGATTTTCAGTTATTGGTATTTTAGTTCTTTTTTTCTCAAACGGTCAACGCCCAACTTGAGGGTTTTTCTCTCAGGGAGGTGACGGAAGGCGCAGGGCTCGGCATCGAACGACACAAAGGAGGCAGATCATGTTTTTAAACAAGGTGGAAATCTTTGAGGGGCTGAGCGCGGAAATCCTCGACCGCATCCAGGCGATGGCTATGGAGGAAAAGGTTCAAGAGGGCCACATCTTCTTTCGAGCCGGGGATCCTGCAGATTTTCTCTACGTCCTCAAAGAGGGGCAAGTGGCGTTGACCACGGGCGGCGCCTCTCCCATCACCTTTCCCATTGGCGAGACCGGCGCCGTCTTTGGTTGGTCGGCTCTCGTGGAACCCCGCGCCTACACGGCCACATCCGAAAGCACCATGCCTACCACGGTCCTCAAGCTTGACGGCACGGCGCTGCTGCAGCTCTTCGAGGATCATCCCAGAGACGGTTTGTTGGTGCTGCGGAGGCTGGCCCGCGTCATGGCCTCACGCCTCAAGGCAAGCTATGAGCGCTTTGCGCGGTGATTTAGTCGCACAAGTTAATGGTGCAGCTCCCGCCGGACTCGTCGGGAAGCAAAAGGGGATGGGCTCCGGAAGACGCCAAGGGATCGCCCAACACGCTCAGGAGGTAACGTGGAACCTCCGAACCATGGACGATACGCCCTTGATGGACGACAAGAGGAGCGTAAGGCAGACCCCGCTCCATGCAGAAGGCATTGTTGGCCCGAACGACGGTCAGCGTGGAAAGCAGACACCGAGCGCGGTCCCTCCACGCCGTGCAGGTGTGGCAATGGTCGCGCACCAAAGCCCACACAGAGGCAAGGCTCCAGGCCTCGGGGCATAAACGGACCCGGTTCATGGCGTCCATCTGTTCCAGCATTTCCAAAACGCTGTGGCAGTGGCTGCACGAGGGCTCAAAGAAAAGATGCACCGCCTGCTCGTCGCCGCTCACCCGGGAAAAGGGCGATTCGCTACAGGCACACACCGTCCGGGCAAGGGGAATGACCGCCACGCTGGCGCAAAGGGCAAGCCCGGCCACGGCCCAGGCCGCTTTCTTGGCCGATGGGGAAGTTTCGGGTCCAACGGTGATGACAAAAAGGACAAAAAGGCCCGTATAACCCAAACACGCCGAGCAATAGAGGTTCAAGATCACTTGGGTGAGCACGAGGGCGCTTTCCACGACCATGCCCAAAAGGAGCAACCACCCCAGGGATGGGCGTCGAAACCGGTACACCGAAAGGAGCACGGCCGCGTAAAGAGCCCCCGCCCACCACAGCTCGGCTTTCTGCAATGCCTGACATCCTAAGGACCCGCACAAGATCCTCACGGCGCCCAGACCATGAGCCAGGCTGTACAGGAACATGGCGGAGCCCAGGGCATACACCAGGGTCTGTCTTTTCCCCATGAAGCAGACACTCCTTCGAACATGCTGGATTTTTGGCACAACCGCAAGAATCTTGTCATCACGGCGGCTTTGTGTCAATCATGCAGGGGATGATGCCGCCTGTACCGTCAATATCGGAAATTCCGTGGATCAACTTGAATCGTTTCCAAAGCCGAAGGAAGGGAGGATATCATGAGCGTCACCGTGACGTGGTACAGTCATGCTTGCATTCTCATCGAAACCCAGGAGGCTCATCTCCTGGTCGATCCGTTTTTGACGGGAAACCCTTTGGCGCCCGTGAGCGCCGACGCCGTGCCCGCCGATTATATCTTCGTGTCCCACGGCCACGGGGACCATTTGGGGGACACGGTGGCCATCGCCAAGCGCACAGGAGCCACGGTGATCTCCAATTTTGAAATCGCCAACTGGCTCTCAGCCCAAGGTCTGACCAAGCTCCACCCCCACCACATCGGCGGGGGATCCAACCATTCCTGGGGCCGTGTGAAACTCACCATTGCTCATCATGGATCGGCCTTGCCCGACGGATCCTACGGCGGCAACCCTTGCGGGTTTCTTTTTCATGTGCATGGCACAAAAATCTATCATGCCTGCGACACGGGACTTTTCTACGACATGGCTCTGATCGGCGAAGAAGGAGTGGACCTGGCGATCCTGCCCATTGGGGATAACTTCACCATGGGACCGGACGACGCCCTGCGTGCGGTAAAGCTTATCAAGCCGGCCAAGGTTCTTCCCATTCATTACGACACGTTCGACATCATCCGGCAGGATCCCTCCGCGTGGAAAGAGCGCGTCGAACGAGAAACATCCACTCATGTGGTGCTCTTGAAGCCCGGAGAAAGCCTGGTTTTGTAATTTCGCCATTCAATATGTTTGACACCGTCGCCAATGTGTGCCATGGTGCTCGCACATCCTGGCTTACCCCAGGTCGCCAGGGAACCGTCTTTGGCATGTTCCGCGCGTTTTCGTCCGCCACGCATGGTTCTCCTCGATCCGTCCGGCTCCCGCCGGGTTTCCCGGGATGCGTCGAAGTGTCACCGAGGGTTCGGTGATGGGTCGGTCTTTCGTTCTCGTGGTTGGAAACGGCCGGCCCTCCATTTCATGAAACCACGTGCAAAGGACAAGACATGAATCTTTACGTCGGGAATCTCGCCTACAGTGTCACGGAAGATGATTTGCGAGCTGCGTTTGCCAAGTACGGCGAAGTGGGCAGCGTCAACATCATCATCGATCGACACACCGGACAATCCAAGGGGTTCGGCTTTGTGGAAATGCCGCTGAACGCCGACGCCGACAAGGCCATCAAGGGTCTGAACGGCGCTGACCTCAAAGGGCGCACCCTCAAGGTGAACCAAGCCAAACCGCGGCCCAGCCGCCCTACCCGCGGACCCCGCTACTAGTAGGCGAGCGGTTCCAGATCGGTTCCGAAAAAGCCTCGGTGTGCTGCACCGAGGCTTTTTTATCGCCGGATGTCGACTCTTTGAGAAATCCAGAGCTCGAGGCGGTCCATGGCCTCGTCCAGTTCCTCTTCCGTCCCGCCGAAGGATAGCCGTACATGCCCTTCCCCTCCCGGCCCAAAGGCCGCCCCTGGGATCGTGATGACCCGCGCTTCCTTGAGAAGCCGTAAAGCGACCGTCATAGAATCCCCGAGATCCGGCGGAATCTTGACCATGACATAATATGCCCCTTGGGGCTTCACGTAAGAGATGTGCGGCGCCATGCGATCCAAGCGGGAACAGAGGCGATCCCGTCGCGATTGGAGGATGTCGCGAAATTGGGCCACGCAGTCCTGAGGGCCTTCCAACGCGGCCAGGGCCGCTACTTGAGACGGCGTCGGGGCGCAAATGGCCGCAGCATCATGAACCTTCATCACATGATCCAGAATTTCCCGGTCAGCTACAACCGCGCCGACCCGCCAGCCCGTCATGGCGTATTTTTTCGAAAAGCTGAAAACCCCGATGACCTGACGCCGCAGCTCGGGAACGGCAAGCAGGCTGAAATAAGAGCGGCCGTCGTAGGTCAGAAAATCGTACGTTTCATCACAGATGACGAAAAAACCGTGTTCCAGGGCTATTTCCGCCACCGCACGCACCGCCTCTTCCGGAAAAACGGCCCCCGTAGGGTTGTGGGGATGGCACAGGACAAGCGCCTTGGTCCGCGGCGAAATTTTTTCACGAAGCGCTTTCAGGTCCAATTGCCAGTCCAACGGCCTTAGGGGAAAAAACACCGGTCGGCCTTCGGCTAGGAGGACCTGTTCGATGTGCGAAGCGTAATTGGGTGACGGCAAAAGAACCTCGTCGCCGGAATCCACCACCGTAAGGATGGCGGCGCACAGTCCTTCCATCGCCCCGACGGTGATACAGATCTCGGACTCGGGATCCACGTGGAGCCCCCGTTCCCGATCCAACGCGGCCGCAAAAGCCCGTCGCAAAGCGGGAAGCCCGGGACCCAAGGTATATTTTCCCGTCCACGAGGCCTCGCGAAGATGTCGACACACCGCCTCCACAATGTGCTCGGGCGTCGGAAACGATGGAATCCCCTGGCCCAAAGAAACACAGCCCGGAATGTCCCGGGCCAAAAGGGGCATTTCTTTGATGGCGGATACAGCGATCCCGCGGACTCTTCGACTGATGCCCTCCTCGCGGTATCTCTTGCCCGCGGCTTCCAAGGCCGATCTCTTCAAAGCCACCGTTGAGACTCCTTCGTGTGTCTTTTCCTAGGGACGGCCGCAGGACCTAACCCGAAACAAAAACATCGAGAGCGCTCCATGGCTTCGATCATTTCCATCCCGGCTCAGAGCGCCTCGGACCATGGGAAAATCTTTCCCGGGTTCAGAATGAAATGGGGATCGAACAGGCGTTTCAGGCCCATTTGCAGGCGAATGCTTTCCGGATCCAATTCCATGGGAAGGTAGCGCTGTTTGGCTACCCCCACACCGTGCTCGCCGGAAATCGTCCCCCCACGGCGCAGCACCTCGGCAAGCAGAGCCCGAACCCCCTCCTCCACCTGCTCGGGCCGGCATTCTTCGCATGCGGTAATGTTCAGATGAATGTTCCCATCCCCCGCGTGGCCGAAACAATAGATTTTCAGATCGAACCGGGCTTCCATTTCGGGAATGCATTGGATGAACCCGGCAATTTCCCCCAAAGGCACGACCACATCTTCAGGGATGTACACCGCGGCGCTGTGTTCGATGCGCAGGGACACTTCCTTCCGAACCGCCCACAACCGATCTCTTTTGGCCGCATCGGGCGCCATGAGCACCTCCCGGGCGCCGTGATCCACGCACACCAGCCCCATGCGTTCGATTTCCCGGGCGATGACCTCGGGATGCCCGTCCGCTTCAACGAGAAGAAAGGACCCCGCGTCTTGGGCTTCTTCAAAGGGCAGAAGATCGCCAACCAGTTCCAGACACCGACGATCGAGAAATTCAACGGCCGCGGGCACCAAACCGGCGGTGAGAATGCCCGTGACGGCCTTCATGGCGTGGGTCATGTCCGGAAACAGCGCCACCAGAGTGGTCACGGCGGGCGGATGGGGAATCAGTTTCAGGATGAGTTTGGTGATGACGCCCAAAGTTCCTTCCGAGCCCACAATGAGCCGGGTAAGGTCATAGCCCACGACGCCTTTCCGGGTCAGCACGCCGGTGCGGATCAAGCGACCCGTCGGAAGAACCACGTCAAGCCCTAGAATGTAATCCCGGGTCACACCGTATTTCACGCAGGAAGGGCCTCCGGCGTTGGTGGCGGCGTTTCCCCCGATGCTGCACGTGTCCAGGCTGGCGGGATCCGGAGGATAATAGAGCCCGTGGGCCTTTGCCGCCCGTTTCACCTCCGCGGTCACGACGCCGGGCTCCACGACGGCGATGAGGTTGACCGGATCTACCGTGAGGATCCGGTTCATGGCTGCAAGGCTGAGCACCACCCCGCCGTGAATGGGGCTCGCACCGCCGGCCAAACCCGTGCCCATGCCACGAGGCGTCACCGGAAACCGGTATCGATGGGCCAGATCCAGGAGCCGCACCACCTGCTCCTCGCAGCGCGCCGTGATCACAACTTCCGGAACCCCCCGAGTGTGGGAAGCGTCCTGGGCGCATTCGCCGAGCTTTTCCGGATGTGTCGAGACCGCCTCAGGGCCCAGAGCATCGCGAAGAGCCGCAAGGATTTCGGGGGTTAAAGCCTGGTAGGGGGGTCGAGTCTTGTCACTCATGGAAAGCTTTTTGGGCAAGTCTGTTTTCTGCATCGGGGGGCTTGGGAAGCCACGGCACACCCCGCCTCCACGGTAGCGCAGCACCTACGAGAGGCGGGCCGAAAAGCTCGATGTGCCGCGGCGAGACCGTCATCCAAAGGGCTCTAAAGCTGGTATTTTGCTTTGAGCTCTTCCCATTTGGGCGATTTCATGAGTTTCTCGAGGCCTTGGTTCAATAATTGGAGAAGTTCCGTATCCCCTTTTCGAACACCGTAGGCAAAAGTTTCTTCCGGCATACCGAAAGTGCCCAAGATTTTCAAGGGCTTTTCCCGCACGATTTCATGGGCTGGGGCATCGTCCATACAGGCCGCTATGATCCTTCCGTTGAGCACGTCCTCAGCGGCCAAAGGGCCGGAGTCGTAATAAACCAGCTCGAAGTTCTTGCCCTTGTCGATGAGATTTTCCTTCATCCATTTCGCTTCCGACGTGCCTCGTTGGACCCCCACCTTGTTGCCGTTGCTCAAAACTTGATCCACGGTCAGCTGGGCATCCTTCTTGACCACCATGACCTGTTTGATTTCCCAGTAGGGGACGGTGAAATCGATCTGTTTTTTCCGCTCTTCCGTAACGCTCAGCCCTGAGGCGATCAGATCGATCTTGCGAGCCGTCAGAGTCGGGATGATGGCGTCCCAATCGATGGCTTTATGCTCAACCTTGAACCCCATTTGTTGAGCAATCCAATCCAGGGCCTCCACATCGAAACCGGCGGGCTTGCCGTCTTTGTCGATGTAGGCGAAAGGCGGGAAATTGGCATCGATGCCGTTGATGTAGACCTTGTCCCCGGCGTGGACGCCGCCGCCCCAAGAGCCCATAGTCATTGTGAGAAAGACCAAAACCGCACACCACAGACTTCGCCGCATACCTCTTCCTCCTCTCTTTTCTGTCTTCACATACAGAGCCCCACGCATCCGCTCTGCCATACCATTGAGGCTTTAGCCATGGGCCTTGCGCTCACAGCCCGCCCCCAATGTCGGGACGTCACTCTTCCTCCGCCTCGGCCTCCCACCATTCATGGCACGCCTCTTCGATGGCTTCCCGCACCACAGGGTCGACCTCATGGCGCAACCCCCAAGCCATGTCCACCCACTCTTCCATGAGTCGATGGGCTTCCGCTTCCTGTCCCCCATCGTCCAGATCGCTCACCACATCCATCAGTGCAGCCAGAGCCTCTCCCACAGGACGCGGCCCGTCGCTGGAGGCGATCACAACCCCCGCTCGCGCATACTCCCATGCCAAAAGCCGCTTGTCGGCCTGCCATGTCCATGTCAAGCGTTTTTTTCGCGCCATGGACCCCCTCTCCATCACGTCACGCCGCCTGAACTGCGCGGATTTTATTGCCCGGCACCGTTTCCGTCGTCTTGCAAGCTCAAGATGCCCTTGGCCGTCGTGAGGGCCTCTTCCACCGCGTCCACAATGTCCGGATCGTCGCTTTGTCGAAGGGGCCCCAAAACCTCGGGCGCCCTTTCGGGCATCACCGTCGGCACCGCCTCGATGGCGGCAAAAAGGAGGTCCTCGTCGATTTCCTCCAAGTTCAAAATCTCTTCCAGCACGGGAGCGGCCTCGGAGATGCCCCAGGCCCCGGCGGCGCACACGGCTTGATAGAGAATGTCCGGATCAGAAGAGTTCAGAGCCTCCAGAATCTCCTCTTCGAAACCCTCCACCCAGCGCATGGCAAAGACCGCCGTCAGTCTCCAATCGTCGTCCCCCGAGGCGTAAGCGGAGGCGACCTCATCTCGGTGCCAATCCTGAGGCGCCCGCACGGACCCTTCGAAGACGCTTCGGCGGACTTCCATGGGGGTGCGGAGATCATGATACAGTTCATAAAACTTTTGTTGGATTTTTTCGAACATCGCCTCCGAGATGGGGTCTTCTTCAGGGTCCTCAAACCCTTCCACATCGGCGTATTCCAGAGCCGAACCCAAAGCCACGGCCGCGGTGGTACGAAGTCCGAGATCTTCGTGGGGGTCTGAGGCGATTTTCAGAAGCACTTCGGCGACCCCATCGTCCATGACGTCCAAATCGGAGAGGAGCTCCGCGGCCGTATCGCGCTCTTCCAATGGGGCCGCGGCGTTTTGGACCAGTTCCAAGAGCTTTTCTTTCGTGCCTTCGGGCCACTCCCAAGAGGGCAGATCATAGAGTTCTTCGAGATCCATAAAATCTCTCCTCAGCCTATGGGTTTCAGGGAAGAGTTTCTTCATCCGTTCGGTTCAAACCGCCTCGCTCGAGGCGGATCCTACCTACCACAAATCAAGAGGAAACGGATCGAAAAAACGGCGTCCGGTCCACGCCTTTTTTTTCCTTCAAGTTTCTCTCTCGTCCTGCCGAATAACGTAATGGCTTGTCTGCGCCTGGATTCGGGAAAGGAAGAGGCCCTCGGTCGTGGAACATTTTGACACCATGGAGGAATGCCGATGCATCTCAGTCTCAAATGGAAGCTCATCCTTTTCGCCGTCGGTTTAGTAGCTGTGCCGCTCATCACAAACACCGTGGTCAACACGGCCCTGTCCGTCTCCCAGTCTCGGGACATTTCCCAATACGTGAGCACTGTTCTCGAAGAGGACGCGGCCCAATACCTCACAGCGCTCGTTGAAACCGATTCCGCGGTGGTGAACACGGTGGTCTCCAAAGCGGAAGACGCGGCCCGGAGCCTGGCGGTGTCACCCAATTTGCTCAATTTTTTGGCCGTTGAGAGAGGAACGCAGGCGGAGGTGCGAGCTGCGGTGGAGGCCCAGGTCAAGGGCCGTCTCGGACAAGTGAAAGGGCTCTTCGACGCCGAGCGCCAGGCTGTGGCACGTCAGCTCAAAAACGACATCAAGTTGGCGCAAGCCCTGGTGCAACGCTACGGCAAACCCGATCTTTCCGACAGCCCGTACCGCTGGAACGCCGTCAACCAATTCACCAAAGAAACTATGAGCGTGGAGCTCCCCTTGATGCGCCTGGGGTCCCAAATGATCTACCCCGTCGAAGACTTCGACACCCATGCCGTGGTCGTAGATGAGCTCACCGAACTTACCGGAAGCACCTGTACGATTTTCCAAAAAATGAACGACGCCGGAGACATGTTGCGTGTGGCCACGTCCGTGAAAAACCTCCAAGGCAAACGCGCCGTGGGCACTTTCATCCCTGCTGTGAACCCGGACGGTGCCCCCAATGCCGTTGTGAATACGGTTTTATTGGGAACACCGTACACGGGACGGGCCTTTGTGGTCGATGACTGGTACCAGACCATCTATCAGCCGCTCAAAAACCCCTTCGACGATGTCATCGGCATGCTCTATGTGGGCGTTCCCGAAAAGAGCATGGGCGCCATTCGCGATCATATTGTAGAAGCTCGGCTGGGCAAGACCGGCTATCTTTTCATCGCCGACGAAGATGGACGGATCGTTCTGCATGCCGACCGAAGTATGGAGGGCCAAGACGCCGGCCGAGCGTTGGACATCCCCGGTTGGTCAGAACACCTCAAAAACGCCCTGGTCAAGAAGGAGCTCTTTCTTGTCGTCAAGGGCACCGACGGCCGGGACCGCTTCCTTTCCCTCTTGCACTACCCCGACTGGAAATGGGTCCTGGTCGCCGTAGGCTTTTGGGACGAGTTTACCAGTGAGGCCGCCCAAGCTTCTTTCAGCCGATTCTCCGAGGAACTCAAAGCCCTGTGGCAGGTGGGCGTGATCCAAACCGCCGAAGGTCCCAAGGCTCTTTACCCTCAGATTCGCTTTTTGGACGCCTCGGGGATGGAACGATTGAAACTCGTCAACGGATCTTTTCGGCAGGATTACGGATCGCGCGCCGACACCGAATGGTTTCGCCAAGCTCTGAAGACGGAGACCATTTACAACACCGGGGTTGAAATTTCCCGCAACACCCAGAAACCCGAACTGCGCATCGCCGTTCCCGTTCGTCTTGACGGCCGATTGGAAGGCGTTGTGGTCGTCAACTTGGACTGGTCGGCGGTCTGGGATGTGCTCAAAGGGAAAAAACACGGCAAGACAGGCTACGCCGCCGTCATCGACCCGCAAGGGTTTATCGTCTCCCACCCAAAATACTCTCTGGCGGACGGCGTTCGGATCACCGACGACAAATACGGGCAATTGGCCTCGCTCGTCAAAGCGGGGCTTGGGGGCGCCGCTGGCTCGGGAGCGTACACTTTCGAGGGCACGGCCAAATTTATGGCCTATAAGCCCTTCTCTATGGGAACCAAAACCTACTTGGTCGTCGTCACCATGAATCAGGACGAACTGACGGCAATGGTTCAGCAGGTGCGGGAAAAGCTGGATCGGGGACGATCCCATGCCATGCGATGGGCCGTAGGGATCGCCGCCGCCATGATCCTTCTGGGTATCGGTGTGGCGGTCCTTTTCGGCCGACGCATCGCCGACCCCATTATTCAAGCCGTGCACGGCCTCAGCGAGGGCGCCGACCAAGTGGCCGCGGCATCGTCCCAGGTGGCCGGATCCAGCCAACAGCTGGCGGAAGGCGCTTCCGAACAGGCCGCGTCTTTGGAGGAGACCTCCTCCGCATTGGAGGAAATGGCGTCCATGACCCGTCAGAACGCCGACAACGCCGCGCAGGCCAACGCCCTCGCCAAAAAGTCGGGGGAAAACCTGGAAAAGGCCCAGGCGGCCATGGGCAGCCTGGAAAAGGCCATGGAGGACATCGAAAAAGCCAGCAAAGAAACCCACAAAATCATCAAGACCATCGATGAAATCGCATTCCAGACCAATCTGTTGGCCCTCAACGCCGCTGTGGAAGCGGCTCGAGCGGGAGAGGCCGGAGCGGGGTTCGCCGTGGTGGCCGATGAAGTGCGCAGCCTGGCCATGAGAGCGGCCGAGGCGGCGCGGAACACCTCCGCAATTATCGAGGAAACGGTGCGCAAGGTCCGAACGGGAAACGATGCCGCGGCCTCGGTCTCTCGCTCTTTTGCCGAAGTGGCCGAATCGGCGGGCAAGATCGTTGAGCTTGTGGCCGAAATCGCCGCCGCCAGCGGTGAGCAGGCCGAAGGGATCGACCAAGTGAACCGAGCCGTTGCCGAAATGGATAAAGTCGTCCAGCGCAATGCCGCCAACGCGGAAGAGTCGGCTTCGGCCAGTGAAGAACTCAGCGCCCAGGCTGCCGTGGTCCGGGATTACGTCCAACAATTGGCCCGGGTGGTGGGCCTCATGAGCGAGGCGGTCCGATCCAAAGGGAAGCGCACAGCCCCTGATGCGGCTTTGGACCTTTTTGAAGAGACTGAGGCCAAAATCAAGGAGGTCGCCCGCGGTGAGCCGAGACAGCTCCCCAAGGCTCACATCGCCAAAGTCTCTCCTCAACGGCGAGCCGTGCCCGACCCTGCCGCTCACGCGCCCAAAAGCGGGTTTGTCGACTTCAAGACTCGGCGCATCAAACCTCTGATGGAGTGGAGCCCCGAGTACTCTGTGGGTGATTTCGAAATCGACCAACAGCACCAGAAACTTTTCAAGATGGTGAACGGGCTGAACGAAGCCATGCAGTCAGGCCAAGGCCGAGCCATCCTGGCGCGGCTGCTTACGGATCTAGTGGACTATACCGAGAAACACTTTGCGGCGGAAGAGCGGGCCATGGAACAGGCCGATTACCCGGATCTGGAGGCGCACCGGGAAGTGCACGAAAAACTGACACAGCAGGTTAGGGAGATCGTTGAGCGGTTCCAAAACGGCGAAACGGGACTCAGCCTGGAAGTTATGAAGTTTCTCGAGCAATGGCTAAAAAAACACATTCTCGGCATGGACAAAAAATACGGCCCTTATTTGCGGAAAGGAAATGAGGCGATATTCTAAAATAGTGTGATTTCATGATTGGCGGCCGAGGCTGAAAACCTTCCGGGATTGAAGGATACCGGGCGATGGTGGGACCCGTAACGTCCCGTAGGGGCAGGACGATTCAGCGTGCGCTTTTCCTTTGGGCGGCCTTGTTTTTAAGCCTTTTGGGGACGGCCTGCGAGCGAGAACCTATCCGGATCGGCTTTTCGGGGACTCTGACGGGTCCTTTCTCGGACTTGGGCATTCACGGCCGAAACGGCGCCCGCTTGGCTGTCGAAGCGATCAACAAGAGCGGCGGCATTCGCGGGCGTCCCCTGGAACTTGTGGTCATGGATGACGGAGGCACCCCGGAAGGCGCAATCCAGGCGGACAGAGAGTTGGCGGCCCTCGGCGTCGTAGCCATCATCGGCCACATGACCAGCGCCTTGTCCATGGCCGCCCTTCCGGTCACCGGGGAAACGGGCATCCCGCTCATTTCGCCCACCACATCCACGCCGCTTCTCAAGGGCCGAAAGGACTTGTTCTTCAGGTGTGTGCCGGCCTCGGACGCCATGGCCTACGCTTTGGCTCGATGGGTCACCGGCAAACCTTCTCTCAAAACGGTCTGCACGGTTCGAGACACCCGAAACGACGCGTACACGGCGCCGTGGGAAAAGGCTTTCGTGACAGAATATGAGCGCTTGGGCGGCACGATTCCCTGCAGGATGGCCTATGCCGATACGAATCCGCAGACCGTCAACGTTTTGATTTCCAGGCTCCGGATGGGCCGACCGGATGCGGTGCTCCTCCTGAGTTCGGCCCGAGATGCGGCGTTTTTTCTCCATGTCTTCGCCTCAGAAGGGGTCGAGACGCAAGTTTTGAGTGCCGGGTGGGCGCAAACGGAGGCTTTTCTTGCCGAAGCGGGCCCCCTTTCGGAAAAAATTTTGTTTGTCACGGAGAATCTTCTGATGGACGCCTCGGCGCGGCTCCGTGATTTTTCTTGGGAATATCGGAAACGTTTCGGGGTCGAACCGAGCTTTGCCGCCGTACGGGCCTACGATGCGGTTCATCTGGTCGCATCGGCTCTGAAAGAGAGCTCGGGAAGCGCTAAAGAGTTTGTGAAAGCGCTTTCGAGACCCCGAACAATGGAAGGCCAATACGGCCCTTTGGCCATAGACGCCTATGGCGACGCTTCCGGTTCTTTTTTCATCGTCGGGGTCAGAGAAGGTCGATTCGTGGTTTTGGAATTTTTGTCCGGAGCTTTGCCGTGAACCACAAGCCTTCACTTCAGGATTTCGTGCAGGCCTTCTTCGCAAGGCGGCTTCTTCTGCCCTTTGCGATGGTTTCCTTGTGTGCGCTGGGAACCATGGGGACGTTAAAGTGGCGCGAGCTCTATCGTGAACACTTATTTTTCGCCAAAGTCCTCGATCGCCATGTGACGGCGGTTCTATCCGGGGCCTACAAAATCCTTCGCGAAAAGGCTCTCTCTTTTGAGGAATCGTCAGGGATCGGAAAAGCCGTCCTGTTTTCTTCCCCCGTCGGATTCCATCACGTCTTCGTTTTTGAATCGGGACAGGATCAAACGGCCCCCTCATCGGATAGCTTCCGGGCGCCGGGCGCGGTG
>CALGPN010000057.1 GCA_937960435.1 uncultured Desulfosoma sp.
GATGTTGGGGTTCGCTGCGCTCACCCCAACCTACGGGATCACCGGCGGGATCGACGGAAACCTCGGGAGAGGCCAAGGGCGGGGAGGGCGAAGGTGGGTGGGTTGGAAAATGGTTTCATCGAAGGCGATTGTGGGAGGGGAGGATGTTGGGGATGTTGGGGTTCGCTGCGCTCACCCCAACCTACGGGATTTACGGGAACTGCGGGAAGCATGGGAACGAAGACCCGGGGACGGGTCGAAAAGCAAGCATCGCGCAAACCACGGTCCAGGAACACGGGTTACGAAGATTAGCTCGGGTCTCCGGGTGCGGATTGGGCGCGCTCGAGCCACTCCCGGGCGTGGGCCAAGGTTTTGTCGGTAATGGTGAGCCCGCCCAGCATGCGGGCCAATTCTTCGATGCGTTCTTGCGGGTCGAGCCGGGTGATGGAGGTTTGGGTGGTGTCCTGCTCGCTCTTTTTCGCCACACGGAAATGATGGGTGCCATAGCAGGCAATTTGCGGCAGATGCGTGATGCAGATCACTTGGAATCGTCGGGCGAGTTCCTGGAGTTGACGGCCCACGAGTTCCGCCGTCCGGCCGCCGATACCCGCATCCACTTCGTCGAAAATCAGGGTTTCGGCTTCCCCTTGGCTGCTGAGCAGCGTCTTGAGGGCGAGAAGGATCCGCGACAGTTCCCCGCCGGAGGCCGTTTTAGCCAAAGGCTTAAGCGCCTCCCCCGGGTTAGCCGAAAGGAGGAATTCCACCCGGTCGAATCCTTTGGCGGTGAGCTGCGCTGTCAAACCTTCCGCCGCGCCTTGGGCACCCTCGGAAAAGTGCACGTCGAACCGGGCCTTGGCCAGGTCCAATCGAGCCAAGATCTGTGACACATCGTGTCGAAGTCGAGCCGCCGCGGCACGCCTGCGCCGGGAAAGGTCCAAGGCCAAAGCCTTCGCACGTTCTTCAGCTTCGGCCGCTTGCTTGAGGTGGACCGATTCCTCCCATTCCGCTTCCGCGTCCCCGCTCAAAGCCTTGCGGAGCTCATCGCGCGTGCGGATCATGTCCGCCACCGTTGGGCCGTACTTTTTGGCCAGCCGGGCGAGCTGGGCCAAACGGTCTTCCACTTCCGCCAGCCGTCCGGGGTCGAAACGGATGCCGCCTAAGTACTGCTGCAGCGTGTAGCTCAGTTCTTGGGCGTGGATTCGGGCTTGTTCCACATGATCCAGAGCGGACGCCCGGCTGGGGTCGATGCGCACGATGGTTTCCAAATATCGAGCGACCTCCTCCAGTTTTTCGAGAACGGAGCCGTGATCCCGGTAGATCAGACGATGGGCGTTTTCGGCGGCCTCATGCAGGGTTGCCGCGTGTTGGAGAATCCGCCGCTCGTTTCTGAGTTCCTCGTCTTCGTTGGGAACCAGGTGCGCCGATTCCAATTCGTGGAGTTGAAAGCGCATGAAATCCCGTTGTTCCTCACGCTGCTGTTTCGTGCGCTGGAGCCGCTTGAGGGCGTCCACCTTGCGAACCCAGTCTTCATAGGCCTCGGCGACGCGAGCCGCATCCTCCCCAAGGCCACCGTAGGCGTCCAAAAGGTCCACATGGATGTCCGGGTTGAGAAGCACCTGGTGTTCATGCTGTCCGGAAACGGAAATGAGCCCTGTGGCCAGGGCCTGAAGTTGAGACAATGTGGCCAGCCGTCCGTTGATGAAAACACGATTCCTACCGGAACGACTCACCGTGCGCTTGATAACCAGCTCCGTGGAAAACTCTGCTCCCAGGGCCTCAAGGCGGGCGTTCAGAATCTCGGGGTTTTCAAAGCTGAAGAGGGCCTCCACGGTGGCTTCCTCAGCACCGGTTCGGATCATTTCCTGAGACGCCCGCCCCCCCAACAGAAGGTTCACGGCGCCCACGAGGATGGACTTTCCAGCCCCGGTTTCCCCGGTAATGACGTTGAAGCCGGGATCAAAGGTCACATGGAGCCGGGAAATGATGGCAAAATTGTGCACCAAAAGTTCGTTGAGCACGTGAAACACTCCATTTTCCAGCCCGGAAAAAACTTTTCCTAAACACCTTGCCTTCTGGTATTTTACTCCGCTTCGCAGGTCGAGACCGCCACATCTTTTCCTCAGGGAAGGATTGCATGATGAGCACCTGGTTCCGGTCCGTCAAGGATGGTTTGTTCGGAAAAAAAACCGACGAAAAAGGCACCGAAAAACAGCGGGTCACGAATGATCTCTTCGGCTTTTCCGTAGCGGCCAAACCGCGTTTTCTCCTGAGCCCGATTTTTGAAAAATTGATCGCCAAGACGTCCATCCCGGAAGACCAGCAAAAGCTTTTGGAAAGCCTCGCTCAGAAGGGCGTCATCGTTTACGCGCTGAGACATCGATCCCAACTGGATTTTGTCTATGTGAGCCTTCGGCTTTACCAACTGGGGCTTCCCACACCCACCTATCTTTTCGATTTGCGCCCGTACTTTTGGCAGTCGCGCATCTATGCGGCCAGGATCATGCTTCGCAATTTCGTCAAGCACCTGAGTCGGGACGGTGTGCCGGACCCTTACGAAAACGGCTATTACCGGGCCATGGTGGCCCAAGGCCGATCGGGGCTCCTGTTTCTCCTCGGGAAGAAAGGCTACTACCAGCGCGCCGTCATGGTCCAACACGACCCCTTGGAGCACCTTCTGGAGCTCCAGAAAGAAATGTCTCAGCCCATTTATATCGTGCCTCTGGTGCTCCTCTACAGCCGGGCTCCCCGGAGAGAGCGGCGGGGTTTCTGGGAAATCGTCTTCGGCAATCCCGAAAATCCCGGCCTTGTGCGAAAGCTTGTGTCTTTTATCCGCAATTATTCCTACGCCGCCATCGAGGTGGGGGAACCTTTGGATTTGTCCCAAGTGCAGACGGAGCTTTCGGAAGACCGCTGGGAACGCCGCAAGCAGGTTTTCGAGCTGCGCCGGAGCCTCATCGAATCCGGAGACGAAATCCGCCGGGCCGTCGTCGGGCCGCAAATCAAGAGCAAACTGGAGCTCAAGGAAATTATCCTGCATCACCCTAAGCTGGAAGCCTTCATGAAGCGGCGGGCCAAGGCTTCGGGCGAACCCGTGTGGAAGATCCGCAAAGAGGCCGACCAATACCTGGAAGAGATCGCCGCCGATTATAGTTACACGCTCATTCAATTGGGCGAAAAAGTATTGACGTGGATGTGGAACAATCTTTTCGACGGCATCGAAGTGGACATGGAAAGCCTCCACCGTGTGCGCAAAGTCGCCCGGCACAACACTTTGGTGTATGTGCCCTGCCACAAAAGCCACATCGACTACCTGATTTTGTCTTATGTCCTCTTTCGAAACAACCTGTACTCCCCGTTCATCGCCGCGGGAAAGAACTTATCTTTTTGGCCCCTGGGCCCCATCTTTCGCCGCGGGGGGGCCTTTTTCATTCGAAGGACGTTCAAAGGCGCCCGTTTTTATTCCGAGGTTTTTTCCCTTTATGTGAAGACCATGGTGCGGTTCGGGCACAACATCGAGTTTTTCATCGAGGGAGGGAGAAGCCGCACCGGCAAAATGGTCCTGCCCAAATTGGGGCTCCTGGCCATCCTCATTCAAGCGGTGGAAGAAGGGTTCTGCGACGATCTGGTTTTTGTCCCCACCTCCATCTGTTACGACAGGATTCCCGAAGAGGAGGTCTACGTCAAAGAAATCACCGGGGGCGTCAAGAAGCAGGAAAGCCTGGGCCAGCTGATGCGGGCCAGACGCTTCCTCAAAAAGCGCTACGGCCGCGTCTATGTCCGATTTGCCGAGCCCATGTCCCTGCAGCGCTACTTGGAACGGCAACGCTACGACTTGAAGACTTTGCCGTCCAAGGTGCGCCATGCCATGTACCGGGATTTCGCCTTTCGCATCATTTCCAGCATCAACCAGGCATCTCTCGTGACGCCCCATGCCTTGGTTTCCGCGGCCCTCCTTGCCGGGTCCCGCAAGGGGACGGCCAAAGGCCAGCTCATCCAAACGATTCGGATCTTCCTGGAGTACCTGGAACAAAACGGCGTACGTTTTTCCCGAAGCTTTCAGAACAGCGATGTGGTCATCGAAGACACGGTGAAAGACCTGGTCAAGAGCAAACTCTTGGACCGCTTAAAAGACGAAGATGACGAGCTGGAAGAAGAAGTGTTCATTCTGGACGACGACAAGCGGCTCACATTGGAGTATTATAAAAACAATATCCTTCACTTCCTCTTGCCGGCGGCTTTCGTGTCCACATCCATTCTCAGACAGGAAACCTTCCGCTTCAGCCTCGGCGATATTTTGGATGATTTTGCCTTCATGAAGGACTTCTTCAAGTACGAATTCGTCTACGGCATGGACACACGCGACCATCAGTTGGTCAAGCATGTGCTGGATCTCTTTGAGCGCCTGGGGTGGCTCCGGAGCCTGGAACCCGCGGACAATCAGCCGTATATGCTCACCCACCGGGGCCTCATGGCGGCCCAGGCCTTTCATGGGCTGATCCGAAACTTCTTCGAAACCTACTGGCTGGTGCTGCGATCTTTGCGCTACGTGCAAAAAAAGCCCTACACGGAAAAAGATCTCATCAAAAAGGTCCTTGCCGCGGGCGAAAAGCATTTCAAAATGGCGCTCATCGAAAGACCCGAATCCATTTCCAAGATCGTGTGCGGCAACGCTCTGACGTATTTTGTGGAAAAGGGCTTGCTGGAACGGCGCGTGGACGAGTCCAAGGGCCCGGACAAGGCCGTGGAAAAGCTCGAATACACCGCCGATCGGCAGCAGGTCCAGTTCTTCAGCCGCCAGATCAGCCGGCTCCTTCGAGCGCCCCATTTGGCGCTGCAATGATGAAAACGGCTACTCGAGGATGACGAGGTCCTCGGGGGTCACATTCAGCGGCTCGGCGCCTTGGGCCGTGACCACGTAAGTATTCTCGAAACCGGCCACGCCCACCCCCGGGATGACCCACTTGGGTTCGAAGGCGAAAGTCATGCCTTCCCGAAGGACGATCTTCTGACCCTTGGCGATGAACGGAAATTCATCCACTTCCAGTCCCAACCCGTGCCCGAGAAAAGAAACGCCGCTGTCGTGAGGCCCCATGAAATGTTCCAGGCGACCGGCCTTCCGGACCCGCTCTACCAGGTGCTCGTAAAGTTCCCCGGTGACCGCTCCGGGAACCGCGGACTCCCGAAGCTGGTGGTGGAGTTCCCGGCACATGGCGTAGCGGTCTTGGAGTTCCTGGGCCGGGGGGCCCAGGCTGAAGTTTCGCGTCTGATCGTTCAGGTAGCCGTTGTGGTTCATCATGGTGTCCACACTGACCAAATCGCCTCGGCGAAGGGTTCGAGACCCCGAACCCTGGCTGAACGCCGGGCTGATCCCTGGACCTCCCGTGGGTTGGTCGGCGTAAGCGGCTTCCGCCGCTTCAGGCCCTGAAAGGACATGCCCGAAATAGATTTCCAAGTTGAAACCGCGCACCCGGGCGAACCCCAAGTGCCCTGCCCGACGAGCCGTTTTTTCCAATTCCGCCAAAAGATCCCATTCCCTAAGGCCTTCCTGCACAATGTGGGGAACCGCCTGGGCGACGGCATGGGAGATGGCGGCGGCGCCGCGCATCATCTCCAGTTCCCATGGAGATTTCACCATGCGCACCTGCCGAACGAGGCCGCTCACGTCCACAATGCGGTCTTTGGGAAAGAGCTTTTCATCAAAGAAAAAGAAAGTATTGGTGGGCAGCACGTCCAGTTCCATGCCCAAAGTGCGGGGCGACGAACGGCCTGAAGCTTCGTCGATCAGAGAAGGCAACTGTTTGAGAGTCTCCAGGGAAACGATCGGCCTTAGGGGAGACTGCTGTTCGGCGCGGGTGACATCCCGCCGCACGACGAAGAAGGGTTTCCCTGAGGCCGGGATGAGAAGCCAGCCGTCTTGGACGGTCCCGGAAAAATAATAGAGGTCCGTGTTTTGGCGGATGATGGCCGCATCCACTTGATGGGCCGCGAGGAGGCTTTGGAAGGCCACGATTCTCTGGGCGATTTCCGAAGGGGGGACGAGGAGCATGGCGCACACCTTTCTTGTGGGCTGGTGAGACTTCAAAAAGTCCTACGGCCGATGAGTGAGAAGGGCTTCCCGGAGCCGCGCCAGGTTGAGATCCGCGATCCGCGGCACCACCCAATGGGCCTGGTGCAAATCGGAGAGGGAATACGTGTGGCCGACGGCTACTACGAAAAGGCCGGCGTTTCGGGCCGCCTGGATGCCCGTAGGGGTGTCTTCGATGACCACGACACCCTGGGCCGAGGCCCCATTCGATCCCGGGGTGAGGCTGAGGTCGGGGTATCGGGAGAGGAGGCCGGCCAGAGCGCGTTGGTACGTTTCCGGGTGCGGTTTTCCGGCAGTCACGTCGTCGGCCGACACAATGACGGAAAAAGCATCAAGCATCCCCAGCTTTTCCAAAATGAGACGGATCTCATCGCTTTTGGCCCCGGAGGCAATGGCCAAGGGCACGCCGGCCCGAAAAATTTCGTCCACAAGTTCCTTGGCGCCCTCGAAGGAGACCACCCCTCGCGACACGATCCTTTTGAAGGCCGCTTCCTTGTCTCGGAGTAACCTTTGGAACCGGTCGGTATCGAGAGGGCGTCCTGCGTCCTGAAAAACGGCGCGGATGGCGTCTCGGTCATCGAAGCCGATGTAGCGTTCCATGTAGACGTCGTAGGAATGAGCCAATCCCAAGGGTTTGAGAACGTCACAAAAGGCTTGGTAGTGCAAAGGTTCCGAGTCCACGAGGACACCATCGAAATCGAAAATGACGGCTTTGAGCTCCACGGGGCCTGTGTTCATGAAAGGCTCCTTGCTTCTGTCGATGGATTCGTTCACTTTTGGTTTTGATTGCGGATCATAGCAAAACGGCGCTATTGTTCAAGCGTGCTTGCGGGAAAGCGGCCGCTTTTGGGCGGCCCCACACTCGGTCCACCGACGCAGAGGGCTCGCATGGTCTTCTTTTCCAAAAAATTTCCCGCCCTGGGGTCCACGCGCCTCAAATTGATCGCCACCTTCCTCCTTTTTTCGTTCCTGACAGGCGGGGTCCCGCTTCTGGTGGGAGGCGGCATGCTTTACAAGACCTTCCTGCGGGAGGCGAAGATCCGCGTCACCCAGGATCTCAATGCCGCCCTTCAAATGTACGAAGATCACGGGCAAAAGATGGTGTTGGCGCTTCACGTGGCGGCAGAAGGATTTAATTTTCAAAGCCTTATGGAGAACAGCGCCGTGGAAGACGTGGGTCGAGCGCTTCGCACCATCGCCGAAAGCGGACCCTTTGATCTCGTCGGCGTGGCCGACGCCGCCGGGCGGCTGTGGGCGCTCTCCTCAGGGGCCCCTCAGAGTCGTCTTCGCTTGTCCGGCAAGGTCTTACCGTCTGTGGAGAAGGCCCTGAAACTTCACCAGCCGATCCACGGCACCATGGTGCTTCCTCTATCCGACTTGGCCCTCATGGATCCGGCCCTTTCGGAAAGGGCGCGGATCTTCCTCAAACCCAGCCCGCAGGAGACGTCCTCGTCCCGCCGGTTCCTGGAAGAGGTCATGACCCTGACCGCGGCGGTCCCTCTGAGCCGTGGCACGGCCACCCCGGCGGCTCTTTTCGGGATCAAAGTCCTCAACGGAGCGTCCATGCTGGTTGACGGCATTCGCGAAAGCCTCTTTCGCGGGACCGAACATGACGGGTGGAATCTGGGCACGGTGACCATCTTTCTCGGGGACGTGCGCATCGCCACAAACGTTCTGGAAGAAGACGGCCAAAGGGCGGTGGGGACGAAGGTCTCGCCGGACGTGGCCCGCCAGGTCTTGGAACAAGGCAAACGTTGGAACGACCGCGCTTTTGTGGTGCGCGATTGGTATATCACCTGTTACGAGGCGATCACGGACTTGGATGGCCGTGCCGTGGGCATGCTCTATGTGGGCGTTCTTGAAAAACCCTATGCGGGGGTGCGCAACAAGGCCATCGTGCTTTTTGCCGCCCTGAGCGTCCTGGGCATGAGTGTGGCCATTGGGTTGGGGTATTTTCTGGAATGGAAAATCATCGCACCCATCGCTCGCTTAAGTGAGGCGGCGGCCGCGGTATCCCAAGGGAATCTCCACCCGGACCTGGGCCCTCTAGAAAAAGGCGAAATCGGCGTCGTGCAAAGGGCTTTTGCCACGATGCTCGAAGCCATCCGGGATCGCGAAACCCGCCAAAGGCAGGAAACAGAAAGCAAACTCGTTATGGCTCAAAAATTGAGCAGCATCGGGCGTCTGGCGGCAGGGGTCGCCCACGAGGTGAACAATCCCCTGACCGGAGTGCTCACCTGTGGGCATCTGCTGTTGCAACGGGACGATCTGGACGATGAGGCTCGGGAAATGCTCAAGGTCATCGTGGACGCTACGGAAAGAGTCCGGCGCATCGTCAAAAGCCTGCTGGACTTTTCCCGACAGACGTCCCTGAGCATGGAGCCCACGGACATCAACCGCGTTGTCCTGGACACCCTGCCTTTGGTGGAAAATCAGGCGACCATCAAAGGCGTCGCCCTTCGATTCGAACCCGGCGAAAGCATTCCCCCGGTGTCCATGGATGTTCAGCAGGTCAAAAGCGTTCTGCTGAATCTCCTGATCAATGCCCTGGATGCGACGGAAGCGGGCGGGGCCATTACGGTGTCGAGCCGGATGGCTTTGTCCATGAGTCGCGAAGGGACCAAACGCCTCGGAGTAGAACTCAGCGTGAAGGACACCGGGTGCGGGGTTCCTCCGGAAAACTTGGAGAAAATCTTCGAGCCTTTCTTTTCCACCAAAGAGGTGGGCAAGGGCACCGGGCTGGGACTGGCCGTGGCCTATGGCATCGTCGCCCGTCATGGGGGAGTGATCCGCGTCCAGAGTCAGGTGGGCAAAGGCACCGAATTCACCATCTGGCTGCCTTTGGAAGAACAGCCGGCAGCCGCATAAAAACCCCGCCAACGGCGGTGATCTGAACGACCGATGAAGTCTCTGGTGGTGCCCCCGGCAGGATTCGAACCTGCGGCACCAGGATTAGGAATCCTGTGCTCTATCCTCCTGAGCTACGGGGGCTCAAGGAAAAAGCTGTTCACGCATAGCATAGGCCCAGGAGCTTTGCAAGCATGCAAGGGGATTCCCAAGACAAAGCCAAGAAAGGGACGGCGGTGGCCGTCGGTCGGTTCATCAAAGACGTGCTTGCCCAACACCCTTCCTTTGCGTCCAAACCTCTGGGCGACTGGGAGGAGCTCGTCGGGGAATCCGTCGCCCGCCATTGTGTCCCAAAATCCCTGAAAAACGGCCGCCTTTGCATCATCGCCCGGGACAGTGTCTGGAAACACCACCTGGAGATCCACAAGGATGCTTTAATGCGGCGCATCAACACCCTGTGGGGCCGTCAGCTGATCCAAGAAATCCATGTTCGTATCGGTGAGATTGACGAACTTCCCGAGGACTTGGATGCCAATTATCGAAGACTGCAGAAAATCGCCCCGAAAAAGACGCGGCGAAAGGTCCCTCGTCCCCCCTTGAGAAAGCTCACGGACGCGGATAAAGCCCTTATCGCGTCCCTTCCGGATAAAGAACTGCGTAAGATGGCGGAAAAGCTTCTGCGCCTCGTCCCCGAGGACCCGCCGGAGTCGTGAAGGCCCCGGGGCAGGGGGGGAGATACCGGGAGTTGCAAGGCCGCTCCCCGTCAAATTGGGCTTCGTTGTCCCCATGGTGCCAACGGGGCTACGGATCCGGGATCCCTTGAGGATGAAAGTATTGGAAAATGATCTGAGCGAGCCGCTCGGAAATGCCGGGAACTTTTGTCAGATCGGCGATCGTCGCGGTGCGCAGGCTCTCCAGGTCCTGAAAATGGGCAAAAAGGGCCTGTTTGCGTCTTCGGCCGAGTCCCGGCACGGCGTCCAATTCCGAACTCAGAAGTTCGCTTCTATGGCGGTGCTTGTAGCCGCTGAGGGCGAAACGGTGCGCTTCGTCGCGCAACCTCTGAAACAAATGGAGGACCTCCGGACGGCGGGCTAAGAACACCGGGTTTTTCCGGCCCGGCACGTAGACTTTTTCATAGAAGCCCCGACCGTCCGGACCCACGTCTTTGTCTTTTTCCTTGGCCAGAGCCAGAAGCGGTAGGCGATCCTGGAGACCTCGAGTTTCCAGAACATGCCGAATGCGGTTCAGCTGACTCTTGCCGCCGTCAAGGACAAGCAAATCGGTCGTTTCGGCCAAGCGACGCCGCCCGTCCAAGAGGCGCTCCACCGTTTCGGCCATCATGGCGGGATCGTCGGGTTCGGAGACGGTGCGAATCCGAAAGCGCCGATAGAGAGAAGGCCGAGGCCGTCCGTCCACGAAGGTGACGGCCGATCCCACGGCGTAGCGGCCGTGCACGTTCGAAATATCCACGCACACGATGTTTCTGGGCACACGGGGGAGCTGGAAGAGTTCCCGAATCTCCTCCAGCACCTTCAAGGGCTTATCTTGTCCTTGGGCGAAACTGCGGTGCTGTTCCAAAGCGTTCTTGGCCGCCAGGTCCAGCAATGCGCGTCGGCTGCCGCGCTGGGCCGTCCACAGTCTCAGGCGTTTTCCCCGGGTTTCCGAGAGCCATTCTTCCAAAGCCTCCTGGCCTTCGACGGCCACGGGAAGAAGGACTTCGTCGGGGATCATCCGTCCATCGGCGTAAAACTGGTTGAGGAAAGAAGCGAGGACATCGGGCGGACGGCCTGAGATGTCCTGAAGATGATAGGTTCTTTGGCCGACAACGGCACCGCGGCGCACAAAGAGGACCACCACGGTCCAGAGATCGTCCCCTTGGGCGAACCCCACCACGTCCTGATCTTGGAAACGGCTCGAGACGATATTTTGAGACTCTTGGACTTCATCGATATACTGGAGCCTGTCGCGGTAAAACGCCGCCTTTTCGAACTCCAGGGCCTCCGCCGCCTCCTGCATTCTCTGTTTGAGGAGGGCCTGGAGTTTTTGTGTCTTTCCCTGGAGAAACAAGACGACCTCGTCGACCATGCGGCGGTACTCCTCTCGGGTCACCCTACCCGCACAAGCGCCCAGACATCGGCCGAGGGAGTAGTTGAGGCACGGTCGGTCGCGAGGAACGAGCCGAGGCGATCGGCACAGGCGCAGAGGAAAGACACGGTGAAGGATCTTCAAGGTTTCTCGAAGCGCATGGGCGGAATGATAGGGGCCGAAATAGAGGGCGCCGTCTTTTTCGAACCGGCGCACAACCGAAAGGCGGGGATAAGATTCTCGGGGATCGAGTCTCAAGGCCGGGTAATTTTTATCGTCGCGCAGGACAACGTTGTACCGAGGGCGATGCCTTTTGATGAGACTGGATTCCAGAAGGAGGGCTTCCTTTTCGTTGGTGGTGACGACGAATTCCAGGTGGGTCGCGTTCTTGAGGAGCGCCCGTGTTTTCACGGGCAGGGCTTCGTCATGGCGGAAGTAGCTAGCGACGCGCTTTTGAATATCGCGGGCTTTCCCCACATAGAGAACGTGTCCGTCCTCGTCTTTGAAAAGATAAACGCCGGGTTCGTGGGGAAGGCTTCGAAGATCCACATGGACGGGCGAGTTCTCCGGCCCGCTCGACCCTGCGTCCTCGGACTTGACCGAAGCGCCGGCCATGTTCCCTTCGCGTCCTTCGTCGTTTGTGGAATCCGCCGCCGGAGGTGAAAAGGATTGGGAAACCGTCTCGTTCTGCCTCGTCGTTTCCACGGGAGTTTCCTTGCGCCAACCGCCATAATGAAAAGTGTTCAATAGGCGTTCTTCTTATATCATCCCAAGGGAAACCCGGCCAGAGTCAGGAAAAAGCTGGACAGCCGAGCCGGCTTTTGTTAAAAGGAGCGTCGGCCGGGACGTGGCTCAGTTTGGGAGAGCGCTGCGTTCGGGACGCAGAGGTCGCTGGTTCAAATCCAGTCGTCCCGACCAAATGGGGAAAGGAAAAAGCCGACAGGGATCTGTCGGCTTTTTTTGTGACCGGAGCCTCCCATCATCCGGCTTGTCTTCCATGGGTTGCCGCTGGTCTGTCTTCCGCCAGGGCTTTTCGCACCGCCTTTAGGAGGGCTTCGCCGGTAAAGGGTTTGGCGAGAAAATGAACGTCGGGAAGCAGAATCCCGCGATGGGCCAGCTGGTCGTCGGTGTATCCCGAAATATAGAGCACGGGCAAATGGGGAAACCGTTGGGCGAGTTCGCGACTCAAGGCAATGCCGTTCATCTCGGGCATGACCACATCGGTGACAACCAGATCCACTTTGGGAAGGCTGTCCAACTTTGCCAGAGCCTCCCGAGCGGATGCCGCCGAGACCACACAAAAGCCGCGGCCGCTTAAAATCTCACAAGCCATTTCCCGAAGGGCCTCTTCATCTTCGACCACAAGGATGGTTTCATGACCTCGCCAGTCCTCTTGCGTGCCGTGAGACTTCGGCGAAATTTGGGCCGGCTCCTTGAGAGATCGGGGCAGAAGGATGTCGAAGGCCGTTCCCTTTCCTACCTCGCTTTCCACCAGAATGTAACCTCCCAGTTGCTTGACGATCCCGTAGACTGTGGCAAGTCCCAACCCCGTCCCACGACCCTCCGACTTGGTGGTGAAAAAGGGTTCGAAAATGTGCTGTTGTACTTTAGGGTCGATGCCATGCCCGGTGTCCTCGACCCGTAACCCCACATAATCCCCCGGCCGAATCCTGAAGAGGCCCGTGTCGCGGCCTTGAGGCAGAGGGACTTTGCGCGTCGTGATGGATATTCGTCCACCGAGTGGCATGGCGTCGCGGGCGTTGATCACGAGGTTTAAGAGAATTTGCTCCAAAAACACCGGGTCGGCCATAACCGGCCAGACGTCACGATCGAAATGGTGTTCGATGCGAATGTCTTCCCCCACGGTACGCCGAAGGATCTTCGTGAGGCTCTCAATGAGATCGTTTATGTCAAGGGCGATGGGCTGCATGATTTGTTTGCGGCTGAAGGCCAAGAGCTGCTTCGTTAAATGGGAAGCTCTTTCCGCCGTCTTTTCAATCTCGTCAATGCGCTTTCCTACCTCAGGTTCGAGATTATGTTTCTTTCGAAGGAGGTCGCAGTAACCGAGAATAATTGTGAGGATATTGTTGAAGTCATGGGCGATGCCGCCGGCGAGCCTGCCGATGGCCTCCATTTTCTGGGAGTGCAGCAATTGTTTTTGCATCTGAATTTCCAAAGTAATATCGCGGGCGCATTGAATCACCCCCAGCAGTTCCCCAAGGTTGTTGCGCAGTCTGGCGGCCACAATACTCATATGACGCTTTTCTCCGCCGACAAAGATGTCGCCGACGAGTTGGATTCCTTCGGAATGAAAGGGTAAAATTTGAGCGTGCCAATCCGGGTGTTTTTCAACAAACTCATTTGGGTCCATCTCCAGCAACAACAAGGCAGGGATGGGAAGATCTTTGCCTTGAAGGATCGGTCTAAGATCCACAACCTTGCCGAGAACCTCTTCCTTGGACATCTTTGTGATGGTCTCGCACATGAGGTTCCACAAAACAACTCGCCCTTCCAGGTCAACCACAAAAAGAGCCAAGGGAATGCCATCGAGAACGGTCCGAAGATACTCCCAATACCGTTCGCGCTCCGCCTCCAGGGCTTTTTGAGGAGAAACATCTCGAACGGAGGCCAGGATGCGGGCTTCGCCTTCCTGAAACAGCAGGCTCAGCTGGACTTCGGCGTCGAAGGTTCTCCCATCACTCGTCTGATGGGTCCAGTTGAATCGCTGAGGACAACCACCCAAGCTGGCCTCAATAAAAGCGAGACCTTTGATCTGGGATAGTTCTCCATTCGCTTGAACGGCAGGGGAAAAATCTATGGGAGTCCGACCCCGAAGCCGATTCAAAGGCGCATTGAAAAGACGGCATGCTGCAGGATTGGCTTCGACGATCGTGCCGTCATCACTGAGGATCAAGAGGCCGTCTTCGGCCTTTTGGAAGAGCACTTGATACCAATTCTCCCGTTCCGCCAAAGCCGTCTTCGTTGCATCATGCTTTGCCATAACGTCCGTGAGCTTATCGTGGACCTCCTGAATGTCACGGGTCTTGTGACTGAGTTGTTTTCTTAGGAAGAAAGCGACCAGAACCAAAAGGACGGCGCCGCCCAGCGCGGCGTAAAAGTAACGGCGATAAACCCCATCACGGGAAGCATGCGGAGTCATTTGCAACCATCGGGAAAGGGCTTGATCGAGAAAGGAATTCTGTTGCTGTTTCCATTGATGCACATGCCGGTCGATGGTATCTAAAATAAAGGAAGGAGTCTCGAATGAGGCGGCAAATTTGAGCTCCACGGGATGCACGACAATCGGCGTGCTGGAAAGCCGGTAACGACTCTGGGCAAAAAACGCATACACTCTGTTGACCAAGCCCAGGTCGGCCTTATGGTCTTCAACCATACGCATAACGTCGTCATAGGATCTTGTGTAGAACATCTCGACGGTAATTCCGAAACGGTCCAAAAGATCAATCAAGGGGCGGACATAAACGTCCGACTGAAGGGCGGCGATGCGCTTCCCGTGGAGTTCCGAGATGTTTTGAATGGTGTGCCCCGTGGGGGTAAAAAGAACACCCCAATTGACCAAGATCGTTTCCTTGGTGAATCGGAAATAGAGAGCCCGTTCGTTGGTTTGCGCGATGGCCCCCACCAGGTCCACCTCGCTTTGCTTCAAAGCCTCAAGGCACTTTTCCCAAGTATCATGACGATAATGCAGCGACCATCTTTCTGTTCTGGCGATTTCCTGAAGAATGTCGACGAAGAGCCCTGAAGGTTTTCCTGCCTCATCCTGGTAAACTAACGGGTAACCGTCATAGAGGCACACCCGGAAGATTTGAGCTTCCGAAAAGCTGCAAAAAATTGTAAGCATGAGACCCAAGACACAGACACAGAGGTGCGATTTCGCCTTCATGCAACGGCTCCTACTTCGGGCAAAAGGCGCGGCGGGTTTTCTTTGACGTCCGTTGCATACCGAACTTCATAATGGTTTACAAGAGATTCATCAAGCACATGTCGGACGGAAGGGGGAAAGATTATGTCACAAATCCTGGTGTGTCGGAGCAAGGAAGGCATTGTGCTCGGTGTGGATTCCAAAGCTGTGGACGTGGATCTTCAAGGCAATGTGGTACACAGCGTCGTAGAGCGCCT
>CALGPN010000058.1 GCA_937960435.1 uncultured Desulfosoma sp.
TCAAAGACGCACTGAAGAACGCCTCGAGAAGCTCGCCGCTCGTGTAGGAGAACTTTCGGAGGCTCAAAGGCGCACCGAAGAACGTCTGGAAAAGCTCGCCGCTCGAGTGGAAGAACTCTCGGAAGCTCAAAGACGCACCGAGGAGTCTCTGCTCGTACTCACCCATCGTGTGCAGGTCGTTGAAGATCGTCTGGAAGGTGTCAGCCATTCCGTCGGCTACAGCTTGGAAAATGCCGCCTTCAAGGCGTTACCGGCTCTTTTATTAGAGCGATATGGGATCGCCGTTCAAGGGCGGCTTGTGCGCCGCTACATCGGAGATCGTCAGGTCAACATATTTGGCCGGGCACGGCGTCATGGACAAGAGGTGGTGGTCGTTGGTGAATGCAAAGTCCGCCCATCCCGAAGGGAGGTGGATCGCTTTCTGAAAATCGCACAGCGTCTGGCTGACCAAGAAGGTTGGGAGGAAGTGCTCTGCCTTTTTGTGGCCCACGATTTTCCCCCCGTCGTGGAACAGTATCTGCGCGACCGGCAAGTACCCATATTCTGGTCCTATGAGTTTTAGCCTCCCGGCTTGTGGGGCGAGGCCCACGGGGGCCTGAGAAGGCCGGCCGCCGTGCCCCAGGTGCGCACCAGGCTCATGAATGATGCCGGGAGTGGCATCTCGCGCTCCACCATGAGGATCCCCAGTTCTTTCGCCCGCTTGAGGACTTCTGTGGAATCCCTCCCTTCGTAGCTGTCACACAGACACTGCATGCGCAAAGCGTCTGTCAGGGGGGCCCGAAGGTGCGCCAGCGTTGTAGGGATTTCCTGCAGGATATTGCCGATGAGTTCGGCGTGGCGCAAAGCGAACGACAAATGGGGTTCTTCAATGGGAACATGGCCAAATAATTCATTGACCGCCGCTCCGCTCAATCGGACGACCTGGTTGGGATCCAAGGCGCGGCGGCTCGCACGGATGTGTTCTTTCAAGTGCTTGAAGAGCACCATCTTGATCACGTCCACGCCTTCCCTCAAGAGAGGGATCAGCCTTTCATGCGACATGTCCATGGCAGGCCCCTATAAAGCACAGTTCAGTCCGGATCTTTTTCGCGAAGAACCCGAATGGCTTCCGTTTCCTTGAAAAGTCTCCATGCGATGATCGGGTAGTGGAAAAAGCGCCCTTCGCTGGCGGCGACACCGGCCCGAGCGACCCAATAGAGATCCGTGATGGCGACGGCCCACAGCCACAGAGTGGCTCCGATGCCGGGCAGCACCATAGCGCCCAGAAAAGCGTAAGCAGTCATGCATAATTGGAAGTTGAGGGATTCCCTGCCGGCCCAATCGATTTTCGGTGACTTTCTGCGTTTGAAGAGCCACACGCCCAGAGGACATAACACATGGCCCACAGGCAGCCACAGTGTGCTTGTGGGAATCCACCAGATGGCTCCGAGCAAGGCACTGAAATGGCACAAAGAGGCCCACGTGGCGGTGTCGTCTGTGTCGTTCGGCGGCGGTGAGGTCATTTTTCCCCCAAGTCGGCCATGAGATGGTCTCGGTGTCGTTCGATGCTTTTCGAAACACTTCACAAAACACCTTATCATAGGCACATCGTGGGGACAAAAACTTCCGATCGGGGAAAAATTGATGCTTTCAGCAGGGCAGGAGAGCGTCCCCCGCATTGAGGCAAGGTTTGGACTCTCCTGAAGGTCAAAATTCTCCCATTGTCTCGACAAAAAACTCGTGGTGGGAAGGAATCTTAACCGTCGCTAAGCCGGAGCGTGAACAAGCCATCCTTTCTCCGGCAAGGCAGTGGAAAGGGGACTCACCGTGGACCAACTCATGAATATCGCTCGGGAACGGGGATTGGACTTTTCAAGATATTTTCTCACCGCGGCATTGGATGGATCCATGAGGATGCTTCACCGTTAAGAACCATCTTGGAGCGTCCGGCAGGGGCGGCATATGCGTCGCCCCTACCGGAAGATTATTATAATTTAATATTGGCCGCTCGGTCACTGTTGATGAAATCTACGACCATGAGCGCCTGCTCTCCCTTGCTCGATAGGATCCCAACGGCGATGTTGGTCGAGTGGGATGAGACACGTTCTGGAAAAGTTTCTAGGAACATAGGATCTTCTTGGCACTTTCGTCGTTGGCTTCCGTGATGAAGGTGATGCCGGTCTCACGGGCCGTTTCCCGGTTGGCGGCGAAGATATCGGAGCGGCTGATCTGGCTCAGGGAAAACTTCCGGGCGCCGGCCATCAATTGCTGCAGACCGCAGGCGAGCTTATCGGCCAGGGTATACATGGCGATGGCGCCGTAGGGGATATGTTTCATTTCGTCCTTGCCCACCTTCTTTTCGACGTCATAGTAGTTGGCAAAGATCTCTTCGGCCTTGGTCCCGTATTGGCTCACGGTCTTGGGCAGTTCGCTCCAGTTGCCGTTGACCCGGTCCTTGTTTTCCGGCCGCAGCACGCCTTCGATGTTGGAGCCCAAGAAGCCTGGAATCATGATGGCCCTTCCCATGCACACCAATTTGGTGAACGGCGCCCCCAGGGCCAGCGCCTTGAAGATGGCGTCTTCCAGGGCAATGCCGCCGGCGAAGGCCATGTCCACGACTTTCTTTCGAGTGCGCGAGGCCAGCAGTTTGGCGTATTCGTAGGCTTTGGCGTGCAGCAAAATGGAGGGCACGCCCCAGCTCTGCATCATGTTCCAGGGGCTCATGCCGGTGCCGCCGCCGGCGCCGTCGATGGTCAGCAGATCCAGTTCGGCGTCGGTGGCGAATTTGATTGCCATGGCCAGTTCTTCCATGCCGTAGGCACCGGTTTTCAGCGAAATCCGCTGAAAGCCGAGACTGCGCAGGTAGTCGATGGTCTTCATGAAGTCTTCCCGCACTAGGTCGACGCGACTGAGGTTGGTCGCGCCCAGCCGGCTGTGCCGGGCAAAAGAACGGATCGCGCCGGACTTAAAAGCGGCCTGAACTTCGGGAGCTTCCGGGTCGGGATCCACCACGTAGCCGCGTTTCTTGAGGAACAGGGCGTAATCAAGACTGGTAACCTGAATCTCGCCGCCGATGTCTTTGGCTCCTTGGCCCCATTTGAGTTCGATCATGCACTTGTCGCCGTATTTTTCGGCAACGTACTCCGCCACCCCGTTTCGAGTGTCTTCCACGTTCATTTGCACGATGATGGCGCCGTAGCCGTCATAATAGCGTAGATAGCTCGCGATTCGCCGTTCCAATTCCGGCGATTTGCGCACCCTGCCGCCTTCGATCACCGATTCTCGGTCTACCCCGACCACGTTTTCCCCGATGACCACCGGAATGCCCACGAGAGCGCCGCCGATGGCAAAGGAATCCCAATACTTGGCAGCAACGAACGTCGAGCCCAAAGCGCCGGTCATCAGAGGAATGCGGCTTTTGGTCTTGATCTTGGCTCCGAACTCGGCGGTCAGATCGACATTGGGGAAAATACAGTCATCCGGATCAGTGCTCAGGCCCTGCGGAAGCCCATGGACCCCGTAGGCGTAACCCTGAATCCGCAGAGCGTTGTAATTCACACCGATATGGGTGGTGTTGTTGGCACCTGCGGTAACGGTGCCAAAATCCCGGGGATAAAGCAGCTTACGGCCGACAAGGCTGCTGAGCCAGGTTTCGCACTTGCCCTGGCAATCGGCGCGACACAGAGTGCATAGGCCGGATTCGGCAGGATTGCCGCGGTTGGTGGTTCCCAAGACATCGTTGGATTTGGCGAATCTCATGGCAGATCTCCTTGAAAGTTGTATGAAAAATAAATTTGGCGAAGGTTCGGCAGTGACCTTTGCCATGCCCCAAAAAAAAAGCGCCTGCCCATGTTCCTGAGCAGACGCCTTTGTCTGTCGAAAAATTCTCCGCACTCCGTTGTGCGGATTAGAGTTTCTGAATTGTCAAGGCGCTTAGTTAGTGAAAATGAAATTTGTTGTCAATGAAATTCTGTCGCTGGGACTCCTTGGGCCGATGCTCAGAGCAAGCCGGCTGAGGCCGCGTCTGGGCCGAACAGCCCTTTGTGCCGATGTGACCGAGACCCCAGCCTTGCGCCCGATATCCCCTGGCAGGCTGGTTGAACGCTTGGAGGCTAGGAGCCGCCAAAGCTTGCTGGAGGCACGAATCAGCAGTGTCAAAACCGTCGACCGTAAAAGGAAGCGCCTTTTAGCTTGGAAGAGAATCGTCTCAAACTCCGAGAGCAAGGCTGGCCATGAGGCGTCGAAGTGGGGCGAGACACTGGTCGACCAAAACGATTTCCGTCAGGCTTGCGTTCCTGCAGCCGTTTTTCCATCTGATTTTAAAAATTCCCTGAGGTGTCAGGCTCTTCACGAATTTCTTGAACCAAGTGCCTCAAAGTTTTTGGCATATTCCGGGACTCCCCCCTCCAATCGTGAAGGAGTGTGCCCCTGCATTGACGCAGAGCTCGGCCTCATCTAAGGTTATCCGTAAAACTTCTCTTACATTTCAGGAGGGCCTTGTGCTGGGAAAAGATAGGATCGTCTCCGGCATTCCCGATTTAGATCGTCTCCTTGGGGCAATCCTCATTGGGGACAACGTCGTTTGGTACGATGACGCGGGCAGTCTAGCTCCCCTTTTTTGCCTGCGCTTCATGGAGAAATTTCTCCAAGAAGCGCGCCCTGTAATCTACGTCAGTTTCGACCGCTCTCCGAGGAACCTTCTGGAGCGCCTCGGAGCTATTGCCCGCCATCCTCTTTTCATTCTTATAGATTGTTTCACCTTTGGAAAGGGAAGAGGCTCTTCGCCTTTTTTGAGTTTTTACGACCAAGAGGCCAAAAACTGGCAATGCCGGATTCTCTGCTTAGACCGGCCTGCCGACGTCGATCTTTTCATGGAGGCTCTCTACAAGCTCCATGGGGAGTTGCAAGGCGTGGTGGGGTTCGTTTTCGAAAGTCTTACGGGGATGCAAGATCTGTGGGGTGGCGAGGAAAACATGGCCCGCTTTTACACTCATGCGTGTCCACGGCTCTACGAGCTCAACACCGTCGCCTATTGGATCATGGAAAAAAAAGCTCATTCCCCAAGGCTCAGGGCCCAAATCAACCAAATCGCCCAGGTCGTCATCGAATTGGCTGTAAAGCGCGGCACGACAACTCTTACAGTCCTCAAAGCCGAAGGAAGAGCCGTTCCCACCCTCGGCGATCCTCTGGTTTATTGGGCGGATGGGCCCCAGGTCGTGTTCGGGCAGGATGTCCGGGGAAGTGATCGTGTGGGAATCGGGCGGCGTCTCCGGCACTGGCGCACTGAACGAGGTTTGTCTCAGACGGAACTGGCGCGCTTGGTGGGGGTCACCCCCAGCAGCATCTCCCAAGTAGAGAGCAACCTGATCTATCCCTCCGTCCCGGCGCTTTTGAAGATGGCCGAAGTGCTTCAGGTGCCCGTGGCCTCTTTTTTTGCTGAGGAGGGTTCGGCGGAAGGTCTTCCCCTATTTCCCGAGGCCGAGGCTGTTGTGGTGAAGACGATCGGTGCCGTCGGTCCGAGCATTCGGATAAAAGTCTTTGCCCCGTGGGATCTCGAGGCCAAAGCGCAGCCCTACCTCATCGAATTCGATCCCGGGAGCTTTGCCGGCACACATTTTTTCAAAAACAAAAACCACGAGCTGGGCTGTGTCTTGTCGGGAGCGGTGGACTCTCGTTTGGGATCCAAAACCTTTGCGGCGCGCAAAGGGGACATGATCTATTTGGCGAGGGAGATTCCCGTCGAGTGGCGCAACAATGCACCGGAAATTGCCCGCCTTTTTGGGTCGTCGTTCGGTGATTTCACGGGCACTTTCACAGGGCCGAGGCGCGCCGTGTTTTCAAGCCCCGCCAGTGCCTTTAACGGACTGCACTGTATTAGGGGCCTGTCAGAAAAAAACGCTGTGGATGGTCCCTTATGGGGCATAAAGTCGGTGGCGATTTCCGCGGATTTACAGGATCGCCATCGCCATGCGTTTTCTCTTCCCGTCCGGAGGAAAAAGATTTTTTTGCTATCTTTTCGACAGTTAACCGTATCGATTCGGACGATCCCTGCTGATCTCGTAGTTGCCGTGACAACAGTCAGACCTCGTTGGATCGGTCATCGGCTCCCATCGGCGTCATCGAGTCTCCAAGGAAGACATAGACCCATGAGGATCCCTCGAAGCGCCACGTGCGCCCATCAAATGTCCCGGTTTTTCCAGCCGCCCAAGCCCGTGGCACAGCCCCCGGTCTAGGAGCCTGGTGCTGTAGAACGGTGTTTAGGTGGGCGACTTCGGTGTTGGGGAGGATCGAAGCAATGCTTCCACGCTTGTCTCGTGGAGAAAGTTGGCCGAAAACAAAAAGGCGCCCGTAGGGGCTCATGGAGCCATCTGTTACCTTGTGTCAAAAAGTGAAGGATCAAAAGAAAACTCGGCGAGGCCTGAGGGAGGTTGTGCATTAGAGAATTTTTCTTACTCAAAAGGAGACGAGGAAACAATGGAGCGACTCAACCCATTTACCACGGCACAGAAACAGTTGGACTGGGCAGCCGAAAAACTTGGGCTGGACGAAGCCACTCACGAGCTATTGCGCTGGCCCATGAAAGAGTTCTCTTTTACGATGCCGGTGCGCATGGACGACGGCACGACAAGAATTTTTCGAGGTTTCCGTGTCCAATACAATACGGCACGTGGTCCGGCAAAAGGGGGATTGCGCTGGCATCCCGATGAGACCCTAGACACGGTCCGGGCTCTGGCGGCATGGATGACGTGGAAGACCTCCGTGGTGGACATCCCCCTTGGAGGCGGCAAAGGGGGAATCGTATGCAATCCCAAGGAAATGTCGGAAGGGGAGAAAGAAAGATTGGCGCGAGCCTACATCCGAGCCACAGCCGGCATTCTGGGCGTCACCAAAGATGTCCCGGCTCCGGATGTCTATACCACGCCGCAGGTCATGGCATGGATGATGGACGAATTCGAAACCCTTGTTGGAGAGCATCATCCCGGAGTCATCACAGGAAAGCCGGTGCCCATCGGAGGGTCTTTAGGCCGTCATGACGCCACGGCGCGGGGAGGGATTTACGTGGCGCGGGAAGCTGCGAAGGCTTATGGCCTTGCTTTGCAAGGCGGCACCATGGCGGTGCAAGGCTTCGGCAATGCGGGGCAATACGCGGCACTGCTCGGTTCCGAAATTTTGGGTTTGCGTCTTGTGGCCGCATCGGATTCCAAAGGGGCCGTCTACAATCCCAAAGGGATTGATCCTGCGGCCCTCGTTCAATTCAAGAAGCAAATCGGCACCGTTGTGGGCTTTCCGGAGGGAGAAACCCTTACCAATGCCGAACTCCTGGAATTGGATGTGTCGGTTCTTTTTCCCTCGGCTTTGGAAAACGTGATCACTGAAGAAAACGCCCCGCGCGTTCGAGCCCGCATGGTCTGCGAATTGGCCAACGGCCCGACGACGCCGGAGGCGGACAGAATATTGCAGGACAAAGGGATTCTCGTCCTGCCGGACTTTTTGGCCAACGCCGGTGGGGTCACGGTTTCCTATTTCGAGCAAGTGCAAAACACCTACAACTACTATTGGGAGCTCAAGGATGTCTATGCCCGGTTGGACGACAAGATGACGCGAGCGTTCCACGCCGTTGACGAGATGGCGGCGCGCCACAAGGTGGATTTGAGGCAGGCCGCGTATTTGGTGAGCGTGGCTCGAGTGGCCGAAGCGTGCAGGCTGCGCGGGTGGGTTTAGAAGGGACGGAGGGAAATTCCGTCACGATGAATGAACTGAGCTTGGAAAACCTCATCGGATGGATTCGAACCTATCGGATCTATCGGCGAATTATGAGCCACCCGAAGCTCGCACAGCCTATTCGCGCGCTTTTAAGGCGCTCTTTGCTCGATCGGGGTATTGTGAGCGAATCTTGGTTCGAGCGCCTGGTGGACGATGCCGCACGCAACCTCAACCTAGCGGATGATTTCGACCACCGGCAGGAGATTTCGGATGCCTTAACGGATATTGTTGCTGCGCATGCTTTTTCGGAGGAAGAAATTCGAGAACATATCCGTTTGGCGCAGAGGATGGAAAAGTTTTTCCTTTTGAACCGTGTGGTCAATACGGAGGGAGCCACTTCCAAACAAATCAAAAAAGCGCTCAAAGAATTTTGCGCCGTTCCAGAGGGGAATTTGCCTATTTCGCCGAGTGATGCGGAAGGGGTCCGGGTGGCTCTCATCAGTCATTTCATTTCTAGTCAACTGCCGTTTCTGGGGATTGCCAAGAAGTACATCACCATTCGGGACATGGACGAAATGGTGGACCATACCTACTGGAACCCCCGGAGGTCTGGCAAAGTGGGGGGCAAGGCCGCAGGGATGCTCTTGGCATATAAGATCCTCTTGCCGCGTTTTTCCCCCAAAGACCCAGACTTGGAACAATCCTTGTGCCTTCCGGAATCGTATTACTTCAATTCCGGTATTTTTTCCGATTTTATCGACTACAACAATCTCCATTGGTTTCATAGTCAAAAATATAAAACGCGCGAAGTCATTGAGGAAGAATACAAACACATTTCCGAGCTCTTCGCGCGAGCGTCGTTTCCTCCGGACATGGTAAACATGTTCAGAAGATTCTTGGAACGGGTCGGTGAGTATCCGCTGATCTTGAGGTCGTCCAGTTTGCTGGAGGACAATTTCGGCCATGCTTTTTCCGGCAAGTACGAATCCGTTTTTTTGGCGAACCGGGGTCCCTTGGAACAGAGACTGGAAGCGTTCATTTGGGGGCTGAAGCGGGTGCATATGAGCACCTATGCGCCGGCGCCCATTTTGTATCGAAGAGATCACAACCTGCTGGACTTCGATGAAAAGATGAGCGTGCTCGTCCAAAAAGTGGTGGGGGCGCCATACGGCAAGTACTTTTTCCCCTTGGTTTCAGGAGTGGCTTTTTCGCGGAATACCTATCGATGGTCGCCGAAAATCCGTGAAGAAGACGGCATGGCTCGATTGGTTTTGGGTCTGGGGACTCGGGCGGTGGAGCGTGTCGGTCAGGATTATCCCCGATTGGTGGCTCTGAGTCATCCCGACATGCGCCCTGAAGTTTCGGCTCGGCACATCGTCAAGTACTCCCAGCGCCTGGTCGACGCCATCAACCTCGAGACCGGCCGGGTGGAAACGGTTTCCCTGGGGGATATCTTGTCGCATCTTCCTCCGCAGGCGGCTTACTGGGCCGTATCCACCGTGGAAGGCGACCATGTGTCGCCCCCGCCATTCAAGGGTCAGCTGGTACCCCCGGACCGCGCCGTCCTCACCTTTGACAACCTGCTGCGTCGTTCCCCTTTTGCTCGACTCCTGAGGAAAATTCTTCGACGCTTGGAACAGGCCTATGGGCATCCGGTGGATGTAGAGTTTGCTTGGCACGAGGACAAGTTGTTTCTCTTGCAGTGTCGGACACTATCCGTACGGGAGGAATTGGCCCAAGTCGAAATTCCTCAAAACATCCCCGAACAACACGTGATCTTCAGCAATTCCAAAGTGCTTTTTAACGCCGTCGTCTCAGACCTGGAATACGTGGTCTATGTGGACCCGAAGGCCTATGGGCGTTTGGGTGACGAGACCTCAAAAGCCGCTGTGGGCCGGGTGGTGGGGCGGATCAACAGAGCCTTGGAGGGGAAACGTTTCGCCTTGTTTGGGCCCGGCCGGTGGGGCACCAACGACCTTCACTTGGGAATTCGCGTGGGGTATGAAGACATCAACCATGCATTGGTGTTGGGGGAGATTGCCCATGAGTCCGAAGGGGTGACGCCGGAGGTGTCTTTCGGGACCCATTTTTTCAATGATTTGGTCGAAGCTCGGATTGTGCCGGTGGCCGTTTTTCCCGACGATCCCCAGGAGTTTTTTAAAGAGGAGTTCTTTACGGCCGCGGGGTGTAGCCGACTGTCCGAAATCTGTCCCGAGGAAGCCCGATGGGAAGAGGTCATCAAGATTGTACGCATCCCGGATGCCTCCGGAGGACTCTGGCTCCAAGTGTACCAGGATGCGCACCGCCAGAAAGGCATGGGGTTTCTCGCTCCTCAAAGATCTTCGCGAGGCTGAACACCGGGTCTCACCCTAGAGGCAATCAAGGGGCGAAAGGAACAAGGGAGGAGCGAAGATTCCTTCTGGGCGAGTGGGCGCGAAGAGATTTTTTGAAATGGGCGAAATGAAAAGGGGATGTCATGAGATTCGTTGTGAGCCTTTTTAGCTTCTCCATAATCCTCCTGGGAGTGTGCGCCGGTGGTTCGGCTCAGCCGCCGCCCCGTGAAATTGCGGGATATCGTTTGGGAACGAACATCAAAACTTACGAGGGCCGCATCGCCTCGGAAGGTGTTTTTACGGTGCGTTTGCGGCCTTATCTAAAGGAAGCGGCTGTTTCGGTTCCCGAGGGCTTTGTCAGCGGTTATGTCGTTTACGGCGCCTGCGATGCTCCGGGAACCATTGTGAGAGTGAAAGTCAAGTATGAAGACGATCGCCGCGCCTTTTTCGATGGCCTTCTGGAGGCTTTGAAGAAACAGTACGGGGCGCCCTCCCAATACGTCGGTGATCCGTTTCAAGCCTACGTGGCATGGAAATGGGCCTTTGATGTGTCCAAAGACGAAAAGATCAGCATGATTTTAAGCCATTACGACGGTGACGACGAAGAGCACACTCAAGGCAACGCGCTGAAACTTTCGCTCAACTCTCAGATCGCTCGAGAAAGCCGATGCTATGAATCCCAACGCCGTCACGAACAGCTCGGGGATCGAAAAGAAGAACTCAAAGCGCCCTCAATCGACCCACAAGCGGACACCGCCACTTGGCGCCGCTGGGTCCCCGCCCCGTGATTCCCCTGATGGCCTTTTCAGGGTCATCCAAGCGCATTTCGCGCAGGAAGACCAACGCAGAGGCGTGTATACCGTCACCGGGGCCGGGGAATTCGTTCCCTCTTCATTGTATTACGTCCGCCAGGGGCTGGGGAAGCTCATGTCTGAGGGGATTCTCCGCAGAAACCACATTTTCCTTGACGCAGGAAGCGGTGACGGCCGGGTTGTGATTCTCGTGTCGTTAGTGTTTGGGCTGAAAGCGTTCGGGGTCGAATACGATGATGTTCTCTGGCGCCGCTCCCTTGAGAATGTGGCTCTTTTTCGCCGGTTTTACCCTGATGACAAGGCTTTGCCGACCATTCTGCGGGGGGACTTCTGTGAGGAAATGACCTACGCCCTTGGGGGAACGGCCTTTAAGAACTTCGATGTGGTATTCAACTATGCCAACGATCAGCACCGATTGGCGGCGAAGATCGCCCAAGACGGGTCTGAGAAAGTTCTTTTCGTCTCTTATGGACCCAATCGGTTTCCGGAATCCTTTCCCGGCTTGATCCCTATAATGTCCCTGGGGGTCGGCACCGGCAGCGGTTCGGCAGGATCTTATTTTCATGGCTATCGGAAGCGAGGCTAGCCGAGGGCCAGAAGCCTTTGCAACTCTGCCCAGGGAAACCGCTTTCCAGGACAATCCGTGTGGGCCCCCGGCACGTCGCCGTGCCCCACAATATTCCGGGCGGGGATTCGATAGTAATGGGCCAGTTCCCGGATGAGCCGTGCCAGGGACTGCATTTGCTTCATTGTTGGCAGCCCTTCATTGAAGTTGCCCACGAGGGCTACTCCGATTCCCATTTCGTTCATCCCGCCGGCCTTACAATGGGCGCCTTTCTGCTGTTTGATCCACCGCGGGGAGACCTCTATCTGGCCGTCGCCTTTGCCCAACGTGCCGTTATCGATAAGAAAATGATAACCTAGGCCGTTCCAGAAGCCTCGATCCTGGTGATTCAAATGAATCAGTGTGGCTTTGCCGATGTCTGTGGCCGTGTGATGAATGACGATGTAGCGCCAGCAGGTGTTGGGATACAAGGGAATGACGTTCTGGAATTGGGTGGCGTTGGGGATAGTCAGCTTTTGTCCGATGGCGATAGGAGAGCCAGGTTTCAATCCGTTGGCACGATAGATGGAGTCCATGGAGACGCCATACATTTTGGAGAGGCGCCACACGGTCTCCATAGGCGCGACTTCATGAATGACCGTCCGCGGCTGATTGGAAGTTGCAAGGGGTTCTTGAACCACCTGAATGCGCTGGGGGCCTCCGAAACTGCTTTGCGGCACAGGAGGCAATGGGGATGGCGGAGTTGATGGGGGTGAGGTGGCGGCCGTAGGCTTTGGCGGCGGCCCAGGGACCGTGGAAGAGGCGCAGCCCGAAAGGCTCCAGAGAGCCCACACACAGAGTAGCACCAAAGCCGACTTACAAAACATGGGAAGAGCCGTTTTGGTCATGGAGCCGCCCGGCCTCCTTGATTTCCAGAACCATGGCCGTTTCGTCACAATCGGGAAATTTCGTGCAATGTAAGCAATCCGCCCAAATCTTTTGCGGGAAAACCTGCTTGTCCGTCACGCGAAAGCCCAATTTTTCAAAGAACCTCACCTCATAGGTCAGAACGAACACCCGGGAGATACCCAGTTCGCGGGCTTCATCCAGACACGTCCGAACCAGCGCCGTGCCGATGCCGCGACCTTGCCGGTCGGGCAAGACGGCCAAGGAACGGAGCTCCGCCAGGTCTTCCCAGACGATGTGCAGGCAGCAGCAGCCCAGGATTTCACCCATATCGGGAGACTCCCACACGACGAACTCACGAATGTGCGTGTACAGGTCGCTTAAAGAGCGTGGCAGGAGCTTTCCCTCGGAGGCGAAAGCGTTCAAGATTCTGTGAAGCTCTTTGACATCGGCGATCCGGGCTTTTCGAATCATGAGGTCTTTTCCCTTCCATGGTGTCTGCGCCGCCGCCTTGCGAGCAAAGCGCCGAGAGCCTCAATCGCCATATCCACATCGGCTTGAGTCGTATTCCAACCCGGAGAGAAGCGCATGGTTCCCGCAGGATATGTTCCCAGCGTTTGGTGGGCCCAGGGAGCGCAGTGGAGCCCGGCCCGCGCCCCAATTCCTGAGGTCGCCAAAAGGGATGAAACCTCCCCGGGTGACATGCCATCGACGGTGAAAGACACCGCGGTGCCGCCGCGGACTGCGGGACGATAAACGCGAACGCCGGGTATCTCCTCCAATTTTTCAACGGCGTATTGAGTAAGGTAAAGTTCATGGCTGCGCAGCGCCTCAACCCCCGCGGCGGCGACATGTTCCAAACCCGCACACAAACCGGCGATGCCGGGGATATTGGGTGTCCCGCTTTCGAAACAATCCGGCATGTGGCGAGGTTGGCGCCACTCCTCGGAACGGCTTCCGGTTCCCCCCTCGATAAGAGGCTCAACAGCTAAATCCGGTCGGATGTAGAGAAGACCGACCCCGGGAGGCCCGAGAAGTCCCTTGTGCCCGGAACAGGCAAGCATGCCGAGATCATGTTCCGTGACGTCAATGGGAAGGAGCCCTGCGGTTTGGGCGGCATCGAGCAAAACAGGAACGCCGTGGGATCGGCACAAGGCGAGCACTTCCGAAGTGGCCACCAGGGCGCCGTTGACATTGGATGCGTGCACCAACACCACTAGGGACGGCGGGGGATCCAAGGCGCGGCGAAAAGCGTCCTGGTCCAAAGATCCATCGGCAAAGCACCGAACACGAACCACCGCGAGCTCACGCGTCTCTACGAGGCGCGACAGCGGACGGGCAACGGCATTGTGTTCCATGGAACTCGTCACCACGCGATCGCCCCTCTTGAGAAACCCCTTCAACACGACGTTGAGGCTTTCCGTGGCGCTCTTGGTGAAAGCGATGCGCGACGGATCGGGAACACCGAAAAAACGCGCGGCCGCTAGTCGAGTCTTTTCCAGCAAAGCCTCGGCGTCCATGGCTCGCTTGGACTGGCCTCTGCCCGGAGATGTCAGTTCCTCCAGGGCCCATGAAACCCGCTTTCGGACGCTTTCCGGTTTGGGGAAACTCGTCGCCGCATGGTCCAGATAGACTTCCGGCTCTAGGGCAGCCTCAGGAGAAGGGGGTGGAATCGTCGTCATTCCAAACGCTTCTCGCCGGTGTAGACGGTGAACTTTCCGGCTCTGGCGTAGCCGATGAGCGTCATGTTGAGAGTCTCCGCCATTCGAATGGCCAGGGTCGTGGCCGTGTTGCGGCTCACCAGCATGGGAAGGCCGACTCTGGCGGCCTTGAGGACGATTTCCGATGTGAGCCGGCCCGTGGTGACGAGCATCTTATCGTCCAGAGGCAGACCGTGCAAGACACTGTACCCGACAAGCATATCCACAGCGTTGTGTCGGCCGATGTCGTCTCGAAATACGCGGATACCCGACGCATCGGCGAGAGCGCAGTTGTGTACCCCATGGGTTCTCCGGTATGTGCGACTCAAGCGGTGAAGCTCTTCCATCCTGTCGCAGACCGCGCGAGGAGAAATTTGGAGAGAACTTTCCACAGGGAGCGCCAAAAGGGTGTCCACGGCGTCGTAGAAAACCGTCCCCTTGCCGCAGCCGGAGGTGAGGGTTCTCTTGTTCCGAAGACGAGCCGCTAAGGATGGGTCTTCACGGAGCTCTAGGTGAACCAGGCCATTTTCGCGGTCGACATTGAGAGCTTTGAGATCCTCCAGGGCGTCCAAGAAACCTTCCGCGTAAGCAAACCCCACGGCCAATTCATCCAGATGGCGCCCGGCGCACAACAGCGTGACGATTTCTAAATGGTTCACGTAAAGCGTCACGGGCGTTTCTTCAATCACCCATTGCTGGACACGTTCTATGGGGCCTTGAGCCGAATAGATCCAGGTGGGCACGGAGGCCACCTTTTCCTGATCATCCGGCGATGCTGGGGGAAGGGAGGTGAGGTTCGTCACGACGGGACACCCTTAGCGGACCATCGAACGTAGTCTTCCAAGATGGTGCGGTGATCGAAGGCCATGTCTTCGGGAAGGGCGCTCACGGGAAAAATTTTGAGGTCTCGGGCATCATCGGCGGCTCGGGCTTTTCCGGAGCCTTGGGCCGAAAAAACGACGGTCACGGTGTGCTGCCGTGGATCACGTGCCGGATCGGAATAGGCTCGAAATTGCCTGAGTGCGCTGAGATCCAACCCTGTTTCTTCCTTGGCTTCGCGTCGAGCCGCCTGTTCCAGGCTTTCTCCGTAGTCCACAAAACCCCCGGGAAGGGCCCAGCCCAGCGGGGGATGGCGGCGTTGGATAAGGACAACGCTACGGGGCTCGTCCGTTGGGTGGATGATGATGTCCACGGTGAGGGCGGGATTGCGTTGGGTGGTCACGGGGGCACCGCATCGAGGGCAGGAAATGATCGGCGGTTTCATGGGTGGCGCTCCCTCTTGGCTTGGATGAAGACGCAGTGTTCCAAAAACATCACAAGGACGATACCGGAAACCAGGCCGTTTCCCAGGAAAATCCGTCCTATTCCGGTCAGGGACACTATAAAAGACTGAGGCAAGAAGGCCAAGAGCGTGCCGACAAGAACGGGAATTCCCACCACGAAATAGTCCCGCGCCGCCAGGGTTCTTCCGGCGGCAATGACCGACAGGCCGGCACCGAACTGCCCCGCCATGGCCACACACAAAGCAGAGGCGACTACGGCGGGGGGGATCAGGGTGAGAGCGGCGGCGAGCTTTGGAAGAAAAGCGGCCGCCGTGATGAGGAGGCCGCACCATGCCAAAGGAAAGCGGCTGGCCACGCGGCTTGCCAAGACCACGCCCGGTCCGGTGCTGTAGGATACGGAGCCCACGACGCCGAAAAGGGCGCACACCATCCCGCTGATGCCGGTGGTCAAGAGTCCGCGACGAAGAGCGACGTTGAGCCGAGCGGTGTCCGTTACCGCCGCGATCCCCTGCATGCTTCCCATGCTGTTGACGGCGATGGCCACGTAGGTCAGGAGAAAGGCCATAAAAGCATCTCCACGCCATTGGGGAGAAAAAGACGTCCAGGGTCTCGGCAGGGAAAGCCACGGGGCGGCGAAAACGGGAGCCCAAAGGATTCTTCCGAAAAAGGCGAAAACCACGGTCCCCAAAAGAAGCCCCAAAGCAATGTGGCACGTTTTCCAAAGGCCCCGGAGTCGGTGCCCCATAACCGCCATGAGCAGCACCAAGGCCAAACTCACGGTCAAGACCGGCATGGATGCGTCTGTATGCTGAGAATCCAGGCCCAACATGGGCGGAATCAGATGCGGAAGCAAAGAAAAAGCGATCAGCATCAAAATGACGCCCACGACGTTTGGGGTAAAAAGACGCAAGAGAGGCCGCAAAATCCCTGTGGCGGAAGCCGCCGCCAAGCACAAGGACGCCGCTAGGGACGCTCCCTGGACGGCTCCAAGTCCGAGGGGGCTCAAGGAGACAAACGTCAAGAGGTGGGCTGTCGACGGTCCTTCCACAAGAGGGTACCGGTGTCCCCAAAGAGTCTGGAACAGGGTACCCAGCCCCGAGCATAGAAGAGTCATCTGAAGAAAGCGCGTCTCTGAGGACGGCGGGAGGCCCATGGCTTGCGCGACGATCTTGGCGGCGATGACGAAGGCCGGAAACACGATGACGGCCCATTGGACGGCGTAAAGAAGGGACAAAGCAAGTGGGGGATGGTCGTCGAGCGCGTAAAGGTACCGATCGGTGTTCATGCGTCTTGATCCCGCTCAGGCGCCGTCGACTCCAGAGAGGCCTCACGATTCTCGGCACGGCCGGAGGTCCCTCGTCCCGGCCATGGGACGATAGGTTCGTGGATCTGCGGGTTTCCGGCCGAAACACCACAGCGGCGAGTTCCTTGGGCCCCCTGTGGCAGCTCCGGCGTGAGGACGGGAACTAATGCTGGATATCGAAAAGGCTACTGATGCTGTCCTCGTTATGAATGCTTTTGATGGCTTGGCTGAACAAGCGGGCTGCGGAAACGACCTTGATTTTATCGCAATGAGCGGCTTGAGGCCGAAGCGGCAGCGTGTCTGTGACCACGAGGCTTTTCAATTCGCTTTTCTCAATCCGTTCGACGGCGGGACCCGACAAGACGGGATGGGTGACGCACGCGTGCACTTCACTGGCCCCGCGATCCAACAGGGCGCGGGTGGCTTCCACCAACGTGCCGGCCGTGTCGGCCATGTCGTCCAGAATAATCGCCGTTTTGCCCTCCACGTCTCCGATGATGTTCATGACCTCGGCTTGATTGACGTCGACGCGCCGCTTGTCGATGAGAGCCAATCCTGCGGGAAGCCTCTGCGCGTAAGCCCTGGCCCGTGGCACGCCGCCTGCGTCCGGGCTGACCACGACCAGGTTGTGATTGAAGTGCTCGCGAATGTAAGGGAGCAAGATGGGTGAGGCGTAAAGGTTGTCCACAGGAATGTCGAAAAACCCCTGGATTTGGCCGGCATGGAGATCCATGGTCAGGATCCGGTCCGTTCCCACGCTGGTGATGAGGTCCGCCACCAGTCGGGCGGTGATGGGCACCCGAGGCTTGTTCTTCCGGTCTTGGCGCGAATAGCTGTAGTAGGGGATGACGGCCGTAATGCGTCGTGCGGAAGCCCTTTTCAGGGCGTCGATCATGACAAGCAGTTCCATCAAATGGTCATTGACAGGAGGAGCCCCGGACTGCACGACGAACACGTCGGCGCCTCGCACGTTTTCGCCGACTTCCACGCGGATCTCCCCGTCACTGAAGGTGGTCACCAAGGCGCGCCCCAAAGGGATTTCGAGGGAATCGCAGATCTTTTGAGCAAGTTCCAAGTTGCTGTTGCCCGAAAAGATCTTTAAACCGTAGGTCGCCATGGTCGGCTCTCCTCTGCACGACGAAACATTTCCGACATCACGAACTAAGCGGTCCCTAAATAGTCCAGGCCACCCGAAATGGCAAGCCTTTTGCCTTATTCCCGAAGGAATCTCCGGATTTTTCCATAGGCATGCCACATGGCCCTAAAAATCTTTGAAATCATCGTGGACGGCTCTGTAGACTTCATTTTCCGGATGGTAGATGAATCGATGGCAATGAGGGCAGGTGAGGATATCCTGGTCACGGAGAAGTTCGATAAACCGCTGAGGGGGAATGTTAAGGTGGCAGATTTGGCACACACCTTGACTCACCGGTGCTACGGCCACCCCTTTGTAACGCTGCGCCAGCGTGGTCCATTTGTTGAGCAGGGGAGGGTCGATTTTTTCGCGAACCTCGGCTTGTAGCCGTTCCAGGTGGGCGATCTTGTCGTCCACTTGGTCGCTTTCCTGCTTGAGGGCCGCTTCCTCGTTCTCCAAAGCTTTGCGGCGTTTTTCCAACTCCTGACCCAGAGTCTTGAGTTCCCCGGCAAGTTTTTCGATTTTTTCCATCAGTTCCAGCACATGGTCCTCCCGCGAGCGGATCTCATCCTGCAGGTCTTGAATTTCTTTCAATAGGGCCTGATATTCCCGATTGGTTTTGACCTCGTGTTCTTTCTGACGACTGCGCCGAATTCGGGCCTCCAAGTCCGCGATCTCCTTTTCCTCCGAACGGCGCAATTGCACGGCGTGATCGTGTTCGGTCTTTTTCAAAAGATACTCGCTTTCGAAAGCGGCGAAATCCTTGTGCAAAGCGGCGATCTTAAGCGGGGTTTCTTCGCGTCTTCGGATGAGCTCCGCTTTCTTATTTTCGAGAATCTGAAGCTCCACGAGATACTTCAATTGCTCCTGCAAGGCATTCCCTCCTGTGTTCATTGAAAACCACCGTAAGAAACGGGTCTTTTTCCACCGTGGTCGTGATGACCTCCAAGACAGCCCCGTGGTGTCGGGCCGCAGCCCTGAGGGCATCGGCCAGAGGCTCCAACACCAGGGCTTCGGAAGCGAAATGGCCCACATCGATGACGACGATCCCCTGCCCTAAGGCCGTGTGCGCGTCGTGGTATTTTACGTCCCCGGTGATGAACACGTGACAGTCGTTTTGGATCGCGCGGCCAAGGAGGCTCATTCCGCTTCCCGTACATAAGGCGACCTTCTGAACAGCTCGTTCAGGATTTCCCACAAGCCGGAGGCTTCGGATTCCCAGGAGCCGAGCGAGGTGCTCACACAGCTCCAGTGCCGAGCAGGGCTTGGGTAGGAGGCCGTAGAGGCCCAGGCCCGCATACCGAGCGTCCTGCGACGCGCGCGGATCTTCTTCTAAAGAGCCTTGAACGGCCAACCCCATGACCTGAGCCAGAGTATGATTGGTCCCGGAGGTCGCCGCATCCAGATTGGTGTGGGCCGACAGGATGTGGACATTCCCGCGAATGGCTTCCCCAACGATCGCGCCCTGGAGACAATCCAAAGACAGGGTGGACACAGCTTTGGAAAACAAAGGGTGATGGGTGACCAGCACTTGGCATCTTTTCCGCACGGCGTCTCGCACGGTCTCCAGCGACGGGTCGAGGGCGATGAGGACGCGAGACACTTCGGCCCGGGGATCTCCTACCTGAAGACCGCAATTGTCCCAACTTTCCGCGAATCGAAAGGGGGCCAACTCATCGATCCATTGGACGATATGGGCTACCGTGAGCGGCGTCTTCATGGGCG
>CALGPN010000059.1 GCA_937960435.1 uncultured Desulfosoma sp.
GGCAGGTGGGCGCATCCCCTTGTCGGGGCGGGCCTTGGGCCCGCCCGATACGCCCCCGCCCGATGTGGGCCCGCCTGATATGGCCAAAGCCCAAGGGGTTCGCGCCGCCTTGGCACCATGCCGCGACCGCAAAAAAAAGGGGCCAACGTTGACCGTCCGCCCCTTGGCTCTTTCTGGTGCCGGAGGAGAGACTCGAACTCTCACGGGCTCAAGGCCCACTGGATTTTGAGTCCAGCGCGTCTACCTGTTTCACCACTCCGGCGCAACGATCGCATATTAAAAAACGCATCCGGATTCTGTCAAGGAAAACTCGGCATCCGCAGCGGAAAGGCGTGGAATGGGGTCGGTTCACGAAGAAATGTTGTATTTTTTACGAAGCCGATCCATTTCCCGCGCCTCTTCTTTCTGTTTAATCCGTTCGCGTTTATCGTAGTCCTTCTTCCCTCGGGCCAGCGCGATTTCCACCTTGGCTTTCCCTTTGGAAAAATAGACTTTCAAGGGGACGAGGGTGAGGCCCTTTTCTTGGGTTTTGCCCGAAAGGCGCCGGATTTCCCTGCGGTGCAGCAAGAGCTTGCGCGTCCTTTCCGGTTCGTGGTTGTTGTAGGAGGCATGGGGATAGGGACTGATGTGAAAATCGTAAAGCCAGATTTCGCCGCCTTTGACGCGGGCATAGCTGTCCTTGAGGTTCGCTCGGCCCTCCCGAAGGGATTTCACTTCCGTGCCCGTAAGCACCATCCCGGCTTCCAAGGTTTCGAGGATTTCATAATCGTGGAACGCTTTTTTGTTTTGACAGACGATTTTGATGCCGTTTTTGGCGGCGGCCGCGGCTGCTTTTTTCATCGGCTAAGCCTTGTGCCCCAATCGCCGTTTTGATGGTTGGGTTTCACGGCCTGGGGATCAAAAAACTTGAATTCTTCCGGAAAAACTCGCAAGACCATTTCTTGCAACGCCGCCCGAATGTCGGCGGCCGTGGTGAGCGCCAGAGCCGTCCGAGCGAATCGGCGGCATTCTTCGAGAGTGGAGCGGCGCACAAGGTTCTTGACCCGTGGGATGGCCTGAGGGTTCATGCTCAGGCAATCCAGTTCCAGGCCTAGCAAGAGCGGGACATAGAGCGGTTCCCCCGCCATCTCCCCACAAATCGTCACGGGAATGCCGGCCTCATGCGCCGTGGCAACCACATGCCGAATAAGGCGGATCACCGCCGGATGCAGGGGGTCGTAAAGGTGGGCCACATGCGGGTTCACGCGATCGATGCCCAGAGTGTATTGGACCAAGTCGTTGGTGCCGATGCTGAAAAAATCCACCTCGCGTGCCAGCACATCGGCCACGGCGACGGCGGACGGGACCTCGATCATGATCCCCAACGGCATGGCTTCATCGAAAGGAATCCCCCGCCGCCGAAGTTCCTCTTTGGCTTCCTCGTACACCGCTTTTGCCTGCCGCAACTCGCCTGTTCCGGTAATGAGTGGAAGCATCAGGCGGATATTGCGTGCGACAGCGCCGGCTCTCAGGATGGCCCGCAATTGCGTCTTGAAAAATTCTCTATGTTGCAAGCACAAACGGATGCCGCGCAATCCCAGGGCCGGATTTTCCTGATCAATGGGCGTCATCCAAGTTCCCAGCTTTTCCGCCCCCAGATCCAAGGTCCGAACGGTGACGAAGGCGGGCGCCATGAGCTCCGCAAGCTCCTTATACTCTTGATAGAGCTCCTCTTCGTCCGGGGGAGTTTGGCGATTCAGATAGGAAAATTCCGTGCGGTACAATCCGATGGATTCCGCCCCATGGTCCTTGGCCGCCACCACTTCCTCGATGAGCTCGATGTTCGCCTCCACACGGATTTTGTGTCCGTCCTGAGTGATGGCGGGAAGGTGGGCTTTGCGGGTGATTTCTTTGAGATAGGTTTCCAGAGCGTCTTGGAGCTCGTAGTAGAAGGCGATCTGGTCGTCCGTCGGGTGCACGATGATCCGGCCGCTGGCTCCATCGACGATGACCAAATCCCCGGTGCGAATGATTTTCGAAGCTCTTTCCGCGCCCACGATGGCCGGGATGCCCAAAGCTCGCGCAATGATGGCCGTATGCGATGTGCGCCCCCCTGTTTCGGTGATGAATCCAAGGGTTCTTTCCAGTTGGATTTGGGCGGCATCGGCAGGGGAGATGTCTCGAGCGACGATGACGACCCGCTCGCGAATCTCGTCGAAGGTATTGGCTTTCCGCCCCGCCAAATAACGCAGGATCCGTTCGCCGATGCTGCGGATATCCGCAGCCCGTGTGCGGATATAGTCATCGTCCATGGCGGCGAAGAGTTCCGAGATGCGCCGGATAGAACGCTTCAACGCCAGCATGGCGTTCAGGCGTTCTTTGCGGATGGTTTCCAAGGTCTGATCGAAGAACAAGGGATCGCGCAAGATGAGCTGGTAGGCGTCGAGGATATGAGCGTGATCCTTGAACTCGGGGACGATGGACTGCTTCGTCCTTTCAAGGTCCTGTTCCACCCGCTCGACGGCTTCTCGCAAAAAAGCGCATTCCTGCTCGATTTCGTCATCGCCTTCCAGCGTATGGGAAGGGATGGGAATGTGATTTTCTTCCGCAAGAAAGGCTTTCCCGATGGCGATGCCCGGAGAAACCCCGAAGCCTTTCAGCCGAATGGGTTCTTTATCCATGCCGTGACCTAATGCGGAAAGGATCGACCCTCCAGGGGCGCACAGTAAAAAACCGAGCTGACCGCTGAGCCTTCAGGGAAGCCCCTCGCTCGCGGGTCGTCTCGGTCATTCGTGCAAGCCGTCGGCGGGTGATGCGATTCAGGTTCTATGTTTCCCCAAAATGAGATTGGAAAAGATGTGCGAGAGCCTCGAGAGCCTTTTCGGCATCTTCCCCTCGGGAGATGACCTTGACTTTCGTTCCCCGTGGGCATTGCAAACTCAAGATGTCAAGAATACTCTTCCCGTTGACCACCGTATGATCTTTCGCGATCAGAACGTCGGCTTGAAATTGGGTGGCCACCTTGACGATTTTGGCTGCAACCCGCGCGTGAAAACCCAACTTGTTGGGAACGATGAAATCCTGCTCGACTTCGGCCACCGACTTTCCGAGTGCCTCCGTTCGCTGCTGGTCATGACTTCCGAAGATGCGTTCGCTTCTTAGCACAAGGGGGCCGGTAAGTCAACGGGCGTGCGGGATCAAGCCAAAAGGGAGGTAATGTCTCGGGCGAGCTTACGGGCCGCCCCGGCTTCGGCGCACACCTTGGCGGCGCACTCCTGGCGCCGTCGGCGGTTCCAAAGACTTTCATCCATGGATTCCAGGATAAAGGCCTGCAGGGCCTCTGGGTTGAAAACCGCCCGACCGCAGCCCTCATGGATGAGAAAGGATTCAATTTCCCGAAAGTTGTAAAGATAGGGACCCCAGCAACAGGGAACGCCGTGGACGACGGCCTCCAGGGGGTTGTGTCCGCCGACGGGAACGAGACTGCCACCGATGAAAGCCCCGGCCGCCATGGGATAAAGGGAGGCCAGCTCTCCAATGGAGTCCAGCAGAAAAACATGAGCCTCGCCGACGGGGCGGTTTCGGCTTCTGAGTTCCCATCGAAGCGCGCTTTGTTCGCACAGGGCGACCACGGCGGGTGCTCTTTCGATATGTCGCGGGGCCAAAATCAAAAGCGCGTTCGGATACCGCCGAAGGACCCTTCGATGAGCGTCCAGAACGAGGCTTTCTTCCCCCTCGTGGGTGCTTCCGGCGATCCACACGGGGCGGTTTGCCGCTTCAATGAGCGCCGCCACGCCGGAGTTTCTTCCAAAATTTTCCCTTTGAATCACGGCCAGATCGAATTTCAAATTGCCTGCAACCCGAAGGCGTTCCGCCGGCACGCCCAGTTGGGCGAACCGACGGGCATCGTCCCGCGATTGAACATAGACCCGATCCAGAGACTCGAGAAGCCGTCGGCCGACGCCCCCCAGTCGGGCATAGCGCCCGAAGGATCGCGGGGAAAGCCGGGCGTTGATCATCAAGGCGGGAACCTGCTTTTTCTTGAGGATCCATAGGAGATTGGGCCACAGGTCCGTTTCCACAAGGACGAAAACGGCAGGATCCAGCCGTGCAACCAAGCGGGTCATGTTCCACAGGTGATCGTGCGGAAGGAAAAAGACCGACGCCGCATGACGGGCCAGTTCCCGGCCTGCCACGCGGTATCCTTTATCCGTCGCCGTCGAAAAGACAAGGGGCACATTGGGCCGCCGTCCTTTGATCTCGTTCACCAAAGGGATGGAGGAGAGGGTTTCGCCCACCGAAAGGGCGTGGATCCACACGGGCCTGAGGCCCGTCTTTGGGGGACGGGGAAGGCGGAGTCCCAGCCGATAGGGATACGAGGCAGCGTATTTGGCGGAGGTGTGCTTTTCAATGCCATAGTAAAACCAGAGCACAGGCCAGGAGGCGCTCAGGACCACATTGTAAAGGACCTGCCACGGTTTCATGGGGTGCCCGGACCGGCGGCTTCAAGCCTGATGAAACTGGATGTCGTAGAGGCGTCGGTATTCACCGCGGCGCTCCATGAGGCTGTGGTGGGACCCCTCTTCGATAATGCGCCCCTGGCTGATGACCAAAATGCGATGGGCGATTTTGACGGTGGACAGCCTGTGGGCGATGACGAAGGTCGTGCGGCCCTGCATGAGATTTTCCAAAGCCTTTTGGACTTCTTGTTCCGCTTCACTGTCCAGGGCCGAAGTGGCTTCGTCCAGGATCAAGATCGGGGCGTCCTTGAGAAGAGCCCGGGCGATGCAGATCCTCTGCCGCTGCCCGCCGGAGAGCATCACCCCTTGTTCACCGACCACGGTGTCCAAGCCGTGGGGAAGGCGGCAAATGAAATCGTAGGCGTAGGCCGCTTTGGCCGCCGCAAGGATATCGTCTTCCGTCTTGGACGGGTCGCCGTAGGCGATGTTGTTTCGGACCGTGTCGTTAAAAAGAAAACTGTGTTGGGTGACCATGGCGATATGCCGGCGCAAGGACCGCACGGTCACATCCCGCACATCCACCCCGTCGATGAGAATGGCCCCCTGGGTCACGTCGTAGAATCGGGGGATGAGATGGACTAGGGTGGTCTTGCCGCCGCCGCTGCTTCCCACCAGGGCCACCACTTCCCCAGGGTTGACCTTGAGGGAAATGTCGCGAAGAACGGGGGTGGTATCATAGGCGAAAGAGACGTTGCGGAATTCCACAGCCCCAGCCACTCGCGTCAGCTCCAAAGCGCCCGGCCGTTCCACGATATCGCTTTTTTGGTTGAGCACTTCCTGGACGCGAAGCACGGAAGCGATGCCCTTTTGCAGGGTGCTGTTCAGCTTGTTCAAGCTTTTGATGGGCTTGTAGAGCATGATCAGGGCCCCAAGGAAGGAAAAGAAGGTGCCCGGGGTCGACGTCCCCCGCACCACTTGGTATCCGCCATAGGCAATGATGGCGGAAATGCCGATGGCGCCGATGAATTCCATCAAGGGGCTGGACAGAGCATCAATCCGAAGGGCCTTCAGTTGGTTTTCCAAGACGGCGGTGTTGTGTCGGGCAAAACGCCTTTTTTCGTGCTCCTCCATGCCGAAAGCTTGAACGATGCGCACCCCCGTAAAAGACTCATGGAGCACGACGCTAAGGTGGGCCACCTTTTCCTGTCCTCGGCGAGCGAGCTTGCGCAATTTCTGCCCGAAATGGACCAAAGGGAAGAAGGCCAAAGGAAGCACCGCCACGGCGATGCTCGCCAACTTCCAGTTCTGATAGAACACGACGAAGATGAGCCCCACGATGGTCACGGTGTCCTTGACAAGGCCGGAGACCGCGTTGTTGACGGCCACCTGGATTTCCTTGATGTCGTTGGTGATGCGGCTCATGAGCGTTCCCGTGCTGGCCTTGTCGAAAAACGACAGGGACAAGCCGTGGATGTGGTCGAAAAGTTCCTGCCGCAATCCGGCCACCACGCGAAGCCCGACCGATTGCAAAAAATAGGTGCTCCCCCAGTCGCTCAACGCCTTGATCAAGGAAACCAAAAGGAAAAGGCCCGGCAGCAGGGCCAGCATCATCACATCTTTCTTAATAAAGATCTCGTCCATGGCCGGTTTGATGAGATATGCCGTCAGGCCTGTGGAACCGGAGACGAGGAGCATGCACAGGACCGCCAGCGCCAGCCGCCTCCAGTGCGGCCGCAACAGGCCCACCATGCGATGCAAAGCGATGCGCGCCGGAGATTCTTGTTTCAGCATAAATCCAAAGCCATGGTTGCGGCACGGGCCGCCGCCCCCGGCTCGCCCAGCATCCGGGTGAGGCGTTCAAACCAGCGACGCTGCTCGATGGCCCGCTCGGAATTTCGAATCAAATGCAACACTTCTTCAACGATGCGCTCGGGACGCGCCTCGTCTTGGATGAGTTCCGGGAGCACCCGACGTCCGAGAATGACGTTTGGAAGCGCGATATAAGGGACGCGGATGAGTTTCCGGGCGAGATGATATTCCAGAGCCGAAACCTTGTAAACGACCACGGCGGGTGTGCCCAGCAAGGCCGATTCCAAGGTGACCGTTCCCGAAACGGCGACCGCCACGTCGGCGGCTCGAATGGCCCGGTACGTGTCTCCGTGAATCGGGCGAACGGGCACCGAGGTCCGGCGCACCAGGGAAGCGATCCAGTCGGGGTCCAGCCCGGGCGCGACGCCAAGAAGGATTTCGGCCGACGGACAGACTGTTTTCAGGCGTGCGGCCGATTCCATAAGAAGTGGCAGAAAGGTGCGGATTTCGCCTGTGCGGCTTCCCGGAAGAAGACAGATCACGGTCTCGGAGCCCAGGCCTAGAGCGCGACGGCACGTCTCTTTGTCTTCCACGGAATGGATTTCATCCACAAGGGGGTGGCCCACAAAGGCCACGCTCATGCCCCGCTGTCGGTAAAAGGCTTCTTCAAAAGGAAGGATGACCGCCATGGCGTCCACGAACCGCCTGAGGGATCGCACCCTTCCCGGACGCCACGCCCACACTTGAGGGCTGATGTAGTAAAAAACCTTGAGCCCCAAAGCGTGAGCCGCCCGGCCGAGGAGAAAATTGAAGTCGGGAAAGTCGATGAGAACCACCAGATCCGGCCGGTGCGCCTCGAGGTGCCGTCGGAGTCTATTCCACGCTCCATAGATGGCGCGGGATTTGGCAAAAACCTGAACGACGCCGATGAGGGCCAGGTCCTGATAATCCACCAAAATGTTCGCCCCGGCTGCGCGCAAGCGCGCTCCCCCCATGGCGTCCACTCGGGTCGCGGGGTTTCGTCTGAAAATTTCCTCCACCAGCCGGGAACCGTGCAGATCCCCGGACGCTTCCCCGGCGCTGACGAAAATCTTGAGGCGCCTCATGGGTGCTTCCCGGGCCGCGAGGCTTCCATGCGCGTGTGGATCTCTTTGGAGATGGCCAAAGCGACGCGCACCGCCTCCATCCCCTGAAAGCCGTCCACAACGGGCCGGCTGCCTCTGCGGATCGCTTCCAGAAAGGATCGGATTTCCTCTTCCAAGGCGTCCCGATTGTCCACTTCCAACTCTTCGGTGGAGATTTCCGGGTAGCCGTCGTCGTCCGTTGCGGATTCCCTGACGAAGGTGAAGGCGCGACGATTGCCGTAGTCCGCCACGAGGTAGCGGTTTTCCTGAAAGATGCGAAGACGCCGCATGTTTTTCATGGAAATGCGGCTGGCCGTGAGGTTGGCGACGGCGCCGTTTTCGAATTCCAGGCGGACATTGGCAATGTCCGGAAGCCCGGTGAGGACCGGGACGCCGGATGCGGAAATCGTTGCCACGGGCGATCGCACCAGGTGAAGCACGATGTCGATATCGTGAATCATGAGGTCCAAGATCACGTCCACCTCCAGCCCGCGTTCGTTGAACAGAGCCAGCCGGTGCGCTTCCAGAAAGAGCGGGTCGGCGACATAGGGTTCGACGGCCCGGAAGGCCGGATTGAAGCGCTCCAAATGACCGACCTGGCAACACACCCCTTTGGCCTCGGCCAGTCGCACAAGCTCCCGGGCTTCTTCCACGGACCGGGTCATGGGCTTTTCCACCAGCACGTGCACCCCGGCCTGGAGGAAATCTCGGGCGACGGAAAAATGTTCGGTGGTCGGCGTCACCACACTCACCGCATCCACACGGCCGAGAAGCTCGCGGTAGTCGGTATACGCGGCGCAGCCGAGCCGGGCGGCCACGGCCTTAGCCCGGGTGGGATCGATGTCCACCACGCCCACCAGATGAGCTTCCTTCAGACGAGCATACTTTTCCGCATGAAAAGTGCCGAGGTACCCGACTCCCACCACGGCCGTTCGCACCGCGTCGGGATCACCCCGGCGAACGACGGCGACGGGCTTCAAGGCAGGAACCGCAACGGCGGCATTGGTCCGAGCTCCATTTTCTGCGGGAAGATCCAGGCTCGCAGGTTTCTCGACATCGCAGACGCCAACGATAGTGATCCCGTACCGATCCGCAGCTTCGACGACCTTGTCGCGATCGAAAAGGAGCGTTTTCCCCGCTTCCACAACCAGGACGCGGGCCTTGACGGTCCGCATGGTTTCGATGGTTTGCAAGCCCACCGCCGGGACGTCGAAACGCAGATCCTGGATGGGTTTGCTCACTTTGATGACAACGGCCCCCTCTCGGCACAGACGGCCGCCCCGCAGAATGGTCTCATCCGTCCCGTCCATGCCTTCCACGGCGAGCACAGCCTGATCCTTGACCACCAAACACTGCCCGATATCCAAGTGGCCGACGGCTTTGGCCATGTCCCAGCCGAAGGCCACATCGCGCTGTTCCCGCGCGTTGAGATGCCGGCGCGTCAGAAGACCTTCCGGGGCCAACAAACCGGGAAGAAACAGCGTGGACGGCTCCACCCGGATGCCTTCTTTCTCTAGTTCCGCGGCCAGAGACCGGAGGATATGGTCGTCCTTCTTGTTCCGTAGAGAGGTCAGAAGCTTGAAAGCTCGCCAGTCGGGGCGGATCCGCGCATAAAGCCGGGTCTTGTTGATGGAGCCGGCCATGGCGACGCGCCGGATGCCCGCTTTTTGAAACACGCGGATGAGCTTCCCCAGCTGGCCGAGCTTCAGCAGGTGAAAAGCGGCCACATGAGCGGCAAGGGCAGGGTCGGTTTCGCCGTCGAACCCTACGGCGATCACGTGGTATCCTGCGTCTTTGGCACCTTCAGCAAAAAGGAGCGGAAACTGTCCGCCCCCCGCAATGAGTCCGATCCATGTTTCGTCGGTCATGGTCTTCGTCGGTTCTTTCGCCGCTCCGTGCTCATGTCGTCGATGGTCGTTTCAGCGCGTCAAGCCTCGCTGAGTGCCTTCGATGAAGCGCAACAGTTGGGCCACCTCCGCGATGTTTCCCACTTCGCGCCGCGTCTCTTCGACGGCTTCGGGCAACGTGAGGCCGCTACGAAAAATGATCTTGTAAGCTTTTTTCAGGCCTTGAATGGCTTCGCTGGAAAAACCTTTCCTCTTCAGTCCCACGGTATTGGGGCCATAGAGCTTGGCCGGGTATCCTGTGGCCAGCATGTACGGAGGAATATCTTTTTTGATGCCGGCCTTCGCCCCGATGTAGGCGTGGGTGCCGATTCGTGAAAATTGATGCACGGCCGCTAGGCCGCCGATCACGGCGTCGTCCTCGATGACCACGTGACCTGCCAGCATGGCGGCATTGGCCATGATCACGCGATCGTGCAATATGCAGTCGTGCGCCACATGCACATAGGCCATGATGAGGTTGTGGTGACCGATTTGGGTGAGGCCGCCGCCGTGCTCTGTTCCCCGGTGGATGGTGGCGTATTCCCGGATGGTGTTGCCGTCGCCGATGATGAGCCGCGTGGGGCCGCCTTTGTATTTTAAATCCTGAGGCGGAAAGCCGATGGAGACGAAGGAACTGATGCGGTTGTTCCGACCGATTTCGGTCCAGCCGTCAATGACGGTATGGGAGCCTACGGAGGTGCCTGAGCCGATACGCACATGTGGGCCGATGACCGCGTAAGGGCCGATGATTACATCCTCGGCCAATTCCGCCTTGGGATCGACAATCGCTGTCGGATGAATGTCCATGTGAAGGTGGGATCCTCCTTTCCACGGGATTAGCTAGGGTTCGATGGTGGCCAGCAATTCCCCTTCGGCGGCCAATTCTTCGCCCACGTAAGCTTCGCCTTTCATCTTGAAAACAGGACCCTTGCGTCTCAAGAGCTTCATCTTGAGGATGAGCTGGTCCCCGGGGCGAACAGGGCGGCGAAAACGCACCTTGTCCATGCCCATAAAATAGACAGGGCCGCCGGAATCGGCCTGTCCCAAGGCGAAGGCCAGAACCCCGCCCGTTTGGGCCAGGGCCTCCATGATGAGCACGCCGGGCATGACCGGATGCCCCGGAAAGTGTCCCTGAAAAAAGGGTTCGTTCAGGGTGACGTTCTTGAGTCCCGTAATTTCGTCGTCGCCCATTTCCAGAATGCGATCCACCAGGAGAAAGGGGTAGCGATGAGGCAATTTCCTGAGGATTTCTTCAGCATTCATTTCCATGGCTTCCGTCCTTGGTTGGGTTCTGGGTTCGGGCCAGGGTTTCCTCCAAATGCCGCACACGCTCCTTAAGCGCCGCCATTTCCTGTTGCATGCGCGGCAGCCGAAGCCACGCGGCGTAATGGCGAAGCCATTGTTTATGAGGCATGGCGGGCACGCCCATGAGATCCTGGTCGGGGTCCACCGAATGAGAAATGGCCGATTTCGCCGCGATCCGCACGCGATCGCCTACGGTTAAATGCCCGGCAATGCCCACCTGGCCTCCCAAAACCACGTGGCTCCCCAGGGTGACGCTCCCAGCGATCCCCACCTGGGCGACGATGATGCTGTGCCGACCGATGGTCACGTTATGGGCGATCTGGACCAGGTTGTCGATCTTGACGCCTTCCTGGATCCATGTTTTGCCGAAAGTCGCCCGATCCACCGTGCAGTTGGCGCCGATTTCCACATCGTCGTCGATCTGAACGATCCCCGTCTGAGGGATCTTCGTCGAACGGCCCTGGTTGTCCTGGGCGAACCCGAACCCGTCGCTGCCGATGACCGTTCCGGAATGGATGATCACCCGGTCGCCAAGCCGGCATCCATCGAGAATGGCCACATGGGGATAAATCAAACAGTCCCGGCCGATGGTCACCTGACGCCCCACGTAGACATGGCCGTAGAGGCGCGTCCCATCCCCCACGGACGTGCCGGGCCCTATGGAAACCCATGGGCCGACGGCGGCTCCAGGAGCTACGGACGCTTCGGCCGACACCTCAGCGCTGGGATGGATCCCGGGATCCAAAGGCGGCGGATCGTAAAAAAGCTGCGCCGCTTTCGCCATGGTCCAGTAAGGATTAGGGGAAACCAAGATCGGTCGCCCCACGTCTTCAAAACCGGGGTCGACGATGACGGCTGCGGCCCGCGACCTCTCCAGCTTTGCACGGTACTTGGGGTTGGCCAAAAAAGTCAGATGGGTCGGGCCCGCCGTCTCTAGCGGACCCACGCCGTCGATCACCACCTCCCCGTCCCCTTTGAACGGCACGCCCAAAAGGCGGGACAGGTCCGAAAGGCGATAGCTTTTGTTTCCCACGCCGCGCAGCCTTTCCGGTGGACTTAACGCTTGGCCTTGTCCAGTTCCTTGATGACGGTCTGGGTCAGGTCCGTCTTTTCGTTCGCATAGACCAAACCGGCCTTCTGAACTTCGAAAATGTAATCGTATTTTTCGTTCTTCCCGATGGTCTGGACGATATCCATGATCTTGTCGATGATGGGTTTGCTCAGCTGCTGGGACAATTTGCTGAGTTCCGCATTGCTTTCCATGAGGAGCTTTTCCCCTTCGATTTGTTTTTGGCGAAGCTCCTGAGCTTTTTGTTTCTTGGACTTTTCGTCCATCATCTTTTCTTGTTTTTCGTAAGACTGCTTCGATTCCTGAAATTCTTTGGCCTTCGCTTGGACTTCCGCTTCCAGCTGGGCCTTTTTGGCGTTGAACTCTCTTTTGACTTCCTGCCCCCAGAGAGATTTGTCCAGCACGGCCTGCAAGTCAAAGTATCCGATCTTGACATCGGCGGCGTAGAGCGGTGCCGTCCAGACGAGGAGGGCCAAAAGGCCTAGGGTGATGAAAGCTGAGCGCTGTTTCATGTGCGGTTAAACCTCCTGCGGTGATCAAGTTTGAGGGATACTGAGGATCCATGGGAGATCCTAGAAAAACACCCCCATGGAGAACTGCCAATTGCTCGAGTCTTCGCCCGGCTTTCGATCCAAATTGTAGCCCCATTCGATGCGCAGCGGGCCCATGGGGGAATTCCATCGGACACCGGCCCCTGCGGCCGTGCGAAAATCTTCGATGCGGAAAGTTTCCCCGTCGTCGAAGGCGTTGCCGGCGTCAAAGAAGAGGACGCCGCGCATGCCGATCTTTTCCACCAAGGGGAAAAGCAACTCCAGGTTCACCTGGCCGAACTTGATGCCGCCGATGGTGTCCCCCGTCGCCGGATCCTTCGGCCCCACATCGCCCCAGTCGAAGGCGCGGATGGAGTTGATCCCGCCAAGGAAGAATCGTTCGTAGATCGGGGCGGGTTTGTCCGAATCCAGCTCAAAGATGTAGCCGCCCTTCACATGCCCGAAGCCGACAAACTTCCACCACAGGGGAACATATTTTCCGAAGCCCGCGACGACGCTCACAAAATCCGAATCGCTGCCCAGATAGGGGATGGAGTACTCGACGGACACGGTGTGAATGGAACCTCGGGTAGGCAGGAACGGGTGGTCCGTACTGTCCCGCTCCACCGACGCGATGATACTGCTCTTGATCTGGCGTCCCTCCTGGTCTTTGATGATGAGCGCCGCATCCTCAGCCACATCGGAGACCTTCGCGTTTTCAAACACATAGGCAAGGTGCCAGCGGCTCCATGACCCGAAAGGGTGGCTGATGCGCAGCTTCCCGCCGGTGGCGTCTTTGGTGAAATCATTGTATTCTCGGTACCAGTCGTAGATGTCGAATCCGGCCGAAAGGGGTGTATCGAAAAGCCACGGCTCGGTGAAACTGAGGCTGTAGCGGGACGTCTCCCCGCCGAGATAGGCCTTGAGGCCCAAGTATTGTCCTCGGCCGAAAAGATTTCGTTGAATGATGTTGCCGCCGACGAAAACGCCGTCTTCCGAGGAATAACCGCCTCCCACACTGAGGGCCCCTGTGGGCTTTTCTTTCACCTTGACGTTGAGGTTCATGGCTTCCGGGGAAGATCCTTCCGACGTCTGGATGTCGACCTCTTCGAAATAATCCACCCGCCGCAGATTCAGTTGGCTGCGTTCCATGGCGGAGGCGCTGAAACGGTCGCCTTCGGCCAGCTGAATCTGACGGCGGATGACGTTGTCGCGCGTGCGCGTATTGCCGGAGATGGTGATCCTTTCGATGTGGACCATGGGCCCTTTGCGCAGCTGATAGACCACGTCGCTGGTGTGGGCTTCGGCGTTTTTGGAGACGTTGGGGGTCACTTCGGCATGGGCGTAGCCGGCGTCCATCAGGTGTTTGGTTAAGGTTTCCAGGTCCTTGCGCAGTTTTTCCCGGCTGAAGTACTGTTGCTTTTTGAGCTCCAAATGCTTGACCACCGTGGGGGTCTCGTCCAAAAGGTCGCCCTGGACGTCCACGGAAGCCACGCGGTACCGTTCTCCCTCTACCACAGGGATGCTCACATAAAAGCCGTCCTCTTTCTTATCCACGGTGGGCGTGCCCACCCGCGCGTCCATGAAGCCGTGGTCGTGATAGAAAGCGGTGACCCGGTCCAGATCGGTTTCCAACACCTCCCGGTCCAGAACGCCCTTGTCTGAAAACCAGGAAAAAAGGCCCCGAGACTTGGTTTCCATGGCCCCCCGGAGCTTTCGGTCCGAGAAATGTGTGTTTCCGGTAAATTCGATCCCCTTGACATAGATCTTTTTGCCCTCTTTGATTTTGAACGTAACCACGGCTTTCCGGGGATCTTGAGGGAAATCGATGGAAGGGGTCACTTCCGCATTGAAAAAGGCCTTCTGGTGATAAAGCTTGACGATGCGGTTCACGTCGTCGTTCACAACGTTTTTGCGCAGCACCGTGAAGGGCTTGGTGGAAACAACCGCCAAAATGTCCTTGTCTTTGACCTTATCGTTTCCTTCGATTTTTACCTCCACCACGGAAGGCTTTTCCCGAACCACAAAGGTCACCTGCTTGCCTTTGTCCGTATCCGTCACTTCCGCCGCCACGGTTTCAAAAAAGCCCATGTTGTAGATCGTGCGGATGTCGTTTTGGAGGGTGTCGTCCTGAAGCAGATCGCCTTTTTTCGTTTTGACTTGAACCAGGACGGCATCGGGCTCGATCCTTTCGGTGCCCCGCACCGTCACGTCGGCCACCACAGCCTTGGCAAGGACATGGACGGTGACCTGCTGGGCCAGCTGTTGGGCCGCCTCCACAAGATTGGCTAAATCTCCCTCGGCGAAAAGGACTCGGGGCGGGAGGCCTTGGACGTCCACGAGCCTGGCGTCCAGACTGGCCTTTTCCCCGAGCTGGGTCAGACTCCCCCAGATGATGTATCGAGCTTTGAGCCGCCGGGCCGCCTCCGCGGCCTTTTCTTCATTGGTCACGGGTTGGTTTCCCGTGACGCGCCGGACTTCGGGAAGTGGGACCAGAGCCACATGAAAATTGAGGAGGCTTTGGGCCACCAGCTCCTGCACCGCGGTGCCGAGTTGGGGCTGGGGCTGAGCGGTATAAATCGCAAAGGGGGCCACGGCCACCAGAGGCTGCTCGGGCAAGGCCGAATCCTGCGCCTGCACCGCCAGGGCCCACACCAGCACAATTCCCCATGCACAGCCGAGCCTCTTGAGCATCCTGATTCTCCTCATCTGTATGTGTGGAAAGAACCCTTCCCCATCGTCAAGGATGTGACCCTGCCGGGCGGAGCTGTCCGTCCGAAAGCTGCAGAGTTCGGTGCATGATGGCGGCCAACTCTTGGTTGTGGGTCACCACGACCATGGTCAGTCCCAGGTCGCGGTTCAAAGCGACCAGCAACTCGTGAAAGCGACGGGCCGTCCGCGTATCCAAATTCCCTGTCGGTTCGTCCGCCAACAGAAGCGATGGGCCTAAGACTAAGGCCCGGGCGATGGCCACTCGCTGCTGTTCCCCGCCGGAAAGTTCCGCCGGCCTGTGATGGCGCCGGTGGGCCAGTTGGAGCTTCTCCAAGAGCTCTTCCGCCTGAGCCCGAATGGCCTTCTTGGGTAGACCGGCAATCAAGCCCGGCATCATCACGTTTTCCAAAGCCGTAAATTCCGGCAAAAGGTAATGAAACTGAAAGACGAATCCGATATGGCGATTGCGAAATTCCGCCAGCTTCGTATCCGACCACAGGAAAACGTCGTTTCCCCCGAAAAGCACCTTGCCCGCCGTCGGGCGATCCAGGGTGCCGAGGATGTGCAGGAGCGTGGATTTTCCGACACCGGAAGCCCCGACCACGGCGATCATCTCGCCTCGAGCGACGGTGAGTTCCAGATCCCGAAAAAGTTCCACCCGCTGCGGGCCGTTGTTGAAAATCTTGGAGATGCCCACGGCATGAATGTGCAGGCCCTGCGGCCGATCATTCATAGCGCAGCGCCTCCGCCGGGTGGAGTTTGGCCGCCTGTTTGGAAGGGTAAAAGGTGGCGGCGAGGCAAATGAGCACGGCCGCACAGGCGATGAGGACCACATCAAGAGGTTCCATGCGCACGGGCAAGGTCGAGATGTAGTAGATGTCTCGCGGGAGTTCGATGAACTGATAGCGCTTGAGGAGTTCGCACAGGCCGAAGCCGCCCACGAGGCCGAGAACGGTGCCAACGACGCCGATGAGGAGCCCTTCCAAGACGAAAATCCGGCGCACCTTATGGGTTGTGGCGCCCATGGCTTTCAGGATGGCGATGTCCTTGGTTTTTTCCATGACCATCATGATGAGCGAACTGACGATATTGAAGGCCGCCACCAAGATGATCAACGTGAGGATGATGAACATGACGACCTTTTCCAGTTTCAGGGCGGAAAACAGGTTGTGGTTCATTTGCATCCAGTCGCGGACCCAGTAAGGATACCCCAATTTCTTCTGAAGCTTTTCGGCGACCTGGGCGGCGGCATAAATGTCCACGACCTTCACTTCGATGCCGTTGACGGCGTCCCCGATGCCCAAGAGCCTCTGGGCGTCCCGCAGGTGGACGTAGGCCAAGGTGTTGTCGTACTCGTACATGCCCGATTTGAACAGCCCCACGACGCGGAAGAGCTGACTTTTGGGAACGCGCCCCGCCGGCGTCGTCTGGCCCGTCGGGGAGACCAAAGTGACGTAGTCCTCGGCTTTCACCCCCAGCCGTGCCGCCAATTCCACGCCGACAATGATGCCGGGAGAGGGTCTGTCCGCCGAAGCGCTTTCGGTGGCAACGCCCAGCAAAGATGCCAAGGTCCCTTGGATGAGACTTTGTTCCAACCGGGTCACCCGCGGAGCGCTCTCCGGATCGATCCCTCGCAAGACGGCTCCGGAGATGGATTTCCCCGAATTCATCATGACCTGAGTGAGCACAAAAGGCGTCGCCGCAGCGATTCCTTCCTCCTGTTCGATGTCCTTGAGGGCGTCGCGATACGTCCCGAAGGTTCCTTGAAAATGGCCGACAACCACATGGGAGGTCACTCCGAGGATCCTGTCCCTCAGATCCTGCTGGAACCCGTTCATGACCGCCAGGACAACGATCAAGGCCATGACACCCACGGCAACGCCCGCCACGGAGATCAAGGTGATGAGCGAAATAAAGGCGTGCCGTCTCTTGGCCAGAAGGTAGCGGAGGCTGACGAAGAGCTCGAACTGCATGGACGCTCCGCTACAGTTTCTTTTCCGGACGAAGGTGCGGAAAGAGAATGACGTCCCGAATGCTCGGCGAATCGGTCAACAGCATGACCATGCGGTCGATGCCGATCCCTTCGCCCGCGGCCGGGGGCATGCCGTATTCCAGCGCTCGGATGTAGTCTTCGTCCATGAAATGAGCTTCTTCGTCCCCGGCTTCCCGAGCTTCCACTTGGCGGCGGAACCGTTCCCGCTGATCCCGTGGGTCGTTCAGTTCAGAAAAGGCATTGGCCATTTCGCGTCCGGCAATGAACAGTTCGAACCGGTCCGTAAGATGCGGTTCGTCGTCGTTCCTCCGGGAAAGAGGGGAGACCTCCAAGGGATAGTGGGTGATGAATGTCGGTTGGACGAGTTTCGGTTCCACCACGAGGTCGAAAATCTTCGTGAGGAGTTTTCCATGACCCTCGTACTTTTCCACGGGGAGGCCCAGGGAACGGGCGACGTCGGCCGCCGCCTTCGGGTCGACGACCGCCTCTTCGGGGATACCCCCGATCCGGGTCAGGGCCTCGGAAAGTCGGTATCGCCGCCACGGGGGGCTCAAGTCGATGGACTGCCCCTGATAGACCACCTGGAGGCTTCCGTTGTTGACCTGCCGCGCCACGTGGACGAAGAGCTCTTCGGTCAGCTGCATCAAGTCCTCATACGTGGCGTAGGCTTGGTAAAACTCCAACATGGTGAATTCAGGGTTGTGCTGAGTGGAAATGCCTTCGTTTCGGAAGTTGCGATTCAGTTCGAAGACGCGCTCGAAGCCTCCGACCAGAAGCCTTTTCAAATAAAGTTCCGGGGCGATGCGCAGATACAGGTCGATGCCGAGGGCGTTGTGATGGGTCTTGAACGGCTTGGCCGTGGCGCCTCCGGGTATGACCTGCATCATGGGCGTTTCCACTTCCAGAAAGCCCCGTTCGGAAAGAAATTCCCGGACCGATTGCACAATCCGGGTTCTCTTAATGAAGGTGTCGCGCACCGAAGGGTTGACGATGAGATCCACGTAACGTTGTCGGTAGCGCGTCTCCACGTCTTTGAGACCATGATATTTTTCGGGGAGAGGACGGAGGTTTTTGGTCAGGAGCACGATTTCCTGGGCAAGAAGCGTCAGCTCTTCCGTCTTGGTGCGGAAAAGGGTGCCGCGCACACGGATGATGTCGCCCAGATCGAACTTCTTGACCAAGGCGTAGCCGTCTTTACCCAACGTATTTTGTTGGCAGTAAATCTGGATGCGGCCGGAACCGTCCTGAATGTGCATGAAGGTGGAGCGCCCGAAGGAACGCAAGGCCATGATGCGGCCGGCCACCACGAAAGAGGGCGAGTCGGCTTCCAGTTCTTCTCGGCTCTTGTGCGAAAAGTCGTTGACGATCCATCCGATGGCATGATCGACACGGTATCCGTTGGGGTAAAGGCGGATGCCCTCCCGTTCCATTTCTTCCGCTTTGGCGAGACGCTCCCGCAGAACCTGACTGAGTTCCTCCATAGAAAAAGATGTCCTTTCCCGTTGGGCGATGGACGGCCACAGAGGCGGGCCGAAAATGCGGGAGAACCGTAGTTGATTTGCGCCGCGGCGTCAAGCACGGACCATGCCGGAGCGCCTTACGGCTACGGTCGGTTCTTGTGTTTCATGAGGGCGGAAATGCTGAAGGCGCCGATGAGGACGCCGAGAATCAGGAGGGCCCAATCGCCGTGTTGCCACAAGCGTTGAAGCCCGATGCCGCAAACGATCACCCCGCCGCCGAGGCACATCCATGCCGTGCTGCGCGTCATGCGTCGCCCTCCCCGAGATGATGTCTTTTCACCGCCGTCGCCCTCCGCTTGCTGCCGTCGTCTTGCGGACCTTTAGCGAACTTCGTGCCCTTTGGCAAAGAAAAAGGCGCCACTCAAGCTCCCGGCCCCCCATGGGTTCAGGCGCAAAGGCTTTCCCCGAGAAGCCGACCTTTGGATTGCCGTCGGAGCAGAGAACCTTGTGGATCAGTCTTGTGAAGTCTATTCGATCTTCCGTGCTTTTCCGGGCAAAGCTATTGACAGCGCCCGGGCTTTCCGTAAAGTAGATCCCACATCGCATCGGGCCTCGTCAGGGGGCCTTCTTCTTTGTCGTCGCCGTGCGCCTGTAGCTCAGGAGGACAGAGCAGCGGACTTCTAATCCGCGGGTCGGGGGTTCGAATCCTCCCAGGCGCGCCAAGAAAATTTACGACAGAAATCTTCCCCTACGCCGTTCCGCCGGCGAATCTGTCCCACGCACGCTCATCTACAGCAAGACCTCAAGGGTTGACTTACGGCGTACAACCACCGACGGCGCCATTGAGGGGACCGCAAGTAGGACCGCCCCCCTTCGAAAGGCACAAACGCTCCATCGAAGGAGAGGGAGACAGAATCGCATCACACGAGAAAATTCGGACTACAACTTATGGAATGACGAGCCAGTCGTGGTGCACCCTTCCGGATTCGATCCGGGAACATTGAATTGTCCGATAATTTGAGGGCCATTCGCTGAGCACAGCGTATCCCACAAAGTCGTCCACGGAGGAGGAGTATTCCTTGAGCCATTCCATGTCATATTGAGAATAAACATACGCGTTGTGTTTCCATTCAATGATGCAAAGAGGATGCTTGGTCGGTTTTCCTCGGTCGTCCCAACATGTTTCCATTGGGGAGCGCCAGATAACGATATCCTTGCAGACTTGCCCTTTGCTGGCTGTTTTCCCCGTAAGCCTATTTTGGTTTGAGATTTGTGGTACGGCAACCTCAATGCCGATTTGCGTCGGGTCGTGAAGAACGCCGTTGCTTTTTACCTGCTTGAGTAAGGCGCCAAAACAAAAAAGGCTCACAACTTCTCTTTCTCTTCGTCCTTTCCATACACCCGTTCTAAAAATATTCGCTAGGTCATGAAGAGATTGTTGGATGATTAAGTCGATTTCCAAGGTCGTTCTCATAATCCTAAATCCGTGAGACAAAGAGGATCGTTAAATTCATGGTTCCAGTCACCAAAATTTATCATTTTGATGGTTTTAGGCCGTCAATTGCCCCCTCGTCAACTCACCCGGCAGGGGAAACCATGAAGAAGATCGAAATCGAGCAATCTTCGAAACCAAGGGATATCAGTCCCTCCGTTTTAAATTCAATCG
>CALGPN010000060.1 GCA_937960435.1 uncultured Desulfosoma sp.
GCTTCGGCGAGTTCCTCGACCCTTTGTTCGGTGCGCTTCTGGGCTTCGGCGAGCTCTTCGAGGCGTTGTTCGGTGCGCTTTTGAGCCGCAGCCAACTCATGGACCACCGCCTTCAGTTCGTTGAACTCGCTTTTCGTGACCGTCTGATGCAGTTCCTCATAAATCTGCCGAAGGGTTCTCACAAGGGTCCGGGCCTGGCTTTCCCCCATGGTCTGAGCAAAATCTTCATAAATTTGATAAAAGTCGATCATGGGCCCCTTATCCCCTTTGGCCAGATATTTAGCGGTATCAGGCCGCAGCTAGGTTGTCTTTGCATAGACCATTATCATCGGCTGCAAAGGAGATCAATGGGCTTGGTGGTTTGGGGGCAAGAAGGATACCCGGTCCCGCGGAGCTCTGAGGTGATAACCACATTGGGGTAGGTGTCTTCGCCATCAGACGGTGACGGTTGGGGTTCGCTGCGTGCATTTCGACGGCGCCAGCGGCGGCGCCTCCCATTCTGAAATTGTTCGTTGGGGTTCGCTGCGCTCACCCCAACCTACGGGTCCATCGAATTGCGTCGGGTTGAGATGGCCTCAGCCCGTACGCCGTAGGGGCGGGCCTTGTGCCCGCCCGAACTCGGCGGGGTGGAGACCGTTGGCCCCTTTGTTGTGGACGCCCCATCATCCGTAGGGGCGGGCCTTGTGCCCGCCCGAAGTTTGTGCGCGGCGCGTGGGACGTTTGCGTTGGGGTTCGCTGCGCTCACCCCAACCAACAATTGACCGATACTACGGGTCATGGGACGGACGGTATCTTGTCGGATGTTTGCGTTGGGGTTCGCTGCGCTCACCCTAACCTACAGATCACCCAAGTCGACGGCTCATGGGGGCGCGGTCAGTAGCCGCGTTCGCCGCGGAAAATGGCCGCGAGACGGCCGCCTTCGAAGCGCAGGGTGTGCAGGAAATCCGTGGGGCCGAAGTTATAGACCCACTCTTCCACGACCATTTTGTCATAGCCGTAGCGGGTCCGAACGATCTTTTCCCCCACGAACTGTTCGTGGAGCGGCGGCCCGCATTTGAAGGCCACATCGGTTTTGGTCTCCCCAAGGACGACGAGTCGGCTGCCGCACCGAAGGGATGACAAAGAGTCCTGAGCCCACAGGTTTCCCACCATTCCCAGAATCCACAACACGATGAGAAGTGTTCCGGCCGGCCGTTTCATTCTTTTCTCCCCGCGGCGCCATTTCATCCAGTGCTCCCGACCGGAACGGCGTTTCCACCGGCCGGAATGAAACACATTCATTATAGCCCATGTTCACCCGGACACAAATTTGTTCTTGCCGTCCGTGGCACGGGACCGTGTGATCCCTGGCTCCGGCCCCCCCAGGGTCCTGCCAAACGCCAGAAAGCGCAACAAATTTGTGCTCACAGCCGCACCGTTTCTCTTCCAAATGGGTCAAGACGCGCCCTTGCTTTCGCCGGGTTTGTCCAAGTGATCAAGAGAGTTAACCCAGCGGTGCAGGGCCTGAGCCTTCTTTCGGCATGGAAGTTGCCCAGGAAATGGGCCATGTGGGCAGAACGACATCGTCGCGAAAAACCCACCACAAAACGCCACAGGAGGAGAAAAGGATGGACAGCGGGGATACGGCATTCATGCTCATCTCGACGGCTCTGGTCATGCTCATGACCCCGGGGCTGGCTCTTTTCTACGGTGGACTGGTCCGTACCAAAAATGTTCTGGCCACCATGATGCAGAGTTTTATCTGCCTCGGTGTGGTGTCCATCCTGTGGGTGGTCTTCGGCTACAGCCTGGCCTTCGGCCCGGACAAAGGCGGCTTCATCGGCGGCTTCGACTGGGCCTTCCTCCGATCGGTGGGCACGGATCCCGGCCCCTATGCGGCCACCATCCCCCATTTGGTCTTTTCGGCTTTCCAGCTCATGTTCGCCATCATCACGCCGGCCTTGATCACGGGGGCCTTTGCGGAACGCATGAAATTTTCCGCCTTTTTCCTCTTTACGATTCTCTGGACGACCTTCGTCTATTTTCCCGTCTGCCACTGGGTGTGGGGCGGCGGCTGGATCGGGAAACTGGGGGCGCTGGATTTCGCCGGCGGGACCGTCATCCACATCAATTCCGGCACAGCCGCTTTGGCCTCGGCTTTGGTCGTGGGAAAACGCCGCGGCTATCGCAAGGAACCGTTCCAGCCCCATAATCTTCCCTTGACCGTGCTGGGTGCGGGGCTTCTGTGGTTCGGGTGGTTCGGTTTCAATGCCGGAAGCGCTTTGACGGCGGGGGCCGTGGCCGGAGTCGCCTTTTTCAACACGCAGGTGGCGACGGGCGCGGCGGCGGTGGCCTGGATCACGGCCGAATGGATCAAAGTCGGAAAACCCACCACCCTTGGGGCTGCTTCCGGCGCGGTCGCCGGCCTTGTGGCCGTAACCCCGGCCGCCGGGTTTGTGGGACCCTTGGCGGCGCTCTCGATCGGTATCCTGGCGGGTCTGTTTTGTTACGGAGCCGTGCTGGCCAAAGAAAAACTCGGGTACGACGACGCTTTGGACGTGGTGGGGATCCACGGCATCGGTGGCCTCTGGGGCGCCCTGGCGACGGGTCTCTTCGCCTCCACGGTCTATAACTCCGCCGGAGCCGACGGTCTTTTTTACGGCAACCCGAAACAGCTTCTGGTGCAGGCTGTCGGCGCCCTTGCGGCCATCGTCTATTCGTTTGTCGTTTCGTGGATCTTGCTCAAGGTCACCGGAGCCCTGACCGGGTTGCGAGCGACCGCTGAGGATGAAGTCCAGGGGTTGGACCTCACCCAGCACAGCGAAACCAGCTACGTGCTCTAACGGCCCGATACCGTTTGCCCGGGCAGACCTTCAAACCAAAGGCGCTTGGACCCACTCGAACGAGGACGCTTAAGGAAAGGATACGGTCATGGTCAAGATCGAGGCGATCATCAAGCCCTTCCTCTTGGAACAGGTCAAGGAAGCCTTGAATACCATCGGCGTGACCGGGTTGACGGTCACGGAAGTGCGGGGTTTCGGGAGGCAGAAAGGACACCGGGAAATATACCGTGGAGCCGAATACCTGGTGGAGTTTCAGCCGAAAATCAAAATCGAAACGGTGATTCCCCAGGAACGCACGGAAGAGGTGGTGGAAACTATTTTGAAAGCCGCGCGCACGGGAAAGATCGGTGACGGAAAAATCTTCGTCTACCCTCTGACCCAGGTCATCCGCATCCGCACGGGGGAACGCGGCAAAACGGCCATTTAAGGGTAAAGCCCGGGGCCTTGGGCCCCGGGCTGGTTTTCATTGGTTCACCCAGACGGCTTGGCGGTGGAATTCCGAAAGGATTTTTTTGGTCACGGAACTTTTGAGAAATCCCCACGTGCCTCCGGATCCGCCATGCCCCAGGACCATGATCCCCGCCTTGGTTTCGGCGGTGTAGGCGAGGATATCGGCGGCGATTTTCCCCGAGCTCGGCGCCGCCACGAGCCGAAGCCGGCTCCTCTCGACGCCGCTTTCCTCGATGATTTTCAAAGCCTGAGCATAATTGGCCTGAATTTCCGGCGTCTGTTGGGCGATCCAGCGGGTGAGGGGACCGTCGGGTTCGATCCCTTCGGAGACAAGCTTTTTTGAGACCTTCTTCGAAAAATGGACCACATCGATCCGCACCGACGTCTCTTCCAACATGAAAAGCGCGTGGTCCAGCGCTCGCACAGACGCTTGGTGTTCGGAAACACAGACCACGGCCCGGGAGATGTCCGCCGGGTCGTCCACAAACCAGATGGGGCTCACCAAGCAATGGTGCAGCAAAGCCGACGTGTGATCGCCCTTGAGAAACCCCTCCAGAGCGCTGCCGGACTGCTTGGGAAACAGCACGGCATCGACCTTTTTGATGTCGGCCAAGCGGCACGCATGGTGGGCGACGCTCAACTCCTTTTCCTGGACCAGTTCATGGATGATGTCCTCGCTGAACCCCACTTCCAAGAGCACCTGTTTGGCCCGGGCGCAGGCCTTTTTAGCCGCTTCGTCCCGTTCCCTGAGAAAGGCCTTTTTCTTGGCCACTTGAGCGGGACTGAGCCGGCCCTCGCCGTAGACTGGGGGCAGGGGAGGCATCAGGTAGTGGATGGTCAAACTGAGGTGCGAGCGATCGGGGTAAAGCTCGGTGAGAAACCGGATGGGGCGAAGGGATTCTTCCGTGTCGTCGATGGGCAGCAGGAACGCTTTCGGCATGGACGGCATGGGCGGCCTCCTATTGTCGGAGTCTTCCTCAGGGGGAAAGTTCACACAGGGGAGCGGGGTGGTCCTGTGCGGCGATAAAAAAGCGCACGTGAGCCCACCGGTCCCGTTCCAGCCGATATCCGAGCGTGTCTTGGACGAGCTGAGGGTGATTGTTGATTTCGCTCAGATGGGCCATGACTACAATTTGCAGGTTCTCGTGATGCACGTCCCGAAGGAGATCGCAGCATTCGTCGTTGCTCAGATGGCCGTGTCGGCTGCGGATCCGCTGCTTCAAGGGCCAGGTGTAGGGCCCGTTCATGAGGCGCTCCACATCGTGGTTGGCTTCCACGATCAACCCGTGACAGTGGCGCAACCGAGTGCGCACCAGCTGAGTGGCCGTACCGCAATCGGTGCAGACCGCGAGGCGGCACCCGTCGTGTTCGAAAAGGAAGCCCACAGGGTCGGCCGCATCATGGGAAAGGGAAAAGGGGTGCACGGTCAAATCCCCCAGGCGGAACGATCGGCCGGACTGAATGAGATGCACGGAAGCCAGTTCCCCCAATTGGGGCGGAAGGGCCTCCAAACACCCTTGAGTCAGATAGACGGGAAGCCCACGGCGGCGACTCAGGACCCCCACGCCGCGGATGTGGTCGTTGTGCTCGTGGCTGAGGAGGACGGCGGAAAGCCCTTTGGGATCGAGGCCGGCGCTTTCCAAGCGCCGCATGATTTCCTTGGCGCTCAACCCGGCGTCCACCAGCAGCGCCGTGGAGCCCCCGGCCACATAGACGGCATTGCCTTTGGATCCGCTGGCAAGGACTTGGAAGACAAGAGCCATGGACGAAAACCCTATGCCGGAGGGAAACGGTCCGCCCCGTTTTCGGGAACCGGCCCCAGAAGTGTCAGGGCCGTGTTTTCAGGGCGGTACTGGGCGTCGAACCATTCCTGCACATCGTCGGCCGTGACCCGATCGATGGCTTCTTGCACCTCTTCCAACGGCACATGCCGACCGAAGACGAATTCGTTCTTGGCCAGGCGGTTCATGCGCGCATCGGTGCTTTCCGCATTGAGCGAAATACTGCTCTTGAGGTATTCCTTGGCGGCGGCCAGTTCCGAAGCCGTGATGGAATGGCGGCGAACGGTATCCATTTCCGCCGTGACGACCTCGAGGGTTTCTTCCAGGTCCTCGGGAGCCACGGCGGCGTAGACGCCCATGAGGCCGGTGTCCTCGTGGTTGTTGACGAACGAATAGATGGCGTAGGCCAAGCCCCGCTTTTCCCGCACTTCCTGAAACAGCCGGCTGCTCATGCTGTTCCCTAAGACGACGTTGAGCACATGGCAGGCGAACCGTCTGGGGTCCGATTGGGAACATCCGGGAAACCCCAAACAGATGTGGACCTGTTCCAGGTCCTTGGAAACCACGGTGCGATGGGGGACAACCTGAGGCGGCGTCCTTTTGGGCGGACGGCGGTGATGGTTCAACGTTTCCAAGTGGGGCGCCACCAAATCCACAAACGCGCTGTGGTCCACGTTGCCCGCCGCGGCGACGAGCACCGTTTCCGGGGCGAAGCGCCGGCCGATAAAGTCGGTGATTTTGCCTCGAGTCAAGCCCCGAACGGAGGTCTCGGTGCCGTAGATGGGCACGCCCAGCGGATGATCCTGCCAGAAGTTTTGCTGAAAGAGAATGTGCACCAGGTCTTCGGGGGAATCTTCGATCATGTTGATTTCCTGGACGACGACCTGGCGTTCCCGTTCGATTTCTTCTTCGTCGAACAGGGAATGGAGAAAAATATCCGTGAGCACATCCACCACCAAGCGCAGGTGGGTGTCCATGACCTTGGCGTGGATGCACAAGTTTTCCTTGGACGTGAAGGCGTTGGCGAAGCCGCCCACGGCATCCAGAGCTTTGGCGATGTCCAAGGCCGACCGTGTGGCGGTGCCCTTGAACAGCATGTGCTCCACGAAGTGGGTGACGCCCTGTTCATGGGCTTCCTCGTCCCGGGAACCCACATTGACCCAAATGCCCGTGGAAACCGAAAAGAACCCGGGCATCTTTTCCGTCACGACCCGAACGCCGTTGGGAAGGATCGTTTTGTCAACCACCACGCCCTCGTTACTTGCGGGGTTCCGGTGTCCCCAGCACGGCCTTGCGGCTGAGCCGGATGCGCCCTTCGCGGTCGATGTCGATGACTTTGACCAGGACTTCGTCCCCTTCCTTGACCACGTCCGTGACTTTTTGCACGCGTTTGTGGTCCAGCTGGGAGATGTGGATGAGTCCTTCCGTGTTGGGGAGGATTTCGGCAAAGGCGCCGAAGTCCGTCACCTTGGTGACCCGAGCCATGTAGACCTGGCCCACTTCGGGTTCCATGGTCAGGCCTCGGATCTTGTCGATGGCCTTCCGGCACGCCTCTTTGTCGGGACTCATGATGACCACCCGGCCCGAGTCCTCGATGTCGATCTTGGCGCCCGTTTCGGCCACGATCCCGCGGATGATTTTGCCTCCCGGCCCGATGACGTCCCGGATCTTGTCCGGGTTGATGTGAATCACTTCCATGCGCGGCGCGTAAGGGGAAAGTTCCGGCCTCGGCTTCTGGATCACTTCCCGCATCTTGGACAAAATATGCAAGCGACCCTGCCGGGCCTGATCCAAGGCTCGGGTCATGATTTCCCGGCTGATGCCGGCGATCTTCACGTCCATCTGAATGGCCGTGACGCCTTTCTCGTTCCCCGTCACTTTGAAGTCCATGTCCCCTAGATGGTCTTCGTCGCCAAGGATATCGGAAAGAATGAGAAAATCATCGCCTTCCTTGACCAAACCCATGGCGATGCCCGCCACCATGTCCTCGACCGGGACCCCGGCGTCCATGAGGGAGAGGCAAGCGCCGCACACAGACGCCATGGAACTGCTGCCGTTGGATTCCAGCACTTCGCACACGACGCGAATGGTGTAGGGGAAGGTGCCGTTGTCCGGCAAAATGGGTTTCACGGCCCGTTCGGCCAAGGCGCCGTGGCCGATTTCCCGTCGACCCGGCCCGCGCAAGGGGCGCACTTCCCCCACCGAGTAGGGCGGGAAGTTGTAGTGAAGCATAAAGGATTTAAAGGATTCTCCCGTCAGGGCTTCGATCTTTTGTTCGTCGCTGGAAGAGCCCAAGGTGGTCACAGCCAGCACCTGGGTTTCGCCCCGGCGGAAAAGGGCCGACCCGTGAGTGCGGGGCAGCAGGCCCACTTCGATGCTGATGGGTCGAATCTCATGGAAAGCCCGGCCGTCGATACGGCGTTTTTCTTGGACCATCATGAGCCGCACGGTTTCCTTTTCCACCTTTTCCAGGACGCGTTCCGCGTCCTTTTCGGATCCGGGGAATTTTTCCGCAACGGCCGCGAGCACGCTGTGGTGGAGGGCTTTCTTTTTGTCGCGACGCTGCATTTTGTCCGCCGTGGTCATGGCCTCCCGCATGCCTTCCGCCGCCAGTTCCCGAACGAATTGTTCCACGGCCGGATCCACCACCGGCTCGAGGATCTCTTCCTTGGACAGGCCGGCGAGGCGGCGCAGTTCATCTTGAGCGTCCAGGATGGGCAAAATGGCCCGGTGTGCCGTATCGATGGCTTCCAAGATGTCCGCTTCCGGGACGAACTGGGCGCCCCCTTCCACCATGACCACGGCGTCGCGGCTTCCGGCCACCACGATGTTCATGTCACTGCGTTCCAGCTGGGCGGCGCTGGGGTTGATGACGAGCGTGCCGTTCACGCGCCCGACCCGCACGGCCGCCACGGGACCGGCAAAAGGCACGGGGGAGAGGTGCAGCGCCGCGGACGCTCCGGTCAAGGCCACCACGTCGGGCTCGTTTTCCTGGTCCACAGACAGGACTGTGGCGATCACCTGGGTTTCATAAGCAAACCCTTTGGGGAATAGAGGGCGAATGGGTCGGTCGATGAGCCGCGAGGTGAGGGTTTCCTTTTCACTGGGCCTGCCGATTTCCCTGCGGAAGAAACCGCCCGGGATTCGGCCCGCAGCGTAGCTCATTTCTTGATATTCCACCATCAAAGGGACGAAATCGATGCCCTCGCGGAGGCGGTCTTCTTTGACGGCGGCCACCATGACCACGGTGTCGCCGTAGCGCATGAAGACCGCGCCGCTCGCTTGTCGGGCCGCATGGCCCGTTTCGAAAATGAGCGGTCTTCCGCCCACGTCAACCTGAACCGTCTTCTTCATAGATGCCTTCCTCGTTTTTCCAGGGTTCGATCGGCCCGCGTCGCTTACCGGCGCAGCCCGAGGCGCTCGATGAGCGTGTGGTAGCGATCGATGTTTTTGCGTTTGAGATAATTGAGAAGCTGCCGCCTTTGGCCGACGAGCTTCAGGAGGCCGCGTCGGGAATGGTGGTCCTTTTTATGGATTTTGAAGTGCTCCGTCAGGTAGTTGATCCGTTCGCTGAGCAAGGCGATTTGGACTTCGGGCGAGCCCGTATCGCTAGGGTGGATTTTAAACGTGTCGATGATTTCCTTTTTTCGTTCAGGGGTGAGAACCACGGTTGTCCTCCTTTTCTAAGTGAGTTCTGCCGACGATTGAAAAACCTTCAGACGACGTCCGCCGGGAGGCGCCGCGGGCCACCACAGGGCCAGCAGCACGTTGTCGGGACCCATGAGCCGCACAGGTCCGGGATGTCCTTCCACAACCGCCGCAATCCGATCCAACTGGGAGTCGGGCACCTGTCCATGGCGCAGCCGGTTTCGGATCAGAGGGTCGTCCACCACCAAAGCAGGCAGATGGGAAAGGGCCGCATGGAGCGGGATGACGTGTCGCCTCCACTCCCGATCGCGGCGCATCCGTTCAAGCGTGTCTAAAGGCAGAGCGTTATGGACCGAAAAGGGCCCGTTTTCGGTGCGACGAAGGGCCGTCACGTGGGCACCGCAGCCCAGGCGGCGCCCCACATCGGCGGCCAACTGCCGCACGTAGGTGCCTTTGGAACAGTGCACGCGGCACGTGACTTCCGGCCACGAGTCGTCCAACACCTCAAAATCGTAAATTTCCACCCACCGAGGCGCCGCTTCCACGTCCCGACCCGAACGCGTCCACTCGTAGAGGCGGCGTCCCCGGACTTTCACGGCTGAATACCTCGGGACGTCTTGCATCTGGCGCCCGACCATCTCGCAGACGACCCGCCGCAGCCGGGCACCATCCACGGGGGGGCCTTCGTATGTGTGCGTCACTCGGCCTGTGGGGTCCAAGGTGTCCGTTTCCATGCCGAGGCGCATGCGGAAGACGTAGCGCTTGTCCGTCTGCGTGAGGAGCTCGGCCACCCGGGTGGCTTCCCCGAGACACAGCACCAAGAGTCCCGTGGCGAAGGGATCCAATGTGCCGGTGTGTCCGACCTTCGGCACGCGCAGTCGTCGCCGCAGCCAGTCCACGACCTGGTGGGACGTCCAGCCTTCGGGTTTGTCCACCAGAAGGATGCCGGTCGTCTCATGCGAATGAGTTTCGCCCGATGGGGTCATGCCCGCCGCCCCGATGCGCTGCGTTGTCTCAGGCATGGCCGTCGATGTAGAGGCGCGCCGCGCGGGTGATGCGGGCGCGAACTTCCGACAAAGATCCCCGGGTTCGAAAGGCCGCCGCTTGGCGATGGCCGCCGCCGCCGTAGCGGCGGGCGAAAGCCGCCACGTCCACTGGATCCTTGGACCGAAGACTCACATGCACCGTGCCGTCTTCTTCCTCGCGAAACAGGGCGGCCATGAGCACGGTGCGGATGCTTCGCAAATGGTTGATGAAACTTTCCGCGTCGGATCGGCTCGATCCCGTTTCTTGGAACATGGCCTGGGTCAATTCCGCCGTGGCCAAACGATCGTCGGCTTCAAAGGCGACGGTCGCCAGGACTCGAGCGAGAAGCCGAAGGCGCTGGGGGGATCCCGAATCGTAAATCTGGGCGGCGATGAAGGCGGGCTGGGCGCCGTGGCCGACCAGATCCGTGGCGATGGCCAAGACCTTTCGGGTCGTGTTGGAAAAGCGAAAGGAACCGGTATCGGTGAGGATCCCCGTGTAGAGCTGGGCGGCCAGGTCGGCCGTCCAGGGCACCTCCAAAAAGACCGCCAGATCGTAGAGCAGTTCACAGGTGCTGCTGGCTGTCGGGTCGACCCAGGAAAGCGTCCCGAAGGGGTTGAGGTTCACATGGTGATCGATATTGACCAAAACCGGAACACGAGCCAAACCGTCGGCCAGAACTGAGCCGACCCGGTTGAATTCGCCGCAGTCCACCAAAACGGCCGCGTCGTAGCTTACGGAATCGTCCCATGTGCGGCGGATTTCATCAATGCCGGCCAAGAAATCGTGGCCGGGAGGCGGCGGGTCTTCGCAAAACGCGTCGGCGTTCTTGCCCAAAAGGCGCAGCATGGTCGTCAAAGCCAAGACGGAACCCACCGCATCGCCGTCCGGACGCACGTGGGTCGCCACAGCGAACCGCCGGCCCGAGGCGATCACCTGTTTGATGGCGGCCAAAACCCGGGTGCGTTCGGCGGCCTCCTGGCTCTGGGAATCCGAGACGGCGCACGAAACCGCGCAAGGCCCTTCAAGATTCTTCATGGATTCGGTGGAGTAACCGTTCAATTTTTTCCCCGTAGTCGAAGGATGCGTCATAGAAAAATTGAATATCCGGCACGTAGCGCAGTTCCACGCGCTGACCGATTTCCCGGCGAATGAAGGCCCGGGCCTTTTCCAAGGCCTTGGCCACAAGCGGCCGTTCTTCCGGCGTTCCCACAAAGCAATAGAAAATCTTCGCGTACCGCAGGTCGGCGCTCACTTCCACACCCGTAACGGTCAGTTTGCCCAGCCGGGGATCCCGCACACGTCGCAAAAGGATTTCGGCGACGGTCCGTTGCAGAAGATCCGCCACCCTGTCCGCTCTTTTGTATTCCATGGTTTTTCCGTCTTTTCCCCCTCAAAGGGCGCTGAGCCACCTCTTCCTGCAAAGGCGGGAGGCTGCGGCGGCCGAGCGCCTCAAAGGGGGATGAGTTCAATGTCGTGACTTTCCAAATCGGCAAGTCCCATGCCCGCCATGTAGTCCACCACCTTGTCCAGGATGGAGTTCAGCAGGCGGGAATCGTTGCCGATGACGGCGATGCCCAAAGTGGCCCGCTGGTAGCGGTCTAGGTCGTCCACTTCGGCGATGGCCACGGGAAAACGGTTGCGACTCTTTTCAATGAGGCTTTTGACGATCTTGCGTTTGCCCTTGAGCGAGTCGTTGCCGTGGAGCCGAAAGGTTACCCGGGCCACACCGACGCTGACGGTCACATCCTTCATCGCTTTTTTCCCAAAAACATTTCCGAGGCCGCGCCCGTTCCCATTCTAGGTCGGGTGGGTTTCTTCCTGGGGGTGAGCCGGTTCCAAAACGGGAGTCACCTCCACCATGCGGTAAACTTCCAGAATGTCGCCCACCTTGATGTCATTGAAGTTTTCGATGGTCAGGCCGCATTCGAACCCCGCCTTGACTTCCCGCGCGTCGTCTTTGAAGCGTTTCAGCGAGGAAATCTTGCCGTCCCAGACGACAACCCCGTCGCGGAGCAGTCTCACCTTGGCGTTGCGCTCCACCTTGCCTTCGGTCACATAGCAACCAGCCACGGTGCCGATGCGAGAGATGTGGAACGTCTGGCGCACTTCGGCGCGCCCCAAAATTTCCTCTTCATACTGGGGCTCCAGCATGCCCACCATGGCGTCTTTGATGTCGTCCAGGATCTGGTAGATCACGTCGTAGTAGCGGATGCTCACCTTTTCCTGTTCGGCCAGTTCCTGCGCCTTAGCGTCGGCCCGTACATTGAAGCCGATGATGATGGCGTTGGAAGCCGAAGCCAACATGACGTCGCTTTCCGAGATGGCGCCCGTGCCTGCGTGGATGAGGGATACCTTGACTTCGGGCGTGGACAGTTTCAGCAGAGAATCCCGAATGGCTTCCAAGGAACCTTGGACGTCGGTTTTGAGAATGACGTTGATTTCCTTGATCTGGCCGTCTCGAATCTGTTCGTAGAGCTTTTCCAGAGTGACCTTGGTGGTTCGGGACAATTCCTTTTCACGGGCGCGCAGCTGGCGATGTTCGGCCACCAGCTTGGCCTGCTTTTCGTCGGCCAGGACGACGAAATCGTCTCCGGCATTGGGCACGCCCGAAAGGCCCAGCACTTCGACGGGCACCGACGGGCCCGCGGCCGAAATCTTCTGGCCCTTGTCGTTGAACATGCTGCGCACCCGGCCGGAATACGTGCCGCACACGTAGGCATCGCCTTCCCGAAGCGTCCCTTCCTGGACAAGGATGGTGGCCACGGGGCCTCGGCCCTTGTCCAGTTTGGCCTCGATGACTCGACCTCGAGCCGCTTTGTTGGGATTGGCCTTGAGTTCCAGCAGTTCGGCCTGCAGCAGGACCATTTCCAGGAGGTCTTCGATGCCGATCTTCTTTTTGGCGGAAATCTCCACCATGGTGACGTCCCCGCCCCATTCTTCCGGCAGCAGGCCGTGTTCCGCCAGTTCTCGTTTGACCCGATCGGGATTGGCGTTGGGTTTGTCGATCTTGTTGATGGCCACCATGATGGGGACACCGGCCGCCTTGGCGTGGTTGATGGCTTCCACGGTCTGTTGCATGACGCCGTCATCGGCGGCGACCACCAAGATGACGATGTCGGTGACCTTAGCGCCGCGGGCGCGCATGGCCGTGAAGGCTTCATGGCCGGGCGTGTCCAGGAAGGTGATGTGGCGTCCGTCCAGTTCCACGAAATAGGCGCCGATGTGCTGGGTGATGCCGCCCGCTTCTTCGTCGATGACCTTGGTGTGGCGGATGGCGTCGAGGAGGGACGTCTTGCCGTGGTCCACGTGGCCCATGACGGTCACCACAGGCGGCCTCGGCCGCAGGTCTTCCGGTCGGTCCTCGGCGGTCTGCAGGATGTCCTCTTCCTCGAAACCGGCCTTTTCCACTTCGTAGTTGAATTCCGCCGCCACAAGGGCGGCCGCGTCGTAGTCGATGGCCTGGTTGATATGGGCAGGGAGCCCCAAGAGCAACAGTTTCTTGATGATTTCCGTGGCCTTGACCCCCATCTGTTTGGCCAGGTTGGCCACCGTGATGGCTTCGTCGATGCGGATGCGGCGTTTGATGGCTTTGGGCACCGTGGCCACGGGCTTTTGGGGCCCCATCTCTTCGCGCTTGAGGCCTACTTTGCCGCGCTCTTCTTGAGCCCGAAGTTCCTTTTTCGTGTAGAGGTCTTCGCGGCCGACGACTTCCTTTCGGCCCTTGCGCAGCTTTTTCTCGGGGGCCGCCGGCTCCTCGTCGGGGCGAATCCGCTTCTTGCGAAGCGGCTCGCGGCTCACCTGTTCTTCCGGGATGAAGCGCACCACCGTCGGGGGCACTTCGGCTTCTTCCTCCGGTTCGGGGGCGATGACCTCAGGCAGGCTGATAATCCGCGCAGGTTCGTCTTTTCGGCGCTTTCGGCGGCGTCTCTTGGCCTTTTTCTTCTTGCCCTTTTCGTCCTCTTCTTCCCCTTCCTCGGCGGCCGCTTCCGCCTCTTCTTCCACGACGGGGGAGGGCACCGCGGGTTCCACCGCGACCGGGATGGGCGCCGAAGGCGCCGCTTCCAAGGTTTCCCGAACGGGTTCCGGAGGCGGGATCATTTCGGTGGGAGGCGCCGGTTCTGGAACGACTTTCTCGACGACTTCGTGATCCTCGGGGACTTTTTCCACGACGGCGGGGGGCGGTTCTTCGATCGCTGGGGCTCTCTCGGCCGCTTCACGAACCGCCTGTTCGACCAAAACGGGCGACTCGGGTGCGATCTGCGCCGGCACAGGCGCTGCCGCCGCAGGCCGAAGCTCAGGCGGCGACTCCGGAACCGCTTCGACCGCGGGAATTTCCTCTCTCGCAGGCTCGACGGAGGGCGCGACGTGTTCCCCTTCGGCGGCCTCGAGGGCGGGTGTCTCCGCGGGCTCGGGGGCCGCCGCTTCGGCCGCTTCCGGCATGGGACCTTCCTCGGCACCGAGGCGCTCTTCTTCCGTCGGAAGCGCCTCGGCCTCAGCCTCTAAGACTTGCGCTTCCGCGAGCTCCTCCATCTCGGTCTTCTTGCGCCGGCGGATCACCTGTCGGCCGATGCGCTTTTCCTCGACCTTTTTGGGACCTTCCCCTTGGAGATGTTCGCGAATCTTGGCAATGGCCGATTCGCTCAAGGTGCTCATATGATTTTTCACGGAGATCCCCATCTTGAGGATCCTGTCGAGGAGCTCCTTGCTATTCATATTTAACTCTTTGGCTAGTTCGTGGACCCTCAGTCGTGCCATGGAAAAAACCCCCTAGGAATCTTCAGCGACCGTGTCCGCGGTTCGGGGCCGTGGACGTTTTTTGGTATCATGCACACATGACGATTGATCCTCCATGTTTCGGCAGCCCTTCTGATCCCCCTGCGCCCGGTGGATCCACTCCGTCAGGCACGGCGACACCCCCCGAAGTCGGCCTCGGAAGGCCCGGGACAAGGCCTTGCCTTTCGTGACGGACCCCAGGCACGCCTCGCACACGTAGGCGCCGCGGCCCGGCAAACACTGCCGGCAATCCGGAACCACCCTGAGGTCTTGGTCCAAAACGAGCCGCAGGAGATCCCCTTTCGGGCGTTTGGACCGGCACACGATGCATGTTCGGTAGGGCACATGCCCTGCGGCCTGCGCACTCATTCCACCGGCTTCACGTCTTTCGCGGAATCGGGCTCTTCGGAACCCTCCTCAATGTCGTTGTCGTTTTCGTCCTCGAAGTCCTCGTCCTCCGAGGCTTCGGCGCCGTGGCCGGATTCGATCAGCGTCCTGGCCTGATGCTGCATGGTTTCGAGAACCGCCGCCGAAAGGCCGGTCAAGGTTTCCAGCTCATCCACACCCGCCTCGCAAAAGTCGCCGAGCGAGGTGATCCCCGCCTCGTAGAGCTTATCGGCCATTTCTTCCGAGAGGTTGTCGATACGCAGGAGCGCCTGATATCCGGCCTGCTTCTGTCTCTCATAGCGGGACTCGCTCTTGACGTCAATGTGCCAGCCCGTGATCCGCGACGCCAGCCGCACGTTCTGGCCGCGCCGTCCGATGGCCAAAGACAGCTGATCATCGGGCACGATGACTTCCATACTGCGGTTGGTCTGATCGATGATGACTTTGGTGATGATGGCCGGGGCCAAGGCGTTCACGACGAATTTGGCGGGATCCATGTTCCACGGGACGATGTCGATCTTTTCACCGCGCAGCTCCTGGACCACCGCTTGGACTCGGGACCCCTTCATGCCGACGCACGCCCCGACGGGATCCACATCGGGGTCTTTGGACACCACAGCGATTTTCGCTCGAGACCCGGGTTCGCGGGCGGCCGCCAGGATGCTCACCGTGCCGTCGGACACTTCGGGCACTTCGATGCGGAACAATTGGATGAGGAAATCGGGATGGGTGCGGCTCAGGATGATCTGCGGCCCTTTGCTGATCTTTTTCACATCCAGAATGTAGGCCCGGATCCGGTCGCCCTGGCGGTAGATTTCCCGAGGGATTTGTTCTTTGACGGGGAGGATGGCTTCGGCGCGCCCTAGGTTGACGATGATCCCGGAACGGTCCACTTTCTGCACGATGCCCGTGACGATTTCGCGCTTGCGGTCTTTGTATTCCTCGTAGGTGGCTTCCCGTTCCGCGTCCTTCATCTTTTGGATGATGACCTGCTTGGCCGACTGGGCGGCAATGCGGCCTAGGGTGTCCGTGTCCATGCGGATGCCCAGTTCGTCGCCGATTTCCGATTCGGGGTCCAGGGCCCGGGCTTCGTTGAGGGAAATCTGCTTGTCCGGGTCGTGGACTTCCTCGACCACTTCCTTGAAGGTGAAGGCTTCCATTTCACCGAATTCGTCGTTGTAAGCGACTTCCACGTCCATTTTGGAGCCGAATCGCTTCTTGATGGCCGATTTAACCGCTTCGACCAGGGTTTCGATCAACACGGCGCGGTCGATCCCTTTTTCTCGACTGACTTGATCGATCAACCGCTTCAGTTCACTGGCCATAATGCCTTTTCTCCTCCTGTGCCCCAAAACCGGTTCCCTTCCGGCCGGGATTTTCCAAACGGCTTCAGTCGCGGGGCCCGGGTGCGGCGCCGACCGATTCGAAATAACGCAGGCGGGCTCTTTCCACGGCCTCCAGAGGAATGTCGAACATCCTCCCGTCGCAGTCCATGCGGATGGCCTCGGGGCTCGCCGCCACCAGGATGCCCTTGAAATTCTTGCGGGCCCCCAAAGCCGTGCGCGTGCGGACGGCGATGACCTTGCCAATCTGCTGATGGAAATGTTCCCAACGGCGCAACGGCCGGTCCAGGCCCGGGGAGGACACCTCCAGGTGATACGGCCCCGCGATGGGGTCTGCCACATCCAAAAGATCACCCACGATGCGACTCACAGCGGCGCAATCTTCCACACTCACCCCGCCGTCGCGATCCACGAAGAGCCGAAGTACCCAGCCGTGGCTTTCCCGCCGATATTCCACTTCCAAGAGATCCAGCCCCTCGGCGGTGATGACGGGGGTGGTCAATTCCCAGATTTTTCGGACGACCGCTCGGGTCGGGTCTTCCTTCGGTTCCATGGTCGTTTCAACGTCCCACACCCCGGCTTTCCCGGAATAAACAAAAAAAAAGTGGGCGTTCGGCCCACTCCCATTAGCAGAGCAATGATCACAGGAAATCCGGCTTCAGTGCCGTATGAAGCGACGTTCACAAAAGACCGTGTTGAACATTGTCATCCACTAATCGAAGTCGGCGTCCGCCATCGATCGCGCCCACGCCACCTCAAAAAGGGAAGCCTTCCGCTTTGGGAAGGGCGAGCTTTCCGTCGTGTGGAGCGGGCAACGGGATTCGAACCCGCGACCCCAAGCTTGGGAAGCTCGTGCTCTACCAACTGAGCTATGCCCGCTCAAGCGCCACAACGTCGCCATCCTAATGAGCCCACCCCGGGAAGTCAAGCCCAATGTGGCGCCGCCTGCGGCCGTCCATGGGGGATACGCCCATGGGTCTCTTGCGGGGGGAAGCCCCGCGAACCCCGAAACGTGGCCGAAACCGCGACGCCGGCACCCGGGCAAGGCTTCTCTTGGCAGCGTCAAACGGTTACCTCTATATCACGAGGGTTCTCGGAAGACCAGCGGAACGACAAACGGTGTTCAGGGGGCGATGACGGCGCGATGGAAAAAGCGTTTTACGAGATCGTGGATCATACGGCGGATGTGGGCATTCGGGTCCACGGGCGGGACCTTCCGGAAGTTTTCGAAAAAGCCGCCCTGGCATTCTACGACCTCATGGTGGGGCTCGATGCCGTGGAAAGGCGACAGAGCCGCGAAGTGTCCGTCGAAGCTCAGGCCCTCGACGAAGTGCTTGTCCAATGGCTGGACGAGCTTCTGTATCTTTTCGAGGTCGAAGGGTTTCTCGGGAAGGCCGTTCGGGTCGCCCTCAGTCCCTCGTGGCGCCTGACGGCCACCGTGGACGGGGAAACTTTCGACCCCGATCGACACCGGGTGAAACTCCTGTACAAGGCCGTGACCTACCACAAAGCTTCCGTGGCTTTCGCGCACGGGCTGTGGTCGGCTCAGGTCATTTTCGACATCTGACGAATCGCCCTGTGCAGGGTTTCGTGGCTGGATAGGAGGTGAGGCATGATGGCCAAAGATCGCTTGACGTTGGAAAGAATCGACGGGTGGCGCTGGAAGATCCCGCGCACCGGCGCCATGCGCACGGACGGCATGATCTATGCCTCCGAAAAGATGCTGGATGCCATCCGTCAGGATCAGGCCATGGAGCAGGTGGCCAATGTGGCGTGTCTTCCGGGCATCGTGGGGGATTCCATGGCCATGCCGGACATCCATTGGGGCTATGGTTTCCCCATCGGCGGGGTGGCGGCTTTTTCCATGGAAGAAGGTATCGTGTCCCCGGGCGGGGTGGGCTACGATATCAACTGCGGCGTGCGCCTCATGACCAGCCACCTTAGGGCTCAGGAATTGGGGGCGGAAAAGATCCGCGATCTGGTCGCGGCCCTTTTTCGAAATATCCCCTCGGGGGTAGGGTCTTCCCGCAAGGATTTCAAACTCACCGAAACCGAATTGGACAAGGTGCTCCTCAAAGGGGCTCAATGGGCCGTCTCCAAGGGTTTCGGCGACGCTTCCGATTTGGAACGTATCGAAGAAGGGGGCTGCATCCCGTGGGCCGACCCTAAAGAAGTGTCCGCCAAGGCCCGGGAGCGAGGCCGGTCCCAGTTGGGCACGCTGGGTTCGGGCAACCACTTTGTGGAAATCGGCGTCGTGGAAGAAATCTACGACCCGACCACGGCCGACGTCTTCGGGCTTTTCCAAGGGCAGCTCACCGTGTTTGTCCATACGGGGTCCCGAGGGTTGGGCCACCAGGTGTGCGATGATTTCATCCGCATTTTGCTGAAAAGCACGCAAAAGTACGGGATCGACCTTCCGGACAAACAGCTGTGCTGCGCGCCGGTGAACTCGCCCGAAGGGCGAAGCTACCTTGGAGCCATGGGGGCGGCGGCCAATTTCGCTTTTGCCAACCGTCAGATGATCAGCCATTGGGTGAGGGAAACCTTCGAGCAGTTTTTCGGAACCTCATCCGAACGTCTGGGCCTGTCGCTCCTTTACGATGTCTGCCACAACATGGCCAAAATCGAAGAACACGTCACTCAGGGACAACGCCGAAAACTGTGCGTGCACCGCAAAGGGGCCACCCGAGCCTTTGCGGCAGGCCATGAAGCCGTCCCGGCCGTCTACCGCTCCGTAGGCCAACCCGTGCTCATCCCCGGCGACATGGGCCGTTACAGCTATGTCCTGGTGGGGACACCGCGGGCCATGGAAGAGACCTTCGGGAGTACGTGCCACGGCGCAGGCCGGGTCCTCAGCCGCCATCAGGCCGTCAAAAGCGCCAAAGGTCGAAGCGTCGTCAAAGAAATGGAAGATCGGGGGATTTTCGTCCTCGGGGCCAGCAAAGCGACTTTGGTGGAAGAGATGCCCGAAGCGTACAAGGACGTGAGCGAGGTGGTGGATGTGGTGGCCCACGCGGGCATCAGCCGCCCCGTGGCCCGCCTTCGCCCCCTTGGCGTCATGAAAGGCTGAGACTTGTGCCGGCCGAACGGGGGGATGAACCTCGGAGACACCGAGAGCACAGAGAAGCAGAAAAAGTTCTGTGTTTCTGGGGTGAAAAGGGCATAAACGCCGCACTGTGAACCAAGAAATGGAACCGAACAAACTGAACGAGCCCATCATCGGAGCGGCCATTGTGCCGATTCGAATCGACGGCATCCGCCGCCGAATTCTTTAAACGCTCTCTGTGTCTTCTGTGTCTCTGTGGTGAAATTAAAGCTCGCTATGTCTCCACGTGGAGGATGCGGTAGGTGCGTTCGCCGGCCGGGGTGAGCACGGTGATTTCTTCGCCGGGGGATCGGCCCATGAGGCCCCGGCCCACGGGCGATTCGATGGAAAGCTTGCCGTTACGCACGTCCGATTCAAAGGGGCCGACCATCTGGAAGCGGAAGGTTTGGCCCGTGTCCACATTGAGGACGACGATTTCGGTGCCGAAGGCCACATGAGGGACGAGGAACTTGCGCCCCACGACGATTTCGCACTGGGCGATCTTCGTTTGGAGGTCGTCGATCTTGCGTTGGAGCACCCGGTGCTGTTCCCGGGCGAGGAGGTATTGCTGGTTGTCCACCTTGACGCCGTAGAGGCGCGCCTCCTGCAGCTCTTCGAGCACACGGGGGCGGACCACCCGCCGCAGGTACACCAGTTGGGCGTTAAGGTTTCGGAAGCCTTGTCGTGTGATGGGCACCTTTTCCATGGTCGTCTTCTCAAGGGGGGCCCCAACGCCGTTCGCCCCGGGAATCCGGCCTAGACAGCCCGTTTCCCAAAACCTCAAACCGAAAAGAACGCGTGCGCCAAAGTCCCCCGTTCCCGAAGGCTCTGGAAGAGACTCAACGCGATCACCGTCTTGCCGTCGGTGATTTCCCCACAGTGGACGGCTTCCCATAGACGATCTACGGGGTGGATTTCCACCCGGGAAATTTCCTCTTCATCCCGGCCCGCCTTATCCCGTTTCAGGTCCCAGGCGGCGAAGATAACGATGGCTTCGTTGGAATAGCCGATGGCCGGGTGATAGCGGAAAATGGGGGTGAGGATCGAGGCGGCGTAGCCCGTCTCTTCCAAAAGTTCCCGGCGGGCCCCTTCTTCGGCCGATTCCCCCGGGTCCAACTTGCCTGCGGGAATTTCCAAAGTTTCCCGGCCGATGGCATAGCGCCACTGACGCACCATGAGCACCTGAGTCAATTCCGGGTCGACGAAAGCCAATACGGCGGCCGCTTCGGGGTGTTCCATGCGGATGCGTTCCGTCACCCGCCCCGTGCGCAGCCGCACCGCGTCCAGATGAGCGCTGAAATGGTTCGCGTGGATACTGGCCAGGGTCCGCACGCGTTCTTCCATGAAATCGACTCCGTTTCCCCAAAAGTTTTTCCCGCCTCAAAGGGTTGAGCGCGCCGTTCTTCGGCGGAGGTCCGGGCGGCGTCTCAGCCGCCTACCATCATTAAAACAGTTGAACCGTTTCGGGAAAGGTTTTTGTTGCGCGAAAAGCCCGACTCGTGAAGTCGGGAAATCGTGAAATCGTGAAATCGTGAAATCGTGAAATCGTGAAATCGTGAAATCGTGAAATCGTGAAATCGTGAAATCGTGAAATCGTGAAATCGTGAAA
>CALGPN010000061.1 GCA_937960435.1 uncultured Desulfosoma sp.
CGCCATCCTCAAGCGGACCAAATCCGCGCCATGCGTGAGACCTACAATATCCAACCGGTCCATGAGCTCTGGGTCATCACGACGGCGCCGGACCCGTCCCAGTCGACGGGCGTTTTGCAAAAACTTCAAGAGTGGTTTGACTGTGGGCCGCCCGAGGAGAAACTACGCCTGGTCGTGTGGCAGGTCGAAGGGGTGGAGGACTTGGTTTCCCTGGACCAGTGCCGCCGCATGACCGAAGGAGTGTTTCAGGTGGTCCGCAAAGCCTCCGAAAGGGTACGGCGCTCCAACGGCCGACTCTATCTGTCCCTGGCCGGCGGCCGAAAGACCATGAGTTCCGATATCCAGACGGCGGCCTCCTTTTTCGGCTGCGACGCCTTGATCCACGTGATCCTGAATGAAAAAAAGGCCGTCCTCATCAAGAACCTCCTTGTGAATGAGTATTGGAACCCCTGGGAGCCGGAAGTGGCCTCGGCCGTCATGCCCGTGGTGGTGGGCCGCTACCCGAGAAATCCCATCGTGGATCTCGACCCGGAAGAGGAAACTGCCCTTCCGGCGCCAGAGGATCCCTCAGGGCCGGAAGATCATCCCGAGTCCTTGTCCTCCAGGGTCAAAAGGACGCTTCGCGTCGATGCCTTTCCGCTGACCCGCCGATTGGAGGAAAGACAACGGCGGGCCGTTTTCTTGGCCGTCAACCACGCAAGCCGCCTCATTCAGCAGGAGCCCCTACCGAATTTCCTTGCCCTCTACAGTCTGCCGCCGGATACGGTGCGCCGGCTCCAACGGGTCCGATTCGGCGTGGACCCGGAAAAAGAGCCCGAAGAGTTGGCGTTCATCAAAACACTTCCCAAAGCCGAGCTCCACTGCCACCTGGGCGGGTGCCTCGAAGCCGAGGACATGATCCGGGTGGCCGAAACTCATGAAGAGGACCTGAAAGGATACCGCAGTCGGCTCCAACCGTGGCTCGAAGCCTGGCGCCGCCGCCTCGACGCTCAACCGATAGAAGACCTGGGCCCTTCCATCGACTTTAGGGCGCTGCGGCACCCGGTGCCGGATGTGCCGGAACCCTTGGCGGTGTGTGCCTTCCTGGGGCTTTTTCGGCATTGCCCCGACGATTTGGATCGGCTGCTCTACGGGCCCTGGCGGGATTCGCATCGTTTCGTGGCCGTGGGGTTCGACGCCTACGAACGGCTCGGCGATCTCCAAGGCTCGACCCTGCTCCAGTCCCAAAAGACGTTGCGCGAGGCCTGCCGCATCCTCGGGGAAAAGATGCGCCGCGAAAACGTGCTTCATTTGGAGGTGCGCTGCTCGCCTTTGAATTACACCCGAGGAGGCCTCAAAGCCCACGAGGTGCTGGGAACCATCTGTGAATCCTTGTCTCAGAACGGTCCCCGTTCGGTGGCCGTGCTTGTGATCGGCAGCCGGCACCGCCAATTGGACAATGTGGAAGAGAGTGTGCGGTTGGCTGAAAGCGTCTTGGATAGCGGGCAGTCTTGGGCCTCACTCGTCAAAGGTTTCGATCTGGCGGGAAACGAAGCGGCGTGTCCCGCGGCGGAGGTTCGAGAGATCTTCCTTCCGCTCATGAAGCGATGCCTCCATGCCACCATCCACGCCGGAGAGACGGCTTCTGCGGAAAGCATCTGGGAAGCCGTGTACCACTTGGGGGCCGAACGGATCGGTCACGGTTTGACGCTTCGAGAAAACCCCGCTCTCTTGGAACGGTTTCGGGACCGACGGATCGCCTTGGAAATGTGCCCCTCAAGCAACGTGCAGATCGTGGGTTTTCGAGACGCCTTTATGCCGGCGACGGCCTCTTTTGGCAAATACCCCCTGGAGCACTACCTGCGTCAAGGGCTTCGGGTTGCCGTGTGCACCGACAATCCCGGCATTTCTCGAACCGACCTCAGCCGGGAATACCACCGCGCGGCCCGACTCTCGCCGAACGGGCTGAGCATCTGGGATCTTTTGCTTCTTGTCCGAAACGGCTTCAAAGCCTGTTTTGCAGAGGCATCCACGCGTTATGATCTGCTGCGCCGTGCCGAGGCCATGATCCTCGATCTCCTGGAGCACAGTCTTCCCCGGTGACTCAAGGGGGCGTGCGTTGAGCCGATTGCGGGAAAAACCATGCTGAAAAGGGCGGGGCCCCAAAACCTTCGAAGTATCGGCGCGGGGCTCCCGGAACCGTTCGGCGGAAAGCGCGCCGTGCCGTTGGAAATGGCCGGCTTCTTTGGCCTGAAGTGACGAAGGACGTTGGCAATGACCCAAAAAGAAAAAGTCCTTTGTGCGCCTCGGGAGGCCCTGCCCGCGGCGTGGACCGGCAAGGAGACGGCCATCCGGATGGCCGAAGAGGCATGCTTCGCGTCGCTGGAAACGGCGGGCTGTCTTTTCTTGGACCGCTCGCAGGTGGAACACGACCCGCGCTGGAAACAGATCATTCCCTATGTGCTGACTTATGTGCCGAAAGACCGCACCGTGGGCTGCTATCGCCGCAAAGGGAGCGAGGCTCGGCTTCACGGTCTGGAGTCTTTGGGCATCGGTGGGCATGTGACGCTCGCCGATGCGCGAAGGGCTTCGAGACATCCTTGCGCCGCCGTCCGTCCTGGGATGATGCGGGAGATGGCAGAAGAGTTCGAGGGACTCAGCGAGATCGTGAATCCCGTCTTTTGCGGGGTGATCAATGAAGAGTGGACCCCGGTGGGCGAGGTGCATCTGGGGCTGGTGTTCCGGTGGGACGTGCCGGACCCCGAAGCCCTGGCGCCTGGAAAGGAATTGGGCGGTTTTCGGTGGCTTCCTGTGGAAGAAGCGCTCCGACGCCCCCTTGAGCTTTGGTCCCGCCTGGCGCTCACGCTCCTCGACGACTCACCGCCCTTCGGCCCCTGAGCTCCCGCCGCCGTTTTTTTAACGGCCCGCCCAGCGTCGGACCTTGACGGAAAGGCAGTTCGGCTTTGGCGGGTGCGCCTTTTGCAGCACCTGAGTCCTGTAATGGTCAAGGCGAAAAGCCCGGGGCTATGCCCCGGGCTGAAAGCGTTCATGAGAAGTACAGTTGGGCCCCGAAGGCCCATGGCGGCGTCAGGAATCCCTCAGGAGGACAGGATTTCCTCGACAGTCGTTCGGTAGGGGGATTTTTTCCACAAATTCTGCTTGATCATCCGGTCCTTGAGCACTTGGGCCGCTTTTTTGACCGTAGCCGTATCGGCCGCTTCCAGCTCTTCAAACAAGCGTTCCATGGCGATTTTTTTCGTAAGATCCACGGTCTTGGCCTTGCTTAACAAAGAGGCTTCGCCCCTCTGGGGCGCCACGGGTTCGCCGGAGGAAGAGGGAGGCGCTGTGGGCCGGGGTGACGGCTTTGGCGCAGGTTGGGGGGGCTGGTTCTGCTCACGGCCTGAAGAGGCCGAGGCTTTCTGAGCCGCGGTCGGCGCCGTTTCGCCGGGCCTTGGGGTCGGCGTCGCTTCTTGGGACCCCGTTGACCGTGGAGTTTTTGTTTCCCCGGCGGGGGCTCCAGGCGCCACCTTGG